>DATFHB010000090.1:0-82160 GCA_035248845.1 Amycolatopsis sp. | reverse complement strand
CGACGAGGTGGACAAGGTCGGCGCCGACTACCGCGGCGACCCGACCGCGGCGCTGCTGGAGGTGCTGGACCCGGAGCAGAACCACACGTTCCGCGACCACTACCTCGAGGTCGAGCTGGACCTGTCCGACGTGGTGTTCCTGGCCACCGCCAACGCTCTCGAGACGATCCCCGGGCCGCTGCTGGACCGGATGGAGCTGGTCACGCTCGACGGGTACACCGAGCGCGAGAAGGTGACCATCGGCCGCGACCACCTGCTGCCGCGCGAGCTGGAGCGGGCCGGGATGAGCCCCGGCGACGTGGTGCTGACCGACGACGCGCTGACCCGGATCGCCGCCGAGTACACCCGCGAGGCGGGCGTTCGCGACGTGAACCGCACGATCGCGAAGGTGCTGCGGAAGATCGCGACCCGGGTCGCGCTCGGCGAGGCGACGCTGCCGATCACGGTGCACGCCGAGGACCTGCAGGGCTACCTCGGCCGCCCACGGCACCTGCCGGAGTCGTCGCTGCCGGCGTCCACGCAGCGCACCGCGACGCCGGGCGTCGCGACCGGGCTGGCCGTGACCGGGGCCGGCGGTGACGTCCTCTATATCGAGGCGTCGCTGGCGGATCCCGAATCGGGCGCGGCCGGGCTGACCCTGACCGGGCAGCTCGGCGACGTGATGAAGGAGTCGGCGCAGATCGCGCTGTCGTACCTGCGGTCGCACGGCGCGGAGCTGGAACTGCCCGTCGGGGACCTGAAGGAACGCGGCATCCACGTGCACGTGCCCGCGGGCGCGGTGCCGAAGGACGGGCCGTCGGCCGGCGTCACGATGACGACGGCGCTGGCGTCGCTGCTGTCGGGTCGTGTGGTGCGGGCGGACGTGGCGATGACCGGTGAGGTGTCGCTGACCGGGCGGGTGCTGCCGATCGGTGGCGTGAAGCAGAAGCTGCTCGCCGCGCACCGGGCCGGGATGCGCACGATCATCATCCCGCAGCGCAACGAGCCCGACCTGGACGACGTGCCTGCCGACGTGCTGGCGGAGCTCGACGTGCACCCGGTCACGAACGTGCGGGAGGTGCTGGAGCTGGCGCTGACCCCGGCGTCGACCCCGGTGCGCCAAGCAGCGTAAACCGGCTGAAGCCGGCCCCCGCTCGTTGTGCGGGGGCCGGCAGCAGCCGTGGATGCGCTGTCCCTCGGCCTCGTGGCCGGCGCCGGCCTCGCCGCCACGGAGCCCTTCCACACCATGGGCGGCGACCTAACCCCCACCCCTGATCCCCCGCGAGTTGAGGTTTCCGCGCGGCGAGTCCAGGCTTCCGCGCCAGCGAGTTGAAGTTTCCGCGCGGGCGAGTCCAGGTTTGTGTTGCGCCGTCCGATCGCACAGAACCCGCGGCTCGGCGCTTGGAAACCCCGACTCGCGGGCGTGGAAACCTCAACTCGCGCGCACAGAAACCT
Source organism: Amycolatopsis sp. (assembly GCA_035248845.1). Lineage (GTDB taxonomy): Bacteria > Actinomycetota > Actinomycetes > Mycobacteriales > Pseudonocardiaceae > Amycolatopsis_E. The sequence goes on along the minus strand of DATFHB010000090.1, from coordinate 80,726 downwards.
CAACTCGCGGGCGTGGAAACCTCAACTCGCGAGGGGATGGGACGGGACTGGGGTGGGGGTGGGGGGTTAGGGGTGTTTGGCGCGGCTGGGGGCGACGCGAGGTGGTTCGCCGGGCATCTTCGGGTAGACCGGCGGCCACGGCGCGTCCATCAGGCCGTTCGCCAGGTCACGCTCGGACATCTCGAGCAGCGGCTCGATCGACTGCGGCCGCGCGCCGGCCCACGGGTCGCCGCGCTGCGCGACGAGCGCCGGCACCGTCGCGATCGTCAGCTCCTCCGGCGCCACCGTCGCCAGCTCGTCCCACCCGATCGGCGCCGACACCTGCGCTCCGGTCCGCGGCCGCACGCACCACGCCCCGAACACCGTCCTGTGCGGCGCGTTCTGGTTGAAGTCCACGAAAACCCGCGCGCCCCGCTCCTCTTTCCACCACTGCGCGGTGATCAGCGCCGGATGCCGCCGCTCGAGCTCCCGCGCCAGCGCGACCGCCGCGGCGCGCACCTGGTAGCCGTCCCACCGCGGCTGCAGCGACACGTAGATGTGCAGCCCTCGCGACCCGGTGGTCTTGATCTGCGCCTCGATGCCCCGCTCCGTCAACAACTCCCGAGTCAGCACCGCGGCTTCACGCACCTGGTCGAAGGTCACCCCCGGCGAGGGATCCAGATCGACCCGCAGCTCGTCGGTAACCTCCGGCGTCGCGGCGCGGATCGGCCACACGTGGAACCCGATGCACCCGAGGTTGACCGCCCACAGCACGTGCGCGAGATCGGCCGCGACCAGCGCTTCGCTCGTGGTGCCGTTCGGGGTGGACACCACTGTCGTCGTCAGCCACGGCGGCGCCGATTTCGGCACCCGCTTCTGGAACCACGACTTACCCCCGGCGCCGTCGGGATAGCGCTCCAGCAACAACGGGCGCCCCTGCATCGTCGCGAGCAACGGCCCGGCGACGGCCTGGTAGTACCGGACGAGGTCGAGCTTCGTTTCCCCGCGTTGGGAGAAGTACACCTTCTCCGGATGGGAGATCGTGACGCCCTCGACCTCGGCGTTCATCGCCCCACCTCGGAGAACAGGGACGCCAACTCGGCCGGCGGCACCTCATCCAGCTGGCTGTACGTGCACGACACGGGACGGCGGTCCGGCCGGAACCGCACCAACCGCGTGCCGTGCCGGAACCGTCCTGATTGGACATGTTCGTACCGCACCTCGGCTACCCACTCGATCCGCACCGGCTCCCACGACAGGTCCTTGCCCGCGTTCCATCGGCTCTGCACGCCAGGCATCCGGCGGCCCGCCTCGGCCTGCGCGACCGCCCACTCCCGCCACGGATGCCCGTCGGTTGCGTTGTCCCGCAACGGTTCCAGCTCGGTCACCAGCTCCCGGCGGCGAGCCGCGGTGAAGCTGCTCGCGACCCCGACGTGGTGCAGCGTCCCGCCGTCGTCGTACAACCCGAGCAGCAGCGAGCCGATGCCCTTGCCGTCGACGTGCCACCGGAACCCGGCCACCACGCAGTCCGCGGTGCGCTCGTGCTTGACCTTCCACATCACGCGCCGGTCCTGCTCATAGGGCTGGTCCGCGGGCTTGGCCATCACGCCGTCGAAGCCCGCGCCCTCGAACCTGGTGAACCAGTCCTCGGCGACCGCGGGATCGTCCGTCATCGGCGTGAGGTGCACGCGCGCGAACCCGCCGCTCACGACCTCGGCCAGCCGGCGGCGGCGCTCCGCGAACGGCTCGTCCAGCAGGTTCTCCTCGTCGAGCGCGAGCAGATCGAACACCACGAAGCTCGCCGGGGTTTCGCCCGCGAGCTTGCGCACGCGGGAGGCCGCCGGGTGCAGCCGTAACTGCAGGCTTTCGAAATCGAGGCCCTGCTCCGTGACGATCACGATCTCGCCGTCCACGACACAACGTGGGGGAAGCGCTTCCTTCAGTAGATCGACGAGTTCCGGAAAATACCGGGTAAGCGGCCGGTCATTGCGTGAACCCAACTCGACTTCATCGCCGTCCCGGAAAACCACACACCGAAATCCGTCCCACTTGGGTTCGTAAAGCAGATTCTCGGCGCGCGGCACTTCGTGCACGGCCTTGGCGAGCATGGGCCGCACGGGCGGCATCACGGGAAGGTCCACAAGCCGATGTTAGGCCCTTCGCCGTCGGGGTAGCCACTCTACAGGGTGACGTTTGGGCAGGTCAGTGAGTTGCGGAACGGGAGGTCAGCGCTTCCAATGTGAGAGAAGGTCGGGGAAGGAGAAGAAGTGTCAACAACCAATTTGGCCGCTGTAGACATCGGACAGGGCATCTCGAACGCGTGGAGCACGGTCGCCACCTTCGTGCCGAAACTCGTCGCATTCCTGGTCATCATGGTCATCGGCTGGCTCATCGCGAAGGCCATCGCCAAGATCGTCGACACCGTGCTGGAGAAGGTCGGCTTCGACCGTGCCGTCGAACGTGGCGGGATAAAACAGATGCTGGCCAACAGCAAATATGATGCGTCGGGCATCATCAGCAAACTCATCTACTACGCGATCATCCTGATCGCGCTGCAGATCGCGCTCGGCGTGTTCGGCCCGAACCCGGTAAGTTCGATGGTGAACGGCATTGTGGCGTGGCTGCCGAAGGCCGTCGTCGCGATCATCATCGTCGTCATCGCGGCCGCCATCGCGCGGGCGGTGCGCGACATGGTCGGCAGTGCGCTCAGCAGCCTGTCCTACGGCAGGACCGTCGCCATGGCCGCGGCCGTGTTCATCTGGGGCCTGGGCATCGTCGCGGCCTTGAACCAGATCGGCGTCGCGACGACCGTCACCACACCCGTGCTGGTCGCGGTGCTCGCGATGATCGCCGGCGTCGTGATCGTCGGTGTGGGCGGCGGCCTGGTCCGGCCCATGCAGCAGCGCTGGGAATCCTGGCTCGGCCGCGCCGAGCGCGAGATGCCCGCCGCGCGGGCGCAAGCGCAGGCCTACCAGCGGGGACGTGAGGACGCGACGCGCACCGGCGCGCCGAGCGAGGCTCAGACGGAGCAGATGCCTGCCGGTGGGCAGGGCCCCGGTCCGACGTCGACCGGCGGTCAGGCATAACGGGAACATCGGCGGTCGGCCTCCGGGCCGGCCGCCTTTCCTATGCCGTGCGGAGGTTTCGCCAGGCGTGGTAGTCGGGCCGGTCGATGTGCTTGGCGAGTGCGCACACGGCAAGCAGGCGGGCAGTGAACCAGTCGGCCTGAGTCCAGTCGGCCGGCGAGGTGAACCGCCAGCCGGCCTCCCTCGCGGCATCGACCAGGCCCCGCGCGTACCCGGCGAGCAGCACGGCGCCCGCGACCGCCGCGGAGCCTTCGACGCCCATGGTCACGATGTCGCGGACGGCGGCCGCATGCTGGTCGATCGCCGCCGTCAACCCGGGCACGGCGGCAGCGGCCAGCAGTCCGGCGCCGACCTGCTGGTGCAAGTTGTCGAGCGTCCGGCGGGCCGAGAACTCCACCCCGAAGGCCGGCACATTCACCATGCCCCTGAAGGTAACTCGTCTCGGAATGCTGTCTGGTCAGATGTGACGTAAAGTGCCCCGCTCAATGGACCGGGTGCGAGTACTGGGTGTCGACGCGTGCAAGGCGGGCTGGGTCGGCATCGCACTGGACGATGCCCGCGCGTATGTCGCGGCCACGATCGACGAACTCGTTGCCCGCGCGGAGGCCGACGGCCGGGTCGAAGTGGTCGGCATCGACATCCCGATCGGCCTGCCGGACAGCACGCGCCGCCAGGCCGACGTGCTGGCCAGGCAGGCTGTCGGCCGGCTGCGGTCGTCGGTGTTCGTGGTGCCGGTGCGCGCCGCGCTGGAAGCGCGCGATCACGCGACCGCGTCGGCGATCAACCGGGAGCGCGTCGGCGAGGGCGTGTCGATCCAGGCGTACGGGCTGCGGTCGAAACTGTTGCAGGTCGACGCCTGGGTGCGGGAGACCGGTCGCCACGTGGTGGAAGTGCACCCGGAGGTGACGTTCGCGGAGCTGGCGCGCGCGCCACTGACCGTCGGCAAGCACACCTGGGCGGGCACGGAGCTGCGGCGGGGCCTGCTCGCCCGCGCCGGCATCGCGCTGTCGGATCTTGGGGACGCGGGCCGGCGGGCGGGTGTGGACGACGTCCTCGATGCGGCCGCCGTGGCCTGGTCCGCCCGTCGCGTGGCGCTGGGCACGGCGATCACACGCCCGGAGCCGCCCGAGGTGTTCGGCGACGGCGTGGCGTGCGCCGTGTGGACCTGACCGATGAGTTCTCCCCCTGCGGCGGGTCTGTAGGGCATGAAGATTTCCCATGTGGCGACCGTGGGTGTGCCGGTCGCGGACCAGGATCGCGCGCTGGAGTTCTACCTCAGCACGCTGGGCTTCGAGAAGCAGCAGGACATCACACTCGGCGATATGCGCTGGCTCGTCGTCGCGCCGCCGGGTTCGCCGACGTCGATCGCGTTGGAGCTCGCGCCCTCGCCCGGGGTGGACAGCCGCATCCGGCTCGTCACCGCCGACGCGGCCGCGACCCACGCGGAGCTGAAATCGCGCGGCGTCGATGTCGACCCGGAGGTGCTGCGCTGGCCGGGGGTTCCGGCGATGTTCGCGTTCCGTGATCCGGACGGAAATCGGCTGGTTCTGATCGAGAGCTGAACTTCTGCCACGATCGGGCCATGACACCCGAAGAGTTGCTGACCACCACCCGTACCGTCCGCAAGCGTCTCGACCTGGACCGGCCGGTGCCGCGAGACCTGGTCGAGCAGGCGATCACGCTCGCACTGCAGGCGCCGAGCGGCTCGAACCGGCAGGGCTGGCACTGGATCGTGCTCACCGACCCGGACCTGCGGGCCCAGGTCGGCGAGCTGTACCGGCGCTCGTTCCGGGCGTACCGGGAGGCGGGCGAGACGCCCGAGCAGCGCTACCCCGACGACGCGGCCCGCGCGGGGACGCAGCACCGCGTGCTGTCCAGCGCGGACTACCTTGCCGAGCGCATGGGTGACGTTCCGGTGCTGGTCATCCCCGCGATCGAGGTGCCCGGCGGCGATCTGCCCGCTGGTAACCAGGCAGCGCTGTGGGGGTCGATCCTGCCCGCGGTGTGGAGCTACATGCTGGCGGCACGCACCCTCGGCCTCGGCACGGCGTACACCTCACTGCACCTGGCATACGAGCGCGAGGCGGCCGAGATCCTGGGCCTGCCAAGCGAAATCCGGCAGGCGGCGCTGATCCCGACCGCGTTCTACACCGGCGACACCTTCAAACCCGCTCGCCGTCAGCCGCTCTCGGAGGTGCTCCACTACGACAAGTGGTAGCGACACCTACTGTCGCGGCAACTTGAAAGCGTGCTGTCCGGCGATGGCTGCCGGCGGATCACGAGGCACCGGGTACGCCGGTCTGGCACGGACCGGGCCGGACGGAGCCGGACCGTACAAGATCACCCCCGTGCCCTGTCTTCGCAGATCGCGGGGGTGATGTGGCTGGTGTGGCGGGTAGAGGATTCGAACCTCTGAAGGCAGTGCCGTCTGATTTACAGAGCGTCCAGGAAACCGGCTTTGACCTGCTGTTTTACGGCTCAACCATCCAGTTTCGGGGCAGATTTGGCGCAGGCCAGCTGGACGTCGACCACCCCTCAGGTCCGGGCGTCTTCACTCGAAGTCCAAGTCCAGAGTCGCCTGAAGCGCATTTGGGGCGGACTGTCGACACCGCCGATAGCGTGCGTTCTTACTCTGGGGTGACTCTCCTCCTGCGATTTCAACGAGCCCTTCGCGTCGGAGGATAGTGAGCCATCGACGGACGGTCTGATTGCTCAAGCCGGTGATCGCTGCGAGTTCTGCGCGAGACAGAACCTGATTGCCGAGCGCACGCAAAACCTCATCCCTACGGTCTGCGGGCGGTAACCGACGGTCAGCGTGCCGAGACTGTACGCCTTGCACCCTTGGGCTTAGGGCGTATCGGGCCCAACGACGCGTTCCGGTTTGGACCACCAACTCACGTCCGACTAAGTCACCGAGTTCTTGAGTTGCAATCCGAGAGTCAAGCCCGGTAGCCGTCCTGTAACTCTGATTGTCCAGTATTTGCCCCTCGCGCAACATGGCGAGACCGATACATTGACTGTCGGTTAACCCCTTCTCCCCCAGACGCTTCAGCCAATCGACAGTTTCATCACTTAGTAGGGCATGGTTTGGAAAAGTAACTTGAAAAGAGCTGATCCTATCAACAAATTTCGGCGGGCTCATTCCAGCCGCCCGAAGGGACGCAATCATGGAACGGATTCCAGATCCGCGGTTTTCACAGACGGTTCTATCTTCGCCGGGAATTGGAACTTCCTCAAGCAATCGCAATAATGCCGCATTGCGTGACGACGACACACCTTCCTCGCCCAACTTTTCGACAGTCACTGGCCCAAAGAGCCCTCCCGGGTTCCGCACCACCAAACGATCTGGATACATTTCAATTTGAACCTGGGTACCGATAGCAGCAGGAGAAAGGTCCCGGTGAACCAACGCATTGACGATAGCTTCGCGCAGGGCTGTCTCCGGGTACTCCCACACATCTTGCCGACCAACACCGGAGACAATCGCGCGTCTGCTCATGTTTCGCCGAACAGCACTCAGGGCATCAATCACCATCACCGGTATTGAGCCTTCAACGACCAGGTTGTCGACGAATCGGGTTCCACTGCTGTCCTCAACGCCGCTTACAGTGGGGTAGTGCACAAAGCTGACCATCAACTGCGGGTATTCCGCTTGGGGGTATTCGCCAAGAGCAAGAAGACCAGCCAAAGTCACACGATCAGAACCGTCATCGGCGGCTGCAACTACTTTGGCGCGACGAAGGACGTCCGTCTTCTCAAGGTGTTGAAAAGCACGCGGACGTACGCGCTTTAGTCGAAGTACAAGCAACTCTACTAACTCTTGATTAAGGTCCGCCACAGTGCAGCGCGTAAGGCTTTCGTCGTCCCTGGGCTGCCCACGCGACGAAAGCATAACTTGAACTTCGTAACTAGAAAGCTTTCGATCGCCATCGCCGACGCGAACGTAGCTTCCTTGATTAATACCAGCACCTTTGTAAAAGACCGGCTTTTGCTCCCGTGCCATTTCTGGGATTTCGGCGACAACGACCGAATTTCCTTCAACCTGGTGAATGCCAATCAACGGGCGTACCGCCGGTTCCATCTCATCCGAACATTGCGCGGCGAGATCCGCGGACATTTTTGCCGCATCCGCGACGCCAGTCACAGCGAAGTTGTCCTTTTCATCAACACCGAGAACAATAACCCCACCGCGGGTGTTTGAAAATGCTGATACAGTCTCGCGAAGGCTCTTAGGAAGCTTTCCTTCGGCACGCTTGGCCTCCACATCGGAGACGTCGCTCCCAAGAAGCCGGAGGTTGTCGATGATCTCGACAAGCTCTTCGTCCGTCATCGCCCCTCCGTGAACATGCTCACCGCTCATTAGCATGATGATTAGCAAGTAGATTAGCAGGTTTGCCACATGACGCCAGACTTGGCGGGCAGGCTGGAAGCGGGCTACGCCCTGCTCGCGACGAGGTTTGCCGGGGTCTCGCCAGTTACAAACGTGCCGATCTGCCTAGCCGCCACTTCATAGCACAGCGCGTTCGTCCCTGGCACTGTACGAGCCATGTGCGGGCTGATAACCGCACCGGAGCACTCCCACAACGGGTGCCCCGGAGGCAGCGGTTCCGGCTCAGTCACGTCGAGCGCGGCCCGGAGGCGGCCGCTCTGCACCTCCGTGACCAGGGCATCTGTGTCAACGATCTTCCCACGCCCAGCGTTCACCAGCACCGCACCGTCAGGCAGCGCCGCGAGGAACGCCTTGTCAACCAGGCCGCGCGTGTCGTCTGTCAGCGGCGCGGTGATGACCACGACGTCGTGCTCAGGCAGCAGGCCCGGGACGTCCTCGGGTCCGTGCACGCCATCCCGTGCCCGGCTTGCGACTAGCGTCGGCTGAGCGTCGAAGGCCGCGAGGCGGCGAGCGACGGCGGTCCCGATGCTGCCGGCGCCAACAATCAGGACTCGGCTCGCGGCGAGGGTATCAGCCGCAACTCGACGGTGAGCCCATACGCCTTCCTGCTGGAATCGGATTAACGCGGGCCACTGGCGGTACAGACACAGGATCGCCGAGAGCACCCACTCCGACACCGGCCCGGCGTGCGCGCCGCGAGCGGTGGACAGCGTGACGTGCGCGGGAACGTCGCGCGACCACTCGTCGGCACCGGCCGACAGCAGCTGCACCATGCGCAGCTTTGGCAGCTGCTTCAGCAGCGGAATCGGTCGGTGGCTGCTCCGGTAGGGCGGAATCAGCACCTCAGCGCCACGGTGTTTGGCTGGCAAAGCCTCGTTCGGGTCGTAGGTCAGCACCTCGACGCCGGCGATCCGGCCCAGCAGCTCAACGCCAACCTGGTCATCAGGCTCGTTGCCCACGAGCACCTGCAAGGTCGCACCTCCACGTTTTTCGCAGCTCAGGGGCGAGCTGTCAGTTGGCAGCTTCGGTCTTGCGCACTTCCTCGATCAGCCTCCGCGCCTGCTCCTGCAAGGGCTCGCTTGACGCCGAGTTGTCCACCACGATGTGCGGCACTGGGGGACGCATGTCCAGGTCAATCCCGGCAAGGTACCCGTCCCAATCGGCGAGTTTGGACGCGTCGCGTGCGGCACCACGGTGCCGCACGTAGGTGTGCATGGTGTCAGCGTCGCAGTAGAGCCACACAAACGTCACGCTCGCGCCCAGATCCTTACAGGTCGCCTCGGTTCGGTTGATCCACGCTGCATCGTTGAACTCGCGGATAAACGGTGCGGTAACCACGGATCCAGTGCCGCAATGCAGGTTTTCGATCACCGCGTTGATCAGGGATTCGTACTCGCGCGGGCGGATCTTCGAGACGTACAGCTCCGATTCTCGATCGTGTGGCGAGAGCCCGACAGCCTCCAGTGCCGCCTCGACGACGGGGCGGGTCAGGGTGTCCTTGTCCAGGAGCGGCCAACCAGTCTCACGAGCGACGATCCGCCCAAGCTCAGACTTGCCGCTCCCCGCGTATCCGCCGATCAGCACCACGTGCGGCGTGGCGGGGCGGGGACGCTCGCGCGCCTGCTCAGGAGCGCGAACCGTGCGACCGGCCCGAGGCTTGCTCTCCACTAGGCCGTCTTTGATCAGCAGAGCCATCGCATCGTTGATCACGAATGTGCTGACCCCCCACTCTTCGGCCAGCTCACGGGTTGACGGCAGCCGTTGCCCATCTCGCAGGACTCCAGCCTCTATCTCGTTGCGGATGTTGCGCGCCACCTGCTGATGCAGGGGCTCCGAGCGACTCACTGCTGAACGTGGGCGAGACATGTGACTCCCTGATGGGTTCTGACCAGCTGACCAACCAGACCATACCAGATGACATGTCTAAATTTGCAGGTCAGGCGCGACTTTTGATAAATCTTCGCCCTACCAGTTGACCAGGTTACATATCAACTGTTAGCTTCATGGTGGTCCGGGTCACGGACAACGAAGCGAGCGAAGGAGACCAATGAGGTCCGCACACATCAGCCGTCGTCAGGCAGAAGCCCACTTCGACGGTCTGGACGACGACTACGACGCTTTCGCCTTTCAGGAGCATGAGGGCCTGCGCGCCGAGCGCGACGAGATCGAGCGATACGTCGAGGACATGGAACGGGCACTTGCCCGGGAGGAGCGTGAGGCGCTTTCTCGCGTGCCTCGGTTCAACGACAGGTCGCGGGTACGGAGGGCGCATCGCCGTGCCGACCGGACGACGCTCCGGTCACTCCCGGTTCGACTCGACGTCACCGACCTGCTTGAGAACGAGGCCGCCTGATGGGCCGCAACGACGAGCTGGTGCATGAGATCGCGAAGAAGTCGTGGTGGTCGGGCCGGATAACCGCGCTGTGCGGCGCTACCGCCGAGGCGGGCACCTACGAGACCTCGACGTGGCGGCTGTTCGGCCTTCCGGGCAAGAAGTGCCCCGCCTGCAAGGCCGTCAAAGAGGGGGCGCGGACATGACGCGCCACCTCTTCACTGACCCCGGCCCGGCGCATCCCGCCAAGAACGCCGCCGGACCGGGACTCCCCACCCAGCCAGCAACGGACTCGAAGGGAAGGACTTCCATGGTAGGCAAGGCCCGCCAGCTGATCGGCGCCACGGCGGCCCGGTTCGCGGCCGCGATCGACGACGAGCTGGTCACCTACACCCCGGGCGAGCTGAACCGCCTGATCGACACGATTACCGCCCGCGAGATCGCGGGCCGCCTACGCGAAGGTGCGGCGTGGCACCGGGAGCAGGCCACGGCCGATCGCGAGGCTCTGTCGGAACAGGGTTACCGCGCGGCGGGCCGGACATCGCTGCGTGCGGGTTGGCACACCGCCGAGGCCGACCGGCTCGAAGACGCCGCAACCCACGAGCTGGCTCGACTGGGGCGGGGTGAGCGCGCGTGAATCCGCTCAAGCGCAAGCAGCAGGTCGTAACCGTCAACGACGGCCGGACGCATCACGTGGCGCTGTGCCGTGGTTTCCGGGACGCGCTGCCGGTGTTCGGGTGGGGTGAGGCTCCGTCCACTTTGCTCAGCCGCTCCCAGCTGCGGGAGATCGGGATGCGCCCGGGCGGTGCGGATCCGGTGGCGTTGCTGGTGTTTCGCCACCACAAGCCCTACCGACACGAGGAGACCACCGAGCTGTTCTCTGTGGAGCTGGCGTTGCCGGTGCGCGGCACCGCCGCGCAGCGCCGGGCCAAGGTCCGCAATGCGTTGCGGGCGCGCCGGATCTGCCAGACCTGCCGTGAGGACGTCGGCTACTACGTGCCGACCTCGACCCGCCAGTGCTGGACCTGCGAGGGCATCGACCTCGCCGCCGCCACGGAGGTGGCCGCATGAACCGCAAGCACACCGGCATCACGCTCGCGCCGAAGAAGCACACGGTCAAGAAAGTGTTGTGGGGACTGGCTTTCCTCGCGCTGATCGCGTGGTGCGTGCAGCACCCCTACCAGGCCCGTCACGCCGCCAACCAGGTGGTCTACGCGCTGACGGTGCTGTTCAGCCAGGGAGGTGGCCACTGATGACCGGACCGGAGCACTACCGCAAGGCCGAAGCGCTGCTGGCCAAGGGCAGCGAAGACCCGACCGAGCGTGGCGCGAGCCGCCTGGCCGCCGCCGAGGTGCACGCCACGTTGGCGCTGGCCGCCGCGACCGCGCTCGGCGCAGATCTGGAGATGCCCGACTTTGGCGCGTGGCGGCGGGTCGCCTCGCGCGGACGCGGAGGGGGTCTGTGATGTCGCTGTTCGAGGCGCTGCGTCAGCGCGGGACGGTCGCACTGCTGGGGTTGGCCGGTGCGGTGGCGGTGTTCCTGCTGCTCCACCTGATCCGCATGCCGCTGGTGTTGCTGGCGCGGGTGTTGGAGACCTCGATGCGCCGGATCGACGCGTTCGCCGTGCGGCAGGCCAGCCAACCTCCGCGCCGCGCAATCAACCAGTTCTTCCACCCTGACAACGGTTTTCGAGGGGAGGCCCCGAATGTCCACGCCTGACCACAACCAGAACACCACGCCCGCCACGGCCGCTGAGTCGACGGGCGAGTTGGAGGCCCGGCAGGCCCGGGATGTCGCGATCTATGACAACGCCACGAACCCGACCCGCACCACCCGCGCGATCTCCTGGGCCGGGTGGCACCTGGGCGAGCTGGCCGGGGTCGCTGTGCCGCTCGCTCTGGGCGCCGGGATCTGGGACGGCTTCTACGTCGCCTCCGTACTCGCCGCGCTTGGCTGGGCCGCGCACGAGGTGCACCTGCACCGCCGCAACACCGCCCGTCGCGCGGCGGCCACGGCCGAGGGCGACCGGGACGGGGGTGAGGCGTGATGAGTTGGCAGGAAGAGCGTCGCGCGAACCGACTGGTTGACGCGCAGATCCGGCGGGAGCAGGCGGCCGCCGTTGCCGAGGTGCGGATCGCGGAACGCGCCGCGCAGGCCCGGGAACGGCGCCACGATGAGCAGGCCCAGGCCGAGGCCCACGACCGGGCGGTTGCGGCACGGCGGGAGCGTCGCCGGGCGGTGCTGCGGGCGGGTACAGGGTGGTGTGGCGCGAATGTGGTGGAGCTGCTGATTTATCCGGTGGCACTGCTGTCGTTCGTGCTGGCCGCCCCCGCGATGGCCGCCTACGGCCGCGCCGTCTACGGCAGCACGCTCGGGGTGCTGCTGCCCGGGATCACGGAGCTGGGCATGTGGGCGTTCGCCGTCGCGGTGCTGATCTCCCGCCGCCGCTGGCCGGATCGGCCGACCGGCTGGTTGCAGGTGGGGGTGTGGACCTTCGCCGGGGTGGCGTTCGGCGCGAACCTGCTGCACGGCCTGACTGCCCGGTGGGAGTTCGGGATGGTCATGGGCATCGTCTCGATCGCCGGGGTGCTCGCCCATCAGCTCACCTTGGCGGCGCCGCCCCGGTCCCGCACCGAGCGGCAGACGGCGCGGATCGAGGCGCAGGCGGCCCGCAAGGTCGGCCGGGTCCGCCGCGCCGCCGTGCGGCAGGCGGTCGCCGAGATCAGCCCGGACGGCACCGCCCGCCTCGTCTACGCCCCGGGCCGCTACGTGCTCGGCAAGCGCGGACGCCTTGAGGCCGCGATCGTCCCCGGACTGCCGGTCGCTTCGGAGTCGGCCGACTGGGACCGCGAACTCGCCGACCTGCTCGCCACCGACGGCGCCGCTACCCGGGGTGCAGTCGAGGCCGACTCGACACCCGACGAGACGCCCGGAGAGGGCGGGGTCGCGACCCTCGACCCCGGGGCTGACCTGCATGAGTCGACCCCCGACCGGGCACGGGTCGACCGTCGCCCGGGCCGCTCGATGGATCAGCTCCGCGCCGAGCTGGCCGACGCGATCGACGCCGGGACGGTCAACCCCGACTCGGCCGAGTCGATCCGCAAGACCCTGCGCTGCTCGGCGGCCCGCGCCCGGCAGCTCCGCACCGAACACGGCACGGGAGGCCGCCAGTGACCACCAACGACACCAACCATGACAGCGACCGGCCGGGCGAGGAGTTGGCGCGGGTGCACTACCTGCCCACCCACCGCGCCACCGACGCGCCGGCCAACACCGACACCGAGGTGTTGGAGGGCGAGATCGTCACCGAGGCCGACTACCGGGCCCGGCAGCGGGAGCTGGCGTTCGAGCGGTACCGCGGCTACCGCCACGACGTGGTCACCGTCTACAAGGGAGTGAAGACGGTCGCCACCCACCGGCACACCAAAACCGCCGGGAAGACGGTGGTGGCGGCCGGGTTCACCACCGTGCAGGGCTTCGAGTCCTGGACCAAACGCGCCTGGGATGCCTCCACGATGGGCGTGTACCGCCGCCAGATCAAGGCCGCTGAGGCGGTCGGGGACCGCGAGGCCCTGGCCGAGTGGATGGAGCGCAAAGAGGCCGCCGCCGAACGGCGTCACAAGCGGCTGATGGACGCGCCCGCGCTGGCCAAGGGCGCCGCCAAGGTTCTGATGGGCAGCCTCGCGGCCACGGTGGCGCTGGTGCTGCTGGTCGGGTTGTTCGTGCAGCTGTCCGGGACGGGCGAGTTCGTGAACGTCATCACCGGGGTGCTCTCGGCGATCCGGTGGGTGTTCACCGCGATCGCGATCGCCTGGACGCCGTTTTTGATGGGGCTGCCCGGGTTCGTGCTGCTGGCCGCATACCGGGAGGGCCGCCGTCGCGGCACCGCCCCCGCATGGCTGGCGACCGCGCGGGACGCGGACATGGACGCCGTGATCGATGAGACCACGATCGCGCGGGCGTTGGAGGCGCTGCGGATTCCGCAGATCAGCGCCTACCTCAAGCAGGGCTTGCCGTTGCAGTTCCTCACCCCCGCCCGCATCGACGGGCGCGGCACGCACGCCGTGCTGCGTCTCCCGGCCGGGGTGACGGCGGAGAAGATCGCGCGCCGCCGCGCCGATCTGGCGACGGGGCTGCACCGGCTGGCGAAAGAGGTGTGGCCGACCACCGGCACCGAGGCCGGAATCCTCGATCTGTGGATCGCGGACAAGGGCGCGCTCGCGGAGGGCGCCGGGGCATATCCGCTGCTCACCGAGGGTGTGGTGGATGTGTTCAAGGGCGTCCCGTTCGGCAAGACGCTGCGCGGCACGCCGTTGCTGGCGCCGTTGATGGAGCGCAACACCATCACCGGTGGCATGCCCGGGCAGGGCAAATCGAGTGCGGCGCGGGTCATCGTGGCCGGGGCCGCCCTCGACCCGACCGCTGAGCTGCGGATCTACGTGCCGGACGCGAACTTCGACTTCGAGGCGTTCAAGCCTCGCTGTGCCCGCTACATCATGGGCGCCGAGGACGAGCGGATCGCCGAGATCGAGGCCGACCTGGAAGACCTGCACGCCGAGGTGCAGCGCCGGGGCGAGCTGCTGATCAAGTACGAGATCCCGGCCGTCACCCGCGAGCTGGCCAACCGCAACGTCGGCTTGCATCCGCTGTTCTGCCTGCTCGAAGAGGCCCACGTCGCGATCCAGCACCCCGACTACGGCAAGAACATCGCCAAGCTGCTGGTCGACATCGTGCGCCTGGGCCGCAAGCGCGGCATCCACATGCTCGTCTCCACCCAGGCCCCCACGAAGGACTCCATGCCCCGGGATGTGACACGGAACTGCTCGAACGGGATCGCGTTCGCGGTCGGGGACCACGTCGCCAACGATGCGCTGCTGGGGCAGGGCGCCTACGCGGCCGGGCACCGCGCCACCGAGCTGATCCCGGGCACGGACAAGGGCACCGCCGTGGTGAAGGGGTTCACCGGGGAACGCTCGGACATCGTGCAGGTCTACTTCCTCGACGTCGCCAGGGACAACGACCAGATCACCCCCATCATCGAACGCGCGATGCGGCAGGTGGAGGAACAGGGGCAGATGCCGGGCGGGGACCGGCCCGCCCCGCAGATCGAGGCCGCCCGCGACCTGCTCGACGACCTGGACGCCGTGCTCGGTCGGGAGCCGGTTCCGGCTGCGGACGTGCCCGCGCTGCTGGCCCGTCACGCCCCGGAGTACCAGCCGTACCGGCGGCTGACCGGCAAGGCGTTGCGGCAGCAGCTGGCCACCGACTACGGGATCAAGGTGCCCGCCACCGGCAACCGGTACCCGGTCGATCCGGTCACCATCCGTGAAGCACTCGCGAAGCGGGCGACGGCCGACCTCGACGACGACAGCGACTAGTGACCGGGAGCGAGTTAGGTCGGGCCGCCCGGCTCCGCATCCCGCGAAACGGGCCCGATCCGGGCCGGGAGCGGCCCGACCTAACTCGGCTAACTCCCTAACTTTCCGCAGATCAGCAGGCCAAGACCCCTGGCTAACCCGGCGAGTTAGAAACCTAACCCGCCACGGCCGACCTAACCCGCCGACCTAACTCCCCACCAACCCCCCGAGCGGCACCCGCACCGGGTGCCCGCCACGGCACCCCCTACCCAAAAACCGTCACGCACCGTCACCTTGAAGGGGCTTTTGATGACCACCGCGACCACCACCGAACCGAACCCGTTGCAGGAGTGGGCGCTGTATCTGGCAGCGCTGGGCTGGCCGGTCTTCCCGCTGCGCCCGGGCACCAAGCGGCAGCCCGCCGTGAAGGACTGGGAAAACCGCGCCACCACCGACCCCACCCGTATCCGGCGCTGCTGGCAGGCCGACCGCTGGAACATCGGCCTCGCCACCGGCCCGGCCGGGCTGGTCGTGATCGACCTGGACATGCCCAAGGACGACGAGCCCGGATCGGACGGCGCGGCCGCCCTGGCCGCGCTCGCCGACCAGTGCGGCGGCCCGGTGCCGGACACGTTCACCGTGAGCACGCCCTCCGGTGGGCGCCACCTGTACTACCGGGCACCGGCCGGGGTGCGGCTGCGCAACAGCCAGGGGCAGCTGTGCCCGCACGTGGACACCCGGGCCGGGGGCGGATACGTGGTGGCACCCGGCTCGAGCACGACCGAAGGCGGCTACGAACTGCTCGACGAGCGCGACCCCGCCGAACTGCCGGGGTGGTTGGTCCAGCTGTGCACGGCAAAGGCGTCACCGGCCACCTCGGCGCCCGTCCAGATCCGCTCTGCCAACCCCACCGGCTACGGGGTGGCGGCACTGCGGGGCGAGTGCCAACGCGTGCGAGACGCCCAACCAGGCAGCTACAACGGCGTGCTGTCCTCCGCTGCCTACACCATCGGCCGCAAGGTCGGCGCCGGGCTCGTCGACCACCACACGGCGCGCGCCGAGCTGCTCGCGGCGGGGGAAACACTGATCGGCTCGGCGCACTGGCCCCCGAACGCCCGGGAGGTCGCGCGCGTGGTGGACGCCGGACTCGGCAAGGGCGCCACCAATCCCGTGCAGCGCAGGGAGGTTGCGTGATGACCGACCCGACCACCACGACCGTGCACGCGATCGACGACGCGATCGGCACGCGTGGTGCGTGCAGTCAGTGCGCGCGTGAACTGGGGGACTCGCCCTCGAATGACTTCTGCTCGGAGAACTGCCAGCACGTCTGGCGCGCAGCGAACGCCACCGTCCTACCCGGACACGAAGTGCTCGACCGGGTGCGGGAGTTTGTCGCCCGGTTCAACGCGTTCCCGTCCGAGCACTGCGCACCGATGCTAGCGCTGTGGTACGCCCACACCCACGGCGCGGACCACTTCTACGTCACACCCCGGCTGATCCTGTCCAGCGTGGAACCGGGCTCCGGCAAGACGCGCGTGCTGGAGGTCGCGCAGTTCCTCGTCCGGGCACCGGAAATGACGCTGTCCGCGACCACGGCCGCGCTGTTCCGCATGGTGTCCGAGGGGCCGATCACGATCCTGTTCGACGAGGTCGACACGATCTTCGCAGCCAAGGGCGGCAACAACGAAGACCTGCGCGGCCTGCTCAACGCCGGATACAAGCGCGGCGCCACCGTCGCCCGCTGCGTCGGCGACGCCAAAGCCATGAAGGTCCAGCGGTTCCCCGTGTTCGCCCCGGCAGCGCTGGCCGGGATCGCCGGGAACATGCCCGACACCATCACCACCCGCGCCATCACCGTCCACATGAAACGGCGCCGCGAAGACGAGGAAGTCGAGGAATTCTGGGAAGAAGACGTCGAACGCGAGGCCACACCGCTGCGCGAGATGCTGGCCGGGTGGATCGAGTCGGTCACCGACAAGATCAGCCGGGGTCGCCCCGACATGCCCGAGGGGGTGCGGGACCGCTCCGCCGAGATCTGGCGGCCGCTCATCGCGATCGCGGACGCGGCGGGCGGGCACTGGCCGGCCACCGCCCGCGCCGCCTGCAAGCACTTCGTCGACATCGCCAACGCCGACCGCAACGGTGGCGGGCAGCGCCTGCAACTGCTGGCCGACCTGCGCGACCTATTCTCCACGCGTGACACCGACAAACTCCTGACCGACGAGATCCTTGCCGCCCTGCACGAGATGGACGAAGCCCCCTGGGGCGACCTCGACGGCAAACCGCTCGACCCCCGACGACTGGCCGGATTCCTCAAGCCCTACGGCGTGCGCGCCAAGGACATCAAGCTGCCCGGCGGCGGGGTGCGCAAGGGCTACCGCGCCACCGGCCCGGACGGGCTCACCGACGCCTGGCAGCGCTACCTGCCCGCAAGCGCTACCGCCGCTACCTCCGCTACCGCGCAGGTCAGGACAGTAGCGGATACGGGGGAGGTAGCGGACGCAAGCGCTACCTCCGGAGCGTCACCACCCATCACAGAACGTAGGTAGCGGATCTAAGCGCTACCCCCTCCGTATCCGCTACCCCTCTGACCTGCGAAGTAGCGCAGGTAGCGCAGGTAGCGGCACAACCAGCACGCCTCTGCGCGTCCAGAACCGAGGAGAGCGCTCATGCCCGTCGCGCACCCCAGCAAGCCCTACTTGCGCGAGGAGAACCCGCCACGATGGCACCCCAGCGTCGTCAGCACCTCACCATTGCCGCGCTCTGCGAGGAGCTAGAGATTTCCCGTCGCACTTTCTACGAATGGCGCGCGAAGAAGCGCGCGCCCCGCTGCATCAAGTTGCCGAACGGAGAAATTCGCATCCGCCGAATCGACCTGGACAACTGGCTGGACACGTGCGAGGAGGCTGCCTAAATGGTGACAAGCCACAAGGTGCGGATCTGGTCCACAGAGACGTATGCAGGCAAGCGGAAAACCACCTACCGCGTTCGCTGGCTGGTAGCTGGACATAAGTTCGGTGAGAGCTTTGATACCTCAGGACTCGCGGATAGCTATCGATCTCGGCTCGTTTCAGCTGCGCGTGAAGGCGAGGCGTTCGACACCGAGCAGGGCTTACCCGTGTCGATGATTCGCGAATCCGCCCGGATGACCTGGTTCGAATTTTCCTGCTCGTACGCGGACATGAAGTGGCCCGACTCGTCGCCGAAGTACCGGAAGTCACTCGCGGAATCGCTGATGACGATCACGATTCCGCTGCTCAACCTGAAGGAGCCGTCGCTCGACCCCCAGCTACTCCGCAAGGCACTCAAGCTTGCCTACAACACAAAGGAACGCGACCAAGAGCATCCCGCCGAGCTAAAGCACGCGATCAGCACCGCCCGCAAGGCCAGCGGCAACGTGTCCGACCTCGCCGAACCGGAAACGCTCCGTATGGTCCTCCGCGCTCTGGATCTCAGGCTGGACGGGGAGCGCGCGGCAGCCAACACCGTCAGAATCCGCCGAGTCACACTTGGAAACGCCATCGACTACGCGATTGAGAGGAAGCTACTGACGTCGAACCCGTTGCACGAGGTCAAGACAAAAAAGCGGAAATTCGCGCTCCGCGAGGTCGATCCGCACGCAGTCGTCAATCCGATTCAGGCTCGGATGTTGCTCGACGCAGTGGGCACGATTGGCAAACAAGGACCGCCATTGGCCGCATTCTTCGCGCTGATGTACTACGCGGCACTTCGTCCCGAGGAAGCGACGAACCTGAAAAAGCAGCACCTTTCGCTGCCGGAAAAGGGCTGGGGTGACCTGCATCTTGAAGGAGCGCGCCCGGAGGTCGGCAAGGAGTGGACAGACTCAGGAACGGCCAATGAGGAAGGGCCGCTCAAACACCGTGACGCGGCCACTGTGCGGACCGTCCCGTGTCCCCCGGTCCTGACCGATTTGCTGCACGCGCACCTGAGTCGGTTCGGGACGGCACGGGACGGGCGCCTGTTCCGGGGAGCCCGCGACGGCGGCCGGGTCGGCAGCACCGTCTACGGGCGAGTGTGGGCGACGGCCCGGGAGCGCGTGTTCACGCCTGAGGTGATTGCAGGGCCGTTGGCGAAGCGTCCCTACGACCTGCGCCACGCGGCCGTGTCCACGTGGCTGAACGGCGGGGTGGAGGCGACACGGGTGGCCAAGTGGGCCGGACACAGTCTCGCCGTGCTGCTGCGGGTCTACGCGAAGTGCCTCGACGGTGGCGAACAGGCCGCGCGGGACCGGATCAGCCGCGCGTTCGACGGGTGGTGACTAGCCCAGAGGCGCCAGAACTTCGGGGCGTATTCGGGGCGAACAGCTGCAATCGGCTGCCCAGGGCCGCACACAGCCGCACACACGACGAACGCCCCGCTGGCCTGTTTTCCCAGGTCAACGGGGCGTTTGGTGTGGTGTGGCGGGTGAGGGATTCGAACCCCCGTAGGCGTAGCCGTCTGATTTACAGTCAGATCCCTTTGGCCGCTCGGGCAACCCGCCATGGCCGGTGCAACCAGCCGACACACAGCGTACAGAACGTCCCGACGGCCGGGGCAGCGGGGTTGGTCGCCAGCGCTATGGTGTGGCCACCCGACAAGCGAGAGTACATAGGTGGGAACGTGGCCGATCCGTCGTTCGACGTGGTGAGCAAGGTCGATCGCCAGGAGGTGGACAACGCGCTGAACCAGGCGGCGAAAGAGCTGTCCACCCGGTTCGACTTCCGGGGGGTCAACGCGAAGCTGGCCTGGACCGGCGAGGAAGCGATCGCCGTCGAGGCCGAGACCGAGGAGCGCGCGCTCGCGGCCGTCGAGGTATTCAAGGAGAAGCTGATCAAGCGTGGGATCTCGCTGAAGGCGTTCGACGCCGGCGAGCCCGCGTCGTCCGGCAAGGTGTACAAGGTCAGCGGCAAGATCATCCAGGGGATCGACTCGGAGAAGGCGAAGAAGATCGCCAAGTTCATCCGCGACGAGGGCCCCAAGGGCGTCCAGGCCCAGATCCAGGGCGACCAGCTGCGCGTGTCCGGCAAGAAGAAGGACCACCTGCAGGACGTCATCACCCTGCTCAAGGGCCAGGACTTCGACATCGCCCTGCAGTTCACCAACTATCGCTAACGCTGCGCGGCAAGATCGACACGTGGTGTAATTCCGGTGCTCGCTGTGAAGGAGGACACCGGACATGCGCCGCTGCGCCAGGATTTTCGCGCCGCTCGTCGTGCTCGTGCTGCTCGTGACGTCGGCACCCGTGGCGGCAGCCGCATCCGGCACGCGGCTGGTCAACGGCTCGTACCCGCGCCTGATCCGGCTGGCCAACAGCGCTTACCAGGGCCGCATCATCGCCGCGGTATCGAGCTGGGACGCGCGCGGCGGGTACGCGCCGATCTTCGAGAGCACCGACGAGGGGCGTAGCTTCCACCAGATCGGCGAGATCCGCGACCCCGAAGCCGGCGAGTGCTGCGGCACCCTCTACGAACTACCCCAGCGCGTCGGCCGGCTCCCCCGCGGAACGCTGGTCTGGGCCGCCGCCTACGGGCAGGACGGCGGCGCCAACCGGACCATGTCGATCCGGCTCTACACGAGCCGAGACGGCGGCCGCCACTGGTCCTTCCTCTCCGAGGCCGCCCGCTCCCACAACAACGACGGCCTCTGGGAACCCGAGGTGACCGCTGACGCCGGCGGCACGCTGTGGGTGCACTTCGCCGACGAGACCGAGGCCCCGCGCTACGCCCAGGTCCTCAACCGTGTCGGCTCGACCGACGGCATCACCTGGGGCACCAAGCAGGTCACCCTGGCCATCCCGCCCGACCGCGTCCGCCCCGGGATGCCGATCGTGCGGAAACTCCCCGACGGCCGCTATTACTTCGCCTACGAGATCTGCAACTACGGCAACCGCTACTGCGACCCGTACTTCAAGATTTCCCCTGACGGCGCCAACTACGGCAACCCGAGCGACCCGGGTACGCGCGTCACCACCGCTGGCGGCGCGTACTTCCAGCATGCGCAGACCGTGACGCTCTTCCCCGGCAACAAGCTCGTCATGGTCGGCCAGCTCTACACCGACGCCAAGGGAAAGCTCCTGCCCTCCAACGGCCAGGTCCTGCTCGCCAACGACCAGTTCGGCGCAGGCAACTGGTACGAGATCCCCGCCCCGGTCAAGGTTCCCGGCGCCACCAACAACTGGTGCCCCAACTACAGCTCGACGGTGCTGCCGGTCGACAACGGCCGCGACGTGCTGGAGATCGCGGCGGACTACGACCACGGCGTGTGCACGACCTATTTCGCCAAGGGACCGCTCTAGACCTCATCCGGCGGCGGCCGCAGCAGCGCGGCGAACCACACGCCGAGCACCTGCTCCACCTCGCCCCGGGTGGCCGCCGGGTCCGCGGCTTCGGCGATCATGTGCGCCGCTTCCATGACAGTGCTGAGCACCAGTTGCGCCAGCGTGCGCAGCGGCTGCGACACCAGCAACCCGGCGTCGGCGAACCGGGTGAACGCGTCGACGAGCAGCCCGAGCCCGTACTCCGCCTCCAGCTCCCGGAACGCGCTCCAGCCCAGCACCGCCGGCGCGTCGGCGAGCGTGAGCTGCCGGACATCCTCCCGCAGGCACGCGTCGAGGAACATGTTCAGCGCCGTGGCCATCGCGAGCACCGGGTCTTCCGCACCGTCGAGGGCAGCGCCGATCTCGGCGGTCACCTCGCCCTCGATCTCCTCGATGACCGCGCGGAACAGGCCCTGCTTGTCGCCGAAGTGGTGGTACAGCGCACCCCGCGTCACGCCGGCCGCGCGCACGATCTCGGCGGCCGGGACGGCGTGGTAGCCGCGCGCGGTGAACAGCTCACGCGCGGCGGCGACCAGTGCCGCCTTCGTGCTGCTGGATCGGTCCTGCTGGGTGCGTCGCACGGACGCTAATCTGCCACGACCCCTGCGAACTCGAGCACGTGCCGTACCACCGCCTCCGGTTTGTCCTCGGAGATGAAGGTGTAGGTATCGGCGACCTCGACCAGGCGGGCGTCCGGCAGCAACTCGGCGAGCCGGCGCGCGTAGCGGATCGGGAACAGCTTTTCCTCGCTGCCCCACAGCAGCAGCACCGGCCGGTCGAAGGTGCGCAGCTTCTCGGCCGCCGCCAGGGTGTACCGCGGGTGGATGCCGCTCAGGAGTTTGCGCACGTCACGACGGATACCGGCGGACCGGAGCATGGGCTTGAGGTAGGCGTCCACGATCTTGTCCGGGATCGGCCGCTTCGTCACCCAGCCGAACGTGAACGGCAGCCGGTGCAGCGCCTTGATTTGCACCAGCTTGGCGATCGGCAGGACCGAGCCGGGCACCTTCGCGATCAGCGTGAGCGGTTTCAAGATCGGCGGGAGGAAGTTTTCGAAGGTGTCCGACGGCAGCAGCACCACGCGGCCGACCCGCTCGGGCCGCTTGGCCAGCATGATCTGCGCGAGCGCGCCGCCCGTGTCGTTGGCGACCAGGATCACGTCACACAGGTCGAGCGCGTCCAGGAAGTCGGCGATGATGGCGGCGGCTCCGGGCGGGGTGAGGTCGGCGTCGGCGCGCAGCGGGAGCTGGTGCGCGCCGAGCGGCCAATCCGGTGCGAGGCAACGGAACCCGGCGTCGGCCACGGCGGGCACGACGTCCCGCCACAGCAGGGCGTTGGTGAGAAGCCCGTGGACGAAGACCACGGGCCGTCCGGAACCGCGTTCGTAGTAGCGCACGTCGCCCTGCGGCAGCGTCACGCGATGTTCTTGTCCTAGGTTCGTCATATCCCGAACATACATACTGCATGTATGTATTTAAAGAGGCCGCTAGGGTGGACTCCGAACGGCTTACTCCGAGCAAGGGGGCTGACGATGAAGGGCATCGTTCTGGCGGGCGGCAGCGGGACGCGGCTACACCCGATCACGCAGGCGGTGTCGAAACAGCTGCTGCCGGTCTATGACAAACCGATGATCTACTACCCGATCTCGGTGCTGATGCTCGCCGGGATCCGGGAAATCCTGATCATCTCCACCCCCGCGGATCTGCCGAACTTCGAGCGCCTGCTGGGATCGGGCGACCAGTTCGGGTTGCAGCTGAGCTACGCCGAGCAGCCGAGCCCCAACGGGCTGGCCGAGGCGTTCGTGATCGGCGCGGAGTTCGTCGGCGACGACCCGGTGGCCCTCGTGCTGGGCGACAACATCTTCTACGGGCAGGGATTCTCCGGTCGGATGCAGCAGGAAGTGTCCGCTTTGGACGGTTGCGTGCTGTTCGGCTATCCGGTCAAGGACGCGCAGCGCTACGGTGTCGGCGAGACCGGCGCGGACGGCCGGCTGCTGTCGATCGAGGAGAAGCCGACCCGGCCGAAGTCGAACAAGGCGATCACCGGACTGTACTTCTACGACAACGAGGTGGTCGAGATCGCGCGCGGGCTCAAGCCGTCGGCACGCGGCGAGCTGGAGATCACCGACGTCAACATGACCTACCTGCGGCAGGGCCGGGCCAAGCTGGTCGACCTCGGCCGCGGGTTCGCGTGGCTCGACACCGGCACGCACGACTCGCTGCTCGAGGCCGGGCAGTTCGTGCAGGTGCTGGAGCACCGGACCGGTGTGCGGATCGCGTGCCTCGAGGAAGTCGCGCTGCGCATGGGTTTCATCACACCCGACGAATGCCTGGCGCTGGGGCTGAAGATCTCGAAGTCCGGTTACGGCGACTACGTGGTCGCGGTGGCGCGGTCGGCGGGCGCCGGAAACTAAGACCCGGACCGCTCCGCGACCGCGCACAGTGGATGTTCTACCGCAGCGCGCGCCGCTCAGAACCGGCGCCGCGCCATCTCCTCCAGCCGCGCGATGCGGTCCGCGATCGGCGGGTGGGTCGAGAACAGCCGCGAGAAGGACTCGCCGGGGCGGAACGGGTTCGCGATCATCAGGTGCGACTGCGACACCAGTTTGGGCTCCGGCACCAGCGGCGCGCGGCGCGTGCCGATCTCGAGTTTCCGCAGCGCCGACGCCAGCGCGAGCGGGTCGCCGGTCAGCTCCGCGCCCGACGCGTCCGCCTGGTACTCGCGTGACCGGCTGACGCCCATCCGGATGATCGCCGCCGCGATGGGTCCGATCAGGATCAGCAGGAGCGCGACGAACGGGTTGCCGCCTTCGCGGTCGTTGCCACCGAAGAAGAACGCGAGGTTGGCCAGCACGCTGATCACACTCGCCAGCGCGCCCGCGACGCACGAGATCAGGATGTCCCGGTTGTACACGTGCGACAGTTCGTGCCCGAGCACCGCGCGCAACTCGCGCTCGTCCAGCAGGTCCAGGATGCCGGTGGTGCAGCACACCGCGGCGTGCCGCGGGCTCCGGCCGGTCGCGAACGCGTTGGGCGCGGCGGTGGGGCTGACGTAGAGGGCGGGCATCGGCTGTCGTGCCGACGTGGCCAGCTCGCGCACGATCCGGTACATCGCGGGCTGTTCCGGCTCGGACACGGGCCGCGCGCGCATCGCCCGCAGCGCCAGCTTGTCCGAGGCGAAGTACGCGTAGGCGTTCATGCCCAGCGCAATCGCCAGCCCGATGAACAGCGCCCCGCGGCCGAACAGCGAGCTGATGGCGATGATGATGGCGCTCAGCAGTCCCAGCAGCAGGGCGGTCTTGAGCCCGTTCTGATGCTTGTGCACGTGCCTTGCGCCTCCCTTCCCGGCGACACCTCCACTGAGTGAAACGCTTGGACAGGAGGTGAAAGTTCCACCATTAGTGTCTTCCAGGGCGCACTTCGGGCCAACATCACACCGCGGATCCCGTTAGAGTTCGACCGGGAGGGTGCGGTGATCGTCAATCGTCGTCGACTGTTCGTGCTGGTCGCGGGCCTGGGGCTGCCCCCCGTCGCGGCCGCCGCCGCAGGGCCGCGCGTCACCACGGTCGAGGTCGGCTCCGCGCCGGGCCCGGTCGCGGTGAACTCCACCACCGGCACCGTCTACGTCGCGTGCGACGGCACCGTGATGACCACCGGCGGCGGCATCATTCCCACCGCCGCGGACGATCTCGCCGTCGATGAGAGCAGCGGCCGGGTGTACACCACCAACCGCAGGGCCGGCACCGTCACGGTGTTCGACGCCGACGGCGAACTCCGCAGCGTCGTGCCCTGCGGCCCAGGCGCGGCCGTACTCGATGTGGACGACGCCAGTAGCCGGCTCTACGTCGGCAGCGCATCGGCCGCGAGCGTGGGTGTCGTCGACACCATCGCGAGCATCCTCGACACGCTGCTGCACGGCTCCGGTCAGGGCTATGCCGCGGTGCGCGTGGATTCCGGCCGCCAGGTGGCCTACTTGTCCAGCCCCGCAGGCAACACCGTCGACGTCCTCGACCTCGCCAGTGGTGAGTTCACCGCGAGCATTCCGGTCGGCAGGTCCCCCGTCGGGCTGGCGGTGCACCAGGCGACCAATACCGTGTACGTGGCGAACGCGGGAATCCATCACCTCTCCGTCGTCGACGGCGGTGCGCACACCGAGCGCGAGACGATCCTGTTGCGCAGCGAGGCATCCTCGGTCGCCGTGCACGAGGACAGCAACACCGTCTACTGCAACGGCGGGCCGGACGGCATCGTCAAGATCGACGGCACGACCGCGAAGATCGTCGGCGAGCTTTCGCTCGGTATCAATCCGGGTCAGGTGGCGGTGGATCAACGCACGAAAACCATCTATGTCAGTGACCCCGTACACGGTCTGCTGCACACGATCACCGACTTCTGAACCTGGAGCAACTCCGGGTATAAGGTCGGGTTACATGAAGCTAGGACTACACGTTCCCGATTTCACCTGGCCCGGTGGACCGGTCTCCCTGGGCCCCGACCTGGCCGAGGTCGCCAGGGCCGCCGACGAGGCAGGGTTCGAATACCTGTCGGTGATGGACCACTTCTTCCAGATCCGCGTTGTCGGGCCGGCCGAGAAGGACATGCTCGAGGCGTACACGACGCTCGGCTTCCTTGCCGCACATACGGAACGGATCAACCTGCTGACGCTGGTGACGGGTGTGCACTACCGGCAGCCGGGCCTACTCGCGAAGGCGATCACCACGCTCGACGTGCTCTCCGGCGGGCGCGCGGTGTTCGGCATCGGCGCGGGCTGGAACGAGGAAGAGTCGCGTGGACTCGGCTTCCCTTTCCCGCCCCTGAAAGAACGTTTCGAAATGCTCGAGGAAACGCTTCGTTACGTACGGCAAATGTGGTCCGACGACGAGCGCCCGTTCAAGTCCGCGCACATCGATGCCGAACGTCTGCTGAACGTGCCGCAACCGCTGCGCAAACCGCACCCGCCGATCATGATCGGGGGTAGCGGTGAAAAGAAGACGCTGCGCTTCGTCGCCAAGTACGCCGACGCGTGCAACCTCTTCCCGGGGCCGAATCTCGTGCGCAAGCTGGACGTGCTGCGCGGGCACTGCGACGCGGAGGGCCGCGACTACACCGAGATCACCAAGACCACCACGGCGCCGCTGGACCCGACGAAGCTCGACGACTTCAAGGCCGACCTGCGGCGGCAGGCCGAAATGGGCATCGACGCGGCGTTCGTCAGGATCCCGGGTGGCCCGAAGCCGGACCTGATCGACGTGTTCGCCAGGGAGGTCATTCCCGAGGCCGCCGGCTACTGACCAACGCCACAAACGTAACGAACCCGGCATGAACGGCGATTCAGGATAAACAGGCATCTGGATCGGACGAGCACGTCGGGAGTAATCCAGTGCGAGCACTCGTCACAGGCGCAAGCGGTTTCATCGGCTCACATCTGGTGCGGCGACTCGAGCGGTCGGGCATCGAAGTGCACGCCGTGAGCCGGAACCCACCGCGCGACGCGGATACCGCGGCGCGCTGGCACCTGGCCGATGTCACGGACGCGTCGGCAGTCGCCGGCCTGGTGCCGCACACGCGGCCCGACGTGATCTTTCATCTGGCCAGCAGGGTTTCCGGCGAACGAAGTCTCGAACTCGTGTCGCCGACCTTGCGGGCCAACTTCGTCAGCGCGCTCAACATCCTGACGTCGGCCTCGGCCGCGCGGGAAGTCAAGGTGGTGCTCGCCGGCTCGGCCGAGGAACCGCGCGTCATCGACCCCGGCCAGGCCCCGTCCTCGCCGTACGCCGCCGCCAAGGCGGCCGCCTCGACCTACGCGCTCATGTTCAACCAGCTGTGGGGCGTGCCGGCCACGGTTCTCCGGGTGGCGATGGCGTACGGCCCCGGCCAGCGGGACAGCACGAAACTGGTGCCCTACGCCGTACAGTCCCTGCTGCGCGGGGAATCCCCGCTGCTCACCAGCGGCGGGCGGCAGGTCGACTGGGTCTATGTCGACGACGTCGTCGACGCGTTTCTTGCGGTGGTGCGGTCCGACGAGGCGCAGGGGGAGCTGCTGGACATCGGTTCCGGTGTCACGCGGTCGGTGCGCGACACGATGGAACTGCTGACGGAGGTGTCGGGCACCGGCATCCACCCGCGCTACGGCGCCGTCCCCGATCGCTTGCTGGATCGGCCGAACGTCGCCGACATCACGCGGGCGACCGAGGTGCTCGAATGGCGGCCCAAAGTTCCGCTGCGGGAGGGGCTGCACCGCACTTTCCAGTGGTACGCGCAGCAATTGCACCGCGCAAGCCACAATTCATGAGTAAGACCGGTTACTTCCCAACCACAACACCATTTCGCGTCTGAACTTCGCTGCCGAGGAGGGTCGTCCGGCGGTGTAACGAACCGGACGGGGTTTACGAGTCAGCAGATGTAGGTTGCGCACCAGATGACCGGAAGGAAGCAGCGCCATGACAACGGTCTTTTCCAGCGCTGTGGTGAACGACGAGCAGCGCCGCAGCATGCTCTACAACGGCGCCGTGTTCGTCTATCCGGCCTCGCCCGTTTCGCGTGAGCTGATCGGTTTCGCGCGCGAGCTCATCGAGGACGCGTTCGGCCCGCTCGACCCGGAAACCGCACAGTTCGCCCTGTGCGTCGAGAACTTCGCGGCGCTGCTGGCCGATCTCAAGCCGCGGTTCATCCATCACCCACGGTGCAAGGAACTGCTGCCGGAGCTGATGCGCGAGTTCGGCTGCGCGCTGGAGGAGACCTACTTCGACGTGCCGCGCCTGCGTACCTCGACGTCGGAGAACTACCTGACGTCGGGCATCTCCTACGCGTTCCACCCGCACCGCGACTGCTGGTACTCCGCGCCGTTCAACCAGATCAACTGGTGGCTGCCGATCTACCCGGTGGTGCCGGACAATGTCATGGCGTTCCATTCCCGCTATTTCGACGAGCCGGTGCGCAACAGCAGCTCCACCTACGACTACGCGGAATGGAACCGCACGAGCCGGCTGACCGCGGCGCAGCACCTGTACTCGGATACCCGGCAGCAGCCCCGGGCGCAGGAGCCGATCGAGCTGGACCCGCAGGTGCGGGTCGTCCCGGAAGCCGGTGGCCTGATGATGTTCTCCGGAGCCCAGCTGCACTCGACGGTGCCCAACACGTCCGGCCGGACGAGGTTCAGCATCGACTTCCGCACCGTCCACATTGGAGACGTCGAGAACCACCACGGGGCGCACAACATCGACTCCGCCTGCACCGGCACGACGTTGCGCGACTTTGTGCGCGCCTCGGACCTCGCCGCGATGCCGGAAGGGCTCGCCGCCTCCTACGAAACCGACAAGATCGCTTACGTCAGCTGATGCGCAGGATCGCCGCCGAGAGGGGCAAGTAGTGCCGACGCCGGAACCAGCACGACTCCGGGCCAACGACGTGGTTCGAGTGCGCAGCAAGGAAGAGATCCTTGCCACGCTCGACAGCAACGGCCGTCACCAGGAACTGCCGTTCATGCCGGAGATGCTCGCCTTCGCGGGTCGGGAGATGCGCGTCTACAAGCGCGCGGACAAGACCTGCGACACCATCACCCCGAGCACGAAGCACCGCCGCCTGGAGAACACCGTGCACCTGGCCGAGGCGCGGTGCGACGGCAGCGCGCACGGCGGCTGCCAGGCGGCCTGCCTGCTGTTCTTCCGGGAAGGGTGGCTGGAGCGGACGGACGGGACGCCCGTCGCCGAGGCGGCCGTCACACCGAACGAGGCCGCCCTCGAGACGCTCGACGCCGACACCACCGCTGAGCCGGCCGCGGACGGCAAGCCGCGCTACCAGTGTCAGGCGACCGAACTGCTGAAGGCGTCGGCGCCGCTGAGCCCGTACGAACCCCGCCAGTACGTCGACGACGTCCGCTCCGGAAATGAGCGCGTGCCCGTCGTAATCCGCGGACTACTATTCGTTTTGTTCAACAAATACCAGCGTATGAGTAAGAAATTCCCCACCAGACTTCGGATACGTGACGGGGAGACCTACCCATTCCTTCGTGGTCGTGGCCCGAGCCCGGCGCCGGAGCCGTTGCGTCTGGAACCCGGCGACCTGGTGGAGGTGCGGAGCAAAGAAGAGATCCTCGCCACTCTCAACCAGGAAAACAAGAATCGCGGCATGCTGTTCGACGTCGAGATGCTGCCCTACTGCGGGCGCCAGGCACGCGTGCTGCGCAAGGTGGAGCGGATCATCGACGAGCAGACCGGCAAGATGCTCAAGCTGCGCGATTGCGTTGTGCTCGAGGATGTCTACTGCAAGTCGCTGTATCACCGGTTCTGCCCGCGCGCGATCTACCCTTATTGGCGCGAGGCTTGGCTTCGGCGCGTACCCGAATAAGAACGGGCCTTGTGATTACGCGACCGAGACCGTACCGTGACCTCCGGAGAAGATTTCTTTCGGATAACGATGCCTTCCCGGAGCCCTGAAAAAATGCGACACCTGCTGAGCGTGACAGCACTCGTCTTCATGGCCATCCTGGCGTTGAGTTCTTGCCGGGCAGGGACGGCCGGCATGAGCGCACCAGAGCTCGAGCCGGCCGTCGCCACCCCGAGCAGCAGCTCCCAGACGCCGGCGCCACCGGACCCGACGACCACGACCCCGGCACCGAGTTCCAGCTCAGCGCCGCAAAGCACGTCGCAGAGAACGTCCACTTCGGTCCCGACGCAGGCCGCGACCAGCGCAGCCGCCGCCATGCAGTACGGAGTGCCGGCCGGCACGAAGCTGACCCCTTCCGGGTCGATCACCGCGACACCGGGCCAGGTCATCGAAAACCTCGACATCACCGGGCACGTCTACGTCGGGTCCGGGGTGCACGGCGTCGTCATCCGAAACAGCCGGATCAGCGGCGACGGCGGGGTCGCATGGGGCATCGAGACCGCCGACGACGGATCGGTCAGTGCCGATCACGTGACCCTCCGCGGCAACTTCACGGATGCCGCGGTGGCGTACAACAACGTCACCGTCACCCATGCCGACATCTACGGGATGACCAACGACGGGGCCAAGGTCGGCAACAACTTCACGATGACCGACTCGTGGCTGCACGACTTCACCCCGGAAACCGGCGCGCACGCCGACGCACTGCAGATCATGGAACGCGTCGCGAACGTGCTGATCCAGCGCAACCTGATCGACCCGGGCACCGGCGGCCCGTGGAGCGACACCGACTCCCAGGACCGGTCCGTCAACTCGGCGCTGATCCTCAACGACGCACTGGACCAAGGCACGGCGGGGCGCGTCGTGATCGACAGCAACGTTATCGGCGGCGGCGGTTATACGGTGTACTTCACGCTGCCCGGCGACACACGCTTCACCAACAACCAGTTCGTGCGCGACAGCTACCTCTGGGGACCGGTCGACCCGCGAGCCTCCGCGGACGTGTGGTCCGGGAACAAGTTCTCCGACAACGGCGAAACGATCGTCGCGCCCGTGAAGTGATGCGAGTAGCGCCGCCACAGGATGTGCGCGAAACCGATCCAGCTGGCGACGATCGCGACGAAGAACACGGCACGCAGGTAGTTGATGTGGCCGGTGGGGTACAGGAATCCCTCGACGTAACGGATCATGAACGGCCGGTCGTCGACCACCTGGCCCGCGTGGTGGCGCGCCCAGTTCTCGCCGACGGTGAGCGGGCAGAGCACCGGCACGAACAGGGTGAGCACCGCCCAGCCGGTGTAGAGCATGTGCGGTAGGAACAGCCACGGCCACCGCCAGGCCAGGAACCCGCCCACCAGCAGGTAGGCGAGCGCAGCGAAATGCAGGCCGACGAACGCGACCGCGATGGCCTCGTACACTGTGATCTCCCCCTAGCGTGGCCCCCTGAAGACCACAGTGGACGGTCTGGACCGAATCCGCCGCGCCCGGCTACCGCCGGTTCAACGCGCGCGTGCCTTGCTTTTCGCGGCCAGGTCGACGATCGCCGGTGGGGTCCACCGCTTGACGGTCTGCCGCAGGTTGTTGCGCCAGGCTTCACCCGGGCGCTGCTTGAAGACGGTGGTGTGGTCGGCGGTGACTTCCTCCTCGGGCCGGCCCGCCGTGTAGTAGTACAGCGCCAGCGACCGGCGTGCCCGGTCCGGCGGGCAGGTCAGCGGGTCGGGGTGGCCGTGGTTGGCGTCGTCGGTGGTGGCGAACAGCACGAACCGGTTGAACGCCGGGAGGATCTTGTGCTCGCACACCGACATGTCCTTGTTCCACAGCTGCAGGTGGCCGCCGTAGCTGTCGTCCCACTCCTTGTTGAGGTACAGCAGGCCGTTGAGCCGGCGGTCGAGGTTGAGCCGGCGGTGCCGGTTGAAGTCCACATGCACCTTCAGGAACCCGCCCTGCCGGATCTGGTGCAGACCGCCGCCGTCGAAATGCGGGTCGGGCACGAGCTGGTCGATTCCGGTCAGCCGCTCGAGGAAGTCGGTGAAAACCTGGCCGTTGAACTCGTGCAGCAGGTGCCGGGTGGCGGGGCCCATCCGCTCGGTGTCGGCCAGCGCCAGCTTCACCTCTTGCGAGGTGTCGAACTGCTGCCATTCGACGTCGCGCGGTTCCGGGAACTCCGCCAGCACCGGGTCCAGCACGTCCTGGGGCAGGAAATCGTCGATCACCACGTGGCGGAACGGCTTCGCGGTGGCGAACTCCGGGTGCAGTTTCTCGGCAAGCGGCAACCACTCGTCACGCCGGAAGGTGAATTCCTGGACTGTCTGCATAGGATGTTCCTCTTCTGGTGATGTTGCGAATCCCGCCGCTACCGCTCCGGCTCGATCCTGCTTTTAGTATCGGTGAACCAGCCGGTTTCGTTGCCGTTGATGCGTCGAAAAGTCGCAATCACCCGGTCGAGTAAGGCGACCGAGATCAGACACGCTGCGTCAACAACGGCGACCCGGCGGGCCCGGATTAGGCGGGCGATCACCCGCAGGCCCGAACCGTGCTCGCGCGACGCGGTCACGCCGAGCCGGTCGAGTTCGCGATGGCCCAACCGGACCCGGGCGCGCCGCCGCAGCAGCGCCTGCGCCGATCCCGCCGGGCGGACGACCGACCAGGCGCCGGCGACGACCACTTTGGACCGCAGGCTGATCTTGCGATGCGCCCACGCGTCGTCGGTGAGCACGTCCGGGATCGGGAACACCCGCGCGTGCCCCGCCGCGCTCAGGCCGTAGGCGCCGGATCCGACACCCGTGGACCGCACCTGCGGCAGCGCCGCCCAGGCGCGATGCACCCGCCGCGCGAACCAGGTCACCCCGCGGCAGTCGAGCACCACGGTCGGCGTCGCCATCAGCACGCCCGGCTCGGCCAGCGCGTCCGCGAGTGCCCGCACGCCTTCGCCGGTCAGCACGACATCGGCGTCGAGGTAGATCCGGGGAAACACCTCGCATTCGGCGTCACCGAGGCGCAGCGCGTGCGGCTTGCCCGCGACGGGCGTCTCGAGCACCCGGACCCCCGCGGCCTTCGCGACCTCCGCGGTCCGGTCCTCGCACGCGTTGGCGACCACCACGACGTCCAGATCCGCCGCACCGTCGGACAGCGCGGCCAGCAGGCGGGGCAGCACGGTTTCCTCGTTGTGCGCGGGAATGACCACGCTCGCGACCGGTCTCATGCGTCCGCTCCCGCCCGCATCCCGAGCTTCCCGCCGGCCAGCAGCCGCGCCGTCTTCATCGAGTCCGCGAACAGCGCGCGATCGACCAGCCGCAGCAGGCCGAGGTAGGCCGCGGCCGTCGCCAGCAGGCCGCCCACCAGCCCCAGCGCCATGCCGAGGCCCGCGCTTTCGATGCCGTAGCGCGCCAGCCAGCCCGCGCCGGTAGCCGGCACCGCGGCGACCACGGTCGGCAGGATGGCCCGCCCCCAGTCGCGCAGGCTGAACGACGCCACCCGGCCGATGGCCCGCACCTGGAACGGCGTGATCAGCAGCGTCGCCACCGAATAGGCCGCGGCCACGCCCACCACACCCCACAGCATGCCGACGAAGAACGCGGGAATGCAGATCAGCAGCGGGATCCACGACCATCGCAGGGCCAGATCCGCCCGGCCGAGCCCCATGAACACCGAGCCCCCCGGCGTGGTCAGCGATTCCAGGATGCCGGTGGTGGTCAACGCGATCAGCACGGGCACCGCCGGGGCCCACTGCGCGCCGAACACCGTGTGCACCACTTCCGGCGCGAGCGTGGCCGCCGCGAGCATTCCGGGCACCACGGGTACGGCGATCACCTGGGTGATCTTCAGGAAGAGCCGCCGCACCCGGACCGTATCTTCCTGTGCTCGCGCGAAAATCGGGAACGCCACCCGGTTCGCGACGTTGCCGAGCAAGCTCACCGGCACCAGCATGATCCGGTACGGAACCAGGTAGTACGACAGCGCGGTCGGGCCGAGGAAGTGGCTCACCACCACGTTGTCGGCGTTGCGGCCGACGTAACCGAGTACCTGCGAGCCCATCAGCGGGACGCCGTAGCTGCGGATGTACCGAAACGCCGCCCGGTCCGCGATCAGGCCGGGAATGCCGGCCGCGGCGAACCAGATGATCATCACCAGGACGTCCGTGGCGACCTGCTGCACGACGAGCGCCCAGTAGTGCATCCCCGCTTCCGCGGCCGCGATCCCGAGCGCACCACCGGCCAGGGTCGCGACGATCTCGCCGAGAGACAGCGCACGGAACCGCAGCACGCGCTGGAGCCGGGCCGCGGAAACGATCGTGAGGCCCTTCAGGATCGGGCCAAAGGCCAGCACCATGAGCACCGGCCGCAGCTGGGGAATGTCGAGGAAATCGGCCATCGGCCCGGCGAAGAGAAGCGTGAGCACGCTGATCAGCGCACCGAACCCGGTCACCGCCCAGAACGCGGCGCCCTCGTCTTCCTTGCGCAGGTCGGCCTTCTGCACGATGCCCGTCGCCATGCCGGTTTCCAGCAGCACCGCGGTGAGCGCGACGTAGATGGTCGCTCCACCGGCAACGCCGAAGTCGGCCGGGCCGAGCAGGCGGGCCAGCACGACGGCGAAGCCGAGGCGGCCGAACTGGCGCGCAAGCATGGCCGCGACCGTCCACCGCGCTCCGTTGGCGGCGAACTGTGCGCTGGGCGGGGCCTCCGATTGGGCCGTCATGGGCACCGCGGCCGGCTGTCGGGAACCAAGACATGCTCCTCTCGGGACCGCAGGTGGTCGGTGTCGGTCCGCTCGCTAACAGATCGTTGTGCCGCGCACCGGGGTTACACCGGGAAAGCTGCTATTCGGTCTCTTGCACCCGACGCGAGCCGGGACGCGATGGCGAGCGTCCCCGCGGTCACCGCCGCGCCCAGCGCCCAGCCCGCGAGCACGTCACTGGTCCAGTGCTCGTCGACGTAGATGCGGGTCAGCCCGACGAGCAGCGCCCACAGCAGCACACCCGCCCAGCCGGCCTTCCTGGCGCGCCCGGGCGATGCGAGCAGGGCCAGCAGCAGCGCGGGCGCCACGACCGCGATCGCGGCGTGCCCCGATGGGTAAGCCGTCCCGTCGACGTGCAGCGACCACGGGTCGGCGTCGGGCCCGGCGCGCCCGATCAGCACCTTGGCGGCCAGGGTGACCGCGCCGACCACGGCGGTCGCGCCGGCGGCGCACAGCAGTGGCAGCCACCGATGCTGCCGCCACGCGACGGCAGCGCTCACCACCAGGAGCAACGGCGCGAACACGGTGAAGGCGGACACGGCGCGCACGACCTGGCCGATGTCCTCCAGGGTGTGGCTGTGGTGCTCGACGACCGCGAGGTGCACCGTCAGGTCGAACGACGTCAGCGCGTCATGGCCGAGG
This sequence comes from Amycolatopsis sp., assembly GCA_035248845.1. Taxonomy (GTDB): domain Bacteria; phylum Actinomycetota; class Actinomycetes; order Mycobacteriales; family Pseudonocardiaceae; genus Amycolatopsis_E. The sequence continues at coordinate 45,506 of DATFHB010000090.1, read as the reverse complement.
ACGGCCGCCGTGAGAACCGCGAACACGGCCAGCGACGCCACACACACCGGCACCGCGCCGCGATGGGCGGCGGGGCGGGGCGGGGCCGCACGGCCGGTCGAGGTCAACGAGCAGCCAGCGGCGCGGTCGCGGTTTCGGCCATCCCCCTCAGCAGGCTGCGCCCGAACTTCGCGCGGTGCTCCACCGCCCACGACCGCAGCGCGGCGAAGGCGCGCCGCCGCTGGTCGTCGGTGAGGTCGGACCGCTGGATGGCGCGAACCAGCTCGAGGGCGTGGCGCCAGGTCAGGAACCGCGAGCCGTAACCGGCACGGTGGAAGCCCTTCACGTCCCGCTTGGCGACCCGCGTGGAGAGCTTGCCGGTGTGCTCGCGCTCCTGGAACAGGGGCTCGTCGAGCACGACGGTGCGCCCGTACAACGCCAACTCGGCAAGGAAAACCCGGTCGCTGCCCCAGAACGGCAGCAGCAGCCGGGTGCGTGCGATGTGCGCCCGGCTCTGCACACCGAAGTTCACCGCGCACGAGTAGTCGTAGCGGATGTAGTCGGCGAACCGCTCGACCGGATCCGGCGACCACACGGCCGTCAGGTCCTGCTCGATGCCGAGGCTCCGCCCCTCCTCGTCGATGTGCTCGATCATCGACGACACCGCGGCGATGCCGGACTCCTGGGCATGCACGTCCACACACCGGGCGAGGAAAGTCTTGTCCTGCAGGTCATCCCCGGCGGCCCACTTGTACAGCGGGGCGCGGGTCGCGCGAAACACGTAGTTGAAGTTCGCGGCCGCGCCGATGTCCCGCTCGTGCACGTGGTAGCGCACCCGCGGGTCACGGGCGGCATAGTCGCGCACGATCTCGAGGGTCTCGTCGGTCGAGCAGTTGTCCGCGATGAACAGCTCGAAATCGCCGTACGTCTGCTCGAGCAGGCTGTCCAGCGCGGCGGGCAGGAACCGCGCTCCGTTCCGGACCGGCATCCCGATGGACAAGGGTTGTACTGCTGGCATTTCCGCGCACCGCCTGAAGTTTGTGGTCACCGAATGATCGGGGTTGCGCCCGGTGCCGTTACTGTGCCGCTATTGTGCCGTTGCGGTGCCGGTTCGTTACCGATCCGGTCACGTCACGGCTGTCCGGCTTGCGTGGCAAAGGTTACGCGTTGCTTGGGGTCCGCCTACCCTTGGCCGGATTGTCAACGGGCACGAACATCTTGCTCTGAGCCAACCGGAGACGGTCCGGATTGTCCCGAACCTTGATGCGCCACAACGCCGCCGCGCACCCGATCAACACAAAAGTGGTCACTGCCATGATCTTGTAACCGAACGCGTCGAAGGTGAACGCGCCCACCATCCCGCCCGCGATCGCCGAGGCGACCGCCTGCGCCATGCTCCGCACGGCCGGATCGGTGGAACGGCGACGCGCCCGCCTCGCCATCGAGTACCCGCAGGCGAGAATCGAGATCTCCACCAGTACCCCGCATGCGCCCATCGTCGCGAGGGTGTACAGGTACTCGTTGTCGAGGATCCGGTACAACGCCGGCACGTAGGTGCCGGGGCCGAGCCCGAACAGCGGATGCGCGTGCCAGACGGTGAAGACCGCCGAATAGTCGTCGGTCCGGCCGGCGATGCTCGGATCGGTCTCCACGGTGGTCGGCAGGAACATGCTGCGGATACTGCCGAGGAGCCCCGGAACCATGGCCGCCAACCCGACGAGCCCGCACACGGCGACGGGCAGCAGGTTCAACATCCACCGCAGCCGGATCGTCGCCAGGTACAGGGCCATCGAGACGGCCACGGTGACCATGCCCGACCGGGACACGGCCAGCGGCAGCCCGACGGCGATCATGCCGGTGGCAACCCACCACATGGCCCGGCGTCCCGGGCGGGCGTGCAGGGCGAAATGCAGCGCGAGCGGAAGGATCATCCCGAGCACGACCGCGTACTCGATCGGATGCCCGGCCAGCCCCTGCACGCGGTGGAAGCCCGACCGCGCCAGCGCGTCGACATCCTCGGTGAACTTGTAGGTGAAGCCAGGCAGCCGCAGCGTCTGGTACAGGTTGGCGACACCGAGGAACTCCAGCAGCCCGGCGAACGCGAGGACCACGCCGCCCCAGACGATCTGCTGCAGGATCCGCACGACCCCCGCGAGGCCCTGCACGGCGTCGGCGACGAACAGCACGATCCCCATCTGGCAGGCGAGCCCGAACAATGCCGCGTCGGAGCCGGAAGCCTCCAGCGGGGACAGGCCGCGGACCTGGCCGGCGATGTAGCTGGCCAGCACCACCATCACGAAGAGCAGGATCAGGTACCGCATCGGCTGCCGGAGCAGGTCGGTGCCCAGCCCCGGGTCGAGCCGTCCGGCAACCCACAGCAGGAGCAGGACGCCGGACACGAGCAGGCTCGGCACGCCGATATCGCCCAGCGGACCGATGATCAGCGTCGAGGGGATGAGGAACGCCGCCACCAGCAGGAGGGTGACCGCGGTCTGTTCGTTGAGCGCACCGGCCCGCCAGATCGGGCGGTCCGAGCTGTCGAGGAACCGAGTGCTCATTTCCTCCGCCAGGACAGCAGGCCCAGCACGCCGTCCCGTTGCCGGCCTGCTGTTTCCTCCTCGTCCACCGGCGCCTCACGCTTCACCGGCGCGAACCGCACGGTGCGGTCGCCGACGTGGTTACTCTTGGCCGGCGCGCCCGGTTTCGGCACGATGGTGGTCGCCTCGCCGGAACCATTGCCGGAACCATTGCCGGAACCGTCGCCGGCGCCACCGTCGCCCGGCGGCGCGGACCCTTGCGCCGCGGCCCGGATCGCGGCCGTCGCAATCCGGCGGCGCATCCGGTAGTCGACCACCACGCACAGGCTCACGGAGAGGATCACGCCGAGCGCCACCGAGGCGATGATCGTCTTGAGCCGGTTGCTGTTGGACACGGTCGCGTCCTTCGGCTGCACGACGTCGTCGACGGTCACCCGGAACTGGGTCGGGATCTGCTTCTGCGCTTGCAGCTGGTTGAGCCACTGGCCCAGTTGCCGTGCGATGGCACGGTAGGTGACGAGGGTGTTCTGCTGGCTCGGGTCCGTCACGGTCACCGTGATGACCGCCTTGCCGGTGTCGTCGATCGCGTACTTCGCGGTGCCGCCGTCTGCCGCCACGGCCGTGGCGATGTCCGGCGACTTGGCGATCTGCGCCAGCACGAGTGCAGTGGCCGCGGTGTCGTAGTACGGGTTGCCCTGCAGGCGGGCCGCGTCGTCGTTGGTCGTGGCGAAGGGGTACGTCACCCGCAGCGCGCCGTCGACCTCATACGTCGGCGACATGCCCATGGCTGCCACCCAGCCGAGCGCGACCGACAGGAGGAGTGCGGGCACCAAAATCTTCCAGCGGCGAAACGCCACCTGAAAGACACCGATTAAGTCCATAGGTTCCTCTCCCCACCCAAGGGTTCCTTCCGGCGATGCACCGCCTTCAACGATGTGTCGCGAATCAGGAGGCAAACGTGACAGTCGCTGGAAAAGTTCGCCGAGATGCCGGCGCATATCGGACGACCAGGCCCACATTGGGCTTTGCGTGCGCGTGGGACCGCCCCCCGGAGGGCACTTGGTCGCACACGCCGTGGAACCTGCGCGCCGCGCTTCGTCAGCGAACGGAGGTGATCGACCTGGGGCTGCAGTGGCCGCTGCCGGTCCGATCGGGTCTGCGGGCGCTCGGCGCCCACCGACACGAAGGTCGCTGGGGCAGCCACTGGAAGCACCATCCGGTGACAATGGCGCTGGCAGGCAGGCAGCTGCGGGCGGCCGAGCGACGCGCCCGCCCCGACGTGGTGCTGCAGATCGGCGACCTCGCATTGCTGAACACGCCGTTCCTGCTCTACCAGGACTCGAGCTTCGACGTGCTGCTCGAGCGGCTGGACACCGAGAAAGGGCGCGCGCTGCACTTTCCGGGGCTGACGCCGTCGGCGTTGCGGCGGCTACGCGCGCGGCAGCACGAGATCTACGACCGGGCCGCCGGTGTGCTCGCGATGAGCCAGTGGCTCGCCGATCATCTGGTGCGGGTGAGCGGGCTCCCGCGCGAACGCGTGCATGTCGTGCCGCCGGCGGCGAACGGGTTGCCGCAGCACGCGCTGCCCGTTCGGCGAGAGGCGCCCCGGCGCCGCTTGCTGTTCGTAGGTAAGGATTTCACCACCAAGGGCGGCGACCTGGCAGTCGCCGCCACAGCGCTGCTGCGGCGCGACTTCGACCCGGCCGTCGAGCTGACCGTCGCCGGCCCGAAGGAGTGGCCGCTGCCGGGCGAGGTGCCACCCGGCGTGCGGTTCCTCGGCCGGGTGCCGGTGGCGCAGATGCGAACCCTGTTCGCCGAGCACGATCTGCTCGTCATGCCCAGCCGGTTCGAGGGCTACGGGATCGCGCTCGTGGAGGCGCTCGCGCACGGGATGCCGTGCATCGCGCGCCGCATCTGCGCGATGCCGGAGATCGTCGAGCCCGGCGTCAACGGCGATCTGGTCACCGGCGACGACATCCCGGCGCTGGCCGACGCGATCGTCCGGGTCCTCACCGACGACGCCGTCTACGACGCGACCTCCGCGGCCGCCGAAGGTGTCATCCAGTACTACCGGTGGGACCGCGTGGCCGAAGACGTGTTGACGATTGCCGCTCGGCTGCCGTGAAAGGCGGCGGCCAGGTTCCGGTTGCCGGAACCTGGCCGCCATTCGTCAGGCTGTCGCCAGCCGCAGCCATTCCGTGACGGAGCGCTCGAGCTGCCGCGTCGACAGCCTCGCGAGCCGGGTGAAGCGCTGCTCGAAGTCGTCCGTGGTCAGCCCGTGCGCACCGTAGGCGTCCGCCAGCTCGCGCGCCCCGGCGGGCACTGTCCACCTTGCCTCGAAGCCGGGCAGCGCCTCCCGGACACGGGTGAAGTCGACCCGGTACGAACGCGGGTCGGCCCCGCTCTCCCCGGTGATCACCAGCTCCGCGCCGGGCACCGCGTCGACGACCGCCGCGGCGATCTCGCTCACCCGCAGGTTGTTCAGCTCGGTGCCGACGTTGAAAGCCTTGTCGTGGATGGCTTCCCGGGACGCCGCCAGTGCCTCGACGAACGCGGCCGCGATGTCCTGGGCGTGCACGAGCGGCCGCCACGGGGTGCCGTCGGAGAGCACCTTGACCACGCCGGTCAGCACCGCGTGTCCGACGAGGTTGTTGAGCACGATGTCGGCGCGCAGCCGCGGCGAGAAGCCGAAGGCGGTTGCGTTCCGCAGGTACACCGGGCTGAACCCGCTGTCCGCCAGCTCATGCAGGTCGTCCTCGACGCGCACCTTGGACTCGGCGTAGGGCGTCACCGGCCGCAGCGGCGCGTCCTCGTCGACCAGCCCGTCGCCGCCGCTGGCACCGTAGACCGAGCACGTGGACGCGTACAGGAACCGCTTGACACCAGCGGTTTTCGCCAGCTTCGCGAGCCGGGTGGACGCGTGGTGGTTGATGTCGTAGGTGATCTCCGGGGCCAGCGAGCCCAGCGGATCGTTCGACAGCGCCGCCAGGTGGATCACGGCGTCGAAGCCGGCGAGGTGCTGCTCCTCGACGTCACGCAGATCGACCGCATACCCCGGCGGGTCCGCGGGTTGCGGCCCCAGGACGCAGTCGGCGAACAGGCCGGAGTCGAGCCCGGTCACGTCATGGCCGGCGTTCTGGAGAATCGGCGCCATCACCGTGCCGAGGTACCCCTGGTGGCCGGTCAGCAGTACGCGCATAGTCGTCCCTTCAAGGCGTGTTTCCTCAGCGGCAAAACCGCTTTGTCGTGGGCCGGCAACCGGCACTCTGCACCGCGACGCAAGCCGTTTTCAAGCCGATCTCTGGTTCGCGGCCGAGATGGGGCCGCGAGGCCGGTCGGCTTCCCACAGCGCCCAGGGCCGGTCGCCGCGCGAGTATGCCTCGTCGAGCGCCGCACGTTCCCGGACGGTGTCGGTGGGCCGCCAGTAACCCCGGTACGGGTAGGCCATCAGCCGGCCGCGCTTGGCGAGTTCCCGGCACCCGTCCGCGACCAGATCGCCGTTGGGCGGGATGTGGTCGAAGATCTCCTGCCGCAGCACGAAATACCCACCGTTGACCCACAGCGGCATCTCACTCACTGGGGAGATCCCGTCCACCAGCCCGTCCTCGCCGACGCCGACACAGTGGAAGGTCGCGGGCGGCGGTACCACCATCATCGACGCGCCCGCGTCGGAGGCGGCGAACCGGTCGGTGATCACGTCCATCGGCGCATCGGTCAGCACGTCGGCGTAGTTGGCGAGGAACATCTCCTCACCCTCGACGTAGTCCCGCACGCGGCGCAGCCGCTCGCCGATCTCCGAGGAGATGCCGGTCTGCACGAAACTGATCGACCAGTCGGAGATGTCGGCGGAAAGCAACTCCACCTTGCCGTTGCGCAGGATGAAGTCGTTGGACGTCGTCTCCTCGTAGTTGAGGAAGAAGTCCTTGATGTGGTGCGCGCCATAGCCGAGGCACAGGATGAATTCCGTGTGTCCGAAGTGGGCGTAGTAGCGCATCACGTGCCAGATCAGCGGGCGCGGCCCGACAAGTTGCATCGGCTTGGGCATGTCACCGGGCGCACCGCTGCGCATTCTCGTGCCCAAACCGCCACAGAACAGGACGACCTTCATTATCTCACCTCGGTTAGGGGACCTGGCGCGGCTTCGTCGGGTCTGACCCACATCCTGGCCGACCCGCGTACCGGCAGGGGTTCGACTTCGACGACGGACAACCCGCCGGTGGCGAGCGCACGCCGCACGGCGGTCACGGTGCCGTCCTCGGCCGGCTCCTCGACGCTGATCCAGCCGTCGTCGGCGACCAGCGCCCGCAGGCCCGTGGTGAACCCGGGTACGTCAGGAGCCGTCAGGTACGTGTCGTTGGCGATGACGAGGTCGGCCGGACCGTTCGTCGCGCGAATGCGGGCACCGAGGGCGGGGTCGAGTGATGCGGTGAGCGTCGGGACCCCCTGGTCGCGCGCCGCCTTTCCGGTCTCCACGCACGGTTCGATGCCCAGGCACCGGATCCAGCGCCCGACAACGTGCCGCAACAGGTATCCGTCCTTACTGCCCACCTCGACGACGAACGAGTCGGACCCGAGGCCGAACCGCGCCATCGCACCCGCCACGAACTCGCGCGCGTGCTCGTCCACGCCGGCCCGCACTGCCGGGCCTCGTGGGCGGCTGGTCAATCCGGTCCGGCTCATCGTCATCGTGCCTTCGTCGCCGCCATCGGGAATCACCCGGTAATTCGCTCGGCGCGGCACGCCGTTACAAATCGGCGGGAACTACCGATCTGCTCTCGCAAATGGTCATTTCCGCACCACGGCCCCGTTATGTGGGTGATATCGGCGCCGTACCCGCCCATTCGTTACCAATCCGACCACAGTAACGACCTGCCTCCGGCGCGCGAATTATCAGCGAAGCCACCTGCGGCGCGCGCATCCTGACGCCGCCGGCCTACCAACCTGCTGGGAGCTTGCCGATGAATTCCCGGATGCATGTGCTCATCGTCGTGCAGAATCTCCCGGTGCCGCTCGACCGCCGCGTCTGGCTGGAATGCCAGGCGCTGATGGCGGCAGGGTATGAGGTTTCGGTGATCTGCCCGAAGGGCCCGGGCGATCCGGCGTACCAGGTGCTCGACGGCGCGCACCTGTACAAGTACGCCCCGCCGCCGCAGGCGCGGGGCGCGGCCGGATACCTGTGGGAATTCGTCTACTGCTGGCTGCGCACCGCGTGGCTGAGCCGGAAGGTGTGGCGCCGCAAGGCGTTCCAGGTCCTGCAGGCGTGCAACCCGCCGGACACCTACTGGGCGCTGGCCCGGCTGTGGTCGCGGCGTGGGGTGCGGTTCGTCTTCGATCACCACGACCTCAACCCCGAGGTGTTCCGGTCGCGCTTCGGTGAACCCGAGGGCCTGGCGGGGAAAACTCAGCTGGCGGGCCTGTACTGGCTCGAGCGCCAGACGTTCCACGCCGCCGACCGGGTCATCTCGACCAACGGCTCCTACCGGCGGATCGCGCTGGAGCGCGGAAACGTGCCCGCCGAGGCGACGGCGATCGTGCGGTCCGGACCGGACACGAGGTCGATGAAACCGGGCAGGCCGAAGCCGGAACTGCGCCGCGGCCGCGAACATCTCGTGGCCTGGCTCGGCATCATGGGGCCGCAGGACGGCGTCGACGGCGTGCTGGATCTCGTTCGGACAGTGGTCGAGGACTACCGGCGGACCGACATCGGTTTCGCGCTGCTCGGGTTCGGGGATTGCCTCGAGGACCTGAAACTCCGCTGCACCGAGCTCGGGCTCGACGGCTACGTCGAGTTCACCGGACGCGTCGGGCCGGACCAGATCGCGGACTACCTGTCCACCGCCTCGGTCGGCCTTTCCGCCGACCCGTACAGCCCGCTCAACGACGTCTCGACGATGAACAAGACCATGGAATACATGGCCTACGCGCTGCCCGTGCTGGCGTACCGCCTCACGGAGACCGTCGTTTCGGCGCAGGACTGCGCCGTCTACTGCGAGCCGGGGGACGTCGCCGGCTACGCCAAGGCGCTCGTCGACCTCGTCGACGACCCGCAGCGGCGGGCGGCCCTGGGCAAAGCGGGCCGCATCCGCGCCGAACGCGAGCTGGACTGGAGCGCGCAGGCCGAAGCGTATGTCGGCGTCTACAACGACCTTCTCGACAGTTAGGGGCCGCACATGTTCGCGCGACGGATCGCGGTAGTGGGTACGGGCTATGTCGGACTGACCACCGGCGCCTGCCTCGCGTCACTAGGGCACCAGGTCGTCTGTGCCGATGTGGACATCGAAAAGGTCGCCCGGCTTTCCCGCGGCGAGGTGGACATCCTCGAGCCGGGCCTGCCTGAGCTCGTCGCGGAGGGTGTCGCCGCGGGCCGGCTCTCGTTCGTGGTGGGCGCGAAGGAGGCCATCGCGCAGACGGCCGGGCCGGAGGTCGTGTTCCTGTGCGTGCCGACCCCGATGGGCATCGCCGGGCTGGCCGATCTGGCGGCGATCGAGTCCGTTGTGGAGGAGGTGCGCGACCTGCTGGCACCGGGATCGGTTGTGGTGAACAAGTCCACCGTTCCGGTCGGCACGGCGGAGCGCACCGAGGAGTTGCTGCGCCGCGACGACGTCGCCGTGGTCAGCAATCCCGAGTTCCTCCGTGAGGGTTCGGCGGTACACGACTTCCTCCACCCGGACCGCATCGTCGCCGGCTCCGACAAGCAGGACGCGGCGGAACGCGTGGCCGCGCTGTACTCGCGGCTGGGCGCGCCGACGGTACTCACCGACGCGGCCAGTGCCGAGCTGACCAAGTACGCGGCCAACTGCTTCCTCGCGATGAAACTGTCCTATGTGAACGCTCTGGCGGAGCTGTGCGACCGGCTCGGCGCGAACATCTCCGACGTGACCGAGGGCATGGGCTACGACCGGCGCATCGGCCAGGCGTTCCTGTCCCCGGGGCCGGGCTGGGGCGGCTCCTGCCTGCCCAAGGACACCCGCGCCATGCTGCAGATCTCCGACGCGGCGGACTTCGAGTTCCGGTTGCTGCGCGCCGCCATCGACACCAACGAGCGGCAGCGGACGCGGATCGTGGACAAGATCCGCCTGGCCGTGACGGGCCGGCGCGGCGGTTCGCTCGCGCACGTCCGGCTCGGGCTGCTCGGCCTGACCTTCAAGGCCAACACCGCCGACCTGCGCGACTCCCCCGCGCTGGCGATCGCCGCGCTGCTCCGGCAGGCGGGCGCGGACCTGGTCGCCTACGACCCGGCGGTCACGTCGGACACCCAGCACCCCGAGCTGAGCACCGTCAGCATCGTCGGGGATCCGCAGGCGGTGGCGAAGGACACCGACGCGGTGATCGTGCTGACCGAGTGGCCCGAGTTCCGGACCCTCGACTGGCCACACCTGGCGACCCTCACGCGTCAGCCGGTCGTGGTGGATACCCGCAACCTGCTCGACGCCGACGTGCTGCGCCGGGCCGGTTTCACCTGGTGCGGGCTCGGCAAGTAGCGCCGCGGCGCGCCCGGGCGGTCACCGCACGCGCCGTACCACCGCACGCAACTGGTCGCGGACCGGTGACCGCTTCGCCGCGGCGACCGCGGCGTCGGCGGCGTTGCGCACCGCGCGCCGCCACGGGTTCGCGATGATCCGGCCCTCGCACACCTCGACCTGACCGGTCATGGCACGCCGCTTGTACTCGTCCTCGCCGCGGCCGAGGTCGATCCGGGTGACACCGAGCTGCGGCGCGGCGTCGGTGAGCTCGCGCAGCAGGATCCAGCCGGGCGCGAACCGGGAGAACGCGGGATCGTAGACCGGGAACCACCAGTGCAGCACCGCCCCATCGCACATGCCGAAATGCGCCGCGACCAGTTCATCTCCACAGTGGACGGTGGAAAGCAGACCGCGGAAGGACCCTTCCCGGGTGGCGAGCATGCCGTGCAAGAACGACTTCCGTTCGGGGACGGCGAAATAGTCCCTGGCCCCGGTCGCGATGTACTGGCCCCGCTTGAGCTGGATCACCTGGTCCAGCACGTCCGGGTCACGATTGTCCACAATGAACTTCAGGTCGCCGTGTTCGCCGGCCAGCTTGCGGGCTCGTCGCCGCGCCTGGCCCATGTTCTCCTTACCGCTGCGCGAAGCACGCCCGAGATAGCCGGGCAGGCCGCCGGACACGTCGAGGTACGGAGACGGGCTCCGGTGCCGGATCCACGGCGCGAACTCGGGCCGGCCGTCGAGGAGGTGGTCGAACGCGAACGTATGCGCGCCAAGGGAACCGAGCAGCGCCGGGACGGGAAACCGGGTGCCCGGCGCGAGGATGGGCCCCTGGAAGTCCGCCGCGGGCCACCCGGCGGGGCGGACCGTCCGGCCGTTCGCGTCGAGCGGCATGATCGCGCGGATCGCACCGTCGGGGTCCTCCGCCACGACGACCGACACGCGAGTTCCCGAGTCGTGGACCGCCTTCGCGAACAACGGATGGAAATACGGGCTGTCGAGCGCCGGGTTTCCGGCCCGCAACGAGTGCCAGGCGTCCAGTTCGCGGGCGCCCAACGCGCCGAAGCCGTTGACCCGCAGGCGAAGCGGCGGCGCCGCGGTGGCCGTCATGCCAGGCTCGTCGGTCGCAGCGGCGGCCACACGAGCGCGCCGAGGGCCGCGCGGGCGGTGGGGCGTCCGGCGAGCGCTCGCACCAGCTCGCCCAGCGCGACGGCCAGGAAAAAGGCGGCGCCCGCGAGGAGACCGTGCCGGCGGCGGTGCAGCCGGACCCGGTTCACCGTCAGCAGCGTCCATAGTTTCGGGTTCACGCCCGAGTCGCCGCCGATGTGCTCGAACACCGCCGCGGGCTCGTACCACAGTTCCCAGCCCCGGTCCGCGGCGCGGAGTGCGTACTCGACTTCCTCGCCGTAGAGCAGGAACGACTCGTCCCACGACCCCACCTCGCGGACAACCTGCACGGAGATCAGCATCGCGGCCCCGGTCGCCCAGGCGGCCGTGCGCGGCTCGGCGTACGCGGCCGGGTCCGTGATCAGCTCGCCGAGCGTGCCGATCCGGCCGGCCCGGCTGCCGCCGATGATCGACTCGGCGAGCGCGCGGCCGATGGTCGGCATGCGCCGCAACGACGGCTGCAGCGACCCGTCCACATTGGTCAGGCGCGGCACGGTGATGCCACATCCCTGGCGGCCGAGAGCGTGCGCGAGCACCGCGACCGAGCCGGCGCCGAGCCGGCAGTCCGGATTGAGGACCAGCACGGCGTCGTAGTCGCAGGCGTCGAGCGAGTCGACCGCCGCGTTGATGGCGGCGGCGTAACCGGCGTTCCGCCCCATCTGCAGCACCCGCACCGGAATGCCGTACGTCCGGCAAGCGACATCGACGGTGTCGTCCGACGAAGCGTTGTCGGCGACCACGACTTCGAGCAGGCGCAGGCCGCGCATCCCGTCCGCCACCGAAGCCAGGCATCCGGGCAGCACGACGCCGCTGTTGTAGGTGACTACCACGACCGCGACGCGGCAGGGGCTGTCGCTCATGTTGCTGCTCCCGTTGGTCTCAGCCGCGAATTCTCTTGAGCGCCTTCGCGGCGACGCGACGCGCCTGTCGGCGCATCCCGGGCTCTCCGGCGAGCACCTCGTCCGTCCACTGTGGAGTAATATCGTGCCGCAGGCTGGTGCGGGCCTGCAGCCAGGCACCGTGCCTGGCCGGACCGCCGTCGCTGGTATAGGCGCGCGTCACGGCCGCGCGCCGCAATCCGGCCAGCACCTTGCGGTCGTAGGAACCGAACGGGATCGCGACCGTGCTCACCTGCCCACCGCTCAGCGTGGAAAGCCGTTGTGGGGCGGCAACCAGCTCCTGCGCGACCTGCGCTCCGGCGAGGCGGCGCCAGTCCCGGTGCGCCCACCCGTGCGACCCGATCCGCATTCCGGCCGCGACGAGTGCCCGCACGCCGTCCTCGTCGACGTAATGCGGCTGCCCGATCCGACCGGCCAGCAGGAAGAATTCGGCGGTCAGGCCCCGCTCGAGCAGACGAGGCAAGGCGATCTCGACGTCGGAAGCGTTCCCGTCGTCGAAGGTCAACCGGATGCCGTCGCGCCCGGCGACCGCGTCCAGCACGTCCTCGAACTGCCCGACACTGACCCACGTCCGCGCCTCGTCGGCGCCGACGTCGGCGTGCGGCGTCCCGATGCCGTGCACCGTCATGTTCACGACCGGTGCCATCAGCCGAGCCCCAGCTCGCGCAGCGACGCGGCCTGCCGGTCCTTGGCGGACATCAGCGTGACCGGCAGCGGCCACGGGATCGCGAGATCCGGGTCGTCGTAGGCGATCGTGACGTCCTCGGCCGGGTTGTGCGCCTGGTCGATCCGGTACTCGACGTCGGCCGGCTCCGTCAGCGCCTGGAAACCGTGGGCGCATCCGGCCGGGATGTAGAGCGAGATCTGCGTGCTCGCGGACAGTGCGAAATGCCCCTGGCCGCGGAAGGTGGGCGAATCCGGCCGGAGGTCGACGACGACGTCGAAGATCTCGCCGTACGAGCAGCGCACCAGCTTCGCCTCGCCGCTGCCCGCGCGCAGATGCATTCCGCGCACGACACCCTTGACCGACCGGGAATGGCTGTCCTGCACGAAACCGCACGGGTCGATGCCGACCGACGCGACAACGTCCCGGTCGAACGTGCGGCTGAAGAACCCGCGGTGGTCGACGTGCGGAGTGGGCTCGAACAGGTAGGCACCCGCGATCGCGGGCACGGGGATCGCCTTCATCAAGCCTCCTTGAGCAGTTCGGCCTCGGCGAGCGCGTCGGCCGCGGCGGCGACGGCGCCGAACGGCAGCCCGGAGCGCTCCGCGATGTCGAGCAGGTCGTGGCCGCCGTCGGACAGGTTGAGCACCCACAACATCGCCATCTGGGCCTCCTTGGCGTCGCTGCGCCCGCCGAGCGAGTCGTAGAGCCCGCGCTTACCCAGCTGCGGTTCGCCGTAGGGACTGAGGTTGACGTAGCGCCGGTCGCGCTCCAGCACGGAAAACGCTTCCCGACACACCGCCAGCGTGTCCTCCATGGCCTCGGGGGAAACGAAGTCCAGGTTGTCGGCGGAGGTGTGGTACTCCGGGTAGCTCGCGTACGGCGTGCGGGACAGCGAACCGACGCCGAGGTTGAACCCGGGCGAGCAGAACTGGCGCTCGTCGTAGCCGTAGGGCGAGAAGTCGATCAGGTCGTGCCGGCGGCCGCGCAGCACATGCGCCAGCACGCGGTCGATCCCCGCGTCGCCGCGCCGGCTCTTCTTGTACGTCAGGTGCCCCGCGTCGCCCGCGCACGCGAGCACGAGCCCGTGCTTCACCTTGCCGATGCGGTCGGCGTTGCGCGCGAGCCAGGTGATCGCGCCGATCGTGCCGGGCATGAAGAGGAAACGGTAGGTGTAGTAAGGGTTTTCCAGCGACTGCGCCAGCGCCACGGCGACCGCGATCCCGGCCAGGTTGTCGTTGGCCAGCGACGGATGGCACGTGTGGCACGACACGATCACCTCGTCGGTGACCTGCCCCGGCACGACGTGCTCGCCGTAGGTGAGGTGCCCGTCGTCCAAAGTGGAGTCGATGCGCACCTCGTACTCGCGGTCGGTCATCGCGTCCAGGGTGTCCTGCGCGAGGCAGAAGCCCCAGTTCGGCGCGTAGTAGCTGGTGCGATAGGGCACCCACGACGGGTGCTCGGGCAGCGTGTGCAGGTGCGGCCTCAGCTCGTCCAGCGTCATCGTGGCCGACACCGGCGTGCTGTAGCTGACCACGTGCAGGTTCGACTCGGCGAAGTCCACGACCCGCCGGCCGGTCGAGTCCGCGATGTAGGCGTCGCGGATGTTCCACTCCTTCGGCACCGTCCAGTCGAACACCTCCGTGCCCGTGGGCACCTCGAACGTGTCCAGCGCGATGTGCTCGCCGACGATCCGCAGCGTCTGCCGCGCGCCGTCACCGGTGATACTGCGGCAGATCGGGTACAGCCGCTCGACCAGCCGGTGCATCTCGGCGCCGTTCACGAGCCGTTGCCCAGGTCGAGAACCACCTTGGTGGAATGAAAACCCTCGGCGTAGCGGGCGTTGCATTCCACGCCACGGATCCGGGCCAGCCCGAGGAAGACCTCGCGGTCGTACCACGCGCGATGCCGCTGTGACCCGTAGTGCTCGTGCAGGAGTTCGACCTTGCGCTCGGCCAGCCCGTCCGGCAAGGGCTGGTAGACGTTCGGCCGCCCGAGGTCGCCGTCCCATTTCACGATCTCGTAGCCGAGCGCGACGTGGTCGCGGAACGCGGTGGGGACCATCTTGGCCAGCCCGCGGTGGTCCTGGTGCAGGTCGTCGGTGCTCGGCGCGAACACCAGGTCGGGATCGATGCGGCCGCGCAGCTCCTCGAGCGCCGACTTCGCCTCGTCCCAATGGGCGGGCAGCCGGCCGTCGGGCAGCTTCAGCACGGTCACGGCCAGGTCGGCGCCGGGGCAGAACGCGGCGAGCGCGGCCCGCTCCTCGTCCTCCCGGTGCGTGCCGCCACCGGAGAGCACCAGCGTCTCGACCCGCAGCCCCGGCCTGGCCGTGCACAGCGTCAGCAGCGTGCCGCCCGCACCGATCGCGATGTCGTCGCAGTGCGCGCCCAGGGCGACGACACTGCTCGGCATACCGCCCCCGAACCGGATCACCGGGACTCCACCTCGACGATTTCCAGGTGCGGAATGGGAAAGACCAGCTTGCCGCCCCACTCCTGCACAGAGGACAGTTGTGCGGTCAGCTCGTCCCGCAGGTTCCAGGGCAGGACCAGGACGTAGTCGGGCCGGTCGGCACTGATGCGTTCCGGCGGCAGAACGGGGATGCGGGTGCCGGGGGTGTACCGGCCGTGCTTGTACGGGTTGCGATCGACCGTGTACGCGAGCAGGTCGGGGCGGATGCCGCAATGGTTGAGCAGGGTGTTTCCCTTGCCCGGCGCGCCATACCCGACGACGGTCTTGCCCTCGTCGGCCGCCTGGACGAGGAAACGCAGCAGGTCCCGGCGCACGCGCGCCACCTGGACGGCGAACTCGGTGTAGCCGGACAGCTCGTGCAGGCCGGCCGCCTTCTCGTCGGCGAGCACGTCGGTCATCCGCCGGCTCGGCTCCCCCGCGACCTCGGCCGGCTGCGCCCACAGCCGGATCGAACCGCCGTGTGTGGGCACCAGCTCGACGTCCACAAGCGACAGACCGCCACTGGCGAGCGCGCGACGCGCGGATTCGACCGTGTAGTACTGGAAGTGCTCGTGGTAGATCGTGTCGTACTGGATCTTCTGAATGAGCGTCAGCAGGTGCTGCACCTCGATCGACACCCAGCCGTCATCGGCGACGAGCGCGCGCAGGCCCTTCGTGAAGCCGATCACGTCCGGAATGTGCGCGTACACGTTGTTGGCGACCACCAGGTTCGCCGGACCGTGCTCGGCGCGCACCGACTCGCCGGTCTCGGGGCCGAGGAACGCGGTGAGCGTCGGCACGCCCTTGTCACGCGCGGCCTGTCCGACGTTGACCGAGGGCTCGATGCCCAGGCAGCGGACCTGTTGTGCCACAACGTGTTGGAGCAGGTACCCGTCGTTGCTGGCGACCTCGACGACGAACGAGTCGGAGGTCAGCCCGGCCCGCTCGGTGGCCGACGCCACGAAGCGCCGCGCGTGCTCCACCCACGAGTCGGAGAAGGACGAGAAGTACGCGTACTCGGTGAAGGTGTCCTCGGGCGTGATCAGCGGGGGGATCTGCGCGAGCCAGCAGTCGGTACACACCTTCAGGTGCAGCGGGTACGTCGCTTCCGGCTCGTCGAGCTGCTCCGCGGTGAGGAAGCGCTCGCAGGGCGGCGTGGCACCCAGGTCGACGACGCTTTCCAGGCTCGTCGAACCGCAGAGTCGGCATAAGGTCATCGGCTGGGCTCCCAGGCGTCACGAACACGGTGTCGTACACCCCTGATTCGGGGTCCAGCGGAGTGTCGTTACAAAGCCCGGGGCAGGTGCCGACCACCGATTCGGAAATGCAACATCGGGCGCCGGACATTACCGGGATCGGCGCGCGGATGGTCGACTACTTGCGGATCTCCAGGGTGCAGCACTTCGGCCCGCCGCCGGCCTTGCGTAGCTCGGAGATGTCGACCAGGACGGGTTCGTAGCCGAGGTCGGCGAGCCGCGCCGCGAGCTCCTTCGCCTCCCGCGGCAGCACCACGTTCCGGCCGTCGGAGACGCCGTTGAGCCCGAAGCACTCCGCGTCGACCGCGCCGGCGATCACCGCGTCCGGGAACAGGCGCGCCAGCACCCGCTGCGACCCCGCCGAGAACGCCTCGGGGTAGTACGCGATCTGCGCGGGCGCGCTCTCACTCGCTTCGCTGAGCACGAACAGCGCGGTGTCGAGGTGGTAGTAGCGCGGGTTGATCAGGCGCAGCGACAGCACCGGCACGCCCAGCACCTCCTGCGCCTCGGCGTGCGCCGCCGGGTCGGTGCGGAACCCGGTGCCCGCCAGCAGCAGCCGTCCGGTCCACGCGAAGTCGCCCTCGGCCTCGTTGATCCGCGACGGCATCACCACGTCGCGGTACCCGTGCTCGACGAACCAGCGCCGGAAGTGCTCCGCCTCGGCGGCGCGCTCGCGGGCGCGGAACCGCGCGCCGAGCACCCGCCCGTCGAGCACGGTGCCGGAGTTGGCCGCGAACACCATGTCCGGCAGGCCCGGTTGCGGCTCGATCTCCTCGACGGTGTGCCCGAGCCGGCGATACGTGTCGCGCAGTTCGGTCCACTGCGCCATCGCGCGCGCCTGGTCGGTCGGGTCCGCGGGGTTCATCCAGGGGTTGATCGCGTAGGAGACCGCGAAGTGACGAGGCGGGCACATCAGGTAACTGCGGGTCAGACCCACGCGAGGAGTCATATCCTTACGATATTGCTCGCCGCGTTGCGGATTCACTGCTAAACATTGCGTGTGAACCCGATAGATCAGCGAATCGTTTCGTGTCTGGTGGCCAACGCCCGGTCCAGCTACGCCGATGTCGGCAAGGTCGTCGGGTTGTCGGCGCCCGCGGTCAAACGGCGGGTCGACCGGCTGCTCGAGACCGGCGTGCTGCGCGGGTTCACCGCGGTCGTCAACCCGGAGGCACTCGGCTGGGGCACCGAGGCGTTCATCGAGGTCTACTGCCGGGGCAACGTGGCACCCAGCCGCATCCGCGCCCGCCTCGAACCGCTGCCCGAGGTCGTCGCCGCGTACACGGTGACCGGCGCCGCCGACGCCATCGTGCACCTGCGCGCGGCCGACATTCACCAACTGGAGACGGCGCTCGAGCGGTTGCGGGGGCTCGACATCATCGACCGGACCGTCTCGACGGTCGTCTTGTCGAGGCTTCTGGAGCGCCCGCCGGCGCCAGGGACATGATGGTCGCCATGACCGAACGGATTCTGGCCGAGCGCGTGGGCAAGGTCGCCGTCATCACCGTCGACGCACCGGACCGGCGCAACTCGTTGACCCTCCCCCTGTCCGCCGAGCTGACCCAGGCGGTCGCCGACGCCGAGCAGGACCAGGACGTGCACGCCCTGATCGTCACCGGCACCCCGCCCACCTTCTGCGCCGGCGCGGACCTGAGCCACCTGGGTACGGCGGGGGAGGAAGGCCTGCGCGCCGTCTACTCCGGTTTCCTCGCGGTGGCGCAGTGCGCGCTGCCGACGATCGCGGCCGTGGGCGGCGCGGCCGTCGGCGCCGGCCTGAACCTGGCACTCGCAGCGGACGTCCGGCTCGCCGGGCCGCGCGCGAAGTTCGTCCCGCGGTTCGCCGAACTCGGCCTGCATCCGGGCGGCGGCTTCACGTGGATGCTGCAGCGCGCCGTCGGCGTGCAGCGCGCGCGGGCCATGGCGTTGTTCGGGCAGGCGCTCGACGCGGCGGGCGCACTGGATACCGGTCTCACGATGCGGACAGTCGATGGGACGCACGACGACTTGATCGCGGCCGCCCTGGAACTCGCCCGCCCCGCGGCCGAAGCGCCTCGCGAGGTGCTGCTCGCGACGAAGCGCTCGATGCGGTTGACCTTGGCCTTGGCCGAGCACAGCGACGCCGTGGACACCGAAATCGTGCCTCAGCTTGAGTCTTTGAACTCGACCGAGTTCCAGCGCCGGCTGGCCGCGATGCAGGCCGCGATCACCGCGAAAAAGTAACGTTACCGCCCAGTAGCCGGTAAGGCGGGTCACACCCCAATCCGCGCGCCGCAAAGGCGAAGTAAGGTAGAGCTATCGGCGAAAGTGCGCCCCCGTCGCGCGGTGTCGATGGGGACACGATCAGTCGGGAGAGAGGGATTCCCTGACCCATGAGCACCAATGCCAACGGCAACGGCGCCTTGTCCGCCAGCCGCCCCACCGAGGTCTCCCGGCTTGATCGGGTGGTGATCCGGTTCGCGGGTGATTCCGGTGACGGTATGCAGCTGACCGGTGACCGGTTCACCTCGGAGGCGGCCGCGTTCGGGAACGACCTTGCCACGCTGCCGAACTATCCCGCAGAGATCCGCGCGCCTCAGGGCACTATCCCGGGTGTGTCGTCGTTCCAGGTGCATTTCGCGGACTACGACATCCTGACCCCCGGTGACCGTCCGGACGTGCTGGTCGCCATGAACCCGGCCGCGTTGAAGGCGAACGTCGCCGATCTGCCGCCGCAGGCCACGCTGATCGTGAACACGGACGAGTTCACGAAGCGGAACCTGGTCAAGGTCGGCTACGAGGCCAACCCGCTGGAGGACGACTCGCTGTCGGCCTTCCAGGTGCACGCGGTCGCGATGTCCACACTGACCCAGGGCGCGCTCGCCGACACCGGGCTGGGCAAGAAGGACGCCGAACGCTCCAAGAACATGTTCGCGCTGGGTCTGCTGTCGTGGATGTATCACCGGCCGACCGAGGGCACCGAGGCGTTCCTGCGGGAGAAGTTCGCCAAGAAGCCGGACATCGCCGAGGCCAACATCCTGGCCTTCCGGGCGGGCTGGAACTACGGGGAGACCACCGAGTCGTTCGTGACGACGTTCGAGGTCGCCCCCGCCAAGCTTGCGCCGGGCACCTACCGGCAGATCACCGGTAACACCGCCCTGGCCTACGGGATCGTGGCGGCCGGGCAGCAGGCGAAGCTGCCGGTGCTGCTGGGCACCTACCCGATCACCCCGGCCTCGGACATCCTGCACGAGCTGTCCAAGCACAAGAACTACGGCGTGCTCACCTTCCAGGCCGAGGACGAGATCGCCGGCATCGGCGCCGCCCTGGGCGCCTCCTACGGCGGCGCGCTGGGCGTCACCTCCACCTCCGGCCCGGGCATCGCACTCAAGTCCGAGACGATCGGGTTGGGTGTGATGCTGGAGCTGCCGCTGGTCGTGATCGACGTGCAGCGCGGCGGCCCCTCCACCGGGTTGCCGACCAAGACCGAGCAGGCCGACTTGTTGCAGGCGATGTTCGGCCGCAACGGCGAATGCCCCGTCCCGCTGATCGCGCCGCAGTCGCCCGCGGACTGCTTCGCCGCGGCGATCGAGGCCACCCGGATCGCGCTCACCTACCGCACCCCGGTGATCATCCTGTCCGACGGGGCGAACGCGAACGGCTCCGAGCCGTGGCTCATCCCGGACGTCTCCACGCTGCCGGACCTGTCGGTCACGTTCGCCTCGCAGCCGAACGCCACCGACGGTTCCGGTGAGTTCTGGCCCTACATGCGCGACCCCGAGACCCTGGCGCGGGAATGGGCGGTGCCCGGCACCCCCGGCCTGATGCATCGCATCGGCGGTCTGGAGAAGGCCGACGGCAAGGGCAACATCTCCTACGAACCCGACAACCACGAACACATGGTCCGGCTGCGGCAACGCAAGGTCGACAACGTCAGGGTTCCCGACCTGGCGGTCGATGACCCTTCCGGCGGCAAGGCCCGCGTGCTGGCGCTGGGGTGGGGCTCCTCCTATGGCCCGATCGGCGCCGCCTGCCGGCGGGTCCGCAACGAGGGCATGCCCATCGCGCAGGCCCACCTGCGCAACCTCAACCCGCTGCCGGGCAACCTCGGCGACGTCCTGCGCTCCTACGACAAGGTCGTGGTGCCCGAGATGAACCTCGGCCAGCTGGCGTGGCTGCTGCGCGCGAAATACCTCATCGACATCCACTCCTACAGCAAGGTCTCCGGCCTGCCCTTCAAGGCCGAGGAACTGCAAAACGTCTTCACCGACATCATTGAGAAGGAGGACCGATGAGCAACACTGGCGAAGCCCCGCTCATTGGGGCCGACCGGGTGCGGGTGTCCCGCGCTGCGCAGGAGGTCGTCTCCCGATGACCGCCACTGACCTCGGTTTGCCCCGCGTGGGCGGCTTGGACCTGGTGCCCCGCGCCGAGGAACCCCAGAAGGCCAAGGAGTACAAGTCCGACCAGGAAGTGCGCTGGTGCCCGGGCTGCGGTGACTACGTCGTGCTCAACACCGTGCAGGCGTTCCTGCCCACGCTCGGCCTCAAGCGCGAGAACATCGTGTTCGTCTCCGGCATCGGCTGCTCCTCCCGCTTCCCCTACTACCTCGACACCTACGGGATGCACTCCATCCACGGCCGGGCCCCCTCCATCGCCACCGGCCTCGCCACCACGCGGCCGGACCTGTCCGTGTGGGTCGTCACGGGTGACGGCGACGCGCTCTCGATCGGCGGCAACCACCTCATCCACGCGCTGCGCCGCAACGTCAACATCAAGATCCTGCTGTTCAACAACCGGATCTACGGTCTGACCAAGGGCCAGTACTCGCCCACCAGCGAACCCGGCAAGGTCACCAAGTCCACCCCGATGGGCTCGGTGGACACCCCGTTCAACCCGGTGTCGCTGGCGCTGGGCGCGGAGGCCACCTTCGTCGGCCGCGCCCTCGACAGCGACAAGGCCGGCCTGACCGAGGTGCTCACCGCCGCCGCGCAGCACCGCGGGTCGGCGATCGTGGAGATCTACCAGAACTGCCCGATCTTCAACGACGGCGCCTTCGACGTGTTGAAGGACTCCGACGAGGCCGCGCAGCGGATCATCCCGCTCAAACCCGGCCAGCCCATCCGGTTCGGACCGGAGCAGGAGTACGGCGTCACCGCCACCGGCTGGGGCGGCTTCGAGGTCGGCAAGGTCAGCGAAATCGGTGAGGACAACCTCGTCACCCACGACCCGGCCATCGCCGACACCGCCTACGCCTTCGCCCTGTCCCGCCTCGGCGACCAGCACCTCAACCACACCCCCACCGGCATCTTCCGCCAGGTCCAGCGCCCCACCTACGACGACCAGGCCCGCGCCCAGGTCGAAGACGCCCGCACCGCCAAGGGCCCCAACCTGCAGACCCTGCTCACCGGCAAGGACACCTGGACGGTTGTGGCATAACGCCTTCCCGGCAAAGGGGCCCTGCTCGCCGCGGCGAGCAGGGCCCCTTTGTGTCTACTGTGGATTGTCAGGTGAGCGGCCGGAACCCGACGCGCTCCGCGTCGGCGACCGAGCGGAACCACACCTCGGCGATCATGCGCGGGAACTGCGGCGAGTCGTCGGTGCAGTACCGGAGCGCGGTCACGCTCGCCTTGACGGTGAAGTCGTCCGACGGGCTCGCGCCACCCGGCATCGGCATGGCCGACCCCGGACCGAACGGTCCCGGCGGCACTGGGGAGCCCGCGGCGGCGTGTGACCGCGCGGGCGGCGGCTCCGGGGCCGAGTGGGCGGCGCCGCCGGCCTTGGGCCGGACCACCGGTTCGAACAGCGACCCGCTGCGGCCGCCCTCGTCCGCCCCGACCGGTGCACGCCGCTCGACCGGCCGCATCGACGGCTGGACCGGCTGGGGCGACTCGAACCCGCCGCGCGGCGGGGTGCGAGGCTGGCGGCGCGGCAAAATGTGCGTGGTCTCGCCGACGTGCTCGTCCGGGGCCGGCTCGTCGCTGAACGCGTACGCGGGCGGCTCGGTCTCGGCAGGGGCTTCATACGACGGGTCGAACAGCGACCCGCGCTGCTCGGGCTGGGCCGGCGGCTCCTGCGGCCGGAAGATCGAGGTCCGCTCGCTGTCCAGCTCGGGCTCGAGCACCGAGCTGACGGCGTCGGCCGACGGCTCACGCCAGGCGGGTTCAGGCGCGGGCTCGGCCACCGCAGCAGGCTCGGCGGCCGCCACCGGCTCAGGCACAACCGGAGCGACGGGAACGGGAGGAACAGGATTGACCGGAACGTGGGCGGTGGGAACGGGAGCCACCGGAACGCGCTCGCGGGCCGCCTGCCGCTCGGCAGCCCGGGTCATCGGACGCCGCTCCTGGCCGGTCGAGTCGGCGGCTTTCGACTGGGCGTGTGCGGCCGCCAGCCGCCGCTCGAGCGCACGGCTTCTGGCCTGGGCCGGCCGGACCAGGAAAACCCAGGTCAGCAGCACCCCGAGCAGGAACGCCGCCGCGCTCCACAGCCAGACCTGTCCGAAGATGGACATCCGCGCTGTCCTTCCTTTCGTACCGCGACCATGACGTGGCGTCAGCGGGTCCGCGCCACGAGATAGTCGGCGACCGACTCGCAGGCGTCGCGCGCCGCCGAGGCGGGCAGCGCGGACAACTCTGCCCTCGCGCGACGAGCGTAGTCGGACAGCGTTTCCATGGCGCGGTCTATCCCCGAAGACGCCCGTAAGAGATCAAGGGCCTCCTCGACCCGGGCATCCTCGGTGATCGGGCCCTGCAGTAGCTCGACCAGCCGGGAGTCGGTGCCGGGGTCGGCGAGCGCGAAGTGCATGGGCAGCGTCCGCACGCCTTCCCGCAGGTCGGTGCCGGGGGTCTTGCCCGATTCGTGCGAGGGCGACGCGATGTCGATGATGTCGTCGGAGATCTGGAACGCGGTGCCGACGATCTCGCCGAAGCAGGTCAGCGCCTCGATGTGTGCGTCTTCGGCGCCGGAGACCATACCGCCGAAGCGGCCGGCGGTCGCGATGAGCGAGCCGGTCTTCTGCGCGATCACGCTGAGGTAGTGCTCGATCGGGTCCTCGCCGTCGACGGGCCCGACCGTTTCCCGCATCTGGCCGGTGACCAGCTCGCCGAACGTCTCGGCGATGATCCGGGCGGCGTCGGTGCCGAGGTAGGAGACGAGCCGTGAGGCGTGCGCGAACAGGAAGTCGCCGGTCAGGATGGCGACCGTGTTGTCCCAGCGCGCGTTGACGCTGGGCGCGCCGCGCCGCATGGTGGCCTCGTCCATGACGTCGTCGTGGTACAACGTCGCGAGGTGCACCAGTTCGACCGCGGCGGCCGCGGTCACGACGCCCTCGTGGTTGCCGTGCCCGAACTCGGCGGACAGCAGCGTGAACATCGGACGAAAACGTTTGCCCCCCGCCTCCACCAGGTGCGACGCGGCCTCGTGCACGGCCTTCACATCGCTGCGGGCGGTGTCGCGCAACAGGTTCTCGACGTCGGCGAGCCCGCCGGCGAGCGTGCGCAGCAGTTGCTCATCGGCGATCCGGAGGCCGACACTCGCGCGCAGGTCCTCGATGGTGCCACTTTGAACCGACACGTTGCCCTGCCCTCTCACGGTCCCGTCAGACGTCGTCACCAGCGTAATGGCACGGTACGACGCTCCGTCCGCCCGCTCGGCAGGGGCATGGGTGACGAAGGTGACAGATCGCCGGGCTCGGACCACCCGAAGGTGACGCCCTGCGCCCGAGAAGGGATTGTCCTTCGCCTCGACGTCGAATCCGGTCACCGCGGCCACGTCCTCCAGCGACAGTCCGCGGGCCTGGAGTGCCTCGGCGATGGCTTCCACCCTCGTCGCATGCTCGGGCGGCAAGCGATCGCTGCCCGGTTCGGCCGCCTTCCACCCGCGAGCGTTCATCGCCTCGGAGAACTCGACTCGGTCGTCGTTCGTGCTCAACTTGCCGAGTGTGAGCCCGCGGAGCCCGCCTCCAGCGCACTTGTCCACAACACCCCGGTTATCCACAGCGGCCCGATTTGCCTCTCCCCTGGCCCCGCCGAATCCGGGCAGTATCGAACCAAGCCACCTCGATCGAAGGGAACCGGAACGATGACCGAGTCGACACTCCGCCGCGCGGGTCAGAACGCGAAGCTGCCCGCCCCTGCCCAGCCGAGCGCGAACGACGGAGCCACCCCGAGCAGGAGCGTGACGATCACGCCCAACGTGATCGCCGCCGTGGTAAACGCGCCCGGCACGGTCACGGTCGGGCCTTCCGGCGCGGGCTGAGAGAAGTACATCAGCACCACCACGCGCAGGTAGAAGAACGCCGCCACCGCGCTGAACACCAGGGCGATCACCACCAACGGCGCCATCCCGTCCTGCAGCGCGGCCGAGAACACCACGAACTTGCCCACGAAACCGCTGGTCAGCGGGATACCGGCCAGCGCTAGCAGAAGGAAGGTGAAGACGCCGGCCAGCAGCGGTGAGCGTTTGGCCAGCCCTGCCCAGGCGGACAAATGCGTTGCCTCACCGGACGAATCGCGCACCAGCGATACCACACCGAATGCGGCGAGCGTCGTGAAACCGTAGGCCAGCAGGTAGAACAGCGTGCCCGACAGACCCTGCTCGGTCATCGCGATCGTGCCCACCAGCAGGAAACCCGCGTGCGCGATCGACGAGTAGGCGATCATGCGTTTCACGTCGGTCTGGGTCAGGCCCAGCACCGCACCGATCGCCATCGACACGATGGCCACCGCCCACAGCACGCCGCGCCATTCCCAGCTGGTCGACTCGAAACCGACCGTGAGCACACGCAGGATCGCGCCGAACGCGGCCACCTTGGTGCACGCCGCCATGAACCCGGTCACCGGCGTCGGCGCGCCCTGGTAGACGTCCGGCGTCCAGGTGTGGAACGGACCGACCGAGCCCTTGAACAGCAGCCCGACCACGAGGAGGCCCATGCCCGCGAACAACAACGCATCCGACCGATCCGACCCGGCCGCGGCGTTCGCGATGTCGGCGAGCTTCACCGAGTTCGCGTAGCCGTAGAGCAACGCGAGCCCGTAGAGGAAGAACGCCGACGAGAAGGCGCCGAGCAGGAAGTACTTCACGGCGGCTTCCTGCGACAGCAGCCGCCGGCGCCGGGCGAGCCCGCACATCAGGTACAGCGGAAGGCTGAGCACTTCCAACGCGATGAACATGGTGAGGAGGTCATTGGCCGCGCAGAAGGTCATCATGCCGCCGAGCGCGAACAGCGTCAGCGGGAACACCTCGGTCTGCATCCCGGTCGAGCCGACCTGGGCACGGTCCTGGAACGTGCCGGGCCGGACGGCGGCCTGCGCGACGAAGGCGCCGCCGGGCTCGACCGAACGGTCCGCGATGAGCAGCACGGCGCCGAGCGCGAGCGCGAGCAGCGTGCCCCACAGGAACAGCGCGGGCTTGTCCACCGAGATGGCGCCGGAGAAAGTGGTCAGGCCTGCCTTCGGTGAGCCGCTGACGTACACGGCCAGCGCCACACCGGCGGCCGCGACGCCGGTCAGGCTCAGCACGACCTGCCCCGGCCAGCGCATGTGCCGTGGCAGGAACGCCTCGAACAGCACGCTGACGCAGGCGGCGCCGAGCACGATGAGCACCGGCAGGACAGCCGCATACTCGATGTGCGGCGTCGCGATCTGCCCTTGTTGGGCCAGCACCTGGATCACCTTCAGTGCCCTCCTTGCACGGCCGAAAGCGTGGCCTGAACCGTCGGTCCCACCGTGTCGAGCACGGGTTTCGGATAGAACCCGAGTCCGATGATCAGCACGACCATCGGCACCAGGAGCGCGAGCTCGGTCGCGCCGAGATCGCGGATGCCCTTGCGCGCCCCCAACTCGGGCGCCATCGCGGTGCCCGGGCCCCCGCCGGCGCGGACGAGCGCGTTGCCTCGCACCGGGCCGGTCATGATCCGCTGGTACAGCCACAGCACGTAAGCCGCGGCGAGGACCATGCCGACGGTCGCGAGAGTCGCGTACACCGGCCGGGTCTCGAAGGAACCCAGCAGCACCAGGAACTCACTGACGAAGGAGTTGGTCCCCGGGAGCGACAAAGTGGACAGACCCGCGATGAGCAGCATGCCGCCCAGGAGAGGAGTCACCTTGTACATGCCGCCGTAGTCCGAGATCCGCGTCGAACCGCCGCGCGCGATGACCAGGCCGAGCACCATGATCAGCATCCCGGTGGCCAGGCTGTGGTTGAGCATGTAGGTCACCGAGCCGACGGTCGCCTGCTGGGTGAACGCGAAGATGCCGAGCGCGATGAACCCGAAGTGCGCGATGGACACGTAGGCGACGAAACGCTTCATGTCCTGCTGGCCGGCCGCCAGCACCGACCCGTACAGCACGCCGATCACCGCCAGCACCAGCACCAGCGGCGCGAGGGTGCGGCTGGCGTCGGGGAACATCGGCAGGCAGTAGCGCAGGAAGCCGAACGTGCCGACCTTGTCCAGCACGCCGACGATCAGGATGGCGACCCCGATCGGGGCCTCCCCCGCCGCGTCCGGCAGCCAGGTGTGGAACGGCACCAGCGGTGCCTTGATCGCGAACGCCAGGAAGAAACCCAGGAACAACCAGATCTGGGTGCTCAGGGGCGCGTGACTTACAACCGCCACCAGGGTGGCCCAGTCGAACGTGCCCTTCCCCGGCACCAGCGCATAAGCGCCGATCGCCGAGGCCAGCATGATCAGACCACCGAGGAAGGAGTACAGGAAGAACTTCACCGCCGCGTACTGCCGGTTCGCGCCGCCGTAGCCGCCGATGAGGAAGTACATCGGGATCAGCATGATCTCGAACAACACGTAGAACAGGAACACGTCGGTCGCGGCGAACACCGCGATGGTCAGCGCCTGCTGCACCAGGATCAGCGCGAGGTACCCGCCGACACTGCGTCCCTCGGGCAGCTTGTCCGCCCGGCCGAGCGCGCCCATCACGATCGGCACCAGGAACGTGATCACCGCGATCATGATCACCGCGATGCCGTCGACACCGAAGGAGAGGTGAATGCCGAACGTCGGGATCCAGTCCATGGTGGACGTCTGCTGCAGGCGCGCGCCATTCGGATGGTACGTCGCCCACATGGGGATCATCAGCAGGAACTCGAGCACGCCGAACGCGAGCGCGACCTGGAACGCCGTCCGGTCGTTCTTCCGCAGTCCACAAAGGACGAGCGCGCCGGCCAGCGGCAGCAGGATGAGGCCTAATACCCAGGTCATGAGAACCTCACCATGAGCAGAGCCGCCACGAGGACGAACGAACCGGCCAGCATGGACAGCGCGTACGACCGGACGAAGCCGGTCTGAAGCCTTCGTAGTCGCCCGGAGCCGCCGCCGAGCGCCGCCGCGAGGCCGTTGACCGCACCGTCCACGCCGCGGCTGTCCAGATACACCGAGAACCGCGTGAGCCACATGCCCGGCGTCGCGACGAGCGCTTCGTTCAGCGCGTTGCCGTACAGGTCCCTGCGTGCGGCACGCACGACCGGGGAAACGCTCTGCGGACGCTCCACCGGCGTGTCGGTGCGACCGACGACAAGCCACGCGACGAGCGCACCCAGCGCGGAAAGGAGGATCGTCAGCCACGGGGTCAGCGCGTGCGGGAGCACACCGTCGTGGGATTCCAGGAGCGGGCCCAGCGAGGGCGTGAGCCAGTCGGCGAGGCGGTCGCCGAGCGCGAAGAACGCGCCGGCGCCGACGGAACCGACCGCCAGGATGATCATCGGGATCGTCATCACGCGCGGCGACTCGTGCGGGTGGAACTCCTTGCCCTCCGCCGTGCGCAGGTTCCGCCAGCGTTCCTTGCCGAAGAACGTCATCAGCACCAGCCGCGTCATGTAGAAGGCGGTCAGCGCCGCACCGAGCAGGGCCGTGAGGCCGAACACCCAGCCGCGCCAGCCTTCCTGGCCGAACGCGGCTTCGACGATCGCGTCCTTGGAGAAGTAGCCCGACAGGAAGGGGAACCCGACGAGAGCCAGGTAGCCCAGGCCGAAGGTCGCGAACGTGATCGGCATCCACTTGTACAGGCCGCCGAACTTGCGCATGTCGACCTCGTCGTTCATGCCGTGCATGACCGAGCCCGCGCCGAGGAACAGCCCGGCCTTGAAAAAGCCGTGCGTGAGCAGGTGCATGATGCCCAGCGCGTACCCGAACGGGCCGAGCCCGACCGCCAGCATCATGTAGCCGATCTGGCTCACCGTCGAGTACGCGAGCACCTTCTTGATGTCGTCATAGGCGCAACCGATGATGCATCCGATCAGCAGCGTGACCGCGCCGACGAGCATGACGATCAGCCGCCCGGTCTCGGTCGCGTTGAAGATCGGGTTCGCGCGCGCGATGAGGTAGACGCCGGCGGTCACCATGGTTGCGGCGTGGATCAGGGCCGACACGGGCGTCGGGCCTTCCATCGCGTCGGGCAGCCACGCCTGCAGTGGGAACTGACCGGACTTACCGCAGGCGCCGAGCAGGAGCAGGATCGCGATCGCAGTGATCACGCCCGGTGGGGCGTGGCCGATGTTGGCGAACACGCCGGCGAACGTCACGGTCCCGAGGTACTTGAACATCAGGAAGATCGCGATCGCGAGGCCGACGTCGCCGACCCGGTTCATCAGGAACGCCTTCTTCGCGGCGGTCGCGGCCGACGGCCGGTCGGTGTACCACCCGATGAGCAGGTACGACGCCAGGCCGACGCCTTCCCAACCGAGGTAGAGGCTGATGAAGTTGTTGCCGAGCACCAGAACCAGCATCGACGCGACGAACAGGTTCAGGTACCCGAAGAATCGGCGCCGACTTTCGTCCTCTTTCATGTAGCCGAGCGAGTAGACGTGGATGAGCGAGCCGACGCCGGTGATCAGCAGCACGAACACCAGCGACAGCGCGTCGATCTGGAAGCCGAAGTCGACCGAAAGGTTCCCGACCGGAAACCACGAATAGAACGTCGCGTCCTGCGGCTGACCGTGGGAGGAGAAGAACAATGCCAAGCCGAAGACGAACGACGCGATGACCGTCGTACACCCGAGCAGGTGGCCCCACGAGTCAGTGCGCCTGCCGCCTGCCAGCAGGATCAGCGCGCCCAGAGCCGGGAACGCGACCAGCAGCCACGATGATGCGATCACTCTCGAGCTCCTAGTACTTCAGCAGGTTGGTGTCGTCGATGGAGGCCGACCGGCGGGTGCGGAAGATCGCCATGATGATCGCCAGGCCCACGACCACTTCCGCGGCCGCGACCACCATGACGAAGAACGCCATCACCTGGCCGTCCAGGCTGCCGTTGATCCGGGCGAACGTGACGAGCGACAGGTTCACCGCGTTGAGCATCAGCTCGATGCACATGAACACGACGATCGCGTTCCGCCGGACCAGCACGCCGACCGCCCCGATCGAGAACAGCAGCGCCGACAGCAACAGGTAGTAGGTCGGAGTCACTTCTCCTCCTCCTTGCCGACCAGGGCGTGCGCGTCCGGGTGCGGCTCGGTGCCCTCGATGACTCTGCGCTCGGCTTCGAGTTGCGCGGTCGGCGTGGACTCGATGATCGCCGAGAGCGACTCGGCCGCGATCGAACCGTCGGGCAGCAGCGCCGGGGTGGCGACCGAGTGGGACGTCGCGAAGACACCGGGCCCGGGCTTGGGTGAGATGCGCTCGTACTCACCGCGGAAGCGAGCCTCGACGAGTTCCTTCTGTGATCGACGCTTCGCGGTGCCCCTACTGAACGCCAGCACCATCGCGCCCAGCGCGGCCGTGATCAGCAGAGCGGAGGTGAGCTCGAACGGGAACAGGTAGTCCGTGAAGATCAGGCGCCCGAGCCCGCCCGCGGTGCCGTTCGGCGGCGTCGCCGGCACGACGTTGG
This sequence comes from Amycolatopsis sp., assembly GCA_035248845.1. Lineage (GTDB taxonomy): Bacteria > Actinomycetota > Actinomycetes > Mycobacteriales > Pseudonocardiaceae > Amycolatopsis_E. The sequence goes on along the minus strand of DATFHB010000090.1, from coordinate 15,276 downwards.
TGAACGACCGGGTCAGCGCCGAGGCGATCAGGCCGGCGATGCCGATGCCCAGGATCGTGCCCCAGAGTCGTTGCCCGCGTAGGACTTCGACCACCGAGTCGGAACTTTCGCGGCCGACGAGCATCAGCACGAACAGGAACAGCATCATGATCGCGCCGGTGTAGACGATGATCTGCGTGAAGCCGAGGAAAGGAGCCTGCTGGACCATGTAGAACACACCGAGCGAGAACATCGTCATCGCGAGGAACAGCGCGGAATGCACCGCGCCGCGCGCGAAAACGAGCCCGAGCGCGCCGAGCAGCGAGATCGGGCCCAGGATCCAGAAGGCGACGGCCTCGCCGGTCGACACGGTCTGCTGCACGCCCTGCGCCAGGATCAGCGCGGTCATGAGATCACCTGCTCGTGCGCGGTCTCGACGGTTTCGCCTGCGGGGACGCCGCGGCCACGCGCCAGTTCTGGGCCGTTGACGTAGTAGTCCTGCTCGTCGTTGCCCAGGCGCATCGGGTGCGGCGGCTGCTCCATGCCGGGCAGGAGCGGCGCCAGCAGGTCTTCCTTCGTGTAGATCAGCCGCTGGCGGTCGTCGTCGGCGATCTCGTAGAAGTTGATCATCGTCAGTGAGCGGGTGGGGCAGGCCTCGACGCACAGCCCGCAGCCGATGCAGCGCAGGTAGTTGATCTGGTAGTCCTTGCCGTACCGCTCACCCGGCGAGTAGCGCGCCTCTTCGGTGTTGTCGCCACCCTCGACGAAGATCGCGTCCGCCGGGCAGGCCCACGCGCACAGCTCGCACCCGACGCATTTCTCCAGGCCGTCCGGGTGCCGGTTGAGCTGGTGCCTGCCGTGGTACCGCGGCGCGGCCGGTGCGCCGATCTCCGGGTAGTCCTCGGTCGCCACCTTCTTGAACATCATCGAGAAGGTGACGCCGAAGCCCTTCAGCGGATCAAACAGTCCCATCGGAACTCCCTACCTGGGCAGGTTCGCCGGACTTCACGGCCCGGCGGCGCTTCTTCTTCGTGCGGTCCGGCACTTCGGGCACCGTCAAGTCCAGTGGCGGCAACGGGTACCCGCCGCCGGTGATCGGCACGGAGTCGTCGTCCGGGACTTGCTTTTCGGGCACCAGCAGGGCGATCGCCACGGCCACCACGACCACGACCGCGCCGCCGATGAGAATCTGCGCCGTCGTGAGCCCGCCGCTGTTGCGGATCGCGCGGAACGCCGTCACCACCACGATCCACACGAGGTTCGCCGGGACCAGGATCTTCCAGCCCAGCTTCATGAACTGGTCGTACCGGAACCGCGGCAGCGTCGCGCGCAACCAGATGAACCCGAACAGCAGCGCGAACAACTTGATCGCGAACCACAGGATCGGCAGCCAGCCCTTGTTCAGCGGCGAGTCCAGCCCGACGAACGGGAACATCCAGCCACCGAGGAACAGGGTCGTCGCGAACGCCGAGACGATCACCATGTTGACGTACTCGGCGAGGAAGAACATGGCGAACTTCATCGACGAGTACTCGGTGTGGAACCCGCCGACCAGCTCCGACTCGGCCTCCGGGAGGTCGAACGGTGCCCGGTTGGTCTCGCCGACCATCGAGATCAGGTAGATCACGAAGCTCGGCAGCAGCAGGTAGAAGTACCAGCCGTGGGCCTGCGCGCTGACGATGTCCCCTGTGGATAGTGACTGCGCGTACAGCACGACCGCGACGATCGACAGGCCCATCGCGATCTCGTACGAGATCACCTGCGCCGCCGAGCGAAGCCCGCCGAGCAGCGGGTACGGCGACCCGGACGACCAGCCCGCCAGCACGATCCCGTACACCCCGACCGACGAGCAGGCCAGGATCACCAGCACCCCGACCGGCAGGTCGACCAGCTGCAGCACGGTCTGCTGCCCGAAGATCGACACCTGCGGCCCGAACGGGATGGCCGCCAGCGCGATCAGGGACGGGACCACCGCGATCACCGGGGCCAGGAAGTACACCTTCCGGTCGGCGGTGTCGGGGATGATCTGTTCCTTGAACGGCAGCTTGATCGCGTCCGCGAGCGACTGCAGGTACCCGCCGGGCCCGACGCGGTTGGGCCCGGGCCGGTTCTGCATCCGGCCGACCGCCTTGCGCTCCCACACGATGAGGAAGATCGTCAGGATCGGCCCGATGAGCAGGATCACCACGGTCTTGAGCAGGATGAGCCACCACGGATCGTCGGCCAGCAGCTCAGCCCTCGTCATCGGCTCCGACGCTTGCGCCAGCAACGGGATCATCGCGCACCTCCACGCCCGACCTGCGTGACCAGGGTCATTCAGCACCTCCGCGGATCGACACGACGGCGCCGTGCCCGACGCCGAGCGTGGCGCGCACCGTCGAGTCCGCCGAGTTCGCGGGCAGCCACACGGCGCCGTCGGGGACATCAGCCGGTTCGACCGGCACGGTGATCGAGCCCCGGTCGGTCGAGACGGTCACCGTGTCGCCCAGTTTCTCCGCCGTCTCCGGCGATACCCGCGCCACGGCCCGTCGTGCGGTGCCTGCCAGGTACGGTTCCGCCGCCTGCAGCGAACCGTTGTCCAGCAGCTGCCGCCAGGTCGACAACCGCACCTCGCCGGCCGCCGGGGCCGATGGACCGGCCACCGGCGTGAAGGACGGGCGCGTCGACGCAAACCCGAGCCGCTCGAACTCGCCGTACGCGGCGGCCGGAGTCTGGGTGAACAGGTCCGTGTCCATCTCGACGGCCAGTGTGTCCAGCACCCGGCAGTCCGACAGCGCACCCGCGTTCTCGATCGTCGTGTCGAACTCGCGGCGCCGGCCCTCCCAGTTGAGGTAGCTGCCCGCCTTCTCGACGTCCGGCGCGATCGGCAGCACGACGTCCGCGAACTCCGTGACCCCGCTCGGCCGCAGCTCCAGGCTCACCACGAACTCCGCCTTCGCCAGCGCCTGACGAGCCAGCGCCGGATCGGGCAGGTCGGCGGGGTCGACGCCACCGACGACGACACCGGACAGCGAACCGTGCGCCAGCGCAGCGACGATCCCGGACGTGTCCCGGCCGGCCGAGGCGGGAACCGTGACGCCCCAAGCATTTTCCACCTCGGCGCGGGCCGCGGCGTCCGTCACCGCGCGACCGCCGGGCAGCAGTGACGGCGCCGCACCGGCCTCGAGCGCCCCACGCTCGCCGGCCCGCCGCGGAATCCACGCGACCCGGGCGCCGGTCCGCGACGCCAGGTCGTCCACCGCCGAGAACAGGCCCGGCACTTCCGCCGCCCGCTCCCCGACCACGATCACCGCGCCGAGCGCCGACAGCGCCTCGACCAGATCCGGGGCATGCGAGGCGAGCCCGGCCAGGGCGGCCGGTTCCCCACCGGGCGCGCAGGCCAGCAGCTCACCGAAGGTCTTGCGCACCGAAGGTGTCGTCCACTGTCCCAAGTGGACGATCTTCGCGCCGCGCTTGCGGGCCGCCTTACGCAGCCGCAGGAACACGATCGGCGCCTCGTCCTCGGGTTCGAATGCCACGCACAGCACGGTCGGCGCCTGCTCCAGCGCCGCGAACGTGACCCCGTCCGCCGGAGGAGTGCCGACCACCCGCGACGCCAGATAGGCCAGTTCCTCGTCCGAGTGCGCCCGCGCGCGGAAGTCGATGTCGTTGGTGCGCAAGGCAACCCGCGCGAACTTGGCGTACGCGTACGCATCCTCCAGCGTGAGCCGCCCACCGGCCAGCACACCCGCGCCCCGCGCGTCGCGAGCCTTCGAGAGTCCGGCCGCCGCGACGCGCAGCGCTTCGGTCCAGGACGCCTCTTCGAGCTCGCCCGACTCCGATCGCACGAGCGGCCGCCGGATCCGGTCCTCGGCCTGCGCATAGCGGAACGCGAACCGGCCCTTGTCGCACAGCCATTCCTCGTTGACGTCCGGGTCGTTGCCGGCCAGCTTGCGCATCACGGCGCCGCGCCGGAAGTCCGTCCGCTCCGCGCATCCCGACGAGCAGTGCTCGCACACGCTGGTGGCGGACACCAGGTCGAACGGCCGCGACCGGAACCGGTACTGCGCCGAGGTCAGCGCGCCCACCGGGCAGATCTGGATGGTGTTGCCGGAGAAGTACGACTGGAACGGCTTGCCCGACGACGTCTTCGAAGCCATATCAAGGACATCGGCGGTCTCCGCCGTGCCGATCTGCTGGTGCGCACCGCGTTCGAGCAGGTCGATGAACGGGTCACCGGCGATCTGCGCGGAGAACCGCGTGCACCGCTGGCACAGCACGCACCGCTCGCGGTCGAGCAGTACCTGCGTGGAGATCGGCAGTGGCTTCGGGAACGTCCGCTTCGTGTCGACGAACCGGGACTCGGCGCGCCCGTGCGCCATCGCCTGGTTCTGCAGCGGGCACTCGCCGCCCTTGTCGCAGATCGGGCAGTCCAGCGGGTGGTTGATGAGCAGCAGCTCCATCACGCCCTGCTGCGCCTTGTCCGCGACCGGCGACGTCAGCTGCGTCTTGACGACCATTCCGTCCGCGACCGTCATCGTGCACGAGGCCTGCGGTTTCGGCATCGGCCGGCCGCCCATCTCGACCTCGACGAGGCACTGGCGACAGGCGCCGGCCGGGTCGAGCAGCGGGTGGTCGCAGAACCGCGGGATCACGGTGCCGAGCCGCTCCGCGGTGCGGATCAGCAGCTCACCCTTGGGCGCGACGACCTCCTCGCCGTCGATCGTGAGCTTGACATAGCCCTCGGGGACGGAGACCTTGGATTCTTCAGGCGCCATCGTCATGACTGCGCTCCCACCAACTCGCGCTTGGTGCTCTCGCACAACGCCAGGAACTCGTTCCGGAAGTACTTGATACCGCTGACAATCGGGCTGACCGCGCCGTCGCCGAGCGCGCAGAACGAGCGGCCGAAGATGTTGTCACAGACATCGAGCAGCGTCTCGATGTCCTCTTCGGTGCCGCGGCCCTCGACCATCCGCTCGAGGATCTGCGCAAGCCAGTACGTGCCCTCGCGGCACGGCGTGCACTTGCCGCAGGACTCGTGTTCGTAGAACTGCGTCCACTTCATCACGGCCCACGGCACGGACACGGTCTCGTTGAAGACCTGGACCGCGGTGGTGCCGAGCATCGAACCGGCCTCCGCGGCGCCCTCGAAGTCCAGCGGCACATCCAGGTGCTCCGCGGTGAACATCGGGGTCGAGGACCCGCCGGGCGTCCAGAACTTCAGCGGGATGCCATCCGTCATGCCGCCGCACAGCTCCAGCAGTTCACGCAACGTGGTGCCGAGCGGGGCCTCGTACTGGCCGGGGCGCTCGACGTGCCCGGAGATCGAGTAGATCTTCGGCCCGGGCGACTTCTCGCTGCCCATCTGCCGGAACCAGTCGGACCCGGCCTGCACGATGTAGGGCACCGTCGCGATGCTCTCCACGTTGTTGACCGTGGTCGGCGCCGCGTAAAGACCGGCGGCGGCCGGGAACGGCGGCTTCAGCCGGGGCTGACCGCGGCGGCCTTCGAGCGAGTCGAGCAGCGCCGTCTCCTCGCCGCAGATGTAGGCGCCCGCGCCCGCGTGCACCGTGATGTCGAGGTCGTACCCGGAACCGAGGATGTCCGGGCCGAGGTACCCGGCGTCATAGGCTTCGCGCACCGCCGCGTTGAGGCGGCGGATGCAGTGCAGCGCCTCGCCGCGCACGTAGATGAAGCAGTGGTGCGACCGCATCGCGTAGGAGGCGATCACGCAGCCCTCGATGAGCGAGTGCGGGTCCGCCATCATCAGCGGAATGTCCTTACAGGTCCCCGGTTCGCCCTCGTCCGCGTTGATGACCAGATAATGCGGCTTCGCAGTGCGTCCATTCACGTCGCGCGGCATGAACGACCACTTGAGCCCGGTCGGGAAACCCGCGCCGCCGCGGCCGCGCAGACCGGCGTCCTTGACGAGCTGCACGAGTTGCTCCGGGGTGCCACGCAACGCCTTGCGCAGCGCCTGATAACCCTCGAGCCGTTCGTACACCGACAGCCGCCACGAGTTCGGCGAGAGCCAGCGCTTGGTGAGTACCGGGGTAAGCGGGTCGCTCATTTCTGTACCTCCGGCAGCGCAACTTCCTCCATGACCGGCGCGGTCCAGCCGCGGTCGGCCGCCAGCTGCGCACCGCGCAGCGTCTCCACAGCCTGCGACGCACCGTCCACATCGGAGCGGTAGGTGTCCTCGTCCTCCGGGAAGAACCCGGCCAGCTGCAGCTCCGCACCCTTGAAGTCGGACAGCGGCGCGCCCCGCGTCGGCGCGGGCTTTTCCCCACGCCGCAACGCATCCACGAGTTCGACGGCCGACTCGCTCGACTGCTTGTCGTAGTACTCGTAGTTGACCTGGAGCACTGGCGCGAGATCACAGGCGGCGAGGCACTCGGCGTGCTCGAGCATGATCGAGCCGGGTTCGCCGGGCTCGCCCGCCGTCTCTTCGTGCCCGACCCCGAGATGCTCGGACAGCTTCCGGTAGATCGCGTCCCCGCCCAGTGCCGCGCACAGTGTGTTGGTGCAGACGCTGACCAGGTGCTCGCCGCACGGGCGGCGCTTGTACATGGTGTAGAACGTGACGACCGCGCTGACCTCGGCCTCGGACAGGTCGAGCTGCCCGGCGCAGAAGTCGATGCCCTCCTGACTGACGTGCCCCTGCACCGACTGCACGAGGTGCAGCATCGGCAGCAGCGCCGACCGGGACTGTGGGTACCGGCCGATCAGGTTCTTCGCCTTGGCGACGATGTCCTCGTCGAAGATCTCCGTAGTCATCGGTCCACTCCACCCATCACCGGGTCGATCGAGGCGACCGCGGCGATCACGTCCGCCACCAGCCCGCCTTCGGACATCGCGGGCATCGACTGCAGGTTCACGAAACTGGGTTCGCGCACGTGCACCCGCATCGGCCGGGTACCGCCGTCGGACACGACGTGGAACCCGAGTTCGCCGCGGGGCGACTCGACCGGGGCGTACACCTGGCCCGGCGGGACCTTGAATCCCTCGGTGACCAGCTTGAAGTGGTGGATCAGCGACTCCATCGACTGACCCATGATCTTGCGGACGTGCTCGAGCGAGTTGCCCATGCCGTCGCTGGAGATCGACAGCTGGGCGGGCCACGCGATCTTGCGGTCCTCCACCATCACCGGACCCGGCTCGGCGAGCCGTTTGAGCGCCTGCTTGATGATCCGCAGCGACTGGTGCATCTCTTCGACGCGGCACAGGTAGCGGGCCCAGCAGTCCGCCTCGGTGGAGGTCGGGACGTCGAACTCGAACTCGTCGTAGGAGGAGTACGGCTCGATCTTGCGCAGGTCCCACGGCAGCCCGGCCGAGCGCAGCACCGGCCCGGTGACGCCGAGCGCGAGGCACGCGTCGACGGGCAGGTACCCGACACCCTTGAGCCGGTTGCGCCAGATCGGCTGGCCGGTGAACAGCTTGTCGTACAAGGGAAGCCGCTTGTCCATCACCTTGATGAACTCGCTGATCTTCTCGTGCGCGTCGGTCGGCAGGTCCTGCGCGACCCCGCCGGGTCGGATGAACGCGTGGTTCATCCGCAGGCCGGTCAGGAACTCCAGCAGGTGCAGGACTTCCTCGCGCTCGCGGAAGCCGAGCGTCATCGCCGTGGTGGCGCCGAGTTCCATGCCGCCGGTCGCGATGTAGACCAGGTGCGAGCCGATCCGGTTGATCTCGCACAGCAGCACCCGGACGAGCTGCGCGCGCTTGGGCACCTCGACGCCCAGCAGCTTCTCCACCGCCAGGCAGTAGCCGAGTTCGTTGAACAGCGGCGACAGGTAGTCCATCCGCGTCACGAACGTGACGCCCTGGGTCCACGTGCGGTACTCGGTGTTCTTCTCGATCCCCGTGTGCAGGTACCCGATCACCGACCGGAGCTGGGTGACCGTCTCGCCTTCGAGTTCGAGCACGAGCCGGAGCACGCCGTGCGTCGACGGGTGCTGCGGGCCCATGTTGATGACCATGCGCTCGTCGTGCGTCGCGTCGGACAGGACGTCGTCCCAGTCCCCGCCGCTGACGTGGTACACGCGGCCTTCGGTGGTGTCGCGGGATTCCGCGTATTCGGTGCTCATTGCGCCTCCAGCGGGGAGGAGTGCTTCGGCGTGCTCATTGCGCCTCCAGCGGGGAGGAGTGCTTCGGCGTGCTCACGAGTACGACCTCCGCTCGTCCGGCGGCGGGATCTCCGCGCCCTTGTACTCCACGGGAATCCCGCCGAGCGGGTAGTCCTTGCGCTGGGGATGGCCGTCCCAGTCGTCGGGCATCAGGATCCGGGTCAGCGCGGGGTGCCCGTCGTAGACGATGCCGAACATGTCGTAGGACTCCCGTTCCTGCCAGTCGGCGGTCGGGTAGACCTCCACAATGGAGGGAAGATGGGGGCGGTCCTCGGCGTCGTTGCAGTCCAGCGTCACCTCGAGCCGGATGCGCCGGCGGTAGGTCATGGACGTCAGGTGGTACACCGAGTGCAGCCGCTGCGGCACCTCCGGCCCGTAGTCGACACCGGACACCGAACTGCACAACTCGAACCGCAGCCCCGCGTCGTCGCGCAAGATGCGGCAGATCTCCACCAGCCGGACCTTGTCCACGTAGAGCGTGATCTCGCCGCGGTCGACGGTGATCTGCAGTACCGCCTCCGCGGGCACGTCGTGCTCGGCCAGCGCGGCGAAGAACTGGTCGGCGAACTCGTCGAACCAGCCGCCGAACGGTCGTTCCGCGGGCGGCGGGGTGTACGCGGGCAGCCGCAGCCCGCCGTAGCCCGAGGTGTCCCCGGTGCCGTGGACGCCGAACATGCCCGTGCGCGCGCGGCCGGCGACCACCGGCTGCGCGGGCCGGGCACCGGTCGGCTCGAGGCCCGTCTCGGCCCGTTCGGCGCTGGACTGCTCGCCGCCGGTTTCCGGTTTCTGGTCAGCCATTCCGGATCACTTCTTCGCGTACTTGATCGACGAGGGGACGAGTTCGGTGCGCTTGCCCACCCGCAGCGCGGCACGCTGGGCGTTGATCGGCTCGTCCTGGATCTTGGCATGCAGCTTGAGGATCGCGTCCAGCAGCATCTCCGGCCGCGGCGGGCAGCCGGGCAGGTACATGTCGACCGGCACGATGTGGTCCACACCCTGCACGACGGCGTAGTTGTTGAACATGCCGCCGGACGAGGCGCACACGCCCATCGCGAGCACCCAGCGCGGCTCGGCCATCTGGTCGTAGATCTGCCGCAGCACGGGCGCCATCTTCTGGGTCACCCGGCCGGCGACGATCATCAGGTCCGCCTGCCGCGGCGTCGCGCTGAACCGCTCCATGCCGAACCTCGCGATGTCGTAGCGGGATCCGCCGGTGGTCATCATCTCGATCGCGCAGCACGCGAGCCCGAACGTGGCCGGCCACAGGGAGTTCTTGCGCGCCCAGTTGACCAGCCCTTCGAGACTGGCCAGCAGGATTCCGTTGGGGAGCTTCTCTTCCAGACCCATCTTCAGTTCCAATCCAGCCCGCCGCGGCGCCACACATACGCGTAGGCGAAGCCGACCGTGGCGATGAACAGCACGATCTCCACCAGGCCGAACAGGCCGAGCGCGTCGGCGTTCACCGCGAACGGGTAGAGGAAGACCATCTCGATGTCGAACAGGATGAACAACATCGCGGTGATGTAGTAGGCGACCGGCATCCGGCCGCCGCCGACCAGTGGTTGCGGCGACGGTTCGATCCCGCACTCGTAGGCCTGGAGCTTCGCCTTGTTGTACCGGCTCGGGCCGACGAGCGGGCCGAGGAGCACGGAGAGCACGGCGAAACCGACCGCCAACACGAACAACAGGACCAGCGGCACGTACATCGCAGGGCTGGCCGAAGCGGCCTGTGCGATCACCAAGGCGTGTCCCATCCCTTTCACTCCGTGGCCGACTTTGTGAAATACTTCACAAGCTTCTCGACGAAGTTGTGAAGCGGTTCACAAAGCATGGGGGCAGTGTAGGACGTGCCTCACATTGTTGTCGCGGGGTCCTGTGCTTAAGGCGGACCTGACCGCCGAGCACCTCGAATGCGGGCGCAGCCCCGAGAGCTGGGACGAAAGGATCAAGATCGGCTTCGGCACCAGGTTATACGGAGAGTCAATGTGACATAACCCACGTGAGGTGCGTCACGCGCTTGGCGTAAACCGGGCCGCGAGCGAGATCATCCGGTCTACCGCGTCGCCGCCCTTGGCGTCGTAGCAACCCGAAAGTCCCTTGTAGATCAACGGAATCAAGGGGTTGACACGGAGCCCGTACGTGGTCGCGGCACGCATCACCTTGGGCCTGCCGATGGCTTTGGCGAACACGTTGCCGAGGCGGTAGTACCCGCCCATCAGCTCCTTCAGTGCCACTGGGTAACCGCTCAGTGCCCGCTCGCGGGACGGGCCCTCCGGGCGGGCGAGCGCCTGCACGACGACCTCCGCGGCCAGCTGCGCCGACTCCATCGCCGCCGAGATGCCTTCGCCGTTGAACGGGCTGACCATGCCGCCCGCGTCGCCGAGCAGCAGCAACCCGTCGCGGTAGTGCGGGGTGCGGTTGAAGCCCATCGGCAGTCCGGCGCCGCCGATCCGGCCCACCGCGTTCTCCTCGCGGTAGCCCCATTCCTCCGGTGTGGAGTCCAGCCACTGCCGCATCAGCGCGCGATAGTCGGTGTTGCGAAAGGACTTCGTCGTGGACAGCATGCCGAGCCCGACGTTCACGGTGCCGTCACCGAGCGGGAACGCCCACCCGTACCCCGGCAGCAGCTCCGGGCGACGCGGATCGCTCGAGTCCCACAGTTCGAGGTGGCCCTCGATGAACGGGTCGTCGTGGCGGGGGCTCTTGTAGTAGCGGCGCACAGCCACGCCCATCGGGCGCTTCGCGTCGGTCTCGATGCCGACCGAACGCGCAAGCCGCGCGGACACCCCGTCACACGCCAGCACGAGCGGCGCGCGGTAGCTGACCGGCGTCTTTTCCGGACCCGTCTTCGCCTCGACGCCGATCACGCGGCCGGTGCGCTCGTCGGTCATCGCGCCGGTCACGGTGGTGCGCTCGAGCAACCGCGCGCCCGCCTTGACCGCGAGCTTCGCCAGGATGTCGTCGAAGTCGTGACGGGTACGGGAAACGCCGTACGGCGGGTAGCTCGTCAGCTCCGGCCAGTCGAGTTCCAGCCTCAGCTCGGCGGTGAGGATGCGCAGCCCCCGGCTGTGTACCCAGCCCGCTTCGGTGCTCGTGTCGACGCCCAGGTCGATCAGTTGCTTGACGCCGCGCGGGGTGAGCCCGTCGCCGCAGACCTTCTCGCGCGGGAGCGTGGTCTTCTCGAGCAACAGCACGTCGACCCCGGCGCGCGCCAGGTAGGTGGCCACGGTCGACCCGGCCGGGCCGGCACCGACAACGATTACCTGGGCATCAGTCATGCGCCCGAGTCTACGGGCGGCTTGATCGCGCGATGGATGGCGACGACGCCGAAGGTGAGGTTGAGCCATTCCACGTTGCCCCAGCCCGCAGCCGAGATCGTCTCGGCGAGCGCGCGCTGGTCCGGCCACGCGGCCATGGACTCGGCCAGGTAGGAGTAGGCGTCCGGGTTGCTGGAGGTGAACCGGCCGACCAGCGTCATCGCGCGCAGCGCGAACCTGCGGTAGACGAACCGGATCGGCGCGGACGGCGGCGTCGACACCTCGCAGATCACCAGCCGGCCGCCGGGCCTGACCACGCGCGCGATCTCCACCAGCGCGGCCTTGGTGTCCACGAAGTTCCGGATGCCGAAACTGATCGTGGCCGCGTCGAAGCTGTCGTCAGCGAACGGCAGCCGCAGCGCGTCCGCGGCGACCATCGGCACCCCGCGATGCTTGCCGCCGGCCAGCATCCCGAGCGAGAAGTCCGCGGCGAGGCACCACGCGCCGCCCCGGGCGTACTCGCTTGTGGACACACCCGTGCCCGCGGCCAGGTCGAGCACCTTCTCGCCGCGGCGGGCGTCGAGCACCCGTGACGTGGTGGTGCGCCAGCGGCGGTCGAACCCGAACGTCATGAACGAGTTGGCGCGGTCGTACCCGGCGGCGACGCCGTCGAACATGGCCGCGACCTCGTACGGGTCCTTGTCGAGGTTCGCGCGGGACATGACGTCGACCTTAGCCTGACATGGCGCTCAGCATTCCGAGCACCGACGCCTTCCAGGTGAACTCCTCGGCCCGCGCCCGCGCCGCGGCACGCCGTGCGTCCTCCGGGCTCTCCAGCAGACCGGTCACCGCGGACGCGAACGCGAGCGGCATGTCGGCCACCGCCGCACCACATCCCGGGCGCACGATCTCCCGCAGCGCCGAGGACTCCGAGACCACGACGGGGGTGCCCGACGCGAGCGCCTCCAGCGCGGCCAGCCCGAACGTCTCGTGCGGCCCCGGCGCGAGCGACACGTCGGCGCTCGCCAGCAGCCGCGCCACGTCGGTGCGGTCGGACAGAAAGCCCAGGAAGGTCACCGGCAACCCGCGCGCCCGGCGCTCCAGCGCCCGCCGGCGAGGCCCGTCCCCGGCGATCACCAGCCGCACTCGGCCCCCGGCCTCGGTCAGCTCCGCGACGGTGTCCACACTGCGTTCCACGTGCTTCTCCGGCGACAACCGTCCACAGTGGACGAGGAGTGCGTCGGCGCCGTCGGCGAGCGCGCACCGCCAGCTGTCGTCGCGGTAGTGCGGCGCGAACGTCCGCAGGTCGACCCCGAGCGGCACGCGCTGCACGTTCGGCGCGCCGATCCGGTCGAACTCCTCGCGCGCGAACGCGGTGGTGCACACCACCTTGTCGTAGCTGTCCGCCATCCGGCGGTTCGCGACGTCGGCGACCCGTCCCGCCAGCGGGCTCGGCAGAAAGAACTGCTCCAGGAGCCGGTCCAGCCGCTCGTGCGAGATCACCATGCTCGGCACGTCGTGCCGACGGGCCCACACGCCCATGCCACGCAACGTCAGCCGGTCCGACACCTCCAGCCGGTCGGGGCGGAGCTCCCGCAGCAGCGCCCGCACCCGATACGGGTCGACGGCGCGATAGCCGCCCGTGCCGGGAATCCGCGGCGCGGGCAGGGTGTGGCGCCGCACACCGGACGCCAGCATCTCGTCCTGGTACCGCGTGCCCGGCACGACGAGCGTGACCTGGTGGCCGCTCGCGACGTAGCCGCCGCCGAGGTGGTGCAGCGCGGTCCGCAACCCGCCCGAACGCGGCCCGTAGAAGTTCGCGAGCTGGACGATGTGCATCCCGTCACGCCGCACGGGCGATGCGGCCGGTGACAGCCTCGTAGTGCCCGACGAGTTCGGCACAGACGGCCGGCCAGGTACGGCCGAGAACGACCTTGCGGGCCTTGCACCCCAAGCGTTCCCGCAGCGCAGCGTCGCGCAGGTCGTCGACCCGCCGCACCAGCTCGCGCTCGAACCCGGCGCGGTCGGCGGGCAGCAGGTACCCGGTACGGCCCGGCAACACGAGGTCCTTCGGGCCGCCCGCGTCGGGCGCGAGCACCGGCAGCCCAGAGGCCATCGCCTCCTGCACCGCCTGGCAGAACGTCTCGTACGGGCCGGTGTGCACGAAGACGTCGAGGCTCGCGTACGCCCGGGCCAGGTCGTGGCCGTACTGGGCGCCGAGGAACGCCGCGGTCGGGATCTGTTCCCGCAGCGGTTCGAGCTCAGGCCCGTCGCCCACCACGACGACCCGCACCCCGTCGATGCCGCCGAGCGCGACCAGCCGGTCGACCTCCTTCTCGGCCGCGAGCCGCCCGACGAACCCGACCAGCAGCTCCCCGTTCGGCGCCAGTTCGGCGCGCAACGCCGGGTCGGCGTGCTCGGGGGCGAACCGCTCGATGTCCACGCCGCGCCCCCACCGGTGCACGCGCGGGATGCCGTGGGCACGCAGGTTCGTCATCGAATCCGTCGACGGCGCGAGGGTACGGTCGGCGCGGGAGTGCAGCCGGCGGACCCACCGCCACGCGGCCCGCGCACCGAGCCCCAGCCCGTACGCCGTCGCGAACCCCGGGATGTCGGTCTGGTAAACCGCGACCGAAGGCACCCGCAGGCGACGGGCGGCGGCCAGCCCGCGCGCGCCGACCACGAACGGCGACGCCAGGTGCACCACGTCCGGTCCGAAGGCGGACAGCGCGGTGAGCACGGTTCTGGTCGGTAACCCGATCGGCAGAGAATTGACCACGGGCAGGTCGACGGCCGGAATCCGGATCACCGGGGCGCCCGCGTATTCGGCGGGCCCGGCCAGGCCGGGGGCGATCACGAGCACGTCGTGGCGGCGTTCACGGAGGTGTTCCACAACCCGAAGCACGGAGTTGGTCACGCCGTTCACCTGCGGTAGGAAGCTCTCAGTGACGATGGCGACTCGCACGTGCACAAGGTTGCATCCGGCCCGGTTCGCCCGGAAACGGTGGTGTGACCAGTGTGCTAACGCTGCCGGAACTCTTCGAAGCTCGCCCCGCTTGGTCTAGTCGGACTACACACTTCACCTGCACGTAGGGCTGAAGACACTCTGTGCGTCCACACTAGACAGGCATGACGCTCTTATCCGCCCGCCCGTCCCAGCCGGTCGAGCCCGGCCTGCTGTCACGAGCACTCGAGGTCGCCGGCCGGCTGGCGAACGACGCCACCGACGTGATCACCGCGACCGCCGGACGAGGCGCCCGCCCCGATATCAAGGACTCCCCGTTCGACTGGGTCACCGACACCGACCGGACGCTGGAACGCCACACCCGCCGCGTGCTGACCGCCGAGTTCCCCGGGGTCCCGGTGGTCGGCCAGGAGTACGGCGCCGACCACGGCGCCGCCGACGCGCCCTACCGGTGGGTGGTCGATCCGGTCGACGGCACGGCGAACTACGTGGCCGGCGTGCCGTGGTGCGCGTACAGCCTGGCCCTGATCGACGCGTCCGGGCCGGTGGTCGGCGTGGTCGCCGATCCCTACCGCGCCCAGATCTACGCGGCGGCCCGCGGCCGCGGCGCCCGCGCGAACGGCAAGCCGGTGCGGCTGGTCGACCGCGGCAGCATCAAGGGCGCACTGGTGTGCACCGAGCTGGCGCGGAAGGGCCCGTGGCCCGGCATGGGCGAGTTCATCGAGCGGGCAGCGGCCGCCCAGACCGGGGTGCGCGTGCTCGGGTGCGCCGCGCTGGCGATCGCGCAGGTCGCGCTGGGCCACGCGTCGGCGGCGGTGTTGCACAGCTACCACGAGTGGGACGTCGCCGGTTCGGTCGCACTGGCGATCGAAGCGGGCGCCGCCGTCCTGGACCGCCGAGGCGAAGGCAAGGCCCTGCCCGCCGACGGCCTGCTGGTCGCGGCCCCCAGCGTCGCCGAAGAAGTCCT
>DATFHB010000089.1:0-36195 GCA_035248845.1 Amycolatopsis sp. | reverse complement strand
GCGTGCTTGGTGCCCTCGGACCCGGTGATGCCCTGGACGATGATCTTGGAGTTCTCGTTGAGGAAGATCGACATCGGTTCAGGCTCCTGCCGCTGCGAGCTCGGCGGCCTTGTCCGCCGCGTTGTCCATGGTGTCCACCTGCGTGACCAGCGGGTGGTTCGCGTCGTTCAAGATCTTGCGGCCTTCCTCGACGTTGTTGCCGTCGAGCCGCACCACCAGCGGCTTGGCGGCCTCGGCGCCGAGGATCTTCAGCGCTTCGACGATGCCGTTGGCGACCGCGTCACAGGCGGTGATGCCACCGAACACGTTCACGAAGACCGACTTGACGGCCGGGTCGTTCAGGATGACGTCCAGGCCGGCGGCCATGACCTCGGCCGACGCGCCGCCACCGATGTCGAGGAAGTTGGCGGGCTTCACGCCGCCGTGCTTCTCACCGGCGTAGGCGACCACGTCCAGGGTGGACATGACCAGGCCCGCACCGTTGCCGATGATGCCGACCTCGCCCTCGAGCTTGACGTAGTTGAGGTCCTTGGCCTTGGCCTTGGCCTCCAGCGGGTCCTCGGTCTGCTTGTCGACGAGCTCCTCGTGCGCCGGGTGGCGGAAGCCCGCGTTCTCGTCGAGGGTGACCTTGCCGTCAAGGGCGACGATCTTGTCCTGCGGGTCGCGAACCAGCGGGTTGACCTCGACCAGCGTGGCGTCCTCGGCCACGAAGGTCTCCCACAGCTTCACCACCGCGTCGGCAGCCTGGTCCTTGATGACCTCGGGGAAGTTGCCCGCGGTCAGGATCTCCAGCGCCTTCGCCTTGTCGACACCGGCGATCGCGTCGACCGGCACCTTGGCGAGCGCCTCGGGCCGCTCCACGGCCAGCTGCTCGATCTCCATGCCGCCCTCGGCCGACGCCATGGCGAGGAAGGTGCGGTTCGCGCGGTCCAGCAGGAAGGAGAAGTAGTACTCCTCCGAGATGTCGGACGCCTCGGTGATCAGCACGCGGTGCGTGATGTGGCCCTTGATGTCCAGACCGAGGATGGCTTCCGCCTTCTCCTTGGCCTCGGCCGGGTCCTTGGCCAGCTTGACACCGCCGGCCTTGCCGCGGCCGCCGGTCTTCACCTGCGCCTTGACGACGACCTGGCCACCGATCTTCTCAGCGACGGCCTGCGCTTCTTCCGGGGTGCTGGCGACAGCGCCGGGCAGAACCGGCACGCCGTGCGCGGCGAAGAGATCCTTCGCCTGGTATTCGTAGAGGTCCACTACTCCAGTCTCCTGACGACACACGCCCCTGTGAGAGTCGAGCGGCGTGCTGATATGCAAACCATGCTGCCGGACGTGACGACCCTAGCGACCTGCGGGGAAGCGCGGGGGGCCGCATCCGGTGAAGTCGGTCACCGGATGGACCCAGAGAGTTGTCTCGGGCTGTGAAACAGCTCCCAATGTGCTAGCCCTCACCGGGCGGCTGAACGGCGCGGGGCGAGCACGGTGGCGATCAGCAGCGCCACCGCGCACCCGAGGGCGAGCCACCATCCCGCGCCGGCGTGCACGTCGGCGACGCCCACGGTCAGCGGAAGTTCCGCGACCCGCAGTGCCGCCACGCACGTCGCGCCCGCGAGGAGGGCCGTGGCCTGAGCCGGGCGGCAGCGCGGCGCCAGTGCGCACGCGCCGAGCACCGTCAGCAGCGCGATCAACAGCCCCCACGAGGGCGTGCCGAAGTTCGACCACAGCGCGGGTTCGGAGTAGTCCCTGGCGAGGATCGACGGCGTACCGAACGCGCCGACCGCCAGGATGCCGCCCGCCACGAGTGGAGTAACCACGCTCGGGACGGGGCGGTCGCCGCCCCTGATGTCCACGCTGTCCCGCTCAACCATGCCGGCGACCACCGAGCAGCACGCGGTGGCGACCGCGCCGACCACGGCGAGCGCCGTCCACAGCACGCCCTGCCCCGGCGACAGGCCCGCCGCGCCGAGTTCGCTCGCGGTGATCGCGGTGGTCATCACCGCGGTACCAGCCAGCGGTACACCCGCCCAGCACACCGACAGCGCGGGCCGCACCTTTCCCGCGAGCGACGGCACGAACATCGCCACGCCCAGAGCGCCGACCAGTAGTCCGGCGACGAGCAGCGCGTACCGCGACGGGCTTCCCGGGCCGGGCACTCCGTCGGTGACGAAGACCTGCGCCGTCAGCGCACCAGCGAGCGACGCCGCCGCGGTGAGCACGGCGAGCACCCCCGTGACCGTCCACAAGCGACGCAGCCCCGGCAGCCGCGCCTCGCCGGCATCCGCCCAGTCAGCGCCCTCGGCGCTGTCGCCGTCGACTCGCCCGGTGAGCGCGTCGACCTCGCGGCCGGTGTTGCCGCCCTTCTCGCTGACGTAGGCGGCGACGAGCAGACCGGCGACACCCACCAGCATCACGATGGGACCCGCGGCCAGGCTCACGCCGGTGACAGCCAACCCGGACACGAGGTTCGGCACCGCGACCGCCAGCGCGGTCACGCCGAGGCCCAGCAGCCCACCCGTCGCTATGCCGGTGGTGCCCGAACTCGTCGCCATCCCAGCTGCGACGACCAGCGCGAACGCCAACACCAGGCACCCCGCGAGTACCAGTGGCGGGCTTTCGAAGGCGCTGCCGACCGGCAGGAAGGCGTCGCCGGTCGAGAACGGCCTCATCATCGCGCCGACTCCCGCCACCGCGGCCGCGAAGGCACCGGCCAGGAGCAGCCCGCGGACACCCGTGCCCGAAGCGCCACGACTCGCGTCCGGATCCGATCGCGGCCCGAGCGCGCGCAGGCCCGCGATCCCGGCCGCCACCGTCGCGATATGGCCGGCCAGCAGCAGCCACAGCCCCGCGGCCGGGCCCGGCACAGCGAACACCGCCGACCGATACAGCTCAGGCCGCGCCACCAGCGACGGATCGGCGAGGAACTGCAGGTCCAGGATCGCCCGGCCAGGCGCGAGCGCCGCGGCGCCGGCGAGAACGCCGATCGCCGCGATGGGCCTGCCACGCAGTACGAAGGTCACGACCAGCGTGATCGGCACCAACGCCAGCACGATCAGCAATGCCGTGCTGGCGTACCCGCGCGAGGCTCCGTCCACCACCGGCACCGCGGATCCCACGGCCAGCAGCGCGGCCGCGGCGGCACCCAGGATGAGAGCCATCGGCAGGATGGCGTTGGGCTGCCCTTCGACGGCCTCCGCGAAAGGTGCGTCCGGCTGTGCTCCTCGGCCGCCAAGCGTCCAGCGAGTCCACGTCATTGCCACGCAACGCTAGCAAGCCCCGTCCAGGGCCAACCGCCGTGCCACTCGGTCCCATCGAGGACGCGCGTGGCAGACGTAATTCACCTCACACCATCGGCGTAATCTCCGTTCCACGCTCGGTTATTTTCGCTGCTAGCACGTCTGCGCATCCGACTCGTTCAGAGCAGACACCAGCCGGTTCTTGCCGCAAACAGCTTCCCTTCGTTACTGTCCCCCGGTCCCCATTACGGTCAGGTCACAACGCGGACGTCGAGCAACCACCCCCGAGGTTGTTCACCGGGACCCCCCGCCCGGGCTCGCAGGATCTGACTCCCCGAGTAACGGAAGGCCTCGTCTTGGCTCAGCACCGCTCCCCCGGTGACGAAGGCTCTTCCCCGGAGTTCGACGACCGGCTGACGGGTGCGGTTGTGCGTGTCCGGAGTGGACACCGGCTTCCCGTGCCGTCCTCGGCGCTGCGTGGGCGTGTCGTGGTAGCCGCCGTGGCCGCAGGCGCCTTTGCCGCCGCCGCGGCCGGCCAGACGCTGCAGTCCACCCTCGGCTCCAACGACTCGGAGGGCGTGACACCGCTCGCCAACTCGCGTGACGCCAGCGCCTCGTTCGCGCTCGGCGGCGACGCCCCGGCCGGCGCACCGGAACTGCTCCCCGCCGCGCACTACACGAACGCCTCCGCCGAGGTGCAGAAGCTCACCGCGAGTGCGCAGATCACGCAGGACCGCGAAAACCGTGAGTCCGCTGCCGCGAAAGCCGCGGCCGACGAAGCCGCGCGACCCAAGACCTGCCTGCCCGCACACGGCACCTTCACATCGGGCTTCGGCGCCCGGTGGGGAACGACCCACTACGGCATCGACATCGCGAACGCCATCGGCACACCGATCTACGCCGCGTCCGACGGCACCGTCATCGACGCCGGTCCCGCGAGCGGTTTCGGCCTGTGGGTACGGATCCAGCTCGCCGACGGCACCATCCAGGTGTACGGCCACATGAACACCTTCTCGGTGCACGTGGGGCAGAAGGTCAGTTGCGGGCAGCAGATCGCCGAGATCGGCGAGCGCGGCCAGGCCACCGGGCCCCACCTGCACTTCGAGGTCTGGCAGAACGGCACCAAGAAGATCGACCCGCGGCCGTGGCTGGCCGCGCGCGGCGTGTACGTGTAGTAGTCGCGCCCTCCGCGTCTGTCCCTGACTGGCCGCTCGACGACCGGCCAGCTGCCCCGGTGACAGTGCTGCGGTGATCGGCATGATCCCTCCCTGTGGTCGAACCGATGTTCGACCACAGGTATAGCGGAGGGGTCCGACAATTCCGGGCCATCCCGGCCCGGACCTCGGAGGAAAGCCTCTACAGCTTCACCATCGGCACGCTGCCGACGAGCATCAGCTTGACCTTGCCGGCGGCGCCGAAATCGATCGTCGCGGTGGCGCGGGGACCTTCGCCCTGGGACTCGACGACCGTGCCGAGGCCGTACTTGTCGTGGCTCACCCGGTCGCCGACATCGAGCTTCATCGCGACCGTGTTCTGCCAGCCCTTGAGCGGCGACGTGCGCGGGCCGCGCGCCGTGGCCGAGTCCTGCCCGAACGAGCGGCGTCCCCACGTGGTCGCGGCCCGGGGCGAACCCGACGACAGCGCCGACGGCTCCTCACGGCGCCAGTCGATCAGCTCGGCGGGCACCTCGTCGAAGAACCGCGAAGCCGGGTTGGTCGCCGGCTGCCCCCACGCCGACCGGGTGATCGCCCGCGACAGGTACAGCCGCTGACGCGCCCGTGTGATCGCGACGTACGCCAGCCGCCGCTCCTCCGCCAGCTCCGCGGGCTCGCCCAACGCGCGCAGGTGCGGGAAGACGCCGTCCTCCCACCCGGTGCAGAACACCACCGGGTACTCGAGTCCCTTGGCGGTGTGCACCGTCATCAGCGTGACCACGCCGGTGTCGTCCTCGTCCTCCTCGCCGTCCGGCGCGGGGATCGAGTCCGCGTCCGCGACCAGCGACACCCGCTCCAGGAACGCCGCCAGCGAACCGGGCTCCGGGACCCCCGCGTCGGCGTCCCCGGCATCGGTGTCCCCGTCCGGGGCCTCGACCGCGGCGGCCTGCTCGGCGAACTCGCGCGCGACCGTCACCAGCTCCGTCAGGTTGTCCACCCGGGACGCGTCCTGCGGGTCGTCGGATTCCTCCAGCTCGGCGCGGTATCCCGTGCGCTCCTGGACCGCTTCGAGGATGTCGGCCACCTCGGCACCGTCGCCTGCGAGCGCCTGCAGACCGTCCAGCAGCTCGACGAAACCGGTGATCGCCCTGGCCGAACGGGGGTTGAGCAGCGGCACCTTGCCCTCGACCGCGTCCCGTAGCGCCGCGGCGAACGAGACCCGCTCACGCTCGGCGTGCGTCGCGAGGACCGCCTCGGCCCGGTCGCCGATGCCGCGCTTGGGCACGTTCAGGACCCGCCGCAGGCTCACCGTGTCCTCGGGGTTGGCGATGACCCGCAGGTACGCCAGCATGTCCCGGACCTCGCGCCGCTCGTAGAACCGCACGCCACCAACGACCTTGTACGGCAGGCCGAGCCGGATGAAGATCTCCTCGAACACCCGGGACTGGTTGTTGGTGCGGTAGAACACCGCCACGTCCGAGTAGCGGATGTCGCCCTTGTCGGCGAGCGCGTCGATCTCACCGGCTACGAACGCGGCCTCGTCGTGCTCGTTGTCGGCCACGTAGCAGCCGATCTTCTCGCCCTCGCCGGAGTCGGTCCACAGCCGCTTGTCGCGGCGGTTCGGGTTGCGCGCGATCACCGCGTTGGCGGCGGACAGGATCGTCTGCGTGGACCGGTAGTTCTGCTCCAGCAGGATGGTGCGCGCGTCCGGGAAGTCACGCTCGAACTCTTCGATGTTGCGGATGGTGGCACCGCGGAACGCGTAGATCGACTGGTCGGCGTCACCCACGACGCACAGCTCGGCGGGCTCCACAGCGGACTCCGTGACCGCGGTCCCGACCAGCTCGCGAACCAGCGTGTACTGCGCGTGGTTGGTGTCCTGGTATTCGTCGACCAGCACGTGCCGGAAGCGGCGCCGGTAGTGCTCGGCGACGTCGGGGAACACCTGCAGCAGCTCGACCGTGCGCATGATCAGGTCATCGAAGTCCATCGCGTTGGCCAGCTTCAGCCGGCGCTGGTACTCGACGTAGACCTCCGCGACGCGGCGCCCCAGATCGTTCGTCGCGGCCCCGACAGCGCCTTCACTGTCGACGAGTTCGTTCTTCAAGTTCGAAATGTGCACCGCGAGCATGCGCGCCGGGTAGCGCTTGGGGTCGATGTCGAGATCCCGCCCGACCAGCGTGATGAGCCGTTTGGTGTCGTCCGAGTCGTAGATTGAGAAACTGGACGGCATGCCGAGCGTCTTGGCCTCACGGCGCAGCAACCGCACACACATCGAGTGGAACGTGGAGACCCACATCGCGTTGGCGCGCCTGCCCACCAGCTCGCTCACCCGGTCCCGCATCTCGGCGGCGGCCTTGTTGGTGAACGTGATCGCCATGATCTGGCCCGGATGCGCGCCACGCTCGCCCAGCAGGTACGCGATCCGGCGGGTGAGCACCCTCGTCTTGCCGGACCCCGCGCCGGCCACGACCAGCAGCGGAGCACCGGCGTGCGTGACGGCGTCGCGCTGGGCAGGGTTGAGATCGTCGAGCAGCTCCGCGTGACGCGCGGACTTGGGCTCTGCGGGGAGATCGAAAAGGGTGCTCATCGGGTCTTCACGCTACTCGGGCCCTCCGACGTTTCCTGCTACGCACGCCGACGTAGGGCGAAGTGTCGCCGGGAAACCGATGCCGGTCCGGCACGGCGTGCGGAGCATTGACGCCATGACCTCACCAACGACCTCACGAACCAGACTCCGTGCCTCGGACGCCGATCGCGAGCACTTCGCTATCCGCATCCAGGAGGCGAGCGCCGAAGGACGTCTCACCCTCGATGAGACCGAACAACGACTGGGCTCGATTTATGCCGCGAAATACGTCGACGAGCTGCGCGAACTCGTCGAGGACCTGCCCGCGGAACGGCCGCCGCGGCCGGCCCGGTTCCCGCCACCGCTGCGGGTGCACGCGTTGATCGCGGCCATGCTGTCGACGATGTTCATCGTGCGCTGGGTGGCGTCCGGGACGCCGTTCTTCTGGCCCATCATGCCGATCTTCTGGCTCGGTGTGAGTCTTGTCGTACACGCCACGATCCGGGCCAGGCGCCGGGCTGTGCCATACTGACGTCATGCGGCACAGCTACCGATTTTTTTACGGGACCCGGACTCCGGCTCCCGTGATCGCGTAGTGCACCAGCCGCCATCACTGTCAAGCCCCGGAGTCCACGGACCCCGGGGCTTTCGTCAGCTCGGGGACCTGGTGGGAGTCGGGACCGACCGGAGGTCCAGATGAACGCTCAGGCACACGAAGGCAGCCTCTCCTCGGCGGAGCCCGTGGCGTCCGCGGAGGAGATCGCGGAGCTGCGCAAGGAGATCGACTGGCTGGACGGGGAGATCCTGCGCCTGGTCAAACGCAGGGTCGAGGTCTCCAAGACGATCGGCGCCGCGCGGATGGCCGCCGGCGGCACCCGCATCGTCTACAACCGCGAAATGGACGTGCTCGCTCGCTACCGCGACCTGGGGCCGGACGGCCGCCAGCTGGCGATGGCCCTGCTGAACCTCGGCCGCGGCCGGCTCGGCCGCTGACAAGCACCGTAAAACGCCAGAAAATCAGGGTGTTTCCCCGAGCCTGACGCGGTGCGGCGCGGGCACACTGGAGAGATGATTAACTTCATCGCGGTCGTGATCGCGATAGCCAGTGTGCTCGCCGCGCTGGGCCATGTCGGCTATCTGGCCTTGCTGAACAACGCGGCGAACAAGCGTGCCGGCGGGGCACCCATCGCGGAGTACGTGCGCAGCCGGTGGGCGATCGCCGGCGGGACCACGGCGGCGTCTCTCCTCGCCTGGTTGTTCACCGCGGGCAACACACCGATGGACATCCTGGCGATCCTGCTCGCCGCCGGTAGCGGGATCGTATCCGTGAAGGCCCTGCAGTCGACCCAAGCGAAGTACCGCAGCGGGGGCTGAGCGCCGCGGCACGGCGCGCTTTCATACTGCAAGTCGCACTCTCGACGCCGGCTCGGCCCCGACAGAGTGAACTTGCCGACCCGTGCTTCTGTCGTTGCCCAGGACTCTTACCCTTGAGGCGTGAGACTTCGTGCGTTCAGCGGCGCTTGCCCGGCAGTTTGCCGTGCACGCGCAGATGAACGTGCATTTCCCGGCGTGCAGGTTGCTCCTTTCGGCTTAACTCGCCTCCGACCGACGTCATGGCACCCGGGGGAAGGAATCCACTCGGCATGACAGGCGGGGCCGATTCGACAGAGCAGCTTCCGACTACTCCTGGCAGGCACCGGCGCGGCGGCGCGGGTACCTGGACTCCGAGCGTGCCGTCGCGGGCGGCGGGCAGCCGGCACGCCACAGCGCACACCCCGGTGGACCCACCGATGCGTGGGCTCCTCCCGTTGCCTCCCTCGTCCGCACAACACACCCCCAGGGGGCTCGCCGGCTTCGAGGCCGTCCATGGCGAGCTGCCGCTCGACCCACCACCGCCACCCCCGTCGCGAGGCAAGCCGCGCCGCCAGAAGGTGACACTGACCCCGCCGACGTGTCACGAGCAGACCCCCGACGACGAGGACGTCCGCGTCTACGTGGCCCCGCCCGACAGCGGGTTGTCCACGTTCGATCTGGGCAGCGTGCCCGCGTCCGTCACGCCGCCAAGGAGTTGGCGCAAGGCCGCGTGGTTCGCCACGGCGTCCTCGGGCGGCGTGGTGCTGGCGCTGCTTTTCGCCGGATCGGCGCTGGTCGGCAAGCCCTCGCCGGATCAGGCCGGGGGCGGGTGGATCCCCGGCTTGGGTGGGGGCATTCCCACGATCGGGGGAGAGCAGCTGGCGCCAGGCCCGGCCGGCGGCGGGCGACCGGACGGCATCACCAAGCCCGCCACCGAGACCGCGACCGACGAAGACCTCACGTCGAGCAGCTCGTCGGCACGCAGCGACACCGTACGGGCTTCCGACCCCACCACGACACCCGATCGCACGTCCGGTGCCAAGGACTCCCCCAGTAGCGGGTCCGCGTCCGCGCCGACGACCACCGCGGTGCCGGAGAAGCCCCCGTCGACGCCCGCCCCCTACGACTCCGACCCCCAGCGGTTCGCGTGGCCGCAGGGCGACCCGGCGACGTTCGCGAAGAACTCGCAGTCCTACCTCGACGCCGTGACCGAGAATCCGCAGGCCGCGGCCTCGATGACCACCGGCCAGCTGTCCCAGGAAGGTGCCCAGGGCATCGAGGAGAAGTACTCCGGCGTCGCGTACTTCGAGGTCGAACACGTGCAGGTGCACCAGTACGACGGCAAGACCATCTGCACGGTCAAGACGGTGCGCAAGAACGGCGCGGCGACCACCGAGCAGCGCACCCTCACGTTCCAGAACGGCAAGATCTCCAGCGACGGTTCCTGAGTAGAAAATTCACCCCGACTGCGCCGGACGGGTGACATCGACTGCCGTTCGTCGTGCGCGGACGGCAGTCCACCGATCGGGGGTTGGCAGGTAACGATTTGGCACGGTTCGCTGATGAAGGAGCCAAGACATCCCGATCAAGCGAAACCGAGGACATGAGAGTCGTTCACGATCGGCGGCGATCCCGGCGCGAGCCGGACGCCCTCACCGTTGAGGATCTGCTGTCCGGGCAGGTTCTCGATGTCGAGGTGACCGACCCCGAACGCCTCCGGCCGGTCCGCGCGAGCCACGAGTACCTGCCGCCGCCCAGTCTCCGTTCCCGGCGCACGGCGGAACCGGTCCGCGAGCCGGAGAGCACCCCGGCCAAGGTCGCCAAGCTGGTCGGGCTGGCCACGGCGGCGGGACTGCTGGTCAGCGCGGTCGTCGTGTCCTCGATGCTGACCCGGGAGCGCACCCACGCCGCGGTCGCCAACCCGGCTCCGCCGCAGATCACCGGCGCGGCCGCGCTCGGCGGCTTTGTTCCCCAGGACCCGAAGAGCCGCCAGTCCGGGGACGGCAACCGCACTCAGGGCGGGCAGGCCGCGGCAGCGGCCTCGTCGACCGAGACGTCGTCATCCTCTCCGACCGCCACGAGCAGCGCGCCTGCCAGCGAGAGCACGGCGCCGAGCAGTACCGCGAGCAGGCGCAGCGACGTCGAGCGGATCAACCTGGTCCGCGAGTTCTACCACCGGATGGGCTCCCAGCACCCCCAGGACGCGCTCGCGATGCTCGCGCCCGCGCTCGCCGGCGACGAGCCGGGTGACCTGGTCCGTGCGTGGAGTTCGATGGACCAGATCCATGTGGACGACATCGAGGTTCAGCCGGACGGTACGGTACGAGCGGTTGTCACCATGCGCCAGCATGACGGCACCGAACTGCGGGTCACCCAGGTCCTGAGCCTGGCCGACGACGCGACTGGGGTCATCACTCAAGCCGTGCTCCTGTCTGCCGAACAACTGTGATGGCGGCTTGAGGCAGGCAACCCCGGCACGCCCATATGCGTGCCGGATGTATGTGCACAGAGTGAGCGCCCTAGCCTTGACGCGAGCTTGTCTCGGGTGAACCGGCCCACGGGCCCGCGATATGTGCATACGCTCCGGACGTGCGGCATCGTGTCGCGCCCCGAATGCAGCCCCGAAGGAGGTCGCGTGAGCGACGAGGGTCGCCTGGTCGCCGGCCGGTACCGGATCGAACGCCGAATCGGCACCGGTGCCATGGGTGCCGTGTGGCAGGCGCATGACGAGGTGCTCGCGCGCACGGTCGCGATCAAGCAGTTGCTGCTGCAGCCCGGGCTCGAGGCTCACGAGGCCGAGGACGCGAAACAACGCACGATGCGGGAAGGCCGGATCGCGGCCCGCCTGCACCATCCGCACGCGATCACGGTCTTCGATGTCGTCACCGACGACAACGGGCATCCGTGCCTGGTCATGGAGTACCTGCCCTCGACGAGCCTCGCCGACATGCTGCGCGAGCGGAAGACGCTGCCGCCGACGGAGGTGGCGCAGATCGGCTCGCAGATCGCCGCGGCCCTCAAGGAGGCGCACGCGGTCGGCATCGTGCACCGCGACATCAAGCCGGGCAACATCCTGCTCGGTGACAACGGCGTCGTGAAGATCACCGACTTCGGCATCTCGCGCGCGAAGGACGACGTCACCGTCACTAAGACCGGTATGATCGCCGGCACTCCCGCGTACCTGGCGCCTGAGGTCGCGATCGGCGGCGAGCCGGGCCCCGAGTCCGACGTCTTCTCGCTCGGTTCGACGCTGTACGCGGCCTGCGAGGGTCAGCCGCCGTTTGGCCTGAGCGAGAACACGCTGAGCCTGCTGCACGCGGTCGCGGCCGGGCAGATCAACCCGCCACGACAGTCCGGCCCGATGGCGAGTGTGCTCGCCGTCATGCTCCACCCCGATGTGCAGCACCGCCCCACCGCCGATGAGGCCGAAGAGCTGCTCGACGCGGTGGCCCGCGGCGAGACCCCGCTGGGCGGCGCCTCCGCCGAGACGCAGATCGCGCCGTCCGCCGGCATGATGGGCGCTGCTGCGGCCGGCGGCGCGCTCGGCGCGGGCGCGACCCGCGCGTTCAGCGGCGACCTGGGCAACAACAACGCGGACAACTTCTACGACGACTACGACGACGAGTACGGCGACCCGTACGGCACCACGGCCGCGTACCCGACCGAGGACTACGACGGGGCCACGCGAGTCGCGCCGTCAGCGTATGACCGAGGCCGGCCACCGACGGACGACGAGGAAGACGAGCCGAAGGGCAAGTGGAAGGTGCCCGCGGCCATCGGCGCGGTCGTCGTCGCCGGCCTGGTCGCGCTCGGGATCTGGTTGTTCAGCGGCCCGAACACCGGGGCGAGCAACATCACCGACAACAGCCCGATCCCGCAGACGCCGTTGCCGAGCTCGTCGGTGATGACGACGGAGAGTCCCACGTCGGCGGCGGACTCCTCGACGCGGGTAACACGGTCCTCGTCGTCGCGGCACAGCAGCACGGCCGAGTCGACGACGGAGGAGTCGAGCTCGAGCCCGACAAAGACCTCGTCCTCGACGGCGACTTCGACGTCGAAGAACACGACGACCACGACCACCACTGCGGCAGGGCCGTCCAGCTGACGCGGACGCCTCCGGGAGCCAAGTACGGTGGATGGCAGCCATCTGACTGTCGTCACGACGAAAGGGTGTTGTGGGTACTGAGGGCGCACTCGTCGGCGGCCGGTACCGGTTGGACCAGCCGATCGGCCGCGGCAGGGCGGGCATCGTGTGGCTGGCCTACGACACGCTGTTGCACCGCACGGTCGCCGCGAAGCGGATGTACCTCCGGCCCGGTCTGGACGCCGCGCGTAGCGAGCAGGCCGCGGCCATCGCGACGGAAGAGGGGCGCGCGGCAACCCGCGTGCAGCACAGCAGCGCCATCACGGTGTACGACGTGGTGCGCGACGGGCCCGACCCGTGGCTGGTCATGGAGTACGTGCCGTCCCGGAACATGGCGGACTTCCTGAACGAACACGGCGCCCTCACGGCTGAGCAGGGAGCGTCGCTCGGCATCCAGCTGGCGTCGGCGCTCGCCGCCGCGCACCGGGCCGGGATCCTGCACCGCGGGCTCGAACCCCGCAACGTGCTGCTCGCCGACGACGGCGGGGTGAAGGTCACCGATGTCGGCATCACCGGCCCGGGGCCGAACCCGGCCTTCCGGGCCCCGGAAGTCGCGAGTGGCGCGCCGCCGGACCCCGCCGCCGACGTGTTCTCGCTCGGGGCGACGCTGTACCAGGCGGTCGAGGGCGCGCCGCCGTACGGCGAGCAGGGCGGCGGTTCGCTGCGCCAGCCGCAGCGTGCGGGTCAGCTGAGCGGGGCGCTGACGAAGATGCTGCGCCTCGACCCGATGGGCCGGCCGACGCTCAACGACAGCATCACCTCGTTCCAGGCCATCACACAGGGCCGCCAGACGGCGTTCATCCCGCCGACCGCCCCCGCGCTGCCCACCGTGCCGGTGGCGCGGCCGATCGCGATGCCGCCTCGGCCGCTTCAGCCCATGCCGCAGCAGCAACGGTCGCCGGTGATCACGCTGAGTCCGTCGCGACTGCGCGGGCTGATCCTGACCGTGCTCGCGGTGCTGACCGCGGCGGCGATCGGGATCGGAATCACGCAGCTGTTCTTCCTCTGACGGCACCGATGAGCTGCTCGCGGGTGCCGGGCAGGAAGTGGACCTTCGCTTCCTCGCGCGGCGCCTGAGTGACGAACGTGATCACCCGGCCCTCCCCGGCGACGTCGACAACGGTGACCGGGTCGCTCTTGCCCGCGTAGAGCTGGTGCAGGCCGAGCCGGGGCGCGGCCATCAGCTTGCGCGGGCGCTCGATGAGGTCGCGTTGCGGCTGCCTGGTGCTCATCGAGAACTCGTAGTGCTCCTTCATCACCGGGCCGTCCGGGCGGTACCGGGACTTCGGGATGGCCAACGGGTCCAGGCGCGCGGGCGACATCGCGGGCAGCACCTCGATCAGCGACTCGACCACGGCCTCGGCGGGCACGGGATCGATACGGACCAGGTCGTTGACACAGATCGCCCGGACCGCGACCGGCCCCGACGCAGCGACGACGGCCGTGCCCGTACGGTCGTTGTGGATGTCGCCGACGTAGGCGCTGAACCGGTAGCCGCGCGCGAGCGTGGCGAGTGCGTCCCGGAAGTCGTGCGTCAGCGTGCCCCCCGCGGCGAGCCCCACCGAGGCCAGCACGTCCAGGGTCTCGTCCTCGAGCTGGCGCTTCGCGTCGCCGGACACCCAGTGGTCGTTCCGGCCGAGCGCGGTCGGCGGTTCCGCCCGGATCTCCCACTCCCAGGCCTGCCGGAACGCCATCGCCGGCAGCAGAACGGTGCGTTGAAGAGGCACCGGTGTCTCCCCCGATTCGTGTGCCGTTTTAGAGCCCGATGACGGGCGGTGCGGTCTTTTCATCGGTCCCGAACAGGCTGTCCGGGTCCTCTTCGATCAGGTAGGACGGGCGCTGGTGTTCTTCGTCCTCGCCGCCCTTGCCGCCGTGCCCTCCGCCCATGCCGCTCATCCCGCCGCGGCCCGCGGTCCCGGATGCGCCCGCCGCACCGGCCTTCGCGGCGGCACCAGCCGCGCCGGCCTCGGCGCCCACAGCTCCGGTGGCTTTGCCGCCGGTCAGCGCGCCGCTGCCGGTCGAGGCACCGGAGGAGGCGCCCCCGCCGCCGTAACCGCCCGCGCTGCCGCCGCCGCTGCCGACTCCACCGCTGCCGACGGGGCCGAAACCGCTGCCCACCGGGCCGAACCCGCCGGAAGAGTAGTCGGACGACCCGCCCGAGCCGGCCGGGTTGTAGCCGCTGCCGAACCCGGTCGGAACGTAGTTCGAGCTACCCGGCGTGGTGTAGCCGGAGGTGCGGGTCGTGTCGTCCAGCGAGCCGCTGATGTTGCCGCCGTCCTTGCCCGTGCTCGAGCCCGGGGGCAGGCCGATGCCCGTTCGGTCGGCGTCGATAGGGGTGTTGCCGATGGAGGCACGGCCGGGCTGGCTGGGCACGCTCGTGGAACCGACGCGCTTGCCGCCGCCGGTACCGCCGATGTTGGTGCCCGGGTCGTTGGGACCTTGCCCGGGCTTGTCCGGCGGCGTGCCCGGCTGCTGGATCTGGAAGTCCCCGCCGCCGAGGTCGGTGACCTGGCCGTAGTCGGTCTTGATCTGCGGTGTGTTCGCCTGGGAGGCTTGCGTGTAGGCGTTGTAGGCCTGAAGGTTCTGCTGCACCTTCGCGTTGTTCGCGTTGATCGCGTCCTCGGTGCTGGTGTCCCACGGCGTGACGTCGTCCCAGAAGCCTTTCTGCGGCGGGTTGTCCGTGACGTCGGTGTGCAGCGAGTTCTTCAGCGTGCCGAACGCGCCGATCTGGCCGCTGATCGTGTTCGCGTTGGCGTTCATGGCCTGGGACGAAGCCGACACCGGCACGGTCGCCGCCTGCAGCTTGTCGCGCGCGGCATCGGCGCCCGAACCGGTCCACGCGGACTCGATCGTGGTCATGTGCTGCCGGGTGGCGGTCTCGATCTGGTCCTGGACCTGCGCCTTGGAGGTGTTCTTCTGCTGCTCGCCCACAAGGCCGTCCGGGCCGGCCCCCTGGGTGATCATCTTGACCAGGGCCTCGGGCGACATCGTCGCCTGCCCGGCGATGGCCTGACTGCCGCCCAACATCCTGCCCAGCGCCTTGCCGCCCTCGATGGCGGCTGTGACGATGGGGCCACCGACCGCCTCCGCGGCACCTTCGATGAATCCGAACAGGCTCATCACGACCTGCCCTTCAGATTGGTGAGCACGGTGTTGGCGATGTCTTTAGCGGCTGCGCAGGAGTCGACGCCCCGCTTGCGGGCACTGTCGCCGAGGGTGACACCAGCGCTGAACGCGAGGTCATCCCTAATGCCGACAGAGAAGGTGCAGGTCCCGGAAACACTCTGATCGTTGCCTTTAAGAACCAGCGCGACCGCCGGGTACCCCTGCAGCTCCGTCGGTTCCCAGCGCGAGGCAGCCGGCTTGTTCGTCCGATAGTCATAGGCCAACCCGACCTGTGTCTTCGTCTGGTAGTAGACGGTGATCCCGCCGCTGACGCCATCGGAACTGAGCCAGCTGCACGCAGGCCCGGCAGTGATGTCGGTCCGTTCCGGCGTCTTCGCCGTGCCGATGAAGTGGGCTACCTGTTCCGTCGTGAGCGCGCCGTCGCAGGGGCTTCCGTCGAGCACGGAAGCAGGCAGCGGCGTTGCCACTTTCGGCACGTCCGACGTACCCGCACTCGACGCAGCGGCGGCGCTACTCGTCGGTGTGCTGCCGGTCGCGGGGGCCGGCGTGCCCCCGACGGTGCCACCCGAGCACGCCACCAGGAGTCCCGCACCTACACACACCACAGCAATGATCCCGCTGAACCGCCTGCTCACGAGTAGATGCCTCCCCCTGCAGCCTGATTCACGGTATCGGCCGCCTGCTGATCCGACTCAGTCGTAAGCCCGAGAGCCCTCTCGAGTTTATCGACCAGCTCGTTGTACATGTTCAGCTGATCGGTCAAGTACTGGTTCCGGGCCTCGCGCGACGTCACGGCCGCATTGGTGAACATGGTGCTCGCCTGATCACCCGCCGGAGGTGTCAGGGCAGCTTGCCCCGGGTTCAGCCGTACCTGGTCCTGGCATAGCTCCCTGGTCTGCTTTACCTGGTTCAGAAGGTTCGTCATCTCATCGCGGTCCATGGTCACGGCGCCGCCGGACACGGCGGCGCCCGCCGCGGCGCCGGCCGCGACCGCACCCGCAGCACTACCAGCCGCAGCACCCAGGGCCGCGCCCTTGGCGGCGTCCGAGACCAAGAAGTTGATCCCGTCAAAGAAGCTCACGTCATATCCTCCCCAACTACCCGCACCGAGGGTAATGGGCCAATCGCCCTCGTGGGGGCAAATTCACAAAACCAGCTGAGCGTCACGCGGCCGCCGAGACCGCCGCCTGCAGCCTCTCGAGCAGGCACGACACCGCGGGCTGGTCGCGCACCCAGGCGGCGACCGCGGCGTGGATGCGCGGACCGGCTCCGGGCCGCGCAGGCGCTTGATGACGACCCCCGTATATGGGGAGCCCAGGCCGAGCACGGGCACCAGGCCGACCCCCCGAGGCCGGCGGCGACCAAACCCTGCGCGGTCTGCCAATCCTCGCAGTCCAGCACGAAGGTCGGCATGAACCCGGCCGCGCCGCAGGCCGCCACCAGCACGTCACGGCACGGGCCCGGCACACCCTCGTTGCCGACCCACGGCTCGTCCGCGAGGTCGGCCAGATCGAGCATCCGCTTGCGCGCGAACGGGTGGCTCCGCGGCAGCGCCGCGCGGTACGGGCGTCGAGCAGGTGCACCAGTTCCACCGTCTCGGAACGCCATTCCCGCGCCCACACGACGCTCGACACGTCGATCTCCCAGTTTCAGGTCCAGCAGCACCCGAGGGGACTCGCGAGGCAATTCGGCGACGGCTGGGGGCACGAGTGAGGCACCGGCGGTCGCGAAGTACCGGATCGAGGGTGCCAGCTGCTGGCTGCCCGGAGCTTGCAGATCTCCTAAACGTTGCTGTAGCTAATTTCGCTTGTCGTATGCTTCCTGACGGGAACCTGATCCCGTGAGCGAGATGCGGACGCTGCTGCGCCTGAGCGCGCTGGCGCTGATGTGGGGGTCGAGCTTCCTGTGGATCAAGCTCGCGCTGGCCCTCGTTCACGCCCGTGCAGCTGGTGCTCGGCCGCGTCGTGCTGGGTGCCCTGGTGCTGGTCGCGCTCTGCTACGCCCAGCGGGACCGGCTGCCGAAGGGCCGGATCTGGCTCTACCTGACCGTCGCGGCGATGTTCCACAACGCTGTGCCGTTCCTGCTGTTCGCCATCAACGCGACGAATCCACTGTGGACAGTGCCGGTGGCGATCGCCCTCGGCATCGACCGCACGCTCTCCGGGCCGCGCATCGCCGGGCTCGGCGGCGTCGTGCTGATCTTCGCGGCGTGGCAGGCGGACGGCCTGGTCGGCTGGGGTGCGCTGGCGTGCGTCGCGGCGGCCGTCAGCTACGGGTTCGTCTTCGTCTGCGAGAACAAGTACCTGTCCGGCACGGGCTCCTCCCCGGTCGCGCTCGCGGGCGCGCAGATGCTGCCGCGTCCGGGTCCGTGCTGCACGGCACCGTGTTACTGCACGGAGGCGCTCAAGGCGCGCGCGTACTCGTGGGCATGGTGATCGTGCTCGCCGGCGTGGCG
Organism: Amycolatopsis sp.; assembly: GCA_035248845.1. Classification (GTDB taxonomy): domain Bacteria; phylum Actinomycetota; class Actinomycetes; order Mycobacteriales; family Pseudonocardiaceae; genus Amycolatopsis_E. Next base: position 18,170 of record DATFHB010000089.1, on the reverse strand, counting down.
CTCACCCGCGTCAGACGAGGCGGCGGTCGGACGCCCAGCGCGACAGCTCGTAGCGGTTCGACAGCTGGGTCTTCCGCAGCACGCTCGACACGTGGGTCTCGACCGTCTTCACCGAGATGAACAGCTCCGACGCGATCTCCTTGTACGCGTACCCGCGAGCCAGCAGCCGCAGCACGTCGCGTTCGCGCGGGGTCAGCAGGTCCAGCTCGGGGTCGCTGATCGGCGCCGAGCCGGGCCGGTCGGCGAAAGCGTCGAGCACGAACCCCGCCAGCCGCGGTGAGAACACCGCGTCCCCGTCGGCGACGCGGACGATGGCGCGCACGAGCTCCTTCGACGAGATCGTCTTCGTGACGTAGCCGCGGGCACCGGCACGGATGACCGCGATGACGTCCTCCGCCGCGTCGGACACCGACAGCGCGAGGAACACGACATCGGGCAGTTCGGGGCGCACGCCGCGCAGCACCTCGGCGCCGCCACCGTCGGGCATGTGCACGTCGAGCAGCACGACCTGCGGTTTGGTGCGGGCGATCCCGGCGACGGCGTCGGCGACCGAACCGGCCTCACCGACCACGCTCACCTCGTCGGTGATCGACTCGAGCTCCGTGCGCACCCCGGCGCGAAACAACGCGTGGTCATCGACCAGAAACACGGTTACCGAGGTACTGGCGGAGCTGCCACTCGCATCTTGCGGGGCACCCGCACCCGGTCGGCTTACGCGAGCGGCGCTTCGCGGATTGTCGCTCACGAGGCCTCCTTGACCTTGATCGGCATTTCCAGCTGGACCTCGGTGCCCTCGCCCGGCGCGGTGCGCAACCGGACCGTCCCGCCGTTGCGTTCCATCCTGCCCCGGATCGAGTCCGCGAGACCATGCCTGTCGCCGGAAACCTCGTCGGGATCGAAGCCCTTCCCCCGGTCGCGCACGAAAACGGTCACGGCGGTGGGTTCGACCTCGGCGTAGACGCTGACCTCCTCGATCCCCGAGTGCTTGGCGGCGTTGACGATCGCCTCCCGCGCGGCCTGCACCAAGGCGACCAGCGACTCGTCCAGTTCCGCGTCGCCGACGACGACCTGGGAGACCGAGATCGCGAACGCGTCCTCGACCTCGCCACACGCCGCGGCGACGGCCGTGGACAGCGTGCCCGCGGCGATCTCCTCCTTCGGGGAGCCGTACCCGGCGGGCCCGTAGAGCCAGCCGCGCAGCTCGCGCTCCTGCCCGCGGGCCAGGCGCGCGACCTCCTTGGGCATGTCGGACTGCTTCTGGATCAGCGCCAGCGTCTGCAGCACCGAGTCGTGCAGGTGCGCGGCGATCTCGGCACGTTCGTCGGTGCGGATGCGGGCCCGCCGCTCGTCGCCGAGGTCGCGGACGAGGCGCAGCCAGAACGGCACCGTCAGCACCGCGACCCCGACCAGGGTGGCCAGCACCGCGAGCAGCGCGAACTGGACCTGGCTGATGCTGCCGCTGCGCAGCACGACGACACCGATGCCGGTGGCCACGAGCGTCACGCCGGCCAGCACCCGCACGGCCGCGGACCAACCACCACCGCCGAGCACCACACCAGCGACCCCGGCCCGGGCACCGCTGCGCCAGCGGCGTCGCTGCGACTCGTCGGCCTCGCGCCACACCACCGCGGCGCCGACCAGCGCGACCGCGAGCGGAAGGGCGACCCAGCCGTTGATCACCCCGGTGAACATGCTGCCCGCGACCGCGAGCCCGATGCCGAGGAGGAGCAGCGCGATGGCCTGCTGCCGTTCCTTCGGCGACGCCTGCCGCGACAGGTCCTCCTGTGCGCGCTGGGGCACGAACACCCACAGCAGGCCGTACGCGAGCAGTCCGGCGCCGCCGAACGCGGCGAGCACCGCGAACGTCAGCCGCACCCACAGCACGCGGACGCCGAGATGTTCGGCCAGTCCCGCGGCGACCCCGGCCAGCGCCCGGTCACCTCGGTGCCGGTACAGCTTCGGCGGTCCTTCGAGCTCGGCGAGCGCCCGCGACGCCTGCCCGGGCACGGGCATGGCGTGCGGGCGCGGCGTGACGGACCGCTCGCGGGCCTCTTCCTGCACGTTTTCCATCGTTCTGCCATGGTCACACGGGTGCAAGCGGGAATTCATCAGGGAAAGACCCTGATCGTGAATATCGGGGACGTTCCCGGATGTGCCCCGGCCGCGGGTGCCGGATGCTCGACGGCATGAGTGGCGCAGCGGAGACATCGAGGCCACACGGGCTGGGCGGTGTCGAGGAGACAGTGAAGGACTTCTGGGCGAGCAGGCCCAGACGGCCGGCGAGCGGGCGCAAGATCGCCGGCGTCGCGGCGGGGATCGGCAACCGGTACGGCATCGACCCGATCATCGTGCGAGTGGCGTTCGTCGCCGCGGCGGTGTTCGGCGGCGTCGGGATACCGGTGTACGTGTTGTGCTGGCTGCTGTTCCCTGGAGGGGACGACCAGGTGTCACCGGTCGAGGCGCTGTTCGGGCGCGGGCGCAGCTCGACGTCCCGTGGCCTGACGATCGTCCTGCTGGTCGTGCTGTTCCCGGTGAGCGCCTGGGTGTTCACCGACAGCTGGTTGGACGGCGGCGGGATCATCGGGCTCGCACTCCTGGTCACGGCCCTCTACCTGCTGCATCGGAGCCGGGGCCACGAGCGCCGGCCGGTCGCGCCGGCTGTCTCGACGTTCGCGATGGCGGCACCGGGCGGCGCGCCCGTGTACACCGACGATCCGCTCGGCGCTGCGCCGCTCGCGTGGGACCTGCCGGATCCGGAGCCGGTACCCGTTCCGCGACCGCCCAGGCCGTCGCGCCCGCCGCGGCGCAAGTCGAAGGTCGGCGTCGCAACGTTCGGGATCGCGCTGCTGGTCGCCGGTGTCGGGGTCGCCCTGGGGGCGACGAAGGCGGACTGGTTCTCGCCGCAGCACATCATCGGGCTGGTGCTCGCGGTGGTCGGGATCGGCCTGGTGGCGGGCGCGTTCGCCGGTGGCGGCCGGGGGCTGATCGCGCTGGCGGTGCCGCTGTCCGCGGCGGGCCTGATCCTGACGGCCGTTCCGGTCGCCGACTACACCGGCGGCTTCGGTGCCCTGCGGGCGACACCGCTGACGGCGTCCGCCGTGCAGCCCGTGTACTCGCACACGGCGGGCGACATCGATCTCGACCTGACGCGGCTACCCGCGGACACGCCGGTGACCACGCGGATCTCCAACGGGGCGGGCAATACGACGGTGACCGTGCCGGAGAACGCGGACGTGACCTACTACTGCGACCTCGCCGCCGGCAACGTCGACTGCCTCGGGCAGCAGACCGACGGCGTGAAGCGACCGGCCGTCACCGGCGTCGACAACGGACCCGACGGGCCGGGCGGGCTGCGGGTCGACGTGCGGGTATCCCAGGGAGCGGGACAGATCGAGGTGCGCCGTGGCTGACGAAAACCCTTACGCCTACGACCAAACGACCGAGGTCCGCCCACAGCGGCGGCATGGGGTGGACGTGTTCACCCTCATCATCGGGGTCCTGACGCTGCTGGTGTCGGCGTACGTCCTCGGCGACGGGGCGAGCTGGCTGCCCTCCTTCGACCTGCGGTGGGTACTCGCGGGCGGTGCGGTGCTCATCGGGGTGCTGATGCTGGGCGCGTCGGTCCACAACGGACGCCGCGACTGACCAGCGCCGTGAGGACCGCATCAGCCCATGCTCTTCGCGCCGTCGAGGGATTCGCGGATGATGTCGGCGTGGCCGGCGTGCTGCGCGGTCTCGGCGATGATGTGCAGTAGCACCCGCCGCGCGGACCACTCGCCCTCCTGGAACCACGGAGCCTGCGGCAGCGCCCGCTTCTCGTCGAGGTCCACGGTCGCGACCAGCTCGTCGGTCCGGGCCGCCACCTCGTCGTAGTCCGCCAGCACGCCCTCCAGTGTCTCCCCCGGCAGCATCCGGAAGTCGTCGGCACGCTTGGCGAAGTCCTCCTCGGTCAGGTCGGAGAAGTTCGGCATCGCCGACGCGCCCTCGACGAGAAAGTTCGCCCAGCCGCGCTCGACCGAGGCCACGTGCTTGATCAAACCGCCGACACACAGCTCGCTCACCGTCGTCCGTTGACCAGCCTGCTCGTCGGTCAGGTCGCGAGTCGTGAAACGCAGGAAGAACCTGTGCTTCGCCAGCATCGCCAGCAGGTCGGCACGCTCGCCGGTGGTGATCCGCTCGGTGGTGGTCATGGTGTCCGCCCTTCGTCTTTGGCCTGGTGAAAACCACGGTAGAACCCATAGCGGCCACTTTCTGTCCTCAATGTGCGCGAGAATCAAAAACATGGCGAACACGAGTTCCCGGACACTGCGGCTGTTATCCCTGCTGCAGACACACCGCTACTGGCCGGGCACGGAACTGGCGGACCGGCTCGGCGTCTCGGTCCGGACGCTGCGCCGGGACATCGACCGGCTGCGCGACCTCGGCTACCCGGTCGAGGCGCAGCGCGGCGTCGAGGGCGGCTACCAGCTCGCGGCGGGCGCCGCGCTGCCTCCGCTGGTCGTCGACGACGAGGAGGCCGTCGCGCTGACCGTCGGACTCCAGGCCGCGGCACAGGGCGCGGCCGGCGGGATCGCCGAGCCGTCGGTGCGGGTGCTGGCCAAGGTGGTGCAGGTGATGCCGTCCCGCCTGCGCCGCCGGGTCGAGGCGCTGCGCGCGATGACGGTGCCAGCCGGCTGGGGCGATCCGCCCGGCCCGGCCGCGGACCCGGCCGCTCTCACCGCGCTCGCACTCGCCTGCCGGGACAGTGAACGCCTGCGTTTCGTCTACACCGCCGCGAGCGGCGACCGCACGGACCGGCACGTCGAGCCGCACCGCCTGGTCTCCCTCGGCCGCCGCTGGTACCTCGTCGCGTACGACCTGACCAGGCACGACTGGCGCACCTTCCGCCTCGACCGGCTCACCGCGCCGCAACCCACGGGCGCCCGGTTCCGGCCTCGCGAGCTGCCCGCGGACGACGCCGCCGCGTTCGTGCGCGCGGGCGTGCGCAACCTGCCGAAGCCCTACGAGGTCGAGGCAATGGTCGACGCGCCGGCCGAGCGCGTGCGCGGCCGGATCGGCCGGTGGTGCACGGTCGACGAGGTGGACGCGGAACGCTGCCGGGTGCGGATGACCGTAGACTCGCTGGACTGGCCGATGCTCGCCCTCGGCGCGACCGAGGCCGACTTCCGGGTGCTGGGCCCGGCGGAGCTGATCGACCGGGTGCGCGACTGGGGCACCCGGTTCACGCGGGCGCTGTCCTAACGGACGATCCCCACGACCGTCAGGGCGATTCCGGCGAAGAACGCCACGAGCACGCCGATGGCGAGCAGTTTGTGGCGCCGCGTGCGGTCGTCGCGCAACTGCTGTTCGCTCTTGGCCGAGACGATGAAATGCCCCTTCCGCTGGGGCTTCGCGATCACGAGCGGGCCGATGATGTCGTGCACCTCGCCCAGCACGTACAGCGGCGTGCCGGGCCGGATGAGCCACTCCTGGTAGTGGTAGCCGATCGTCGAATCCCGGTTCCCCGCAAGCAATCCCGGAATCCGGATGCCGAACAGGTCGAACGACTGGTCCCCGCCATGGTACGGCTCGAACCGGTCGACGCTCCGCTCGACGCCTTCCGGCCTGGCGCCGCCGGGCGCGACGCCGATCGTGCATCCCTGCTGGTCGATCAGCGCGTAACCGGCGTCGGAGGTATGGTCGGCGACCTTCTCACGACGCTTCGAGTAGCGTCGCCGCCCGTCGCGGTACTCCATGTGCTCGTACTCGCGCTCGACGCGGTAGCGGTACCAGACGCACGGCGCCTTGCTGATCTCCGACGTCAGCACGCCTTCCGGACGCGGGTGCGCGGCGCCGACCACCTCGGATGTCTTGCGGAACCCGCCGCGCGCGCCCAGCTCGTCGGAGATCCGCCGCAGATCCTCCAGTTCGGGGATCGTCAGCGTGTCCGTGCCGATGATCGCGTGCAGCTCACGCTTGGTGGCCTGCATGTAGAAGAACCCGCCCACCGCGGCGGCGACGAGCAGGACCCCCAGAATCCACATCCACTACTCCCATTCGATGGTGCCCGGCGGCTTGCTGGTCACGTCCAGCACCACCCGGTTGACCTCACGCACCTCGTTGGTGATCCGCGTCGAGATCCGTTCCAGCACGTCGTAGGGCAGCCGCGTCCAGTCCGCCGTCATGGCGTCTTCGCTGGAAACGGGCCGCAGCACCACCGGATGCCCGTAGGTGCGGCCGTCGCCCTGCACTCCGACGCTGCGCACGTCCGCGAGCAGCACCACCGGGCACTGCCAGATGTCGCGGTCGAGCCCCGCCGCGGTCAGCTCCTCGCGCGCGATCGCGTCCGCGGCACGCAGCGTCTCGAGCCGGTCGGCGGTGACCTCGCCGATGATCCGGATGCCCAGGCCCGGCCCGGGGAACGGCTGGCGGTGCACGATCGTCTCGGGCAGTCCCAGTTCGAGACCGACCCGGCGCACCTCGTCCTTGAACAGCAGCCGCAGCGGCTCGACCAGCTCGAACTGCAGGTCCTCGGGCAGCCCGCCGACGTTGTGGTGGCTCTTGATGTTCGACGCGCCCGCACCGCCACCGGACTCGACGACGTCCGGGTACAGCGTGCCCTGCACCAGGAACCGTGCGGAAACGCTGTCGCCCTGCGTCGCCTGCCAGTCGCGCTCGGCCTGCTCGAACACGCGGATGAACTCGCGGCCGATGATCTTGCGCTTCTGCTCGGGGTCGGTGACCCCGGCGAGCGCGTCGAGGAACCGTTCGCGCGCGTCGACGGTGACGAGGTTGACGCCGGTGGCGGCGACGAAGTCGCGCTCCACCTGGGCGCTCTCACCGGAGCGCAGCAGCCCGTGGTCGACGAACACGCACGTCAGCCGGTCCCCGATGGCACGCTGGACGAGCGCCGCGGCGACGGCGGAGTCGACACCGCCGGACAGGCCGCAGATGGCCCGGCCGTCGCCGATCTGCTCGCGGACCGCGGTGATCTGTTCGTCCACAATGGACGCCGTCGTCCACTCCGGACGGATGCCGGCGATGTCGCGCAGGAACCGGCGCAGTACCTCCTGGCCGTGCGGCGAGTGCAGCACCTCGGGGTGGTACTGCACGCCGGCGTAGCGCTCGTCGGTGTTCTCGAACGCGGCGACAGGCGTGGTCTGCGAGGACGCGCTGACGGCGGCGCCGGGCGGGGCCTTCGTGACGCTGTCACCGTGGCTCATCCACACCTGGTGCCGGGCCGGCAGCTCGCGGTGCAGGACGCCGCCGTCGTCGGCCAGGGTCACCTCGGTGCGGCCGTACTCGCGGGACCCGGTCGCCTCGACGGTGCCGCCGAGCGCCTGCGCGAGCACCTGGAATCCGTAGCAGATCCCGAAGATCGGCACACCCTGCTTCGCGAGGTCGGGGTCCATACCCGGCGCGTCCGGCGAATACGCGCTCGCCGGGCCACCCGAAAGGATGATCGCGGCCGGGTTCTTGGCCATGATCTCGGCGACGGTCGCGGTATGCGGGACGACCTCGGAGTACACCTGGGCCTCGCGAACCCGACGTGCGATCAGCTGCGCGTACTGCGCGCCGAAGTCCACCACGATGACCGGACCCACGGCACCTCCTCGAGAAAAGCGGCTAGCCACCATCGTCCCAGGTGAGCCACGCCACCCCACCCCCGGCCCGGCGCCCGCGCGGGGGTCCTACCTTTGACGTATGGACACCATCACCCCGGAGCCGCGGCCGGCGTGGATCGCCGGGCGCCCGGAACAGGGCGCCGACACGCTGCTGGTTACCCACCCCTTCGACGGCAGCGAGGTCGCGACCGTCGCTGTGCCCGGCCCCGAGCAGGTCGAGCGCGCCGTCGCGGCGGCCGTCGCGGTCGCGCCCGCGTTCCGCCGGTCCCCCGCGCACGTCCGCGCGGCGGCACTGGAGCACGTGTCACGCCAGCTGGCCGAGCGGGCCGAAGAGCTGGCGGAGGTCATCACGGCCGAGAACGGCAAGCCGTTCAAGTGGGCCGAGGCCGAGGTCAAGCGGGCGGTGTCGGTGTTCCGGATCGCCTCGGAGGAGGCCCGGCGGTTCACCGGCGAGCTGCAGCGGCTGGACACCGACGCAGGCGGCGAGGGCCGGCTGGCGCTGGTGCGCCGGGTGCCGCGCGGCCCCGTGCTGGGCATCGCGCCGTTCAACTTCCCGCTGAACCTGGTGGCGCACAAGGTCGCGCCGTCGCTCGCGGTCGGTGCGCCGATCATCATCAAGCCCGCGCCGCGCACGCCGCTGTCGGCGCTGATCCTCGGCGAGATCCTGGCCGAGTCAGGACTGCCGGCGGGCGCGTTCTCAGTGCTGCCGCTGGGCAACGAGGAGACGTCGGCTTTGGTGGCGGACCCACGCCTGCCCGTGGTGTCGTTCACCGGCTCCGGCCCGGTCGGCTGGTCGATCGCCGAGGCCGCGCCGCACAAACACGTCGTGCTGGAACTGGGTGGCAACGCTGCGGCGGTGGTGCTCGGGGACTGGCCGGACCTGCCGGGCGCAGCGGCCCGCATCGCGACTTTCGGCAACTACCAGGCCGGGCAGTCGTGCATCTCGGTGCAGCGGGTGATCGTGGAACGGTCGGCCGCGGACGAGTTCCTGCCCGCGCTGCTCGACGCGGTGCGGGCGCAGCGCACCGGCGACCCGTACGACACCACGGTCGATGTGGGCCCGGTGGTCGACGAGGCAGCGGCGCAGCGGATCGTCGCGTGGGTCAACGAGGCCGTCGCGGGCGGCGCGAAGGTGCTCACCGGGGGTGGTCGCGCCGGCGCGACCGTCGAGCCGACGCTGCTGTCCGACGTGCCCGTCGACGCGAAGGCGTGGGCCGACGAGGTCTTCGGCCCCGTGCTCGCGGTGTCCGTTGTGGACAGTGCGGACGAGGCGTTCGAGGCGGTCGACGCGTCGGCGTTCGGCCTGCAGGCGGGCATCTTCACTCGCGACGTGCAGCTGGCTTTCCGCGCCTCCGCCGAACTGGAAGTCGGTGGCGTCATCATCGGCGACGTGCCGTCCTACCGCGCCGACCAGATGCCCTACGGCGGCGTCAAGGGCTCCGGCGTCGGCCGCGAAGGCGTCCTGCCGGCGATGAACGACCTGACGGAGGAGAAGGTCACGGTCTTCACCGGGATCGACCTGTAGTCAGCGGCGGGCGTTGAGCCGGGCGGCCTGCCGTGTCAGGTGGTCGCGTTCGGCGAGGTTGGATGCCTGGTGGGCGGCCTCGGTGTAGAGCCGTGCCGCGGTCGCCAGGTCACCGTCGCGCTCGTGGAGGTGGGCGGCGACCGCGGTGTGCCGCGGCAGTCCGGGGTCCAGTTCAGCGAGCGCGGCAAGGCCGGCGCGGGGTCCGTCGGCCTCGCCGAGGGCGACGGCGCGGTTGAGCCGCACGATGGGGCTGCCGGTCAGGCGCGCGAGCTCGTCGTACCACTCGACGATCTGCACCCAGTCGGTCTCCTCGGCGGTGGGCGCGTCGGCGTGCAGCGCCGCGATGGCGGCCTGGGCCTGGAACTCGCCCAGCAGGTCGCGGGCCAGCGCCGCCTGCAGGATCTCGACACCCTCGGCGATCGACGTGGTGTCCCACCGGCCGCGGTCCTGCTCTGCGAGCGGCACGAGGCTGCCGTCGGGCGCTGTGCGGGCGGCGCGCCGGGCGTGGTGGAGCAGCATGAGTGCGAGCAGTCCGGCCACCTCAGGATGGTCGATCACGGCGGCGAGTTGCCGGGTGAGCCGGATGGCTTCGGCAGCGAGATCGACGTCGCCGGAGTAGCCCTCGTTGAAGACCAGGTACAGCACGCGCAGCACGGTGGCGACGTCGCCGGGCTGGTCGAACCGCACGCCCGCGACGGTGCGCTTCGCCCGGCTGATGCGCTGCGCCATCGTCGCCTCGGGCACCAGGTAGGCCTCGGCGATCTGTCGGGTCGTGAGCCCGCCGACGGCGCGCAGCGTGAGCGCGACCGCCGAGGCGGGCGTCAGCGACGGGTTGGCGCACAGGAAATACAGCTGGAGCGTGTCGTCCGCCGCCGGCGCGTGACCGGCCGCCGGCTCCGCCGATTCCACGGTGACGAGGTCCTCGCGCCGGCGGCGGGCGGCGTCGGCGCGAGTCACGTCCAGGAACCGGCGCCACGCGGCGGTGACCAGCCAGCCCTTCGGGTCCCGCGGCGGATCCGCCGCCCAGACGCGCACGGCCTCGACCAGCGCGTCCTGCACGGCGTCCTCGGCCGCCGCGAAGTCAGCTCCGCGGCGGACGAGGACCCCGAGCACGCTGGGCGTGAGGCTCCGGAGCAGGGCCTCGTCCATCACTCGGTGATGGTGGGCGGCTCGGTCAGGAACGGGCGAAGCTCGAGCCACTCGTGGATCGGCTTCCCGCCCTGCCCCGGCGCGGCCGACAGCTCGCCGGCCAGCTCGACCGCGCGGTCGTAGCTCTCGACGTCGATCACCATCCAGCCGGCGATGAGGTCCTTGGTCTCGGCAAAGGGGCCATCGGTGACCGGGGGCCGACCCTCGCCGTCGTACCGGACCCACGTGCCCTCAGGCGCCAGGGCCTGACCGTCGACGAACTCGCCGGTCCCCTCCAGTCGCGCCGCGAAGTCCTGCATGTACTTGATGTGGGCCGAGATCTCCTCCGGCGTCCACTGGTCCATCGGCGCGTCGTTGACGCAGGCCGGGGCGCCACGGTAGTGCTTGAGCAACAGGTACTTGGCCATGATGTCTCTCCTCGGTGCGTTGCGACCCATTCTGGTCGCGCTCACCCCAGGGACGGAGCCGGACACGGGTTCTCGACATCCCCGCCAAAGATTTTTTTCTACGACGTCGATCGCAGCGCGGCGGGAGCATCCGCGGGGACGGCGGGCTGCTTGGGCTCGACCGGGGCCAGCCTCCGGTACCCGTCCGCCTGCCCGGGCCGCGCGTCGGGCTCGCCCTTGTTCGGCCAGACCGCGAACGCCCGCTCCGCCTGCGCGGTGATGGTCAGCGACGGGTTCACGCCCAGGTTCGCCGTCACCGCCGTGCCATCCACAATGGACAGACCGGGATAGTTGAACACCCGGTGGTACGGGTCGATCACGCCGTCGTCGGCCGAGGTGCCGATCGGCGCGCCACCGATGAAGTGCGCCGTGAGCGGGATGTCGAAGATCTCGCCCCAGGTGCCGCCCGCGACGCCGCCGATGTGCTCCGCCGTGCGCAGGTTCGCCTCGTGCCCGGCCGGGATGAACGCCGGGTTCGGCTCGCCGTGGCCCTGTTTCGACGTGTACCTGCGCCGCCCGAAGAGCCCGCGCCGGGTGAACGTGGTGATCGAATTGTCGAGGCTCTGCATCACCAGCAGGATGACGGTCCGCTCGCTCCACCGGTAGCCGTTGAGCAGCTTCAACGACTTGATCGGCTCCCTCGCCATCGTCCGCAGCATCTGCCGCCAGCGCGGCGTCGGCAGCGAGCCGTCGGTGGCCAGCGTTTGAAGCAGGCTCATCGCGTTGCTGCCCTTGCCGTAACGCACGGGCTCGATGTGCGTGTTCTCGTCGGGGTGGATCGACGACGTGATCGCGACGCCTCGGCTGAAGTCCCGGTCGGGGTCGACGGCCGGCCGCCCGGCGCCGATGATCGCCTCCGAGTTCGTGCGCGTCAGCTCGCCGAAGCGGTGCGACAGCTCCGGCAGCACGCCGGTGTCCCGCATCTTGTGCAGCAGCTGCTGGGTGCCCCACGTGCCGGCGGCGAGCACGACCTGGCCGGCCGTGAGGCTGTGTCGGAACCGCCGCGATCGCCTGCCGGTCTTGTGGACGTCGACGACGAACGAGCCATCCGCCTGCGGGCGCACCGCGTCCACAGTGGTCATCGGGACCACTCGCGCGCCGCCCCGTTCCGCGAGGTACAGATAGTTCTTGACCAGCGTGTTCTTCGCGCCGACGCGGCACCCGGTCATGCACGACCCGCATTCGGTGCAGCCCGTGCGGCGCGGCCCGGCACCGCCGAAGAAGGGGTCCTCCGCACCCTTGCCGGGCTCGCCGAAGTACACGCCGACGGGCGTCGGGTGGTACGAGTCGGCCACCCCCATGTCGTCCGCGACCTGCCGCATCACCTCGTCGGAGGGAGTGACGGTCGGGTTGGTGACCACGCCGAGCATCCGGCTTGCCTGGTCGTAGTGCGGCGCGAGTTCGGACTCCCAGTCGGTGATGTGCGCCCACTGCCGGTCCTGATAGAACGCCTTGAGCGGCCGGTACAGCGTGTTCGCGTAGACCAGCGAGCCGCCGCCGACGCCGGACCCGGCCAGGATCATGACGTCGCGGAGCAGGTGGATGCGCTGGATGCCGTAGCAGCCGAGCGCGGGCGCCCACAGGTAGTGCTTGAGGTCCCACGACGTCTTGGCGAACTCGTCGTCGGTGAACCGGCGGCCCGCCTCGAGCACGGCGACCCGGTAGCCCTTCTCCGTCAGCCGCAGGGCCGCGACGCTGCCGCCGAAGCCCGACCCGACGACGATCACGTCATAGTCAGCCGCGTTGCTGTTACTCGGGGTCACAGTGAGCAGGGTAACCCGCTCCACAACTTCTGACCAGGAGTAAGTTACTGACGGGTTAGCTGCGGACGGTGAGCCCGACGCGCTGGAACTCCTTGAGGTCGGAGTAGCCGGTCTTGGCCATGGCCCGGCGGAGCGCGCCGAACAGGTTCAGCGTGCCGTCCGCATCCGAAGACGGGCCGTACAGCAGCGTCTTCAGATCCACGTCCCGCGCCGAGCCGGCCGCCACGCGCGAGCGCGGCAGCGACGGGTGCGCGGCGGCCGCGGTCCAGTACAGCCCGTGGCCGGGCGCGTCGCTGGACGACGCGAGCAGCGAACCCAGCATCACGGCGTCCGCACCGCAGGCGATCGCCTTCGCGATATCGCCCGACGAGGTCATCCCGCCGTCGGCGAGGACGTGCACGTACCGGCCACCCGTCTCGTCCAGGTAGTCCCGGCGGGCGGCGGCCGCGTCGATGATCGCCGTCGCCATCGGCACCCCGATGCCCAGCACGCGGTCGGTGCTCGTGATCCCCGGCGTGTACCCGTGACCGACGATCACGCCGGCCGCGCCGGTGCGCATCAGGTGCATCGCCGTGCGGTAGTCCGCGACCCCACCGGCGATCACCGGCACGTCGAGCCCGCCGATGAACTCCTTGAGATCCAGCGGATCCTTCTGCCCCGACACGTGCTCGGCGGAGATGATCGTGCCCTGCACCACGAGCAGCTCGACCCCCGCCGCGACGAGATGCGGGGTCAGCTCCGCCGCGTGCTGCGGGCTGACCCGCGCCGCCACCGTCACGCCGGCCTCGCGCACCGTGTGCACGACTTGGGCCAGCAGCTCCGGCTGGACGGGCGCCGAGTGCAGCTCCTGCAGGAGCCGCACCAGCTCGCCCGCGTCCTCACCCTTCGCCGCGTCGGTCAGGCGGCGCATCGCGTCCTCGACGTTCGAATGCCGAGCCCACAGCCCCTCGGCGTTGAGCACGCCCAGCCCACCGAGCTTCCCGATCTCCACGGCCCTGGCCGGCGACACGATCGCGTCCGTCGGATGCGTGACGAGCGGGAGGTCGAAGCGGTAGGCGTCGATCTGCCACGTGGTGGACACCTCCGCGGACGAGCGCGTCCGGCGCGACGGGACGATCTCCACGTCGTCGAGGTCATACGCCCGCTGAGCGGTACGGCCCATGCCGATCTCGACCAGATCCCGCACGTGCGGATCCCTTCTGCTGTGGTCTCCCGCGTCAGCGGGACGTGTAGTTGGGAGCCTCGACGGTCATCGTGACGTCGTGCGGGTGGCTCTCCTTCAGGCCCGCCGCGGTGATCCGCACGAGCTGCGCCTTCTGCAGCTCCTCGACGGTCTGCGCACCCGCGTACCCCATCCCGGACCGCAGCCCGCCGACGAGCTGGTGCACGACGTTGACCAGTGGCCCGCGGAACGGGATCCGGCCCTCGATGCCCTCCGGTACCAGCTTGTCCTCGCTCAGCACGTCGTCCTGGGAGTAGCGGTCCTTCGAGTAGGACTTGCGCCCGTCGCGCGAAGCCATCGCACCCAGCGAACCCATGCCGCGGTAGGTCTTGAACTGCTTGCCGTTGACCAGGATCAGGTCGCCCGGCGATTCGGCGGTGCCCGCGAGCAAGCTGCCCAGCATCACGCTCGACGCGCCGGCGGTGATGGCCTTCGCGATGTCACCCGAGTACTGGATGCCGCCGTCGCCGATCACCGGGACGCCGGCCGGGCGGCACGCCTTGTCGGCCTCGAAGATCGCGGAGATCTGGGGGACACCCACGCCGGCGACGATGCGGGTGGTGCAGATCGAGCCCGGACCGACGCCCACCTTGACGGCGTCCGCGCCCGCGTCCACCAGCGCCTGCGCACCGGCCTGGGTCGCGACGTTCCCACCGACGACGTCGACGGTGTCGCCGAGTTCCTTCTTCAGCGTGGTGACCATGTCGACGACGGCCCGCGAATGCCCGTGCGCGGTGTCGACCATCAGCACGTCCACGCCCGCGTCGGCCAGCGCCATCGCGCGCTGGTGACCGGCGCCGCCGACACCCACGGCCGCGCCGACGAGCAGGCGGCCGTCCGGGTCCTTGGTGGCGTTGGGGTACTGCTCGGTCTTGACGAAGTCTTTGACGGTGATCAGCCCGCGCAGTTTGCCGACGCCGTCCACGATCGGCAGCTTCTCGATCTTGTGCCGGCGCAGCAGGCCCAGCGCCGCGTCCGCGCTCACCCCGACCTGTGCGGTGATCAGCGGCTCTCTGGTCATGACCTCGCTGACCGGGCGGCTGAAGTCGACCTCGAAGCGCATGTCGCGGTTGGTGATGATGCCGACGAGCTTGCCGGCCGCGTCGGTCACCGGCAGGCCGGAGATACGGAACCGGGCACACAGCGCGTCGACCTCGGCGAGCGTGTCGTCGGGCGAGCACGTCACCGGGTCGGTGACCATCCCGGCCTCGGAACGCTTCACGACCTCGACGGCCGCGGCCTGCTCGTCGATCGGGAGGTTGCGGTGCAGCACGCCCATACCGCCGTGGCGCGCCATCGCGATGGCCATCCTGGCCTCGGTGACGGTGTCCATCGCGGCGGACACGAGCGGGATCCGCAACGTCACGTTCCGGGAAAGGCGGGTGCCGGTGTCGACGGCGCTGGGCACCACGTCCGACTCGGCGGGCAGCAGCAGCACGTCGTCGAAGGTCAGGCCCAGCATCGCGAATTTTTCGGACGTGGAGAACTCGCTCGTCATAGCTGGTCGCTGACCTTCCTCGGCATCGCGCGTGAACCTTTTATCGATGGTATCTGGACAGCCCACCACCCTCGCCCGGTACCGTGCGACGCGTGCCGCACGAAGTGTTGCCCCCTGACCCTTTCGCCGACGACCCCGACGACCCGGCCGCGGGCCTCGCCGATTTCGACGGTGACCTGGAGGAACCGATCGACGAGCAGGCTCGGGCCGAGCTGCTCGCCGACCTCTCGGACCTCGCCGTGTACCAGGCGCTGCTGGCGCCGCGCGGTGTGCGCGGGATCGTCGTCGACTGCGGCGAATGTGACCAACCGCATTACCACGACTGGCAGCTGCTGCGGGCTAGCCTGGAGCAGCTCCTGGCCGACGGGCGGATGCGGCCGCACGAGCCCGCCTTCGACCCCGATCCGGCCGACTACGTGAGCTGGGAGTACTGCCGCGGCTTCGCCGACGGCGTGACCACCACGGAAAGCGCCTACTGAGGACGAGAAAGGCCCGGCCGGGCGGCCGGGCCTCTTCGTTCGTGAGCTAGTTTCCGCCGGTCGCGGCGGGCGCCTGCCCTCCGGCGCCGGCTCCCGTCCCGGTGCCGGAGTCCGTCGTGTCGTAGCGGACGGTGCTGCCCCCCGAACCGGTGCCCTCAGCCGCGGCCGAGCTGCTGCTCGTGGTGGGCGGGCTCGTCGTGGTGCTCGACGGCGGGGTCGGCGTGGTGCTGGACGGCGGTTCCGAAGCCGAGGTTGGCGTGCTGCTCGGTGACGGCGCTGGCGAGGAGGACGTCGGCGCCGACGACGAGGTGGCCGGCGTGGTCGTGGTCGACGGCGTGGTCGTGTCCGGGTTCTGCAGCATCGCGGAGAGCTGCTTGTGCTCCTGCATCAGCTGGTCCAGGTTGTCCTCGACGGACACCTGGGTGAGTTTGGCCGCGGCCTCGGCGAGCGCGTGCTGCGCCTCGGCGATGCGGCCCTGTGACAGCGCGATGCTCGCCTGCTGCAGGTCGGTGCGGGCAGCCGAGGCAGCCTCGACCGAGCGCGCGTGGTCGGCGTAGAGCACCTTCGTCAGGCCCCAGAGCGTGTCGCCGGGTTGCGCGTCACGCGCGGCGACGCTGGTGCCGGTGAAGGTGATGGCCAGCACCGCGGCGGCCGCGGCCACCGGGACCAGGAGGCGCATCCGGCGCGGGCGGCGCTGATGCTTCTGCGCCAGCGCGGCCGCCTTGACCGTGGTCACCGCCGTGTCGGTGTCCACCAGCTCGGCCAGCGGCTCGCTGTCGATGTCGCGCCGCCAAGCCAGCAGGAGCGCGTTGAGCTCCTGGTCGCCGAGCCCGTCGGCGACCTGCGGGTCGGACCCCCCGAGCGCGTCGAGCAGGGCGTCGTCCGCGTGCAGCGCGGACAGGTCTGCTTCGAACGCGGCCTGCGACGCACTCATCGCGTCATCGTCGAAAGCCGGCTTGCTCGGCTCACGTCTGACCTCGTCCCGGGGTTCGCGGTCGGTCACTCAGGCCACCTCCTCGGACGCAAGCGCCTTGCGGAGCCGCGCCAGAGCCCGGTGCTGAGCGACCCGGACAGCGCCCGGAGTCGAACCGACCGCGTCCGCGGTCTCCTCAGCCGAAAGCCCCACGACCACTCGCAGCACCACGATCTCGCGTTGTTTGTCCGGCAACACCTTGAGCAGCTGGCCCATCCGCTCGTTCAGCTCCCCTTGCAGTGCGCGCTGCTCAGGGCCGACATCCCCTTCGATCTCGTCGGGGATCTCGGCGACGGGCTCGGCCCGGTTACGAGCGGCGGCGCGATGTGCGTCGGCCACCTTGTGCTGGGCGATGCCGTACACGAATGCCAGGAACGGGCGCCCTTGGTCACGGTACGAAGGCAAGGCCGTGAGCACCGCGAGACACACCTCCTGAGCTACGTCGTCAGCCGAAGCGAATGAACGCTCCTGCCTACCTACCCTGGCGCGGCAGTACCGCACCACCAGAGGACGGATGGCAGCCAGCAGTCGCTCCACCGCCTGAGGATCTCCCTCGACGGCGGAGGCGACTGACCCTTCCAGTCCGTCCCCCACAGTGGCCATCGCAGACAACAGTCCCAGCGTTACGTGTAGGCGTACAAAATGACGGCGCGCGACATCGGCATCCCTCGCACCGGTGATGTCACCGTACCGTTCGGGTTACGACGTAGTTGGTGCACGGTCCTCTTCGGCGCGCCCTGCTGACCGGAGGCGCGCCGAACCGTCACATCAAGGTGTTCAAGAATTCAATGAATCGGGGAGTTTACGGCAAGCGAGGCCGTCAGGAAACCAGGCCGCGCCGGAAGCCGTGGGCCACCGCCTGGGCGCGGTCGCGGACCCCGAGCTTGCGGAACAGCCGCCGCGCGTGCGTCTTCACCGTGTCCTCGGACAGGTAGAGCTCGCGCCCGATCTGGCCGTTGCTCTTGCCCTGGCTCATGCCACGGAGCACCTGCAGCTCGCGCTCGGTGAGCTGCACCCCCGGGTCGGCGGGCTGGCGCGGCGCCGGCACGGACGTGCTGGCGAGCGTGTGCGCCAGTGCGGCGACGAGTTCGGGCCGGGAGGCATCCCAGCGCAGGTAGCCGCGAGCGCCGCCGGCGATGGCCGCGGCGATGCTGCTCGCATCGTCCGGAGCGCCGAAGACGATCACGTTGGCCTGGGGATTGGCGGACACCAGCCGCCGAGTCGCCTCCACCCCGGCCGGCATCGCGCGCTGCGTGCCGACGAGGACCACGTCCACCGGCTGCCGCGAATACCTGGCCAGCAACTCGTCACCGTGCGCTACGCAGTCGATGCGACTGACGCCGGGAACAGCAGACATCACGCGAGTAAGCCCTTCGCGGACACTGCGTCGGTCGTCGCAGATCAAGACCGTAGTCACGGGGTTTCCTTCCTGCAGCCGGGTGACATTCCATATCCCCTATCGGACGCTTTAGGCCGCACCTTGACACGATCCGGTGGCTTTTTTTGGAAGA
>DATFHB010000088.1:0-11536 GCA_035248845.1 Amycolatopsis sp. | reverse complement strand
GTCCGCGTACCACCGGATGGGGCACGAGTCGGACCTGGTCGGCACCCGGCTCGCGCCGCTGACCCGGTCACTCATCCGCGATCCCTTCGACGCCACCGAGGTCGCGCACCGCATCCTGGACGCGCTGGACGGCAAGCCGGGTAGCCGGACGGAGGCCGATTCGCGGCGCGGGGCCGTGGTGCTGTACCGCGCACTGCCGCTGCGCCCGCATGGTCAGCCCGCCGGTGCGCTGGTGCTGGTGCGTGACGTCACCGAGGTCAAGCGCCGTGACCGCGCGCTGCTGTCGAAGGACGCGACCATCCGCGAGATCCACCACCGGGTCAAGAACAACCTGCAGACCGTGGCCGCGTTGCTGCGGCTGCAGTCGCGCCGCACGCCGAGTCCGGAGGCGCGGCAGGCACTGACCGAGTCGGTGCGCCGGGTCGCGTCGATCGCGATGGTGCACGAGGCGCTGTCGGTGTCGGTGGACGAACGCGTGGACCTCGACCAGCTGCTGGACAAGGTGCTGCCGATGGTCGGGGAGGTGGCCACGGCCGAGTCCCGGGTGAGCATCAGCCGCACCGGGTCGTTCGGCATCGTGGTGGCCGAGATCGCGACGCCGCTGGTCATGGTGCTCGCCGAGCTGGTGCAGAACGCCGTCGAGCACGCGTTCCCCCACGGGCGTCCAGGCAAGGTGGAGATCGCGGTGTCCCGCTCGGCGCGGTGGCTGGACGTGCTGATCCGCGACAACGGGCGAGGCCTGCCGTCCGGTTTCTCGCTCGAGCGGGCCGACGGGCTGGGGCTGCAGATCGTGCGGACCCTGGTCGAGTCCGAACTGCGGGGTTCGCTGTCGCTGCGCGGCCTGCGGGACGGGGAGAAGCGCGGCACCGAGGCGGCGCTGCGGATCCCGCTGAGCCGGCGGCTCTGAGCAGGTTCCGCGTACGCCAAAAGGGCCGGTCCCGATGGGTACCAGCCCTTCAAGCGTTGAGCTTCGGTCGCTTGCCCGGCCCCGGTGCAGGGGCGCGGCAAGGCTCGCCGTATCGTGATTTCAGGCGTTGCTGCGCGTACCGAGGTGGACGCGGCGGCGCTTGAGGGCGCGACGCTCGTCCTCGCTCATGCCGCCCCACACGCCGGCGTCCTGACCGCTTGCCAAAGCCCAGGCAAGGCAGTCGGAGGCGGCGGTGCAGCGGTGGCACACGGCCTTCGCCTCGGCGATCTGCAGCAGTGCGGGACCGCTGTTTCCCACCGGGAAGAACAGTTCCGGGTCCTCGTCACGGCAGGCCGCGTCGTGGCGCCAGTCCATTTCTCTGAGCTCCTTCTAAGGGCGCACAGTGGTGCGCCACACGTCGTCATGGGCGGTCGTTTTTTGGGGTGCTTGTGAATGCTTTCACGAAGCACTGCTTTCGACAAGGGTTTTTTCGTGATCGGTGAGTCAGCTCACCTGGACGGGCGACCCGTCTGACCTGCGGTTTCTCTCCGAAACTGGGTCCGAAGGGGAAGGACTGTGCGCTGAACGGGGCTCTGGAGTCGGTGAACGGCAACTTGCACTTTGCCGCACACGATCACTGGGGAGGCCCTTCAGCGCCCACCCTTCAGGCCAGAACGGTCAGGGCGTGCGGTACGCTGACAAACTTCACGCGGGTGCGCTGACCCACGGGATCGCCGTCTACCTGGAAGTTTACCGGCTGGTCGGCCTCGATGGTCAGCGTTTCCAGGTCGTCGTGCCGCACCAGCCGCTTACCGCGGTGTTTGGCCTGGTCGCGCAACGCCTGCCGGACGTGGCGGTACACGGTGGGCAGTCCGAGCTGGCGGAGCGCGAATACCCCCAGACCGGTGTCGAACGACGTGGTCGTGTTCAGGTGCACCGGCCGCGCGCCCAGGTAGCTCCAGGGATCGGTGTTCGAGACGAACGCGGTGCGTACCTCGATCGGATCCTCGTCCGGCAGCACCAGCCGCAGCGGCCGCTTGCCGACGGGCGGCCGGAAGTAGCAGGTGGCGGCGGCGCGCATGTACAGCAGTGCGTTAGTCTGCTTGCCCCGCCGGTCGGCCACCGCGGCGACGACATCGGCGTCCCAGCCCAGCCCCGCGTTGAAGGTGAACCACCGCTCGTCGGCCCGCCCGAGGCCCACCGCGCGGCTCCGGCCGCCCTCGATGGCGCGCAACAGCTGGTGCGTGGCCTCGACGGGGTCGTGCGCGATGCCCAGCGCGCGCGCGAACACGTTGGCCGAGCCACCGGGCACGACGCCGAGGGCGGGCGTGTTGCCCGGCCCGTCCGCGAGCAGGCCGTTGACGACCTCGTTGACCGTCCCGTCGCCGCCATGGGCGACGACCAGGTCGATGCCCTCGCGCGCTGCGCCGCGCGCCACCGCGAGCGCGTGGCCGCGGTAGTCGGTCTCGACCACCTCGAGCTTGACCTGGCTTGCCAGCGCGTGCGCCAGCACGTCGCGGCCGCCCGCCGTCGTGGACGTCGCCTGGGGGTTCACGAGGAGAATCGCGCGCACCACCGCAGGGTAGGCCAAGTGGCGGGTACACCGGGGCCCTCGAGGAAGATCTCACTGCCCGGCCTGCACACGGCGCCGGCTGTCACGAGTACGAGTCCGAGTGCCGGTGGGACCTCCCAACGCAGTCGAAGGGCCGCTCGTCGTGACAAGTGCACCCGGGACGACCGCCCGCTCGCCGACGACACCCTGATCTTGGCGCCTTCGGGCGCGGTTCGAAAACGGCCGACCGGGTGGCATACGATCGAATGTGCTCACGCAAGGTCACCGGCGGTGAATCCGCCCACAATTGGAGGCCCGGTTCCCGTGCCGCTCAAGGACAAGATCGCCCCGGCGCCGCGCGAGGTGCGGCTCGCGGGGCTGGTCACCGCGCTGCCCGGCCTCGCCCTTCTCGTGTTCGGCGTCGTGGTGCTCGTGGCGAGCGGACAATCGGACGCGCCGCGCAACAACGTGCTGGTCGAGGCCGGTTTCTACGTCCTGCTGGCGCTCGCCGTGCTGTGCTGCGCCGCCGGGCTTGCGGCCGGCCACGGGTGGGCACGGTCGCCCGGTGTGGTGATCGCGCTCATCACGGTGGGCGCGGGCTGGTACCTCACGGGCCCGTCCGGGCTGCCGGCCCCCGGCGTCCCGGTGATCGTGCTGGGCCTGCTCGTCATCGTGCTGCTGTTCCGCCAGCCCGCGCGGGCGTGGGCGCTCGGTCAGCGCGAGGGCGAGTCCGAGGAGGAGGCCGCCGAGCGGGGCGGGCTCGAAGGCCGCGCCGCCGGCCGCGAGAACGAGCAGGGCAAGAAGTAGACGTCAGACCTGTTCGGCGAGCTTGCCGAGTGCGGTGTCGGTGAGGCGGTAAACCGTCCACTCGTCCATCGGGATGGCGCCGAGCGACTTGTAGAAGCCGGTGGCCGGGTTCCAGTCGAGCACGGACCACTCCAGCCGCCCGTACCCGTTGTCGACGCATTCCTTGGCCAGGGTGGCCAGCAGCGCCTTGCCCAGCCCGGACCCGCGCAGCTCGGGCCGGACATAGAGGTCTTCGAGGTAGATACCGTGCACGCCGCGCCAGGTGGAGAAGTTGAGGAACCACAAGGCGAACCCGACGATCTCGCCATCCTGCTCGGCGACGTGCGCGAACACGGCGGGGCGATCGCCGAACAGCGCGGTGCGCAGCCTGCTCGGGTCGAGGCGGCACTCCGCCGGGGCCTTCTCGTAGGCGGCCAGGTCGTGCACGAGCCGTACGACGGTGTCTACATCGGACTCTTGGATCCAGCGGATGGTCACGGGAGCTCTTTCTACGACGGCGGGATGTTCAGGTTCTCGATCTTCGGCACGCCCCGCTCGTCGCCGAGCACCGTCACCCCGGCGGGGTCGAGTCCGAAGTGGACTCCGGCGGGGGCGGGCAGGCCGAGCCAGCGGGCGACGAGCACCCGGCTGAAGTGACCGTGCCCGATCAGGATCACCTCGGTGCCGGTGAGTGCGGCGCGCACTCGGTCGAGGAGCTTATCGGCACGGGCCGTGACCTGGTCCGCGGTTTCGCCGCCGGGCGCGGGGTGCGACCAGATGGTCCAGCCGGGCACGTCTTCCCGGATCTGCGGTGTGGTGATGCCCTCGTAGTCGCCGTAGTCCCATTCGGCGAGGTCCTCGGTGGCCTCGTCGACGACGAGCCCGGCCAGGCCGGCGGTGCGCATCGCCCGTTGCCGCGGGCTGCTCAGCACCAGGGCCGGCCCCTTGCGCAGGCTGCGCAGGGTCGTCCCTGCCGATCGGGCCTGGTTCTCGCCCGCGAGCGTCAGCGGAATGTCCGTGCGCGCGGTATGGCGCCCCTGCACGGACCACTCTGTCTGGCCGTGCCGGAGAAGGAAGAGCTCGTGGTCCACCTTGCGAATATAGCCACTTGTCGGCACTATTACTCGTCAGTAACAAGGAGGGTGAAGTGGCTGCGACCTACGCGATGTGGACCAGGCTGGCCGCCCTACCGGGCGGCAAACGGCTGTTCTCGGCCGCGGTTTGCCTGCGTGCGCCGTACTTCCGGACAGTGTGGCCGACCGTGCGCGCGCTGGCTCCCGGCCACAGCGAGGTGACAGCTCCGAAGTGGTGGGGTGTGCACAACCACATCGGCACGTTCCATGCGATCGCCGCGTGCAACCTCGCCGAGTTGGCGATGGGCATGATCGCCGAGGCCACGGTGCCGCCGACGCACCGCTGGCTGCCCAAGGGCATGACCGTGTCCTACGACGCCAAGGCCGAGACGGGCCTGCGCGCGATCGCCGAACTGCCGGAGATCCCGGAGTTCGGCGACGACGGCTTCGACCTGCCGGTCCCCGTGACCGTCGTCGATCGCGACGGCAAGTCCGTGGTGACGGCGACGATCACGATCTGGGTTACGCCGAAGCGGTGAGTGAGGCGTAGTGGGCGAGGCAGTCGTCGTAGCGGGGGAGGAGATCCTTGGCCCGGGCCTCCGCGAGTGTGGGTGCCGCCGAGTCCTTCTCCGACACCACGAACTCCAGGTCGGAGGGCCAGGGCAGCGCCAGTTCGGGGTCGAACGGGCTGAGGCCGTGCTCGGCCGACGGGTTGTAGCCGGTCGAGCACAGGTAGGACATCGCCGTGTCGTCCTCGAGCGCGATGAAGGCGTGACCGAGGCCCTCGGCGAGGTACACCGCACGGAAATCGGTGGAGTCCAGTCGGACGGTGTCCCACTGGCCGAACGTGGGCGAGCCCACCCGCACGTCCACGATCACGTCGAGCAGCGAGCCGCGCGGGCAGTAGACGTACTTCGCCTGCCCCGGCGGGGTATCCGCGAAATGCACGCCGCGGACGGTGCCGCGCCGCGAGACGCTGTGGTTCGTCTGGCCCAGCCGCATCGGATGACCGACCGCTTCGACGACGGCCGACTCCTGGAACGGGGCCACGAACAGGCCGCGACTGTCGGGAAACCGCTGAGGAGTGAACTCGTAGGCATCCTTCACGGCGAGCGCGCGCACCTTCATGGGCCCACTTTAGCGGGGCCCTGCGAAGCCGGACGGACGTTCTGTTTTACCGGCGTTGACCAGCTGTTCTTGTGATCTGAAACGCACCTGAGGACTACAACCCGTGGCGCGCCTGCAACACTGGAGGAACCGCGCCGTCCGCGGCCGTCGCCTCACCAAGGGCTCGCACGGCCATACGAGACGCCTGGCCGGTGGCGTCGCCACCGTACCGGGCAGCCGACCAACAGCAGCGAATCGGGGAGATTCGCCGCCCCTTTTGGGTCCCGGGAGGGACGGACAATTGACTTACGCTCACACGACAAGGAACTCGATGCAGGACAAGGACACGTCGCCGGTCACCGACGACGAGATCTTCGCGGGTCACGAGGGTGGCAAGTTGTCCGTCGCGGCCACCCGGCCGATCTCGCGGCCGCGCGACCTTTCGGTCGCCTACACGCCGGGTGTGGCCAAGGTCAGCCGCGCGATCGCGGAGGACGCGAAGCTCGCGCAGCGCTACACGTGGGCCGACCGCCTGGTCGTGGTGGTCAGTGACGGCACCGCGGTGCTCGGTCTCGGCGACATCGGGGCGAGCGCCTCGCTGCCCGTGATGGAGGGCAAGTCGGTGCTGTTCAAGACCTTCGGCGGGCTCGACTCGATCCCGCTGGTGCTGGACACCACCGACGTCGACGAGATTGTGGAGACGCTGGTGCGGCTGCGCCCGTCGTTCGGCGCGGTCAACCTCGAGGACGTCTCCGCGCCGCGCTGCTTCGAGCTCGAGGACAAGCTCAAGGAGGCGCTGGACTGCCCGGTCATGCACGACGACCAGCACGGCACGGCCATCGTGACGCTAGCCGCGCTGCGCGGCGCGAACCTCGTGCTCGGCCGCGACATCGCGAGCCAGCGGGTGGTCGTGTCGGGTGCGGGCGCGGCCGGTGTCGCGTGCGCGAAGATCCTGCAGGAAGCCGGGGTGGCCGATGTCACCATGCTCGACTCCAAGGGCATCATCCACTCCGGGCGCGACGGCCTGAACCCCGTGAAGCAGCGGGTGGCAGAGACCACCAACTCGGCGGGGCTGACCGGCGGGCTCGCGGAGGCGCTGCGCGGCGCCGACGTGTTCCTCGGCCTGTCCGGGGCGACCATCGACCCGGCGCTGCTGGGCACCATGGCCGACGACCCGATCGTTTTCGCGCTGTCCAACCCGGACCCGGAGGTGCACCCGGAGGAGGCGGCCAAGCACGCCGCCATCGTCGCCACCGGGCGCAGCGACTTCCCGAACCAGATCAACAACGTGCTGGCCTTCCCCGGCGTGTTCCGGGGTGCGCTGGACGCCGGCGCGCGGGCGATCACGGAGAACATGAAGCTGGCCGCCGCGGAGGCGATCTTCGCCGTCGCGCAGGACGACCTCGGCCCGGACCGCATCGTGCCGAGCCCGCTCGACCCGCGTGTCGCCCCCGAGGTGGCCGCGGCGGTCGCGAAGGCGGCCATCGAGGACGGGGTGACCGGCTAGTCTTTTCCCGTATGGGGATCGAGTTCGCGGACGTCACCAAGCGGTACCCGGACGGCACCGTCGCGGTCGACGGGCTGAGCCTGACGATCGAGGACGGCACCATCACGGTGTTCGTCGGCCCGTCGGGGTGCGGCAAGACCACTTCGCTGCGGATGATCAACCGCATGGTCGAGCCGACGTCGGGCACGGTGCTGCTCGACGGCAACGACGTCCGCGACTCCGATCCGCCGGTGCTGCGGCGCGGGATCGGCTACGTCATCCAGCAGGCCGGGCTCTTCCCGCACCGCACTGTGCTGGACAACGTGGCCACCGTGCCGCTGCTGTCCGGCTGGGGCCGCCGCAGGGCGCGCGATCGGGCGGCCGAGCTGCTGCACATCGTGGGGCTGCCCGCCGAGCTGGGCAAGCGCTATCCCGCCCAGCTGTCCGGCGGTCAGCGGCAGCGTGTCGGCGTCGCCCGCGCACTGGTCGCGGACTCGCCGGTGCTGCTCATGGACGAGCCGTTCTCCGCCGTCGACCCGATCGTGCGCGAGGGGCTGCAGGACGAGTTGTTGCGGCTGCAGTCACAGCTGGGGAAGACGATCGTGTTCGTCACCCACGACATCGACGAGGCGGTGCGGCTCGGTGACCGGGTCGCGGTAATGCGGGTCGGCGGGAAGCTCGCGCAGTACGGCACGCCCGCGGACGTGCTACGGTCCCCTGTGGACGATTTCGTCGCCTCGTTCGTCGGCCGCGACCGCGGCTACCGCGGATTGTCCTTTGTGGATTCCGGTGGCGTGGAAATGAAAGATGTCGCCACGGTGCGAGTCGGCGAGCCGGTACCGGCTCCGGTGGGGGACTGGCTGCTCGCCGTCGACGGCGACGACCGCCCCCGCGGCTGGCTGCCGCAAGAGTCCACAGTGGACAGTAAGCTCGCGGAGGCCGACCTGCTCGCGGGCGGCTCGCTGTACCAGCGGGGCAGCGCGATCCGCGGTGCGCTGGACGCGGCGCTGTCCTCGCCCGCGGGCCTGGGCGTCGTCGTGGACGA
The DNA here is from genome assembly GCA_035248845.1 of Amycolatopsis sp. Classification (GTDB taxonomy): domain Bacteria; phylum Actinomycetota; class Actinomycetes; order Mycobacteriales; family Pseudonocardiaceae; genus Amycolatopsis_E. Next base: position 3,580 of record DATFHB010000088.1, on the reverse strand, counting down.
CGACGGTCGCGCGACCGGTGTCGTGACCGCGCGCCAGATCCTGGACGTGCTGGAAAGCCGGAACTGAAAAGAGGCGCCCCTCCCGGTTCCGGGAAGGGCGCCTCTGAGTGGCTGGTCGATCAGGCGAAAGCCTTCGCGATCAGGGCCTTCTGCTCGACGTCGTGCACCTTCGACGAGCCGGCGCTCGGCGCGGCCATCGGTCGGCGCGCGACGACCTCCAGGCCCGAGAGCAGCTCCGGGAACTTCCGCGGCAGGCTCAGGCCGAAGAACGGCCAGGCGCCCTGGTTCTCCGGCTCCTCCTGGACCCACGCGACCTCCGACGCGGCGGAGTAGCGCTCCAGCGCCGCCCGCAGCTTCTTCAGCGGCAGCGGGTAGTACTGCTCGATCCGCACGATCGCGACGTCGTTGGCCTCCCGCTTGGTGCGCTCGGCGACCAGCTCCCAGTAGAGCTTCCCGCTGGTCAGCAGCACCTTGCGGACCGTGGTCGGGTCCACTTCCCTGTCGTCGATGACCGACATGAACTTCGACTGGTCGATGAAGTCCTCGACCCGCGACGTGGCGGCCTTGTTCCGCAGCATCGACTTCGGCGTGAAGACGATGAGCGGCCGGCGGATGCCGTCGAGCGCGTGCCGGCGGAGCAGGTGGAAATAGTTCGCCGGGGTGGACGGCACCGCGACCGTCATCGAGCCCTCGGCACACAGCTGCAGGAACCGCTCGATGCGCCCGGACGTGTGGTCCGGACCCTGGCCCTCGTGACCGTGCGGCAGCAGCAGTACCACGTCGGCGAGCTGGCCCCACTTGGCCTCACCCGAGGAGATGTACTCGTCGATCACCGTCTGCGCGCCGTTGACGAAGTCGCCGAACTGCGCCTCCCACAGCACGAGCGCCTCGGCGTTGGCCACCGAGTAGCCGTACTCGAAGCCCACCGCCGCGTACTCCGACAGCGCCGAGTCGTAGATCATGACGCGGCCCTGGGCGTCGCTCAGGTTCTGCAGCGGGGCGTATTCGCGGCCCGACTTGCGGTCGATCAGCACCGAGTGCCGCTGGGTGAACGTGCCGCGCCGCGAGTCCTGACCGGACAGCCGCACCAGGTGACCGTCGATCGCGAGCGAACCGAACGCGAGCAGCTCGCCGAACGCCCAGTCGATGCCGCCCTCGCGCGTCATCTTCGCGCGGCGCTCCAGCACCGGCTTGACCCGCGGGTGCGGGCTGAAGCCGTCCGGGGTGTTGAGGAACGCGTCACCGATGCGCTCGATGACCTCGCGGGAGACCGCGGTGGGCACCTTCGCCGGGACCTGCTGCTCCTCCTCGACCGACGGGCTCGGGTTGATCGGGTGCTTCTCCAGCTCCCTGACCTCGTTGAACACGTGCTCGAGCTGGCTGGAGAAGTCACGCAGCGCGGCCTCGGCCTCCTCGACGGAGATGTCGCCACGCCCGATCAGCGCCTCGGTGTAGGTCTTTCGCACCGAGCGCTTCGTGTCGATGATGTCGTACATCGCGGGCTGCGTCATCGACGGGTCGTCGCCCTCGTTGTGGCCACGGCGCCGATAGCAGATCATGTCGATCACGACGTCCTTGTTGAACGCCTGCCGGTACTCGACCGCGAGCTTCGCGACCCAGTGCGCGCCTTCCGGGTCGTCGCCGTTCACGTGGAAGATCGGCGCGCCGATCATCTTCGCGACGTCGGTGGCGTACTGCGACGAGCGCGAGTGCTCGGGCGCGGTGGTGAACCCGACCTGGTTGTTGATGATGATGTGCACGGTGCCGCCGGTGCGGTACCCGCGCAGCAGCGCCAGGTTCAGCGTCTCCGCGACCACGCCCTGGCCGGCGAACGCCGCGTCGCCGTGCAGCAGCACGGGCAGCACGGTGAAGCCGTGCTCGGTGTCGCCCTTGTCGAGGATGTCCTGCTTGGCGCGGACGATGCCCTCGAGCACCGGGTCGACGGTCTCCAGGTGGGACGGGTTCGCGGTCAGCGACACCTTCGTCTCGCCGTCGCCGAACATCCGGAAGTACTTGCCCTCGGCGCCGAGGTGGTACTTGACGTCGCCGGAGCCGTGCGCCTGGCCCGGGTCGAGGTTGCCCTCGAACTCCCGGAAGATCTGCGAGATCGGCTTGCCGACGATGTTGGCCAGCACGTTGAGCCGGCCGCGGTGCGGCATGCCGATGACGACCTCGTCGAGCTCGTGCTCAGCGGCCTTGTCCAGCACGGTGTCCAGCAGCGGGATCACCGTCTCGCCGCCCTCCAGGGAGAACCGCTTCTGGCCGACGTACTTGGTCTGCAGGAAGGTCTCGAACGCCTCGGCGGCGTTGAGTTTCGACAGGATGTACTTCTGCACCGCCTGGTCGGGCTTGGCGTGCGCGACCTCGACGCGGTCCTGGATCCAGCGGCGCTCCTCCGGGTCCAGGATGTGGGTGTACTCGACGCCCACGGTGCGGCAGTAGGAGTCGCGCAGCACGCCGAGGATGTCCCGCAGCTTCATCCGCTGCTGGCCGGCGAACCCGCCCACCGCGAACTCGCGGTCGAGGTCCCACAGGGTCAGGCCGTGGGACAGGATGTCCAGGTCGTCGTGGCGGCGCTGGCGGTAGTTCAGCGGGTCCGTGTCGGCCATCAGGTGGCCGCGCATCCGGTACGCGTCGATCAGCTCGAGGATCCGGGCCGTCTTGTCGACCGCGCCCTCGGGGATGTCCTCGACCCAGCGCACCGGCTCGTACGGCAGGCGCAGCGACGTGAACATGTCGTCGTAGAAGCCCTCGCCGCCGAGCAGCAGCTCGTGGATGCGCTTGAGGAACTCGCCCGACTCGGCACCCTGGATGATCCGGTGGTCGTAGGTGGACGTGAGCGTCATGATCTTGCTGATGCCCAGGTCGGTCAGTGTCTTCTCGCTGGTGCCCTCGAAATGCGCCGGGTACTGCATCGCGCCGACGCCGATGATCGCACCCTGGCCGGCCTGCAGCCGCGGCACCGAGTGGTTCGTGCCGATGCCGCCCGGGTTGGTCAGCGAGATCGTGGTGCCGGAGAAGTCGTCGGCGGTGAGCTTGTTGTTCCGGGCCTTCTTGACAATGTCCTCGTACGCCTGCCAGAACTGGAGGAACGTCATGTTCTCCGTGTTCTTGATGGAGGCGACCACGAGGGTGCGCGTCCCGTCCTTGCCCTTCATGTCGATGGCGAGGCCGAGGTTGACGTGCTCCGGCGTCACCGCGAAGGGCTTGCCCTCGATCAGCTCGTAATGCCGGTTCATGTTCGGGAAGTCGTGCAGCGCGCGGACCATCGCGTACCCGATGAGGTGGGTGAAGGAGATCTTCCCACCGCGAGTGCGCTTGAGGTGGTTGTTGATGACGATCCGGTTGTCGGCCATCAGCTTCGCAGGCACGGCGCGCACGCTGGTCGCGGTCGGGACACTCAGCGAGGCGTCCATGTTCTTCGCGATCGCGGCGGCGGCGCCGCGCAGCTGCTTGGTCTCCTGCTCGCCTGCCTTCGCGGCGGCGGCCTGGGCCTGCGGTTTCGCGGCGGCCGGCTGCGGCTTGGCGGCGGGCTTGGCGGCGGGCTTGGGCGCGGTCGCCTGCGGCTGCGGCTTCGCGG
>DATFHB010000087.1:0-94181 GCA_035248845.1 Amycolatopsis sp. | reverse complement strand
TTCAACAAGCTCAAGGGCTTCCGCGCGGTCGCGACCCGCTACGACAAGCGCGAACGCATCTACCAGGGCACCATCGACGTCGCCTCAATCCGAATCTGGCTCCGCGACCCCGTCACATGATCCACAGGACAGGCCCTAGGAGAGCCAGGCCGCTTGCGGTTGGAGTGCACCGGGTTCGGGATCAACCTGCTAAGCGGCAACTACGAGTTCGCTTGTCTTCTGGTCATCGACGACCCGCAGTTCTTGCCTCTGTTCGGCGGACTGGTCGAGGCGAATTGGGAGGCCAAGGGATTGCGGAGTGACTCAAGCTGCGATTATGACGTGGTCACGCACCTGCTCGCCGACCAATCATGGAGCAACGAGGGCCTCTTCGCGTTCATTCACGGGCTTCGTGCGTTGCGCGGCACTCGAGACACGGCCAACCACGTATAGCCGTCGTCGCAGGAATGGCAGAGAGACCGTGGCGAAACCGCCCAGCTGCAGCAAAGTTCGGTAGTATTTCAACATGACTGGAAATGGATCCTGGCTGACCGAGTTGGCTCTCAACCGACAAGACGTTGATTGGCGAGTCCAGGGCGACGCGTTGATTCAGTATCTGCGAGACGAGATGCCAGTATTCCTAACCCAGTCAAACTGGATACCAGAAAACCTGAAAGCGAACAGTGATCACTTCACTTCCTACGGCCATGTTCTTTATTCAGAAGAACTTTCAAGCAGGCTTATACTGGGATCTTTTGCAGACGGAATTCACGTCTTAGTTGAAACGACGTTGCAGCCCTCCGGCGAAGAAGAGTTGGAGCCGTGGAAATCCGCGTACGATAGAGCATACCGGCGACTCTTCGAAGCCGAGCCTGAATTCTCGTGGTGGGCGGCGATCGGTCCACATGACGGAGCAGGTTACGTACCCAAAGTAACTGATGGCGTGACAATTAAGAACATAAAGGTCGAGCCTGCTGGCGAACCATACACGGAAGGGTTGGACGGGAGAACGAATCCACATCTCGCTGGAGCTTCGTTTTACTCGTCTTACCCACTGGTCGCACATGGGAAGACGTCGGGGTTCAACTGGGAATCTGCTGCCACTCGGACAACTCGCGATCTCAATGCGGTATGCGCCCTCTTCTCGCTTGAATTTGATAGTTACTGGTCGATACGCAATCCGATTGTTCCTTACGATGCGGAGAACTTGGACATAGCGACTATCAAACTACACAAGTTTGCATTTGGCCTTTCAGAGGAAAACGTCCGAGGCGCGGTCTTAGGCAACACGCGAGCGGTAACTGTCCCAAGCTGGATCGCCACAGCATACGGAAAACTCGAGCGGAACGAAATCTTGTACTCGGCCGTGCACTCGCATCAGCAAGGACTTGCCGTGGAAGCCGAGCACCCTTCGCTTGCTCTGATCTGCTTTGTTAGCGCAATCGAGGGCATCGGTGCCTCGCTTGAAGAGCTTTCCCACTGCGAGCATTGCGGTTCCCACACTGGCGCTCAACGCCGTTTCCGCAAGGCGCTTAGGACTGCGCTTAGCGCAAAAGAGGCAAAGGAACTCCAGGCAGTATACACACTGCGGTCAGAAACTGCACATTCTGGAGTTCTTCACGGCAACGAAACTGCCATGGGAAACATTTTCACACCCTTTACTTCATTTGCCGGCGAACCGCCCGGCTTCAGCTTTCGCTACCGTCAGTTGTGGAAACTAAAGGATGCAAGTAAAAGGGTTTTGATAAAGCACTTGTCAATATAACCAGTTTTGACATCAACAACGAGAATTCGCAAGCCCGCGCCTGAAATTCTTAAGTCACACTACAATTGGGTAGCAACCGACGCGCGCCCACACGAGTCAGGCTTGCGCCCTCAGCAGGTATACGGGCCTCCGATCCGCGTCCTCAACCTGCTGCCGGAGTAGCTCAGTCTCGGCGCCGTCCGCGCGGCGCAGGGAGAACCATGACGGGAGGGCGCGTCCCAGACTGGGGGGCTCCCACGAGAACGAGTCGAACCCGAGTCTGGCGCTGTGGTGCGGCCCGTGGTGCGAAACAGTGGCACGAGCGACCCCAACGACCCGTGGTGCGGGAATGCCGGTGAAGAAACAGCAGGTAGAACGTAACGGTGCACCGGAAACCTCCCCTCCGGAGGCAGGTGTCGCAGGTTCGAATCCTGCCGAGGGCACGCTGTGATGTCTCAGGACATCGGAATGGCCTGAGCCCACGTTTGTGGGTTCAGGCCATTGTCATGTTTTGGTGTCCGAGCTGCGGGGACAAGCTCAGGTCTCGCCACTCAGTCTGATGCGGCAGACGGCGGTGTTGTCCGTCTTGTTGTAGTGGATCTCGAACCGGAGCGCCTCGAATAGCTTGCGGGCGAAGTCATCCGGGTAGTGCGTCGAGGTCGCTGGCGCCGACGGGAGCAAGCGGAGCAGCTCGGGGTTTTCTGATTCGCCGCCCTGGAGCAACCCGAACTCCTGACCGCCGACGTGCGGACGTTCTTTTCCGGGCCGGCCGGATAACCCGGATCGGCTTCACGAGCATCCCGGGGCCTGCCGGGCAGTTCGATCCTGTCGGCATCCCGGCCTCCGTGGCCCCGGGCCAGAGGCGGGTTCAGGGAATGTCTGAACCCGCCTCCGGCCGGCGCGCGCTCACAGGGTGCCCGAGCCCACGGTCCTGATGGAGGCGTCCTCGCCCAGGATGGCCTGCTTCGGCGTGGCGGTCTCCGGAGGCGGCGGAAGCTCACCGCGGCGGAGGCGCTCGTCGTGGATGCGCTTCATCCGGGCGTTCCGCTTCGCGACTTTCTGCTTGTATTCCTCGCTCTTCCACACAACCTCGGTGAAGGGTTCCTTGGGGTCAGGTGCGAACCTTTCCATCAAGGTGATCGCGGTGCGCGTCACGGCGCGGACGAACGGCCCCGCGAACCGTCCCGGGTCGCCCATGCGGTGCGCCCGGCGAATCGGCTCGGGTGTGATGAGGAGCGCGAGCGTGCGCCCGAACCAGTGCAACGGCCGGGGGAACGTCCGGTCACAGACACCTTGGACAACCGATTCCATGATCAGCCGGCCGTTCTCTGTTTGCGGCCACGGCCGGTTCTCGAATTCCTCGACGAGGCGCCGCATCGCTGCGAAGTCCTCGGGAAAGTCGACGACCGGTCCGTGCTGACCGCGCAGGTGCCGCGAGAGGTCGCGCAGGAAGTGGTGCCACGCGATGTTCATCCGCTCCGACTCGGGTGGCAGACCGAGCGCCTCCCGCAGCCGAACCCCGAAGAGCCCCAGCGCACAGGTCGAGTAGAGCCAGTCATCATTGCGGTTGAACTGATCGATCTTCGGGTACCTCTTGGCCATACCCAGGTGGTACCGGTTGAGCCGCTCGACCGACTTCCTGGTCACCTCGCTGTTCGAGCCGTTGGCGAACCAGGTGAAGAAGGCATCGGCCGTGCCGTTGAACCGGTCCTCCGAGCGGTGAATCATGTTGCCCGTGGCCATCACGAGTTCAGAGCCGTCGAGCGGGAGTACGGATCCGCCGAGAGCGACCACATGCATGAGATTCATGAACACGGGCTGGATGCGGTAGTCCGCCACCAGCCTCAAGATCTCGTCGTACTGGGTCTCCGGGTCGAGACTGTCGATCTTCTGCTGCACCCAGCGAGATTTGCGCGCCATCGAGCATCCCTTCGATCGGTGTGCTTTGGCTCACTGTCCCGCACTATCCGGGATGCTTGTAGTCGGCGTGTGCCCGAGGTGTCGTCGCTGAGTGCCAGGCCGCGTCGCTGGAAGTGATCAGCCTGCGACGGTACCCGGACGGCGTCTCGCCGTAGCTCTGACGGAACAGCTTTCCGAACCGGACCGCGTCGGTCAGCCCCCACCGTGCGGCCACCTCACGCACGGTGAGCCGGGCGAGTTCGGGATTGCCGAGATCCGCCCGGATCCCTTCAAGCCGGTGGCGCCGGATGTAGGCGGTCACCGTTTCCGGTTCGGACTCGAAGAGCCGATGGAGAAAACGCACCGAGACGTGCATCCCCTGGGCCACCGCCGGCAGGCCGAGCGCCGGGTCGGCGAGATGCCGATCGATGTAGGACTTGACCCTGTCAAGCACTCCGGGTTCCTCGTCACCGCGTTCGGCGTGTATCTGGTGCGCGAGCGCCGCGGTGAGACCGAGGAGAGCGGCGCCGCAAGCGACACCCTGCTCGGGGCTGATTTCCGAGCGCATGGCGAGAAGCGATGTGAGGAGGTCGACAGTGATGTCCACCAGCTCGCAGTGCAGGGCGATGGCGACGATATCGACCAGCTCGGCGGTGCCGAGCGGGACGAGGTTGCGCGGGATCTCGATGGCGAGCGAGCGGCATTCGGAGGAGAACCGGGCCAGAGCCGGATGCTGGAGCCTCATCACTGCGACGTTGCCCGGTGACAGCGTCGCCGAGCGGCCCATCTGCTCGACGTGCACCTCGCCCGCCGCCGGGAACACGAACAGTACGGATGGCGGCCCGCCGAGCTCGACCTCCCGGTCAGAGCGCACGAGGCATGCGGCGCTCGTCGTCAGCTCGGTCGCTCGGGCCGGCCCGAACTCACGCAGGCAGACTGTGGCGGAGACGCGCTGCTCGAGCGCGCGAAACTCCAGCGGAGCGAACGCCTCCGACATGAGCGCGACCCACTGCCGGGCCCCGCTCGCTGCGTCCCACGACATTGTGTTCACAGCGCACATTCACGCTCTCCTCGGTCAGGTCTCCGCCACAGCGAATTCTGCCGTCACTGCGTGTTTCCCTCGATGAACCGGATGAGTGCGGCGCCGAGCACCGCATCGTCCACGCCGAGCGACACGATCTGGGAGACGTGGTTGTGGCCTTCGAGACGGACGAACGGCGGGACGACGCCATGCTCGGAGTGGTGGGCGGCGATCACGGTGGCCGCCTGCCGGTGCAGGTTCGGCGGGTCGTATTCGGCGACGCAGTAGAGCACGGGAACCGGCGAGTCCAGCAGCCCGCGCAGCGGTTGCCGGGCGGGATAGGTGGCCGGATCAGGGCCGTAGTAGTAGGGCAGCACCGCTTCCTTCTCGTCTCGCAGGTCGTAGATCCCCGACAGCAACACCGCCGCGGCCGCTCGCGGGGGAGTGCCGCTGTGGCCCGCGAGATAGCCCGCGACGTGCGACGCGCCGGCGGAGTGCCCCACCACCACGATCCGGTCCGGGTCGCCGCCTGTCGCCGTGATGTTTTCCCGCACCCAGTCGACCGCGGCCGCGACATCCTCCGCGCCGGCCGGCCAGGGGTGCCGGGGAGCGAGCCGGTAGTTCATGGTGACGCCGACGAGGCCGTTCGCGACGGCCCAGCCGCCCACGTTGTCGTAATACGGCGTGCCCTCGGTCTGCTTGTCGCCGGCGACGAACCCGCCGCCGCACACGAAAAGCAGAACCCGCGTGCGGTCGGGGACCTGCTCGGCCGGCGCATGCACATCCAGTCGTTGTCGCTCATCGGCACCGTACGGGTGGTCCCGGGTGATCACCGGAGCCTGGTACGAGCGGGCCAGGTGCGCGGGCGCGAACAGCCGCCAGATCGCCTCCACGCTTTCCGGTGTGACCTGGACCGGAGTCCGCCGAATCACCTCGGTGTAGGAATGCTGCGCTGTCGGCGATGTGGTGTCCGCCATCCTTACCGTCCTTTCTGGACATCGTGGGCACATCGGTGTTTGATCAGTTGGCCAACGACTGTGGTCCGAGCGGCCGGTCGGTCGGACCGCCGGGCATTCGTCACGAAGACTCCAGGACGGCGATGACCTGGTCCACTTTCACCCGCGTGTCGGCGGCGACGAGCAGCTCGACCACCGTGCCGGCAACGGGAGCGGGCACTTCGACGTTCGCCTTGTCCGTCATGACCTCGACGAGCCCCTCGCCCTCGTCGACGTGCTCGCCGACCTCCTTGAGCCACTCGACGACGAAGCCGTCCGTGACACCCTCGCCCAGCTCGGGAACCTTGATTTCCTGACGCACTGTCATTTTCCTTCCTCGGACGCCGATTCCAGGGCGCCGCACAGATCCTTGAGGAATGCCGCCATGGCCGCTCCGTTGACAACGCGGTGATCGACGGTGAGGCTCACCGGCATCACGGGGGCGGCGACGACGGCGCCGTCGCGCACCACCGGTTTTTCCTTCACCCCCGACACCAGGACGACCGCGGTCTGACCGGGTGGAACGATCGGGGTGCCGGCCACGTCGTCGATGAGCATCCCGACGCTCGACAACGTCACGGCCGCTCCGGTGGTGTCCTGGGGACGCAGCCGGCGGCTTTCGGCCCGCCGCTGCAACTCTCCGATGCGCTCGCCGAGTTCCGGTTCGTCGCACTGGTCGGCGGCAGGGACAACGCCCACCACGAGATCCCGTCCGCCGACCGAGATCGCGACCCCGAGGTTGACCGAACTCCACGACACCACGTCCTCCCCGTCGAGGCGGCAGTTGACCGCGGGATGGCGGGCCAGGACGCGGACGAGCCGGCCGGCCACGATCGCGGTGATCCCGGCCCGCCGTCCCGAATCCGCCAGTTCCTTCCGGCGGGTCAGCAGGCCGCTCGCGTCGACCTCGGTCATCAGGGTGGCGGGCACTACGGTCTGCCAGCTGCGTTGCAGGCGTTCGGCGATCACTTGCTGGATCGGCCGGAGCCGGTCGCGGGTCTCGCCCGACGGCCACGGCGTCACCCCGGCTGTCACCGCAGCACCTGCCTGATCGCCGCGGTGATCCGGCCGACCGTCGGCAGCGTCTCGTCGCGAAGGCCGGGCGCCCAGGGAATCGGGATCGAGGGTGCGCCCACTCGCACCGGCGGCTGGGACAGCGCTGTGAAACAGTGCGCGGAGACGTGCGCGACGATTTCGGCACCGAGACCGCCGGTCTCCCAGGCCTCGTGCGCGACGACGAGCCGCCCGGTGCGCCGCACCGACTCGGTGACCAGGTCCCGGTCCCAGGGATGCAAGGTGCGCAGGTCGACGACCTCGACGTCGATTCCTTCGCCGGCGAGCGTCTCGGCGGCCTGCACCGCGCCGCGGACCGAACGGCCGTAGGTGACCACGGTGACCGCGTCGCCGGGACGCACGATGGCGGCCCGGCCGATCTCCACCGCGACGTCACCGACCGGAACGGAATCGCGAAACGCGTTGTAGAGGAAGATGTTCTCAATGAAGATCACCGGATCATCGCTGCGGATCGCGCTCTGCATGAGCCCCTTGGCGTCCCGCGGGTTGCTCGGTTCGACGATCGTCAGGCCGGGGGAGTGCGCGAACAGTGCCTCGTAGTTCTGCGGATGCGACCGGTAGGGGCCGTCTCCGCCGCGGGTCCGGACGACCAGCGGCGCCGTGAGTCCGCCGTCGGTCAGGTAGCGCAGGCTCGCGGCGGTCTGCATCAGCGGGACCGCGACCAGCGGCAGCATGTCGGAGAACATCAGGTCGACCACCGGTCGCAGGCCCGACGCGGCCGCCCCTACTCCCAGCGACATCATGGCGGACTCGCAGATCGGTGTCTCCACCAGCCGGTCCCGCCCGAATTCGCCGAGAAGTCCCGCGGTGCACTGGAGCGGCCCGCCGAACGCGCCGATGTCCTGTCCGATCAGGACGATCGAAGAGTCCGTGCGCATCTCGGCCGCGATCGCGGAGATCACCGCTTCGCGGACGGTCAGCTTTTCCTCGCGCACGGGTGTGTCGGTTGTGGGCGGTCGCGTACCGGTGGCGGTCATCGGGCGTACACCCCTGTCAGGTCGAGGTCGTCGGCGGTCAGTTCACGATCGCGTTTGGCGGCCTCGAGGGCGGCGGTCACCTGTTCACGAGCCGCGTCGGCGATGCTGGTCAGCTCCTCGGCGGTGACTCCGAGGCGGCTGGTCAGGTACTGGCCGAACCGGGTGATCGGGTCGGCGGCCTCGGCCTGGCGGAGTTGCTCGGGGTCCCGGTAGCGCGCGGGATCGGCGGCGAAGTGACCGGTCCGGCGGTAGGTGCTGAGTTCGACGAAGCTCGGGCCCCGTTCCTGCCGGGTGTGTGCCACGGCGGCGCTGACGGCCTCGACGACGGCGACGACGTCGTTGCCGTCGACCTGGGTGGCCGGCATGCCGTATCCGGACGCCCAGTCCTTGATCGAGGACGCGGCCAGCGCTTCGGAGGCGGGGGTGGAGATGGAGAACTGGTTGTTCTGGCACACGAACACCGTGGGCAGGCGGAGTACCGAAGCCATGTTCAGCGTCTCGTGGAAGTCGCCGGTGCCGGAGGTGCCGTCACCGAAGGCGCAGATCGCGATGGCGCGCTCCCCGCGGTGCTTGAGCGCGAGCGCGGTCCCGGCGGCCATCCCGATGTTCGGCCCGAGCATGATGCTCGCGAACGGCATGACCCGGCCGGCCGCGTGTCCGTCGAACGGCGGCGCGTGCCGCCCGCGCGAGACCGAACCTTCGCGGTGCAGCGTCGCGCGGAAGATGTCCTCGAGTGAGCGGCCCCGCATCCACTGCACCACCAGTGATCCCCGGTAGTGCGGGTAGAGGACGTCGCCGGGCTCCCCGCACCAGTGTGTCCCGACGACGGCAGCCTCCTCGCCGATCGACGGGTACCACAGCCCGGACAGCTCGGCGCACTGCTGCTCGATGGCCCGGGAGATCGACATCGTGCGGTACAGGTCCAGCCCGGAGTCGCGCTGCACGACTGTCACATCTTGCTCCTTGTTCCTGGTGGCGTGCCGGCACACCTGAGTACGTGCCGGTAGACGGTGGCGATCAGCGTGACGCCGACCGCGAAGGCGAACGTCGCGTCGAGCGCGGGTGAGGTCGGCGCGCCGGGCCACGAAGCCGGCGGCCGCGGTCTCATCCGAGCGTGGCGAAGATGAGAATATCTTCTCCATGCTGAAAGTGTGGCCGTCGGCGGCACGTGCGTCAAGGGTGTCTGGCCAAGTGCTCCACTTACCACTTTCAAGTGGTGTGATACACAGGCGCACACCGACGCGCCTTGACAGCGCCCCGAGGGGCGACTCTACTCATTATGGAGAAATTTTTCTCAACTTGACCGAGGAGCGGGGATGCGTGGAGCTGTCGAGTTCCAGGGCCGGAGCGGGCTGTACAACACCTCTGCCGAATTCGCGACCCTCGGTGAGATCGTCGACAGAGGCCGCTCGGCGCTGGACGCCGAGGTCCGCGACTTCCTCGAGGGCGGTGCCGGCGCGGAACGCACCGTGCGGCGCAACAGTTCGGCCTTCGACCGCTGGTGCTTCGAGCCCCGCGTGATGAGCGGGCTGGCGGTGCCCGACCTGCGGCGCCGCTTTCTCGGCATCGAGCTGGCTCTGCCCGTCCTCACCGCACCCTTTGGGGCCGACAGCCTCTTCCACCCCGAAGGGCACCTGGCCGTTGCCCGGGCGAACGCGGCGGAAGGCGCGGCGAGCATCGTGCCGGAGGCCGGTTCCCACTCACTGGAGGCGGTGGCGGAAGCCGCCCCTGCTGCCGCGCGCATCGCCCAACTGCATCCGATGGGCAGTGACGAGAACTTCCGGGCGATGCTGCGCCGGATCGAGGACGCAGGCTATGCCGCGGTGTGTGTCACCCTCGACTGCCCCACCAGTGGATGGCGGGAACGCAACCTGCGCAACCGGTTCGACCCGGCGAGGGACGTCATCTCCGGGAACTATGCCGATCGACAGGGCGTGCCACTCGAGGACGTCTTCGGGCAGATCTTCACCCGCGTCGAGGCTGTCTGGAGCTGGGATCACCTGGCCGGCTTGATGCGCGAGACGTCGCTGCCCTGGATCGCGAAGGGAATCATGACAGCGCGCGACGCTCGGGCGGCGGTCGACGCCGGCGCATCCGCCGTCCTCGTCTCGACCCACGGCGGCCGCCAGCTCGACGGCCTGCCGGCCGCGTTGGACCGGCTGCCCGAAGTGGCCGAGGCGGTGCGCGGCCAGGCTTCGGTGGCCTTTGACAGCGGAGTGCGCCGGGGCAGCGACGTCGTGACCGCGCTGTGCCTGGGTGCGGACGTCGTCGTCCTCGGCCGTCTCACGGCATATGCGCTCGCGGCCGGCGGCGAGTCCGCGGTGCGGAGGATGCACGAGCTTCTCCGCGAGGAGATCACCGCCGTTTTGACCTTGCTCGGTCGCGGTGGTGTCGCCGAACTGGGACCGCATGCGCTCCGCGAGATGGGGCAGCGGTCCTGACGGCCGGTGGGCACCGGTTCAGCCGGGGTCCGAGCCGTGCGTGGCCCGCAGCGCGGCGAGTACCGATCCCGACAGCGCCCGTGCGACCCGCCGCGAAGTCCAGCCCAAGGTCGAGGTGAGGTCGACGACCGCTCGCTCGTCGAACACGTTGATCCACAGCAGCACGGCGTAGTCGACGTTCTGGCGCGGGATCTCACGCTCGGCTGCCAGAGCCTCGACCACCGGCCCCAAGGTGGCGAGCAGGGCGGAGGTCTTCGGCTCGCCACGGCGAGCGCGTTGAAGGAAGCCCTCCGCACTGCGGATCTGCGCGGCCGCGGTGCCCCAAAGGGTCGCCAGTTCGGCCCATCGCGTTCCGATCCTCCCGAACCGCTCCAGGGCCGTGCCCGGCCCGTCGGCGGCGTTGCGCAGCTCGTCCACCAGCTCGCCGATCTTGCGGTCGTAGAACTCCCGGAAGACATCCTGCGTGCTGGTGAAGTGCCGGTAGGTCGTGGCCGGTGAGACGCCGGCAGCCCGGGCGAGGTCGGGCAGGCTGAAGCCGGTTCCCTGCGTAGCGAGCAGCCGGCCGGCCGCGTCGAGGAGCTTGTCGCGGGTCACCGAGGAGTCCCGCCTCTGCGAGAGGGGGGTTCTCGCCGAACTCGGTCCGTTCATCGTGCTCCGTATGGCTGGCTCGAGTCGCCCGACACCCTCCGCAGTGAAGGATGCCGCTGGTCACGGGTGGTTGACCACCCCACCCTAGCGTCCGTAGCCATGGCGGGACGACAGTGCTGATCACCGCGGTGCCGCGTCAGCACGTTGCGATGTCCTCGACCAGGCCGGCCCACCCCGCGGGGCCGAGAACGCCGTACCGCTCCGGAGTTCCGGCGGTCGCGCCGTGGCCGCGGCCAGGTGATCGTAGTGGCGCAGGTAAGTCCTAAGCGGACTCGGGCAGCAGGCGCGACATCACGAGTGCCGTCTGCTCGCGCCGCAGTTCGTCGGATCCGACGGTGCCGCGCAGCGCCCACCCTTTGAGAGAGGGCATGTGCCCCAGGAAGATGATGTCCGTCGCGAGGACGGAGGCGTCCACCGGGCGGAACTTCCGGTGACGGATCCCGGAGCGGATCAAGTCGACGAAAATGTTGGCGATCGCGAGCTCGCGCTGCTTGTACTCCTGTTGAGCCTCTGGTGGCAGCGACCGGTACTCCCGGTACATCATCGCGATCTGGGCCCCTTTCGCATCGCACGATCGCAGGTAAACGTCGATGGCGCGTGGCAGCTTTTCTTCCACCGGCTCCGGGCCGGCCGCGAGATCACCGAGTTCGTCGCGCAGTCCCCCGTAGATGTCCTGACAGACCATCACCAGCAGATCCGTCTTGGTGGCGATGTAGCGGTACATGCCGCCCACGCTGATCCCCACCGCCGCGGCCAGATCGTTGACCGAGAGATTTTCGAACCCACGCTCCATGATCTGCTGGGTCGCTACCGCGGTGATTTGGTTCCGCCGCTCGGCGGACCGCTCGGCGCGAGTACCCAGGCGCTCAACGCTGCCGCTAATCGCCGACACACCTCATCTCGAACCTTCCGCGCGAGCGATCGTTCGCGGCTCTCCATACTCGGCTCCAGTGTGGCACATGGCCACGTAGCGGTCGAGCCCGGAGAGTGCGAACAGCCACTCGCCGTGTGCGGACGACGGGGGTGGCCACGAGGGCGTCGACTTCGAGCCTGCCCATCATCTCGATCTGCTGAAGGGAAAGGAAATCTGCACGATGTCGTCGGGTCGGACGCCCGCGGACCAGAGCGCGATGCGTGATACCGCACTCCATCATCGTGCGTCCGGCCCCTTCCTCGTGGGCGGCTCATCTTCGCCGAAGAGCGAGCGGCCGATCGCATGGCTCAGGTTGACACACGTCCATTCATTCTGCAAAAGTCGGCATAGTGCGAGCAGACGCTCGCTAGTCAGGTCGACGGCGGGTGCTCGTCGGGGGCCATCGGAATCGTCGTCGACGTCCTCAGCCCAGGAACGGGAACCACAACCATGACTCAGACAGCTGATTCAGCGATCAGCACACGATCGGGAACCGGCGGTGAACGTCGGCTGACGGGCGCCCGCGCTGCGGCGCGAGCCCTGATCGACAACGGCGTGACCGACCTGTTCGGCGTGCACGGCTACATCAACCCGGTGATCGAGGAGGCCTGCCGGCTCGGGGCCCGCATGTGGCACTTCCGGCATGAGCAGGCAGCGGGCTTCGCGGCCGAAGCCTACGGCCGCGTCATGCGCAAGCCGGGCGTCTTCTTCGTGTCCGCCTCGGCGGGAATGGCGAACTGCCTGTCCTCGCTGTCGCAGGGCATCGGCACGAAAAGCCCGATGCTGCTGCTCGTCGGCCAGCACGGGACGGCGGGTGACCGCCTGGAGACGCTGCAGGAGGGCTATGCCGCCGAGGCGTTCGAGACCGTGGCCAAGTGGACGAAACGCGTCACCGACTGGGAGCTGAACTCCTACTGGGTCCGCAAGGCGCTCGTGGACGCGACGACCTATCCGGCCGGCCCGGTCGTGCTGGAGTTCCCGCTGAACAACCAGTGGAGCTACGGCGACGCCGCGCAGCGGAAGTACGTCCCGTCACCAGGACTTCCCGCGATTCCGGCGACCCAGGCCGATCCGAAGCTGGTCGAGGAGGTCGCGCAGACGCTGGCGAACGCCGAACGTCCGCTGCTCATCGCCGGCGACGGCGTCTACTGGTCCGACGGGTCCGAGGAACTGGTGGCCCTGGCCGAAATGCTCAACGCCCCCACGGCGGCGCGCCGGACCGCTCGTGGCGCCATCAGCGAGAGGCACCCGTTGGCGGTGCACTCCGGCTACCGTGGACCGCTTCTGCGCGAGGCGGACGTCGTGATGACCATCGGCCTGCGGGCGGGAGAGCTGGAGTCCTGGTTCGAGCCGCCAGACTGGCCGTCGTCGGAGAAGGCGACGTACCTCCAGATCCAGGAAACCGCCGAGGAGTTGTGGCACGGGCTGGACACGAAGGTCAACGTGCTGGGGTCGAGCAAGCTGGTGCTCGCCCAGATCATCGAGGCACTGCGTCCGCGAATCGGGGGCCGTGCCGTCGTCGAGCGCCCCGAGTGGGTCGCCCGCGTACAGCAGGCGCGGACCGCCCACGAGCGACGGCGCGCCGAGACCTTGCGGGCGGTGAGCGGCCGCCATCCGATCCACACCCACGAGCTCGCGCAGGCGATCATCGACGAGGTCGACGAGGACGCGACGTACATCTACGACTCCTATCAGGGCTCGCTGTACCTGACCGACGCGGTCAAGGCGACCTTTCCCGGACAGGTTCTCGACGCCGGGCCGCGGGTCGCGCTCGGCCAGGGCATCGGGATGTGCTTCGGCGCCGGCGTGGCGCGCCCCGGGAAGCAGATCGTGAGCCTCGTCGGTGACGGCGGGATCGGCCTGGCCGGGATGGACCTGGAAACCCTGGCCCGCTACCGTATTCCGGCGCTCATCGTGGTGCTGAACAACAGCTCCTGGGGCGGGAACTCGCTCGTCCACGACGACATCCAGCCCGACATCGGCTCCTGGGACATGCTGCCGGATCTCCGTTATGACGAGGTGTTCGCGCCATTCGGGTGCCACGTCGAGCACGTCACCGAGAGTGAGCAGCTGCGGCCGGCGCTGCGCCGCGCACTCGACTCCGACAAGGTGGCCGTGGTCAACGTCATCGCCGACACCGACGGGCCCGAGGCCTCGATCCCGTGGCTCCGGTTGAAAACCGGGGAGTTCTTCAGCCGCGGTGTCGAGGACCTGCCCGAAAGCACGCTGCGGTACTTCCGCGGGCTCTCGCTGATCGAAACCCTGCGACTGCACAAGACCGCGCTCGACAACGGGACCCGGATCCCGATGTCCTTCATGGCCGACCTGACGGGCAATGCCGAGGCCGATCTGCTGGAACTGGCCAACAAGAGCGGCTACCGATACTGACGGCTGCGGTCGCCACCCGTTGCCCTGCTCGACCACAACGGCCCCTGCGTGTGGCCGAGCAGGGGATGTCCTTTTTGGACTTCGGTCGCGAACCTTGCGTACAGTCACTATCTTGACTTCGGCGAGCACGGTCTTCGACCTTGGCGCGGAAGTCATCGTCATTGAGCAGTTCGGCGAACCAGCGCGCCAGGACGCCGACAGCTTCGGCTCGGTTCTGTTCGGGCATCGGCACGATCTTCGGCTCAGTGACCATGATCGGTCGCCTACCGTATGAACGCCTGGCAGGCGTCGATGACAAGCCAGACACGTTTCGCGACGGTGAGATGAGGGGATCGCCAGGAGGGCAGCAGCCAGCGGAAGCACCGCGCGCACCAGCGGTGAGGTCGGCGCGAGCGCGGAGGTGACGCCGCGCCTCGCCCACGCCGTCACTCGTGGGGGCATGCGGTGATCACCTGGCCCGACGGCACAGTGCGCCATGGCTGGTTTCGTGCCGACGACGGGATGGACTACCCCGCCGCCGTCGCCACAGAGGTCGCGATGCGACTCGCCCGGGGAGAGCGGAACCCGGCGCCTACACCCCGGCGGCCGCGTTCGGGCCTGACGTCGCTCTCAGCGCCGGCGGCTCCTTCCTCCTCGACTGAACGCTCACGTCCCCCGCTCGACGAGCGGATCACTCCGATGACCGACAGCACCGTGAACCCCCGGTGCTCGGCCGGCGAGTTCGCTGCTCTCCGCCCGCTTGAGGTAGAGATGCCCGGGTGCTCCCAGGTCGTGCCCACGCCGCCGAAGACCTGGATGGCGCTCTCCGCGACGCGGACGGACGATTCGGTGCAGTGGGCCACCGCCATGCCCGCCGTCGCGGCGGCCTCGGAACGGGTGATCGGGTCGTTCCAGTCGGTCAAGCATCTCCTGGCCTCGATGGTGACCGACGTGGAGCGGTCCGCGCGTTGAGAAAGCGCCCGCCCGACGCACCCGCACTGTCCTTGACAGACAGTGCGGGCGCGCCGTGCGTGTCAGGTCAGCCGGTGAAGGGCGTGCCCCCGGCGAAGTCGCTGTTGAACGTGGACTCGATGCCGGACAGGACGGTGGCGTCGCTGATGATCAGGCCCAGCTCGCGGTTGTGGTTGAGGGAGTTGTCGGAGAAGTTCTCCGAGCCGGCGAACACCTTGGCACTCGCGGTGTTGTTGTCGGCGACAATCGCCTTGGCGTGGATGTAGAGGCCGCTCCCGCTGTAGGTCACGACCTGGCCGCCGGCGTTGACGACGCTGCTGAACTCGCTCGAGTAGCTGCTGGGGTTCATGCCAACCACGCGCACGATCACGCCGCGGTTCTCCGCCGCGACGATGGCGTCGACCAGCGCGGCGTCGCCGAACTCGAGCTCTTCCACATCGAGGCTGTGCTGGGCGCCGTTGATCAGGCCGAGCAGGCGGTTCTGCGAGTCGGTGGGCGACCAGACGAGGTTGTCACCGTCGGACGGGGTGATCGAGGTCTTGGCGTAGTCGGAGTTGAAGACCTGCTCGATCGCGGCCACGTCCGCCGTGTCGCTGTCGAAGACGCCGTAGTCGCGGTCGCTCGAGTAGTAGGTGGAGTCAAGGTTGCCGGTCATGATCAGCGACTGGGCGCCGTCGACGGTGATGCTCTTCTGGTGCGTGTAGACGAACGAGGTCGACGAGTAGGTGACGCCGACGCCCGCGGACTTCAGCGAGTTGTATGCCGTGCTGTTGACCGACTTGTGCGCACCGTCGAGGATGACGCGCACCGTGACGCCGGCGTTCTTGCGGGCGATCAGGTCGTTGACCGCCGTGGTGTCGCGCAGCTCGTACATGGTCATGTCGAGCGACCGGGTAGCCGAGTTGATGAAGTTGTAGACCGCGGTGTGGCCCTGATCCGGGAACACCTGCAGTGAGAACGTCCCGGCCGCCGAGGCGGGCACGGCCGCGACCACGGCTGCGGCGGCGGCCGTCACACCTGCGGTGAGGGCAAGCCGAATCCGGCGGGAAAGACGAGAGGACATGCGGGGACTCCGATCCGCAAACGGTCCCCGGCCGCGTTCGCCGGGGCTTGCGGATATTGCACGTCACCGCGCCGAACCCGGAAAAGAACCGCCAAGCTGAACAGAACATGGCAGCTTCGCATCCCCGAGCCCAACGTCTTTTCCGTCAACCGCCAAGCGGCGCAACACTTTCTGGCCTAAACGGCGTTAGCAGACCAAAATGGACATTACCGTACCGGCCGTGCCCGGCGGGCAAGTTCATACGTCGTTGAGGAAATGTCCATCGCGCATTCGCGATGAGCGGTGACCATCACTTCCCGTCCTCAGAACGGAAAAGAAGGGGCAACCATGTTCAGGAGTGCCAAGGGCCGCCGGCGATCGGCCGGCCTCGCGTTCGCGACCATGGTTGCCCTGTCGGTGGCAGGTGCACCGACCGCGGGCGCGACCGGCAGCGGGAACCTGCTCGTCAACGGCGACGGTTCGGCCGGACTCTGCTCGTCGTCCGGGTACGAGGACCTGACCATGCCCGGCTGGACGATCACGTCCGGTGCGCCGAATGTCACGTGCTACACCAACACCGGCGGCTTCCCGACCGCGTCGGTCCCGGGAGCGCAGCCCGGTCAGGGCATGTTCACCGGTGGCACCCGCGGCAACTCGTCGATGACCCAGACCGCCACCGTGTCGGCGGCCGCGTCCGCGATCGACGCGGGCACCGCCACCTACAACCTGTCCGGCTGGCTGGGCGGGTGGAGCAACCAGAACGACCGGACCGCCGTCGTGGCCACGTTCCTGAACGCGGCGGGCGGTTCGCTGGGCACCAGCCAGATCGGCCCCGTCACCGCCGCCGACCGCAAGAACAAGACGGAGTTCCTGTCCCGCAGCGCGAGCGGTGCCATCCCCGCCGGCACGCGCTCGATCCGGGTGGACGTCGACTTCGCCTGGACCACGGGCGGCACCACCGACGGCTACGCGGAAAACCTGTCGCTGACCATCAGCCCGTCGGTGCCTGCCCCGGTACTCACCGCACCACCGTCCACAGTGCCCGGTTACGACCACGTTTTCCTGGTATACATGGAGAACGAGAACTTCTCGGCCACGAGCAACACCGCCGACGGCGGGGCCGGCATCATCGGCAACCCCGCCGCGCCCTACCTCAACGGGCTCGCGAACGCGAGCACGCTGCTGACCAACTATTCCGCGGTCACGCACAACTCCGATCCCAACTACGTGGCCATCGCCGGCGGGAGCACGTTCGGGCACAGCGCCGGCGGGAGCGCGCCCGCCAGCAACTGCATCAGCACCTGCGTGTTCAACGTGCCCAGCCTCGGCGACCGGGTGGACGCCGCGGGCAAGTCGTGGAAGCAGTACGCCGACGGCGCCAACGGCAACTGCGACACCACCCAGCACGGCAACTACTACCCCGACGACGTGCCGTTCTACTACTTCCCGACGATGCGCAACAACCAGAGTTACTGCCAGGCGCACTGGCAGCCGCTCACCCAGATGTTCACCGACCTGTCGTCCACCGCCACCACACCGAACTTCGCCTGGTTCGCCGCCGACGACTGCACCGACATGGAAGGCTGCGGGATCGGCTCCGGCGACACCTGGCTGTCCACCACGCTGCCGCACATCTTCAACTCCCCGGCCTGGACGCAGCAGCGGTCGCTGCTGATCATCACCTTCGACGAGGACGGCAACGGCGCGCCCGGTGGCTTCGGCAACGGCCAGACCAACCAGGTGGCGACGATCATGGCGGGCTCGCCCGGCACCGTGAAGACCGGCTACACCTCGAATGTCCGCTACGACCACTACAGCGCCGCGCGCACCATCGAGCAGGCGCTCGGCCTGACGCCGCTCACCACCAACGACCAGTACGCGGCGCCCGTCAACGACGTCTGGTAGCCGAGGAACGGGGCTGAGGTAGCGCTCGACCCGGCGCCGCGGCCACCTCAGCTAGGCGACCAGGCGGACATCGTTGCGCCACAAGGACTTCGGCGGGACCTCGTGCGCCTCGTCGTGTGCACGAGACGTATCGCGGTCCTCGAAGTTCACGCTGCCGTTCATGCGCGGCGGCCGCCGGCGCCGATGGTTGCGCTCCAAGCCGTAGACGACGAGACCCAGTACCACCAGGAGGATCAGTAGACTCATGGCATGAAGTTTCCGCCCATCAAGTTCCTGCCACCAGTGGCAGGGCTGACGTTGTGCGATAAAATGCTGCCATGCTGAAGACGGTCGCGGCGGTCCTCATCGACCACCTCGCACCGTTCGAGTTCGGGGTGGTCTGCGAGGTCTTCGGGCTCGACCGGACCGACGACGGGGTGCCGCCGATCGAGTTCCGGGTGTGCGGCGAGCGCCCCGGCGAACCGTTGCACGCCACCATTCCCGGCGTGACCATGACACCCGCGCACAGCCTGGACGGGCTCGCCGGCGCGGACCTGATCGCGCTGCCCGCGGCGAGTGTGCGCGACGACTACCCGCCCGTCGTGCTCGACGCGCTGCGCGCCGCCCACGAAGACGGCGCCACGCTCCTGTCGGTGTGCAGCGGCGCGTTCCTGCTCGGCGCCACCGGGCTGCTCGACGGCCGCCACTGCACCACACACTGGCGCTATATCGACGAATTCAAGCAGCGCTTCCCCGCGGCCAAGGTCGACCCCGACGTGCTGTTCGTGGACGAGGGCGACGTCGTCACGAGCGCGGGCACCGCCGCCGGGATCGACGCGTGCCTGCACCTCGTGCGCCGCGAACTCGGGTCCGCGGTCGCCACCAGGATCGCCCGCCGCATGGTCGTGCCGCCGCAGCGCGACGGTGGGCAGCGCCAGTTCGTCGATCTGCCGATACCCGAATGCACCGGCGACAGCCTCCAGCCGGTGCTCGCGTGGATGCTCGACCACCTCACCGAGGAGCACACGGTCGCTACCCTTGCCCGCCGGGCGCAGATGTCCGAGCGCACGTTCGCGCGCCGGTTCACCGCCGAAACCGGGACCACACCGCACAAATGGCTCACCACCCAGCGCGTGCTGCACGCGCGGACCCTGCTCGAGGAAACCCGGCTGGGCATCGAGGAGGTCGCGCGCGACTGCGGGTTCGGCACCGCCGCCCTGCTGCGCCACCACTTCCACAAGATCGTCGGCGTCTCACCCCACGACTACCGCCGCACCTTCGCGGTCTAGTCAGGGCAACCGGTAATCGGCGTCGGGAACGTCGGTGATGAACATGTGGCCCGGCACATGGGTGATCGCGAACGGCGGGCGGGACGCCATCAGGGCGGCCTGCGGCGTGACGCCGCACGCCCAGAACACCGGCACGTCACCGGCTTCCGTGTCGACCGCGTCGCCGAAGTCGGGGCGCCCCAGGTCGGTGATGCCCAGCTCAGCGGGATCGCCGGCGTGCACAGGGGCACCGTGCACCGCAGGCATCCTCCCGCTGATCGCGGCCGCCCGGTCGACCAGCCCGGCCGGAATCGGGCGCATCGAGACGACCATCGGACCGTGCAGCCGGCCGGCCGGGCGGCACTGCCGGTTCGTCACGTACATCGAGACGATGCGTCTCTGCTCGACGTGCCGCAGCGGGATACCCGCCCCGGTCAGCGCGGTCTCGAAGGTGAAGCTGCAGCCGATCAGGAACGCGACCAGATCGTCGTGCCAGGGCGCCTCGGCGGTCTCCTCAGCCGGCTCGCCGTCCCGCCAGATCCGGTAGCGCGGCAAGTCCGTCGCGAGGTTCACCGCGGGCGCCAGCACCGTCGTGGTGCTGCCGGGTTCGGTGACGTCCAGCACCGGGCACGGCCGCGGGTTGCGCTGGCAGAACAGCAACACGTCGTAGGCCCAGTCGCGGGGCACGGCGATGAGGTTCGCCTGGGCATAGCCGGGTGCCCAGCCGGATGTGGAACTGACGGCGCCGGCACGGAACAGGGCCCGCGCGTGCTCCGGGGTCATCCCCTTATCCCACCGCCAGGCGGGCCAGGATCTCGTCCAGCCGCGCCAGATCCTCGGCGGACAGCGCGAGCACCGCCGCCGGGGGCTCGTTCGTGATCCGGTTCGCCGCTTCCGCCACGGCCTCCCCGCGCTCGGTCACCGTCACGATCTTGCGCCGCCGGTCGTCCGGATGCACCGACCGTGCCGCCAGCCCGCGCGCCTCGAGGTCGTCCACCACGACCGTCGCATAAGGACGGTCGATCAGCAGCTCCTCGGCCAGCTCGCGCATCGTCCGCGGGCCACGCACGAGCTTGCCCAGCGCCTTGATCTTGATGAAGCTCATGCCGACCTCGGCCGCGACCTGCTTGCGCCGGTCGTGCTTCTCCAGAACCAGTTCCCGCATCTGCTCCCAGACCCGCTCCGCGACGTCGCTCATGCGCTCACCGCCATCTCCTCGATCGCCAGCCGCTCCGCGGTGCGCCGCGCCCGGGCGCTCGTGGCGACGAACCCGAGCGCCGTGATCGCGATCCCGCAGACGGCCATGATCCACCAGGCGATGTGGCTCGCAGGCGTCAATCCCGTCGCGATCGGACCGCGCACGTGCGACGTGACGACTGCGCCCAGCACGGCGACACCCAACACGTTACCGACCATTCGGCTGGTCGACGCGACCGCGGCCGCGACCCCGGCCTGCGCGCGCGGCATCCCGGACACGGCCGCGTTCGTGATGGGCGGGTTGATCAGCCCGAACCCGACGCCGAACAGGAAGTAGACGACCAGCAGCAGCGGGACCGGCGTGTGCGCGGTGATCGTGGCCAGCAGGAGGCCCGCCAGCGCGATCGCGATCCCCGCGACGGTCAACGGGAACCGCGCACCCCAGCTCGCCACCAGCCTGCCGGAAACCGGCGCCAGCACGAGGATCATCAGCGCGGCGGGCAACGTCATCAGTCCGGCGTGCAGCGGCGTGAACCCGCGCACGGTCTGCAGGTAGATCGCGTTGAGGAACAGGAAACCGGACAGCGTCGCGAACCCGGTGATCGCGATGAGCGTCGCGCCGGAGAACGGGATGCTGGCGAAGAACCGCGGGTCCAGCAGCGGTTCGGCGCGGCGCTTCTCATACCGCACGAGCGCGGCCACGGAGAGCACCGCGAGCGCGAAGCAGCCGACCGTCTGTGCCGAACCCCAGCCGGCATGCGGCGCTTCGATGATGCCGTAGGTCAGGCTGCCCAGGATCACGATCACCAGCAGCTGCCCGACCGGGTCGATCCGCCGCGGGTGCGGCGCCTTCGACTCGGGCACGAACAGCGCGGTCAGCAGGATCGCCGCGATGCCGATCGGCACGTTGACCCAGAAGATCGACCGCCAGCCGACCCCGTCGACCAGCGCGCCGCCGGCGATCGGCCCGAGCGCCATGCTGATGCCGAACACGCTGCCCCAGATGCCGATCGCGTGGGCGCGTTCCCTCGGGTCGGAGAACGTGTTGGTGACGATCGACATCGCCACCGGGTTGAGCATCGAGCCACCGACCGCCTGCAGCATCCGGAACGCGATGAGCAGTTCGATGTTGGGCGCGACACTGCACAGCAGCGACGCGAACGTGAACAGCGCGAGGCCCGCCTGGAAGACCCGCCGCCGCCCCACCCGGTCGGCCATCGATCCGGACAGCATGAGCAGGCTCGCCAGCACCACCGCGTACGCGTCGATAGTCCACTGCAGACTCGACACCTCCGCCGAGAACTCGCGCTGAATCGAGGGCAGCGCCACGTTGACGATCGTGCTGTCGAGCGACACGACGAACAGGCTCAGGCAGCAGATCGCCAGGACGAGCAGTCTCCGGCGGTAGGTCACGAGCACATCCCGTAGGTCGTTGTAGTCATATAACAGTTAGCACTGTACAACGACTTGCTTCGGAACGCGAAGTGTTTTGGATCAGTCGCGCGCACGGCCGGGCCGAAGCCGTGCAACCGGCTCCAAACCGGACAATTCCACCGCTTTGCGCACCGCAGACTGCGGCGCCACCAGCAGATCCAGCCCCATCTGCAGGACCCGCAACCGGTCGGCGAGCGTGAACAGCACGCGCAGACCAGCGCTGTCCAGGTAGTCGAGCCCCGACAGATCGAGCACGACGGTGGTCACGTCGTTGGTGATCGCGGCGTGGACCCGATCCTGGACGGAGCCGGCGTTCGCGAGATCGATCTCCCCGGACACGGCGATGCACACCACATCGCCGCGGACCTCGGCTTCGACCTTCGCCGTGGTCATGGCGCCGGCTCGGGGCTCACATCGCGGCGGATCACGACCCTCGTCCCTTCCTCGCCCTGCTCGATCCGCACCTCGTCACCGCATTTCTGCATCAGCAGCAGGCCACGCCCCCGGTTCACCCCGCGCGGCTGGCGCCACCGGCCATGATCGCGCACGGTCGCGATCACCGCAGTGTCCTGCAGCTCGAGATGCACCATCACGCTGCCACCGGCCGGTCCGTACGCGTGCTCGACCACGTTCGTGCCGGCTTCGCCGACCGCGAGCAGCAGATCCCCGGTCGCCTCGGGCCCCGCGCCGATCGTCGACAGCCAGCGCCGCATCGCGACCCGGATCTCCTTGAGCGACTCGGGCACCGCGGGCACGACGAGGTCCAGCGCGCTCACC
Organism: Amycolatopsis sp.; assembly: GCA_035248845.1. Taxonomy (GTDB): domain Bacteria; phylum Actinomycetota; class Actinomycetes; order Mycobacteriales; family Pseudonocardiaceae; genus Amycolatopsis_E. The sequence goes on along the minus strand of DATFHB010000087.1, from coordinate 71,549 downwards.
TCGTCCAGCCGCTGCCGCCGCAGTGTCAGCAGAGCCACGTCGTCCTCGGGCACGGTGTCGCCGATCAGTCGCGCCATCACGGTGGCACACACGCCGTCGGCCGAGTCGGCGACGACGGTGTCGCGCAACGTGTCCAGGCCCCGGTCGAGCCGGCTGTGCCGCCGTTCGACCAGCCCGTCGGTGAAAAAGCAGGTGATCGCACCCGGCGGCAGGTCGATCGCGGTTACCCGGCGCTGCGCCTGACGGACGGCCCCGATCGGCGGATCGATCGGCAGCTCCGGGTAGTCGCCCTGCTTGCCGGGCACCTTCAGCAGCGGGGCCAGATGGCCGGCGGAGGACAGGTGCAGCCGGTCGAAGGCCGGGGAGAGGGTGCCGTAAAGCACCGTCGCCATCATGCCGGGCTCGAAATGCTGCACCTTGCGGTCGAGCCGGGTGAGCACCTCGGCGGGGTCGCTCGTCTCCAGTGCGTAGGCGCGCAGGACGCTGCGCATGCGCCCCATCACGACAGCCGCTGGCAGGTCGTGCCCCACCACGTCGCCGATCACGATGCCGAGCCACCCCGAGGGCAGCGTGAACACGTCGTACCAGTCCCCGGCGACAGTCGACTCGCCGCCGGGCACGTAACGGGCTCCGAAGTCCAGCGTCGGCACGGCAGGCAGCTGGGTCGGCAGCAGGCTGCGCTGCAGCTCGGTCGCAGCCGCCCGGGCGGCCTGCGAACGGTGCGCCTGGATCGTCAGCGCCACCAGGTCCCCGGCCTGCTGGAGCAGCTCGACGTCCTCGTCGGTGAACCGGCGCGCGGAAAGGCTCCCGACGTGCAGCACGCCGATGACCGTGCCGCCGACGATGAGCGGCACCCCGGCGAGCGCGGCGATGCCCTTCTCCCACAACAGCTGGTTGAGCACCGTCGTGTGGTCGATCCGGTCGAGCGTGATCGGTCGCCGCTCCGCCGCGATCCGGCCCGCGAACCCCCTGCCGACCGGGACGCGGACACCTTGCCGAACCTCGTTCTCGATGCCGCGGGACGCGGTCGCGACGAGCTCGTGCGAACCCGGCTCGAGCAGCAGGATGACCGACGTGTCCGCCTTCATCACCTGGCGCACCCGCTCGAGCAGCTCGGTGAGCAGGGCATCGCCCTCGATGTGCGCAAGGGCGTTGTCGCTGATGCGGCGCAGTTTGTCGTCCGGGCGCGCCGAGTGTGCCATGTTAGGCAGGTTAGCCAGCCCTGCCCGCCACGAAACCTGTCTAGCCGCGTTCGATCAGGTGCCCGACCACGTCGGGACCTGGGTGCGCCGCACCGGAACCGTCCCGGCGGACGGTGGCCTCCGGCAGCTCGACCGGGTCGCCGTTGCGCGCCGCGGCGGCCGGCCGCGGGCCGATCCACGCGACCGAAAGGCCGGTCTCGCCCTTGAGGAAGCGCTGCGCGCGCACGCCGCCGGTGGCCCGGCCCTTGGCCGGATACTCGGCGAACGGCGTCATCTTGACCGTCACGCCGGTGGCCGTGACGACCATCGGGTCGCCGTGCTCGGGATCGTCGGTGCGGATAGCGCCGAAGAACGCGACCCGAGCCTCAGCCGCGAGCTTGATGCCCGCCATACCGCCGCCCTTGAGGCCCTGCGGCCGCACCAGCGACGAGTCGAAACGCAACAGCGAGGCGTCGTCGGCCAGGAACGCCAGCGTCTCGCTGCCGTCGGTCAGCCAGGTGGCGCCCACGACCTCGTCGCCGTCCTTGAGCGAGATGATCTCGAACTCGTCGGCCCGGACCGGCCAGTCCGGCGCGACCACCTTCACCACACCGAGCCTCGTGCCCAGCGCGAGCCCGGGCGACCCGGCCGCCTGCTCGCCCAGCGGCGCGATGCCGATGACCTGCTCACCCTTGTCCAGCGGCACCAGTTCGCGCGCGGCCATCCCACCGCGCAGCGAAACCGTGCCCGGGGTTTCCGGCAGCACCGGCAACGGCAGCACGTCCGTCTTGAACGCCCGGCCTCCGCTGGTGACCAGCAGGATCTGGCCGCGCGCGGTGGAATGCACCATCGCCGCGACGACGTCGTGCTTGACGCGGCCGTTACGGCGCCGGCCTATGGAGGATTCAGTCGCCTCCTCGGATTCGGCTTGGGTGCGCGCGACGAGGCCCGTGGCGGACAGGATCACCTGGCACGGGTCGTCGGCGACCTCGAGCGGCCCGGCCGGTTTCGACGCGGCCAGCACCTCCTTGAGGTCACCGTCGATGAGCGCGGTGCGCCGCTCGGCGCGGAACTCCTTGGCGATCGCGGCCAGCTCGTTCGACACGACGCGCTTGAGTACGGTCTCGTCATCGAGGATCTTGCTCAGCTCGGCGATCTCCTCGCGCAGCCGGTCCTGCTCCTCGTCCAGCTCCAGCTTGTCGTACTTGGTCAGCCGCCGCAGCGGAGTGTCCAAAATGTAGGTCGCCTGGATCTCGGAGAGCTTGAACCGCTTCATCAGGCCGTCCTTGGCCTCGGCGGCGTTGTCGCTGTTGCGGATCAGCCGGATCACCTTGTCGATGTCCAGCAACGCGATCAGTAGACCCTCGACCAGGTGCAGCCGCTCCTCACGCTTGCGGCGGCGGTAGCGGGTTCGCCGGGTGACCACCTCGTAGCGGTGGTCGAGGAACACCTCGAGCAGCTGCTTGAGGCCGAGCGTCTGCGGCTGGCCGTCGACCAGCACCAGGTTGTTGATGCCGAACGACGATTCCAGCGGCGTGAGCCGGTACAGGTCGGCCAGCAGCGGCTGCGGGTTCACGCCGACCTTGCACTCGATCACGAGCCGAGTGCCGTTCTCCCGGTCGGTGAGGTCCTTGACGTCGGCGATCCCGGTGAGGCGCTTGGACTTGCCGACCTCGTCTGTGATCTTCTCGATCACCTTCTCCGGCCCGACACCGTAGGGCAGTTCGGTGACGGTGATGGCCTGGCGGCCGCGACTTCCTTCCAGTGGCCCGATCTCGACCTTCGCACGCATCCGGACCACGCCGCGGCCGGTCTCGTACGCCTTGCGCACCTCGTCGAGGCCCAGCAGCATCCCGCCTGTCGGCAGGTCAGGGCCCGGCACGAACTCCATCAGCTTGTCCAGCGACGCGCCCGGGTGGTTGATGAGCCAGCGCGCGGCGCCGATGACCTCACCCATGTTGTGCGGGATCATGTTGGTGGCCATCCCGACCGCGATCCCGGACGTGCCGTTGACCAGCAGGTTCGGGTACGCCGCGGGCAGCACCGACGGCTCCATCAGGGACCCGTCGTAGTTCGGCCGGAAGTCGACGGTCTCCTCGCCGAGTTCCCCGACGAGCAGCATCGCCTCCGGCGACATGCGGGCTTCGGTGTACCGGCTCGCGGCCGGCCCGTCGTCCGGGCTGCCGAAGTTTCCGTGCCCGTCGATCAGCGGCGCGTTCATCGAGAAGTCCTGCGCCAGCCGCACCATCGCGTCATAGATCGCGGTGTCACCGTGCGGGTGGTAGCGGCCCATCACGTCGCCGACGACGCGGGAGGACTTCACGTACGCGTGGTTCGGCCGGTAGCCGGCCTCGTTCATCGAGAACAGGATGCGGCGGTGCACCGGTTTGAGCCCGTCCCGCGCGTCGGGCAGCGCCCGCGAGTGGATGACCGAGTACGCGTACTCGAGGTACGAGTCCTCCATCTCGGTCTTGACGGGATTCTCGAAGACCTGCGCACCCGCCTGGTCGAACGCGCTCGGGTCGACCCGCGTGGTAGGTGTCTTGCGGCGTGCCATTGCTCAGCGTCTCCCGGAATCAGATGTCGATCGCGGACTGGTCGACGCGCGCCGCCGACTCGACGAGCCAGTTGCGCCGCGGCTCGACCTTCTCGCCCATCAGCAGTTCGAGCGCGGCCTCCGCAGAATCCACGTCGTCCAGCGTGATGCGGCGGACCGACCGCGTGGCCGGGTTCATCGTGGTGTCCCACAGCTCGTCGGCATCCATTTCGCCGAGTCCCTTGAAGCGCGGCACCGGCTTGACGATCTGCTTGCCCGCCTGCTCCAGCTCAGCGACCGTCTGCTCCATCTCACGCTGGGTGAAGGTGAAGTGGGTCTCCGAGTTGCGGCCCTTCGTGACGATCTTGTGCAGCGGCGGCATCGCGGCGTAGAGCCGGCCGTCCTCGATGACCGGCCGCATGTACCGTGCGAACAACGTGATCAGCAGCGTGCGGATGTGCGATCCGTCGACATCCGCGTCGGCCATCAGGATTACCCGCCCGTAGCGCATCGTGGACAGGTCGAACGTGCGGCCCGAACCCGCGCCCAGCACCTGGACGATCGAGGCGATCTCGGCGTTGCGGAGCGTGTCCCCGAGGCTGGCCTTCTGCACGTTGAGAATCTTGCCCCGCAAGGGAAGTAGCGCCTGGTACTCGGACACGCGCGCCATTCGGGCCGAGCCGAGTGCGGAGTCCCCCTCCACGAGGAACAGCTCGCTGCGCGAGATTCCCGTGGTGCGGCAGTCCACGAGCTTCGGCGGCATCGCGGCGCCTTCGAGCGCCGTCTTGCGCCGCGCCGCGTCCTTCTGCTGCTTCTGCACCAGCCGCACGCGCGCCGCGTCGACGACCTTCTGCAGCACGATCTTGGCCTCGGACTTGGTCCTGCGGTCCTCGGTCCACGCCTTGACCTGCCGCTCGACGACGCCCTGGATGACGCGCGTGATGCCGGCTGTGGACAGCTCGTCCTTGGTCTGCGAGGTGAACTGCGGCTCCGGGATGCGCACGTGGATGACCGCGGTCATCCCCTCCAGCACATCGTCCAAAGTGGGCAGATCTTCCTTCGGTTTGAGCAGGCCGCGGGTCTTGGAGATGGCCTCCTGTACGGCTTTCCCGACGCCACGGTCGAAACCCTTGCGGTGCGTGCCCCCGTGCATGTTGCGGATGGTGTTGGAGAAGGACTCGACGGTGCGCTCGTATCCGGTGCCCCACCGCAGCGCGACCTCGATCTCGGCGTGACGCTCCACATTGGACTTCATCACGCCGTTCTCGTCGGCGGCGTTCTCCTTGTACGTGCCGTCGCCGGTGATCAGCAGGGTGCCAGAGACCGGTTTGTCGCCCGACGGCGTCAGGAACTCCACCATGTCCTTGAGCCCGCCGGGATAGTGGAAGGTCTCCTCGCCGATGGCGTCCTCGGCGGCGGTGCGCAGCACGTACGTGACGCCGGGCACCAGGAACGCGGTGTTGCGCAGCTTCATCCGCACGGCCTCGGCGTCGAGCGCGGCGCCGCTCTCGAAGTAGCGCGAGTCGTACCAGTAGCGGATCGACGTACCCGTCTTCTCGCCGCGCTTCATCCGGCCCGCGACGCGCAACCCCGGCTGGGGCGTGAATTTCGCCTTCGGGCCGGGGCCGTCGAACGTCCCGGGCGCGCCGTGCTTGAACGACATCTCGTGCACCTTGCCGTCGCGCTTGACGACGACGTCGAACCGGTGCGACAGCGCGTTCACAGCCGACGCGCCGACACCGTGCAGACCGCCCGAGGTCTTGTAGCCGGAGCCGCCGAACTTGCCGCCCGCGTGCAGCCGGGTGAGCACCAGCTCGACGCCGGAAAGGCCGGATTTCGCATGCCTGTCCGTGGGAATGCCGCGGCCGTCGTCGTCGACCTGGACGCTGCCGTCGGCGTGCAGCGTGACCACGACGCGCGTCGCGTGACCCGCAACACCTTCATCGGTCGAGTTGTCGACGATCTCGGTGAACAGGTGGTTGATCCCGCGACTGTCGGTGGACCCGATGTACATCCCGGGCCGCTTCCGGACGGCTTCCAGTCCCTCGAGATGGGTGAGGTCAGCTGCCCCGTAGAGAGGCTCGGCAGAAGCGGTCACAGGGTCTTTCTCCCAGGTCGTGGCATGATGTGGCGTCGGGCCGGCGACCCACGGTAGGACAGGGTATCCGACACCTCCGACAACTCCGCGGTTATCGCGCCGTGGCGCGGGCCGTCGCCGGGCCGTGCCGGGGTTCGCGCTGGTGGGCGTCGCTAGAGTCGGCGGTGTGAGACGGAGGCTTCCGGCGCCCTTGCCGCAGCGAAACGGGCTGGACCCGGCCCGGATGAAGCTGCCAGCCGAGGGACCGTGGGCAACCGTGCGCGACCACCTCGTCGACCGGATCCCCCGCCTGCCACCGGCCCGGCTCGACGAGATGCTCGCGGAGGAGCGCATCGTCGGCGTCGACGGGCCCATCACGCTCGACACTCCGTTCCGGCCGGGCGCGTTCATCTGGTTCCACCGGGACCTGCCCGACGAGGTGCCGGTGCCGTTCGAGATCGGCATCGTGCACCGGGACGAGCACCTCGTGGTGGTCGACAAGCCGCACTTCCTCGCCACGATCCCGCGTGGCCGGCACGTCGTCGAGACCGCGCTGGTCCGGCTCCGCCGCGACCTGGCGCTACCCGAGCTGAGCCCGGCGCACCGGCTCGACCGCGTCACAGCGGGTCTGCTCATGTTCGTCACGCGCCGCGAGCACCGGGGCGCCTACCAAACGCTGTTCCGTGACCGGAAGGTCACGAAGGAGTACGAGGCGATCGCCGGCCACGACCCCGGCCTCGAACTGCCCGTCACCGTGCGCAGCCGGATCGTCAAGGAACGCGGAACCATTACGGCGCAGGAGGTTCCCGGGCCGGTCAACGCGGAAACCGCGGTCGAGCTGGTCGAACACGTGCACGGCCGCGGCCGCTACCGGCTGGTTCCCGCGACCGGCCGCACCCACCAGTTGCGTGTGCACATGAACCACCTCGGCATCCCGATCCTGGGAGACCGCTTCTACCCCACCGTCACCGAAACGCCGCTGGACGACTTCAGCAGGCCGCTCCAGTTGCTCGCGAAGACGCTGGAGTTCACCGACCCCGTCACCGGTACGCACCGGCGGTTCGAAAGCCGGCTGCACCTGCGCGCGTGGACGTCCTTTGCGGACTGGGAAACGGGATCGTGAATGCCTCGCGCGCGAAAAACGAGTAGTCGACTACGCGTGACAGCCTGCGCCGGCAGGGCTTGACTCCCTCTGCACCTGCACCACATGTGCCGAGGAGGGGCGATGAACGTACTCAGAATTGTGACGACCGCCGCCGTGGCTGTCGCGACCGCGCTGGTCCCCGCGGTGGCGCAGGCCGGCGGCGGCGTGTCCACAGTAGCCAGCGGCCTGAACAATCCCCGCGGTCTGGCATTCTCGCCGGACGGCGCGCTCTACGTCGCCGAGGCGGGCACCGGCGGCGAGGGACCGTGCATGGCGGGGCCCGAGGGCGGCACGGTCTGTTTCGGCACCAGCGGGTCGATCACCGTGATCGACCACGGCAAGCAGAGCCGCCTGATCAGCGGCCTGCCCTCGATCGCCAACAGCCCGGACGGCTCCCAGGCGATCGGCCCGTCGGACGTGTCGTTCCAGGGCAAGGGCGGCATGTACTTCACCGTCGGCCTCGGCGCGAACCCCGCGGTGCGGGCGAGCCTGCCGGGCGAGGCGCCGCAGCAGTCGGGCTGGCTGTTGCGCGGCAAGCAGGCGCGGCAGGTAGCGGACATCGCCGGGTACGAGGCGACGGCCAACCCCGACGGCGGCGAGCCCGACAGCAACCCGAACTCGGTCCTCGCGCTGCCCGGCGGGCAGGTCGTGGCCGACGCGGGCGGCAACGACCTGCTGTGGGTCGCGGCGAACGGCAAGATCTCCACGCTCGCGGTGTTTCCCGATGTGCTCGTCGACGCACCGCCGTTCCTCGGCCTTCCGCCGGGGACGAAGATCCCGATGCAGGCCGTGCCGACATCGGTCGTGCGCGGCCCGGACGGCGCGCTCTACGTGGGTCAGCTGACCGGTTTCCCGTTCCCGGAGGGCGCGGCGAAGGTGTACCGCATCGTGCCAGGGCATGCGCCCGAGGTGTACGCCGCGGGCTTCACCAACATCATCGACCTCGGCTTCTCCGACGACGGCAAGCTGTACGTGCTGGAGATCGCGCAGAAGGGCCTGCTCAGCGGCGACCAGACCGGCGCACTGATCAAGGTGTCGCGCGGTAACCAGCAGGTCATCATGAGCGAGGGCCTGGTGGCGCCCGGCGGGCTCACGTTCCACGGCAACGCGGCCTACGTGTCCAACTGCAGCGTCTGCGCCGGTGGCGGCAGCGTGCTGCGCATCCCGCTGCACTGACGGGGGAATGCCGTGAGGTACGCCGTGGCGGAGTACGCGCAGCATCGCGTTTTCGTCCACTGCCCGCTCGCCTCGATCACGACGACGTCGATGTCGGCGCCGGCCGGCCGCGCCCGCATCTGGTCGAGACCAGTCGCGTCGACTGCGCAGCACAGGCAGCCGTTTCCCAGCGACACCACCGAATGATCTGGTTGCGCATAGCGAGGAACGGTACCGCTAGTAGGCGTCGGGGAACGGGGGTCCCGGTGTCAGGCCGGTGAGCCGCCACGCGGTGGCGGACTCGTAGAAGTGGTCGTTCGCGACGAGGTCGAGGTGGCGCGGACTGACGACCGTGGCCGCCTCCGCCGCGGACAGCCACCTCGGTGGCGCGCCGAGCCCGTGCCGGGCGGACACGGCCGCCAGCACGGTGCGCACGTCGACGGGCTCCGGATGGTTGGCGTGCAGGACCGTGCCTGGCGGCACGTCCGCCGCGACGACGCCTGCGATCAGCCGCGCCAGGTCGTCGACGTGCACCGTCGACATGCGGGCGCTCTCCCCGCCGAGCCAGCCGTCGAGCGCCTGCCGCAGTCGCAGCAAGGCGGGCACGAACCACCGGTCACCCTCGCCGAAGATCAGGTGCGGCCGCAGCACGACGCCGCCGGCCGCGAGCACATGGCCCTCCGCGGCCAGCCGGCTGCGGCTCACCGGCGACACCGGGCACGGTTCGAGCTCGTCCGGCCGTTCCCCCCGGTGCGGCCCGAGGCCGTAGACGGCGGCGGTGCTGACGTACACGATCCGCCCGACCGCGGCCCGCTGCGCCTCGGCGATCAGCGCCGCGGTGCCGACATCGTTGACGACGGCGCACCGCTCCGCGTCCTCACCCACGTACGAGGCGGCATGCACCAGAGTCTCGACGCCTTCGCAGACGCCGGCGAGAGTCGCCGGCGCGGCCAGATCCGGCTTCCCCGGCCCGCGGACCAGCGTGGACAGCGAGATTTCCGGCGAACCACCCAACACGCGCGCGGCGGCGCCACCGATGAATCCGGTCGCGCCGGTCAGCAGAACCCTGGTCATCCGACCCCTCCAGGTATGACAATCTTCGCGGATTCACCGGTGGCCTGGAGAACAAACCAACCGGCCGGTACTATCTTTCGGCATGCCCGGTCTGAGGGGAGGGGCACCTTGGCGAAGCAGGTTCGCTCCGAGATGACGCGCGCGGCGATTATCCGCGGCGCGGCCGAGGCGTTCGACCGTTTCGGGTACGGCGGCACGAGCCTTTCGGACGTGATCGCACTGGCGGGCGTGACCAAGGGCGCGCTGTACTTCCACTTCAGTTCCAAGCAGGAACTGGCGCGCGCCGTCATCCAGCGGCAACACTCGTGGTCGGTCGGGCCGGCCAAGGAGCAGGTCGAATCGGACGGGCCGGGCCTGGCTTCGGTGATCCAGCTGTCGCAGCGGCTGGCGAACCAGCTCGTGCACGACCCGGTCGTGCGCGCGGGTGTCCGGCTCACGCTCGAGACCGGCACGTTCGACACGGCGATGCCCGACCCGTACGAGGAGTGGATCGCCGCGACGACAGAGCTGCTCCATCGCGCGGCCCACGCCGGGGACCTGCGCCCGATGGTGCGGCCGGAGACGCTGGCCCGGTACGTGGTCGGCGCGTTCACCGGCGTGCAGGTGCTCTCGCAGGTGCTCACCGGCCGCGGGGACCTGCCCGAGCGCATCCTGGAGATGTGGGAGCTGCTGCTGCCCGCCCTCGTGCCGGAACGCAAGCTGGCCTACTTCCAGCGCCTCGCGCGCACCGGCACCGACACCGAGGAAACCCTTCCCGCGCAAGCGTGATCACGCGCCGATGTGCTCGGCGAAGGTCATCGTGCCCTCCGCGGCGATCTCGCCGGCCTGCTCGGCACACACCGCCAGCGTCCGCGGTGTCCCGGGTTCCGCGACGTCCACCCGCACCGAGCAGCTGTCGTTGAGCTCGAGGAACCGGCTGAAGTTCAGGTCCGCGGACAGCGGCTGCGCGTGGGCCCAGCCCAGCCGCACCCGGGCGGCCTGCCGCAGCGCCTCGAACACGAGCATCCCGGGCACGTGGTCGAGCGGGTGATCGAACAGGACGGGGTGCTCGACCGGCACCCGCACCGGCCAGGCGCCGTGCGGCCGTTGGAGGCCGATCACCACGTCGCCCGGGTCGATCAGCCCCACCTGCGCCGCGCCGACCGGCTCCGGCGTGGCGGGCGGCTGGGTGCCGGGCGCGGCGGCCTGGGTCCGCAGGCGCCGGTAGAGCGCGTTCGCCACGCACCGCACCACTCCGATCCCCTCCGCCACGAGCCGCCCGTCGCGCCGGAACTCCATGTCGAACCGGAGACTGCTCTGCGCCTTGGTGCGACGGCCCTCGGTGACCTTGATCCGCACCACCACGTCCGCGGGCGTGCTGCCCGCCACGAGACCGGCCGGATCGACCTCGAAGGCGAGCCGGTCCATCAGGAAGCTGTGGTCCGGCGGGATGTCGTAGGCGACGTGACAGAGCATGATCCCGGCCTGCCGCAAGGTTTCGGCGACGAGCAGTGGGTCGTGCCTGCCCTCGCGAACCCGGTACAGCCGGTGCCCGCGCGGCCATTGCGCGGCGATGTCGAAGCTGTTCTCCCCCGTCGCACGCCAGTCGGTGATCAGGACTTCGGCCACCGCGCGCCGGTGCACCAGCTGGCACGGCACGCACGAGGCGAACGACAGTGTTTTTCCCGCCGGATCCGGAGAGATCACGGTCATGGGACCCCCTCCCAGTGGTCAGACCGTCGTCACCTTGACCGAACTACAAACCGACCGCAAGGTTTTCCGCACCCACAGCGGCTGGCGAGCAGCGGCCCGCTCCCCCGTTCACCGCAGGGGGCTCGGCTGTTCAGCCGAACGTCCGCTTGGTCCGTCTCGGCGGCGGGCCCAGTTGACAAAACAGGGCGGTTGGTTTGTTATTGTCGTGTCGCACCGCCAGACGGGACCGGAGACCATGTCGCACGCCAAGAACGTCGCCTTCTTCGATGTCGATCACGCTCTGGTCACCTGCCGGATCCTGACGTCGTTCTTCGACTCCGAGACCGACGCGGACGAGCGTGACCATTACCGCGTATTGGCCGGGCGGTCCGTGATGGAGGTCGCCGCCGCGGGCGAGGCATGGTTCGAGCGCAAGCTCGGCACGCGGCACCTGTTCCACCGGCCGCTGCTGCGCGCCTTCGACCGGCATCGCAACATGGGCCACCTCACCGTCCTGATGTCGAGCGCGTTCTCGGCCTGCCTCGACCCGATCGCCGAGTACGTCGGCGCCGACGTCGTGCTCGGGTCGGTGCCCGAAGCCGTCGGCGACCGGTACACCGGCCGGCTGCTCAAGTTCCGGGATGGCGCGGGCAAGGCGGAGGCCACCCGTGAGCTGCTCGCCAACACCGGCATCCCGCGCACGCTTGCCCACGCGTACGGCAGCCACTCGTCCGACTTCGAGATGATGTCCACTGTGGACAATCCGGTGGTCGTCGGCTCGGATCCGGTGCTCGCCGACATGGTCCGGTTCCACTCGTGGCGGTGGGTTCGCGGGATCGAGGACATGGTGACGGCGTCCGATCGTCGCGGTTGATCCCGCCCGTTCTCTACTCACAGTAGCCCCGGCAATGCACTAAGCGATCACCTGTTGGTGTCTTCGCTGGTCAAAGCTGTTTACCTAAGCATCTTCTGTGAATCGGCGCCCGCGACCCGGAAACGGACCTACACTGGGCCTTGGTGAAGCCGCACAGCAGCTTCGCCGTCTGACTCGCCCAGCGCCCACCTCCCCCCTCGGGGCGCTGGGCGTCCAGAGGTCCTCGGCGGGCTCCCCCCTGCCCCGCCGAGGACCCGCCCCTCGGACAGATGCGCGTGGCCCGCGTTTGCGGCAGGGTGTTGGCATGGCCGGGCAGCGTATCGTCGTCGGGGTGGAGGGGCGCAAGCTGGCGCTCACCAATCTCGACAAGGTGCTCTACCCGGCGGCGGATTTCACCAAGCGCGACGTGATCGACTACTACGCGAAGATCGCGCCGCTGATGCTGCCGCACCTGCGGAAACGGCCCACGACGTTCCGTCGCTACCCAGAAGGTGTTGCCGCGGAACCGTTTTTCGAGAAGGACGTGGCACGGCATGCGCCGGACTGGGTAGCACTCGCCCGGATCGTCAGCCGCCGCGACGACGAGATCAACGCGTATCCGCTGATCAACGACCTGCCGACGCTCGTGTGGGCGGCCAACCTCGCGGCACTCGAACTCCACGTTCCACAATGGACTGTCGGGCCGGCGGACAGCAAGCGCAACCCGGACCGGCTCGTGTTCGACCTCGACCCCGGCGCGCCCGCGACGATCGTGGAATGCTCCGAGGTGGCGTGCCTGCTCCGAGAGCGGCTGGCCGCCGACGGCCTCGAGGCGTATGCGAAAACCAGCGGCTCCAAGGGAATGCAGCTCTACTGCGCGGTGCGTACGCGGCGTCCGGAGGCGACGTCGGAGTACGCGAAGGCGCTGGCGGAGGAGCTGGCCGGCGAGCATCGGGACCTCGTCGTGGCCGTGATGACCAAGGCCGTGCGGCCGGGCAAGGTCTTCATCGACTGGAGCCAGAACAACCCCGCGAAGACGACCGTCGCCCCGTACTCGCTGCGCGGGCGCGAGCAGCCGACGGTGTCCACGCCGGTGACGTGGGAGGAAGTCGAGCAGTGCCGCCGCGTCACGGACCTGACGTTCACCTCCGACGACGTCCTCGACCGCGTCAACGACTACGGCGACCTGTTCGAGCTGGCGAACCGGGCGGCGCTGCCCCGCGTGCGCTGACCTCGCAAGGGAGGCTGCGCTTGCAAGCGTCGCGCTGCACGTCGCTAAGGTGCTTTCGGTGGACTACGGGCACACTGACAGAGACGGCGCCGGTGTCGCGTCGGCGAAGATCATCATCGCGGGCGGGTTCGGCTCGGGCAAGACGACGTTCGTCGGCACCCTGTCCGAGATCCCACCGGTGCGTACTGAGGCGATGATGACCGCGGCGAGCATCGGCGTCGACGAAACCGCGGCGGTGCCAGGCAAAACCTCCACCACGGTCGCCTTCGACTTCGGCCGGATCACGCTCAGCAACGACCTGATCCTGTACCTGTTCGGCACGCCCGGCCAGCACCGGTTCTGGTTCATGTGGAACGACCTGGTGCAGGGTGCGGTCGGCGCGGTCGTCCTGGTCGATACCCGGCGGCTGGCCGACTGCTTCGGGGCGATCGACTTCTTCGAGGCGCGCGGGCTTCCGTTCGTGGTCGCCATCAATCGCTTCGAGAACACCCACGCGCACCCGGTCGAGGACGTGCGTGCGGCGCTCGCGCTCGGCTCGCGGGTCCCGATCATCGCCTGCGATGCCCGGTCGGCGCAGTCGGCGAAGCACGCGCTGATCGCCGCGACCGAGCACGCCATGGCCCTGCTGCTGGAAACCTCCGGCTGAGCCGGGGGTCACGCGCCGCGGTGCTCCATTTCGCGCTCCCGGCCGTACCGTTCGCCGGGGGCGAAACCGTTGCGGCGGTACAACTTCTCAGCCGGGCGGTTGCCCTCGACGACGCGCAGCATCACACGCCGGCCGCCGGCCCACCGCACTACGGCGCGCAGCAACTCGTCGCCCACCCCGCGGCCACGGGCGAACGGCGCGACCCACAGCGACAGGACCTGCACCACGCCGTGGGAGTTCATGCCGCTCACGATCCCGGCCGGTTCGCCGTCGTAGGCGGCCAGCAGGTTCAGGTCCACGTCCGTGAGTCGGCCGCGCCAGCGCGCTTCGAAGTCACCCGCGCCCTGCCACTCGGACAGTCTGGTGCCGAATGCGTGCGGCGCCTCGGCGAGCGCGGCCAGCCGCATCTCGCGCCACTCGGCCCAGTCGTCCGCCGACAGCGTCCGCAACGTGATCACCGGACCACTGTGGCCCAAGCACACCCGGGCCGCAAAGGTTTTCGCTCACCCGGGCGTCAGACCGGAAGGCGCGACTCGGCCGACGGGAACGTGAGACTCGCGCTACGGGAACGTGAGACCCGCGCTGCCGGAAGGTGCGACTCGCGGGTCGGGCGGCGCGCGAGCAGGCTCGCGCGCCGTCGGGATCGTGCCGTCAGGACGCCGGCTGACCGGCGATGTTGACCATCCACGCGACGCCGAACTTGTCGACGCACATGCCGAACTCGTCGCCCCACATCTGCTTCTCCAGCGGCACCGACACGGTGCCACCCTCGGACAGCTTGTTCCAGTAGCCGCGAAGCTCGTCACCGGAGTCGCCGCTGAGGCTGACCGAGTGGTTGGTGCCTGCCTGGAAGTCCATGTGCTGCGGCGTATCCGAACCCATGATCGTGTAGCCGCTGGGCGTTTCCAGCATGCCGTGCATGATCTTGTTCGCGTCCGGGCTGTCGCTCTGGCCGTACTCGCCGAAGGTGTTCATGGCCAGGTCGCCGCCGAACACCTGCTGGTAGAACTCGAGCGCCTGCCGTGCGTTGCCATTGAAGCTGATGTACGGATTGAGCCGAGAAGACATCAGTTCCTCCTCTTCGCCACTGATGAGGCGCCCATCGTCACACCCTGCAGGCCCGGAGACAACCGCAGTCTCATGAACCTTTCTGGAGGCCGTCCCAGGACCAGTGCGGCATCGGCAATCCCGCGGGCACGGGCGGCTCGTGCGACGGGTACTCGAGCACCTCCGCGACGGCCCATTCCATGTACGCCTGCAGCGCGGCGCGGAATTCCGGTTCGTCGGGCAGGTTCGCGTCGTCGGCCGCCTGCACGAAACAGGCCACGAACCGCCGCCCGAGATCGCTCATGTCACCGTTGCCGGCGTGCATCGTGAGCACGCCGGTGTGATCGCCGCAGTCGCGCGAATACTCGGGCGGCCCGCCCAGCACTTCGGCCCAGTACGCGGCGAGCCGCTCCACATGCCGGGGGTGCTGGTCCGGATGGGAGAACGGGTGGTTGAGCTCGGGATCGGCCAGGCAGCGCACGTGATGTGCCCGGGCCAGGGCGAGAAACGCGGGGCTGCCACCGGCGAACTCGTACAATGAGGGACGCACGACGACCAGCCTGGCACAGCGCGCGGCCTGCCGGTACCGGTTCAGCCGGTCGGGCTGACCATGACCTTCTGCGCCATCTTGCCCGCCTCGCTGTTCGGGTCGAGCACGGCGGCGACCGTCGACAGTTTCTGGAACACCTGGTCCTTGGCGGTTTCGGCCTGCTGCCGGGCCGTCTCGGCGTCCTGCCGCGCGGACTCGGCCTGCTGCGCGCCCTGCGCGCCGGCCGCCGCACCCACGTGCACGCCGAAGAACGCGCCGACGACCGTGCCGATCACGGTGCCGGCGGCGGTGATGACCCCGGAGGCGTCACCGGCGGAGTTGGTGAACACGAAGATCGCGGGCAGCGCGACGCAGACCATCGCGATGAGCCCGCCGATCACCACCCAGAAGCCGACCGTCTTGTCGTTGAGCTTTGACTGCTTTTGTGGCTGGGTCATGGCGCCTCCCGCGTTTATTGCAGGAGGTCGCGCCGCTCTCGCGGAACGTAACCGTCGACAGGGTCACAAGTCGATAGCGACCGGTCAGTGGCGTTCGGCCGGCGGCCCGAAGGCGCTGAGGAACCGGTCGCGGAACGCGTCCATCGGCCAGACGGGTGCGTGCGGGCCGGGCTTGAGGCCGGGATCCCAGCCCCAGCCCCCGATCCGCGCGGTCACGGTGGGGTCCCGGGCGACGACGGTGATCGGCACGTCGCGGCTCGCGTTCTCGCTGCCGGTGACGCTGGTGTTGGGCTGGTGGTCGCCGAGGAAAACGAGCACCGTGTTGTTGTCACCGTAGGTCTGCAGCCACGAGATGAGCGTGGTGAGCGAGTACTCGATCGAGTCGGCATAGGCCGCGCGCACGCGGGCCGGGTCGGACCAGACGTCGCTGACCTGGTTGCCCTGTGCGGGCATGGGGTCGAACACCGACCCGTCGCCGAGGGCGGGCCAGTCGACCATCCGCGGCAGCGGCGCCCACGGCCAATGGCTGGACACGAGGTCGATCTCCGCCATCACCGGTGGATGGTCCGAAGTGGACAGTTCGGCGCGCTGGAAGGCCGCCATGCTGAACTGGTCCGGCGTCGTCGCATAGCCGAAGTTCGGGCCGTGGTACCCGCTGTTGCGGAAGTCGTAGAGCTGGTCGAACCCGTAGAACCGGGCTTGCGGCCAGTCGGCCGTGTTCGACGGCTGGTCGTTGACGGTGCGCCAACCGGCGCGTTTGAACGCGGAAGCCAGCGTCAGCCGGTCGCTTTCGGTGAGCGTCGAATACCGCTGCCCGTTGTCCACCCACACGCCCGATTCGAGGGTGGAATGCGCCAGCCAGCTGCCGCCGCCCGTCGTGGACGACGTGAGAAAGCCGCTGCGCGCCTGGAAACCCGCCGCCCGCAGGCTTTGCGTGCCCGCGTCGAGCACGGCGTCGACCCGGGGTGCGATATCGGAGTCCTGCACGGCGACGCGGCCGTAGCTCTCGACGAAGGCAAAGATGACGTTCTTGCCGCGCAACGCGGTCAGCAGGTCCCCACTCGGGGTGTTGCGGAAGGCGTCGACGGACATCGCCTGCGCGAACGCGCTCCTGTCGTGCAGGTCCGAACCGACTTGGCGCGCGTCGCGGTACGCGATGTCGGAAGTGGCGCGCGAGGCGAACGGAGCCCCGAACACCGCGCCGGCGAGCCAGATCACCGCGAGGACCGCGACGACCCTGGCCGTCACGCCGCGGTGCCCGACCGCCAGCCGGGCCATCCGCAGCGCCGCCCACGTGGTGAGCGCGAGCAGTGCCAGCACGGCCAGCACCAGCAGGATCACCGCGAACACGCCGCCACCGACCAGGCTCAGCGCGGGTCCGAGGAAACTCCAGTCGAAGACGAGGCTGAACGGCCTGCCGAACGCGTCGAAGAAGCCCATGTCCAGGACCTTGACCAGGGTCAGCACGCCGAGCAGCACACCCGCGACCAGCGCCACGATCGTGCGGGCGCGGCCGCGCAGGACCAGCATCAGCGCGACCAGCGCGACGGCTTCGACGGGGATGCGCAGGAACGCCGCCGGGCTGAGCTGGTCGAGGTTGTCCGGCAGCACGAGCGCGCCCACCACCAGCAGGCAAGCCAGGGCGGACAGTGCCCAGCGCACGGTTACCCGTGCACGCGAGTGCGGTACAGCCACCCGACATCCCTTCCGAACGACCAGATCAGCGCCGCCAGCGCCACCGCCGCGAGCACGATCGCACCCGGCACCGGCAGCACCCCGGCCACGACGAGCAGGATGCCCTGCATCGCGGCCACCGTCTTGCGCGCGTAGCTGGGCGGCAGCGGCGCCCGCAGCCACCGGAGAACCCAGCCCGCCGCGACGAACACGTACCGCATCGCGCCGATCGCCAGCACCCACACCCCCGCCGCGAGCGCGACCTGCACGCTCAGCACCAGGATCAGGAACGCGTCGACCTCCAGGTCGAACCGCGCGCCCAGCGCCGACACCGTGCCGGTGCGGCGCGCGACCTGCCCGTCGACCGCGTCCAGGACCAGCGCGACGGACGCCAGCGCGGCAAGTTCTGGACCGTCCACACCGGACGCGACGAGTGCGACCACTCCCCCGACGAGTGTTGCCCTGGCCAGGGTGACCCGGTCGGCCGGACCGAGGAGGTACATCCCGGCACGGTGCACGGCGAACCCGAGGACGAGCCACAGCGCGGCGGCGTAGCCGGTGGCGGCGAGCCAACCCAAGGGGCCGACCCCGAGGACGGCCAGCAACACGACCTGCGCACCGGCCGCGACGGCCCGGTCGTGACCGGCCGCCACCGTGCTCCGCTGAGCCTGGACGATCATGGTGGTTCGCGTACCCTTCGTGCGGAGGTTGTACCGATGACACGAGCGGCACGGGCGTTCTGGTTCAACCGCCCGGGCAGCGGGGAGATCCGCGCCACTCGGCTGGGCGAACCCGGCGCGGGTGAAATCGTGGTGCGCACACTGTTCTCGGGCGTGAGCCGGGGCACCGAGACGCTGGTGTTCCGGGGTGGTGTGCCGGCCAACCAGTACGGCGTGATGCGCGCGCCGTTCCAGGAGGGCGACTTCCCGGGCCCGGTCAAGTACGGCTATCTCAACGTGGGCGTCGTCGAGGACGGGCCGCCCGACTTGTCGGGTCGCACCGTGTTCTGCCTGTTCCCGCACCAGACACGGTACGTCGTGCCCGCGACTTCGGTGACCGTCGTGCCCGCCGAGGTGCCTGCTGGCCGCGCGATCCTGGCGGGCACGGTCGAGACCGCGGTCAACGCGCTGTGGGACGCCGCGCCGCTGGTCGGCGACCGGATCGCGGTGGTGGGCGGGGGCATGGTCGGGTGTGCGGTCGCCGGGATCCTGGGCGGGTTCCCCGGCGCGCGAGTGCAGCTGGTCGACGTGGACCCCGGCCGTGCGGCGGTCGCGGAGGCGCTCGGCGTCGGGTTCGCCGCACCCGGGCAGGCCACCGGAGACTGTGACCTGGTGGTGCACGCGAGCGCGACCGAGGCCGGGCTCACCCGGTCGCTGGCACTGCTG
Organism: Amycolatopsis sp.; assembly: GCA_035248845.1. Taxonomy (GTDB): domain Bacteria; phylum Actinomycetota; class Actinomycetes; order Mycobacteriales; family Pseudonocardiaceae; genus Amycolatopsis_E. The sequence continues at coordinate 52,888 of DATFHB010000087.1, read as the reverse complement.
GCGCCGGAGGGGCGGGTCATTGAGCTGAGCTGGTACGGCGACCGGCGGGTCACCCTGCCGCTGGGCGAGAACTTCCACTCGCGCCGGCTCACGATCCGCGGCAGCCAGGTGGGCACGGTGTCGCCCGCGCGGCGGCGGACCTTCGGGGAGCGGCTGGCGCTGGCGTTGGACCTGCTCGCCGACGCGAAGTTCGATGCGCTGATCACCGGTGAAAGCGCTTTCGAGGATCTGCCCTCGGTGCTGCCGCGCCTGGCGTCCGGGGAGATTCCGGCTCTGTGCCAGCGGATTGTCTACCAGGACGGCTAAGGAGGGGACTTGTTCAGCATTACGGTTCGCGATCATGTGATGGTCGCGCACAGCTTCCACGGCGCGGTTTTCGGCCCGGCGCAGCGGCTGCACGGGGCGACGTTCGTCGTGGACGCCACGTTCCGGCGGCCCGAGCTGGACGCGGACAACATCGTCGTCGACATCGGGCTCGCCACGAACGAACTCGGCGAGGTGCTGGGCGCGCTCAACTACCGCAACCTCGACGACGAATCCGACTTCGCCGGTGTCAACACGTCCACCGAGTTCCTGTGCAAGGTGATCGCGGATCGGCTCGCCGAGCGGGTATCCGCGGGTGCGCTCGGTGAAGGCGCCCGCGGCCTGACGGGCATCACGGTCACGCTGCACGAATCGCACGTCGCGTGGGCGAGCTACGACCGTGATCTTCCTGCTGCCTCGTGACGACGAGCCCAGCGGCGGGAACGTCTACGACCGCCGGGTAGCCGACGGCCTGCGTTCGGCCGGCTGGGACGTCACGGAAATCGCGGTCCAGGGCTCGTGGCCGCGGCCGTCAGAGGCGGAGCGCGCGACGCTCGCCGTCGAGCTGGCGGCGATTCCCGACGACACGCTCGTGCTCGCGGACGGGCTGGTCGGGTGCGGGGCGCCGGACGTCGTCGTGCCGCACGCCGCGCGGCTCCGCCTGGTGGTGCTGGTGCACATGTCCCTCTCGGACGAGAACGGTGCGGACCTCGACGCGGGCGAGCGCGCGACGCTCCGCGCGGCCCGCGCGATCGTGACGACGAGTTCCGCCGCCGCGGCCCGCCTTCGCGCACGCCACGGGCTGAGCGACGTGCACATCGCGCCGCCGGGCACCGATCCCGCCGGGCTCGCGACGGGCACGGATGGCGTGTCGCGGCTGCTGTGCGTCGCGGCGGTGACCCCGCTCAAGGGCCAGGATGTGCTGGTGCAAGCGCTTGCGCCGCTCGCCGCGCGGAGCTGGACGTGCGACTGCGCCGGTCCGCTCACCCGGGCTCCGGAGTACGTCCTCACGGTCCGGAACCTGATCGGGCGGCACGGGCTGTCCGAGCGAGTCCGGCTGCTGGGCACGCTGACCGGGGAGCCGCTGGAGCGCGCCTACGCCGCGGCCGATCTGGTGGTGCTGCCGTCGCGGTCGGAGACCTACGGCATGGTCGTGGCCGAAGCCCTGGCGCGCGGGATCCCCGTCGTCGCCTCGGCGGCGCCCGACGCGCTCGGCACCGCCCCGGACGGCTCCGTGCCCGGGCTGACGTTCCCTCCCGGCGACGTCCGCGCGCTGACCGACACGCTGCGGTCGTGGTTCGGCGATCCGGATCTTCGCACCCGGGTGCGGCGCTCGGCGGGCCTGCGGCGTGGCACCCTCACGCCGTGGACTCTCACCGCACGACAGCTGGCGCAGGTCCTGGCGACGACCTGAGGTTCGCGGACTGGCTCGCCCTCCGCGAACCGGCCGACGCGCGGGCGCGCGCGACCGGACTGCTCGATTTCCTTCCCGATTTGAACCGAAACCCGGTCCTGATTCGTGACATGGGATGTGGCACCGGATCACTGGGACGATGGCTCGCCGGCCGGCTCCCCGGCCCGCAGCACTGGATACTGCAGGACCGGGACCCGGACGTGCTCGCGGTGGCGACCGTGACCGGCCCGACCGCCGACGGCGGCGCCGTGACCTTCGAGACGCGGCACGGCGATCTGCGCGGCGACGACCTGGACGGACCGTCGTTGCTGACCGCGTCGGCGCTGCTGGACATCCTCACCGCGGAGGACGTCGACGGAATCGCGGCCTCGTGTGCCGCGGCGGGCTGCCCGGCGCTGCTGACGATGACCGTCGCGGGCCGCGTCGAGCTGGACCCGGCCGATTCCCTGGACACCGCGTTCACCGCGGCGTTCAACGACCACCAGCGACGCGGCGGCCTGCTCGGCCCGGACGCGGTCGACGCGGCAGTGACGGCGTTCGAGACGCACGGCATGTCGGTGCGCACCGCGCCCAGTCCGTGGCGGCTCGGCCCCGGCGAGACGGCGCTGCGCGAGGTGTGGCTGCGCGGCTGGGTCGCCGCCGCCTGCGAGCAGGACCCGGCCCTGACCACCGAAGCCACCGCCTACCTGGCCCGCCGCCTGGCCACCCCCGCGCTCCGTGCCGTCATCCACCACACCGACGTCCTCGCGACGGAGGCGGCGTGATGGCCATGATGCGGCGGGCGTGGCCTTGGCTGCGGGTGGGCGTGGGGGTGGCGATTCTGGCGGCGCTGGTGTGGCGGGTCGGGACGGGGGCGTTCCTCGCCGGGCTGCGGGTGATCACGCCGCTGTCGATCCTCGCGGCACTGGGGATCGGCCTGGTGACCACGGTGGTCAGCGCCTGGCGCTGGTGCCTCGTCGCCCGCGGGCTCGGCCTGCGGCTCACACTCCCCGCTGCCGTCGCGCGCTACTACCGGTCGCTGCTGCTCAACTCGGTTCTGCCGGCGGGCGTGCTCGGGGACGTGCACCGCGCGGTCAGCCACGGCCGCCAGTCCGGCGACGTCGGGAGCGGTGTGCGCGCGGTCGTGCTGGAACGCGCGGCCGGTCAGGCGGTCCTGCTGGCGACCGGGGCCGTCGTGCTCGCCGCGCAGCCGTCGCTCGTCGCGATGGCACTGCCCGGCTACGCACCGCTCGTGCTCGCCGCGATCGTCCTCGCCGGCGTCGCCGCAGTCGCGGCGCGGAAACCCTGGCGCCGGGCCGTGGTCGGCGCGTTGCGGTTCGCGCCGAAGACCGCACTGCTCTCCGCTGCCGGAATCGCCGGGAACGTGACGCTCTTCGTCGTCGCCGCGAGGGTCGCCGGCGTCGCCGCGCCCCTGCCGAAGCTGATCCCGCTCATGGTGCTCGCGCTCGTGGTGATGAGCCTGCCGCTCAACGTCGGCGGCTGGGGCCCGCGCGAAGGATTCACCGCGCTCGCGTTCGGCGCCACCGGCCTCGGTTCCGCCGCGGGGCTCACGACGGCCGTGGTCTACGGGGTGCTGGCGCTCGTCTCGGCCGTGCCCGCAGTGGTGACGTTGTTCCTCAGAGGTACTCGCGAAAAGACCGCGTCAGCGCCGCGAGCACCGCTTGTCCCTTGCTCGCCGAAGCCAGCGAAGGCCGCCCGACGACGCCAGAATCGGTGTACGCGCCCAGTCCCCGCGAGAGGAGGTGCCGCCGATCGTCCGCGATCCAGTCGGCCGAGTCGTAGCCGGACCTGACCAGATCGGGATGCGCGTGCAGCAGGATCGAGGCTTCGAGCTCGCCCGCATGCATGTCGCTGTCCATCGAGGTCTCCAGCCGGGCCGCCGCCCGCGCGTCGGCCCAGTCCTGCACGCCGGGGAACAGCACCATCGCCCCGCCCGATTCCTGCACGACGTTGGCCAGCACGTAGTTCCCGCCGTGCCCGTTGACCACGACGAGCCGGCAGCCGCGCAGCGACGCGGCGATATCCCGTACGACGGCGTACAGCGTGGTCGCCGAAATGCTCACGGTGCCCGGCCACGCGGCGTGCTCGTGTGAACACGACACGGTCACCGGCGGCAGCACGTGCACCGGGTGCGCGGCGGCGAGTTCCCGCGCGATGGTGCAGGCGATGACCGTGTCGGTGGTCAGCGGCAGGAACGGGCCGTGCTGCTCGAAACTCCCGACGGGCAGCAGTGCCACCGCAGCGGCGCGGTCGCGAAAGTCAACAGTCGTGTCGTCAGGCAACAGACTCATGAATCAGGCATACCAAACGAACAGGGGGATCAGGATGTACGACCACGACATCGCCGAGTCGAACCTGGTGACACGCCGCGGCACGTTCCGCGGTGTGGCCTTCCGCGACGAGCCCGGCGGGCCCGAGCACCTGGCCCTCGTGCACGGCGCCGCGCCACGCGAGAACGTGCTGGTGCGCGTGCACTCGGAATGCCTGACCGGCGACGTGTTCGGCGCGACCCGCTGCGAATGCGGCGAGCAGCTCGACGCGGCGCTGGACGCGATCGTCGCGGAGGGCAACGGAGTCCTGGTGTACCTGCGCGGGCACGAAGGGCGCGGGATCGGGCTGGTCGCGAAGGTGCGCACGCACATACTGCAGGACGAGCAGGGGCTGGACACAGTGGACTCCGCGACGAGCCTCGGGCTGCCGGTCGACATCCGCGACTACGGCCCGGCCGCGCGCATTCTCGAGTATCTGGGAGTGCGCTCGGTGCGGCTGCTGTCGAACAACCCGGACAAGACCGAAGCGCTGGAAGCACACGGGATCGCCGTGGCGGCGCGCGTTCCGCTGCTCGCGCCGGTCAGTCCGGACAACATCGGTTACCTGACCGCGAAACGCGACCGGCTCGGCCACGATCTTCCGCAGCTGGACCAGGTCGCCACGGAGGGCTGATGAGCGAACATCGCGCAGCCGCCCATCAAGCCCGACCGGGTGCGGGTGCCCCGCCGAGCACGGAGGGCTGAGGTGGACCCGGCGTCGCTGTTGCCCGTCGCGCGGGAAGCCCTGGCCCGCGCCCGCCGGATCATCCACCGGCGCGGCCCGGCGTCGGTGACGGAGAAGGGCGAGCGCGACCTCGTGACCGATGTGGACCTGGCCGTCGAGGACTCGGTGCGCGACTTCCTCGCGCGCGAAACCCCGGAAATCGGGATCCTGGGTGAAGAACACGGGCGCAGCGGCGATCCCGGCGCGGTGTGGTGGGCGCTGGATCCGGTGGACGGCACGTCGAACTTCGCGCGCGGGATCCCGTTGTGTGCGGTGTCGCTGGGCCTGGTGTCGGGGCGGCGCAGCGTGCTGGCGGCGATCGATCTGCCGTTCCTCGACACGACCTACACCGCGGTGGAAGGGCACGGCACCTACGCCGGCGACGAGCGCATCCACACGTCGGCCGCGTCGGAGCTGTCGAACGCGGTGATCTCGATCGGCGACTTCGCCATCGGCGCGGGCGCGGCGGCCACAAACCGCGTCCGGCTCGCGCTGCTGGACCACCTCGGCGCGCGGGCGCAGCGCATCCGGATGCTCGGCACCGCCGCGATCGACCTGGCCTGGGTCGCACACGGCAAGCTCGAGGCCACGGTCATCCTCGCGAACCTGCCGTGGGACACCATGGCGGGCACGCTGCTGGTCCGCGAAGCGGGCGGTCTCGTCCTCGACGGCGACGGCACCGAGCACACCACGGACTCGACCGCCACCATCGCTGTGTGCGCCGGCCTGCGCGACCCCCTCATGCGCGCCGTTTCCCTTGCCGGACGGAGCTGACTGTCACATTCAGTCCCGTCCGGTGGCGCGGTGTCACATTCAGCTCGTGATCGCGGCGGTGGCGGCGCTGACCGTGCCGATGCCGAGCCGGCCGCGGCCGGCACTAGAATCCCGTATTTGAACTGCTCAGGAGGGATGTCGTGGCGGAAGTGGTGAGCGCGGCGGAGATCGCCGCGGCGGCCGAGCGGTTCGCGGACGTGATTCCACCGAGTCCGCTCCAGCGCAACGACCGCCTCTCCCAGCGGCACGGGCTCGACGTGTGGCTCAAGCGCGAAGACCTCAACGCGGTGCGCTCGTACAAGGGGCGCGGCGCGTTCAACCTGATCAGCGGCCTCTCCGCCGGAGAACGCGAGCGCGGCGTGGTGTGCGCGAGCGCGGGCAACCACGGCCAGGGCGTCGCGTTCGCGTGCGCGTCGCTCGGGGTGGCCAGCCGGGTGTACCTGCCGCGCACGACGCCGCGGCAGAAGCGCGACCGGGTCGCCACGCTCGGCGGGAAGTACGTGCAGGTCGTGGTCGAGGGCGAGACGTACGACGAGAGTGCCGCCGCAGCGGCCGAGTATGCGGCGGCCACCGCCACCACGCTGGTGCCCGCCTTCGACGACCCGCGTGTCATCGCCGGTCAGGGCACCGTGGCGAAGGAGATCTTCGAGCAGCTGGACAGGGTGCCGGACGCGATCGTGGTGCCGGTCGGCGGCGGCGGGCTGCTCGGCGGCACGCTCACGTGGGTCCGCGAACGGCATCCCGGCGTGACCGTGATCGGCGCCGAGCCGCGAGGCGCGGCGAGCATGGCGCTCGCACTCGGGGCCGGCCGGCCGGTGCCGCTGGACGAGGTCGACCCGTTCGTCGACGGCGCCGCGGTGCGGCAGGTCGGGCAGCACACGTTCGCGATCGCCGCGGCCGGGCCGCCGCGCCTGCTGGCCGTGCCGGAAGGCCGGATCTGCGTGGAAATGCTGGACTTCTACCAGTCCGACGGGATCATCAGCGAGCCCGCCGGCGCGCTGGCCGCGGCCGCGCTCGGCCAGGACCTGGGGCTGGCAGCGGGCGCCATCGTGGTCTGCATCCTGTCCGGCGGCAACAACGACGTCAGCCGCTACGCCGAGATCGTCGAGCGTGCGCTCGTGTTCGAGGGGCGCAAGCACTACTTCCTCGTCGAGTTCCCGCAGGAGCCGGGCGCGCTGCGCCGGTTCCTCGACGACATCCTCGGCCCGGACGACGACATCACGCTGTTCGAGTACGTCAAGCGCAACAACCGTGAGACGGGTCCCGCGCTGGTCGGCATCGAACTCGGCGCGCCGGAGAACCTGGAGCCCATGCTCAAGCGGATGGAGGCCGCGCCGCATCGCGTCGAGCGCGTGCCACCGGACAGCCCGCTGTTCGCGTTCCTCGTCTGAGGCGTCACAGCCAGAGAGCGGATACCGGCGGCTCGTCGCCGGCTTCGGTGAACGCGGTGAGCGCGCGCACCAGGCCACGCCGCGCGGCGACCGGCATCCGCTCGACGATGCGGGTGATCTCGGCGCGACGCCGCTCCGTCACCGTGTGCACCACGGCCGCCCCGGTGCCGGTCAGCGACACGACGAGTTCGCGGCGCGACGCCGGGTTCGCCTCCCGACTCACCAGCCCCGCGGCGACGAGCCGGTCCGTCATGCGGGTCGCCGTGGACGGGTTGACGCCCAGTTGCTCCGCGACCGCCGACAGTTTCAGCGGCCCGCGCGTGTCCAGCACGACGAGCAGCCGGAACTGCGGGACTGTGATCGAGTCGTCCACCGAAGCGATCGACCGCACGGAGACCGCGAGCAGCAGGCGCGACGCCGTGAGCACGGCGTCGGTCATCGCGTCGACGTCGTCAGGGCCCGGAGCATCGGTGGGACTGGCAGGCATGCACCTGTTGTACCCCACCCGGCGCCGGGCCCTGACGACGTCGGTGTCACTTCACGGTGATCTGGACCGTCACGGTGTCCTTCTGCGCGGGCAGCTTCGTGGTGTCGATGACGAGGTACTCGCCGTCGTCCTGCTTGCCGTTGGGCAGGGTCTTCGCGTGCAGCTGGTAGGGCGGCGCGGCGTCGGTGATGCCGTCGATGCCGAAGTCGCTGTCGTTGCTAACCACGACCGTCCGGCCGCCGTCGGTCGTCGCGACACCCTCGACCTTGTCGTGACCGAAGAACCCCCCGGTCGGGTCGAGGCCGGTCAGCAGCCCGCCGAGGTCGATGCCGTCGGTCTTGGCGACCGGGGTGATGCCGGCCTTCGCGAGAGCCGCCTTCGCGGTGGCGGTGTCAGCCGCGCCGACCAGCGCCTCGATCGACTTGCCGCCGACCAGCAGGCCGCCCTTCGTCGCGTCGTAGGTCGCACCCGGCACGTTCGCCCGGGGACCGACATCGGTCGCACCAGGGACGCTGATCTTGAACAGCCGCTTGTAGGCGCCCGGCTCGACGTTCCCGTCGCGCTCGTCGACGAGGAACGTCGTCGCGTCCAGCGCGGTGATCTCGCTGACCGCGCCGCTGTTGGTCTTCGGGTCGTTGAGCAGGTACAGGTACTCGTGCGTCGCGTGCGTACGCAGGTCGTAGGTGACGATGCGCAGCGGCGCGACGTTCTTGGGCTTCGCGGTCAGGTCCGGCTGCTGCAGCGCCGACTGCATCATGCCGACGAGGGTGCTGCCGTCGGGCGTGATCGTCAGGCCCTCCATGCCCTTGTTGACCACCCGGTTCGCCAGTTCCTTCGGCAGCGACCCGTCGAACGGCGACAGGCGCTCGATCGCGCGGCCCCTCGAGTCGAAGTGCGTGATGAACGGGCCGTACTCGTCGGACACCCAGAACGTGCCGTCGGCGAGCGCGACCAGGCCCTCGGAGTCGTAGCCGTACGCGTCGGCCGGGATCGCCTGGCCGTTGAGGTCGACGATCGTCTCGCCGGTGCTGGCCTGGCTGTTGACGTGGCCGTCGTACGGGGTGCCGTCGGCGGCCTGCAGCGGGATTGTCTGCTGCAGCACGGCCTTGCCGTTGACGAGCTGGAAGCGGCCGATCGCGGGCGTGAAGCCGGGCAGCGGCTCGATCTTCTCGCCGTTCGGGCCGTCGACGTTGGGGCCGCGGTCGGTGAGCCCGTAGTACTGGTCCTTCTTGCCGGGCACCGGCGCCAGCGCCGAACCGTAGGCACCGGCGGTGATCGGCACCCCACCGATCGTCGCGATCGGCTGCAGATCCGTGCTGTAGAGCCGGACGGCGTCGCTCGTGCTGTAGGTGAACGTGTCGGTGCCGGTGAAGCCCGCGGCCGGCACGTACGTGAACGTCCCATCCGGATTGAACTCGAGCGAACCGTGCGCTGGGGACGTATGCGACACAACGGTGTCCTTCGTGGACACATGGTCGTGCAAGGCGTGTCCTGATTGGACACTGTAGTCGCTGTCCTGAGCTTCGGCGCTGCCCGTGACGGTGAGCGTCACGGCGAGCGCGCCCGCGACAGCGGCGACTCCTACCCGGTTCATCTGGCCTCCTCTGAGTGACACTGGAGTCTTGCCAACCGAGATGAACGGAAGGTGGTACGGATCTGAACGTTGTTCGGAACTGTGGCACCGTGGGAAACTATGGACGAACCGCTGGTGTGGTACGTGAGTTACGGCTCCAACATGAACGCCGCGCGCTTCGGCTGTTACCTGGCCGGCGGCACGCCCGAGGGCGCTGCGCGGTTTCATCCCGGTTGCCGCAACCGCCAACCCGCACTCGCGACACGCGGCCACGTGCTGCCGGGCGGGGTCTACTTCGCGACGCGGTCCCCGGTGTGGGGCGGCGGACGCGCCTTCTACGACCCCGCATTGCCCGGCACCGCACCCGCCCGCGCGTACCTGATCACCGCGGGCCAGTTCGCGGACGTGGCCGCGCAGGAGATGTACCGCGACCCCGGTACGGACCTCGATCTCACCGAGGTCATCGCCGGCGGTCGGGCTGAACTGGGACCTGGACGTTACGAAACGATGCTGTGTATAGGAAATCTCGACAATCACCCGGTGCTGACGTTCACCGCGCCGTGGTCCGCGCACGACGTCGCGGGGGAAGCACCGTCCGCGGAGTACCTGCGGATGCTGGCCACCGGACTGTGTGACGCGCACGGCTGGGACATCCGGCACGCGGCCACCTATCTCGCCGCGCTGCCCGGTGCGGCGGGCGCGTGGACCGCGGAGTCCATTGTGGCGGCGGTGGGGTGAAAAGGTGCGCTCGGGCGTTACCCTCCCGCCGGACTGCGTGGTGCCACGGCGCGCCCTAAGGCAGATGGGTGGCCGCGTCGGTGGCGAAATCGCCTGCCATGGCGCAGAACCCGCGCCCCGCGCCGTCGCCGGAGACGATCACCTTGAGGACCTCGTCGAGGCGGGCGCCGTTCGCGTCGGTGGTTTCGCGGTGGACGACGTCGACGGTGCAACTGTGGTCTGCGTCGGCGTCCGGAGCGACGAACGCCATGCGGCCCGCGACCCGGGTGGGAGTGCCGTCGTCGGCGCTCATCGGCTGCGCGTGGTCGAACAGCACGCGCAGGCTGGTCTTGCTCACCGTGCTGTTCCACCGGCAGTCCCAGTGCCCGAAGCCGATCTCCGGATGGACCGCGTCGACACCGGGCAGGCGGGCGAGCGCGGTGGTGTCGACAAGTCCACACGCGTCGGCGGTGCCCAGCGACCCGGCCGCGAACGGCGCCCGCCGCGGCAGCGGCCCCTGCTGCAGGCGCGCCACGGCGGCGGTGGTGGCGGCGTCGGCGATCGCACACAGGTCGCCGGGCCCGTCGGTCTTGGCGGTGATCCACACGTCGTACTCGCCGGTGACGGGGATCCGCCGGTCGCACGCGCCGCCGCTGAGCGGATGACGCTCCACTGTGTACACACCGGGCTGCACGGTATTGGGCACGGCGGCCGTCGCCAGTTCGATGTCCACGTCGACCGGGTCCTCGCCGCCGGTGTCGACGAGGACGTCGCAGCGGTTGAAGTTGCCGTACACGGAGTTCAGTTCCGTGTTACCGAACCGACGCACCGCGTCCTGGTCGGCGAGCGCGCAGGGATCGGTGGTGCGCGGATCACCCACAACGTCCACTATGGACGGGATCGGCGCCGCGGCGGGGGCCGGAGTCACCGACGGCGTGCGCAGTGACCACACCAGGACTCCGGCGCTGACCAGCACCACCGCGGCGGCGACGAACCATCGCGGAGCCCGGCGCCGCCCCGACGGAACCTCAACCAGGGGTGGTTGCCAGCCGCCGACGACATCGGCGAGCCGTCGCCGCACCTCCACGGCATCGGGACGGCGCGCCGGGCGCCGCGCGAGCATCTCGTTGAGCAGCGGCTCCAGCGCTCCGGCTCGGCGCATCGGCGCGATCTCGCCGTGGCGCGCCCGCGCGAGCACCGCCTCGGGGCTCCCGGTGCCGAACGGCGCGGCGCCTTCGACGGCCGCGTACAGGGTCGCGCCCAGGGAGAACAGGTCGGACGCGGCGGTGGCGGGCCGCCCGTCGGCCACCTCGGGCGCCACGTAGCCGGCGGTGCCGCTGATCCGGCCGTCCTCGGTGAGCGTGACCTCCTGCCACACCGAAATGCCGAAATCGCTCAGCTTGGCCAGATCACCGTCGCCCACCAGCACGTTCCCCGGTTTCACGTCGCGATGCACGATGCTGTGCCGGTGCGCGGCGGCCAGGCCCGCGGCGATCTGCATCCCGATCCGCGCGACCCGCCATGGCGGCAGCGGCCCCTCCTCGGCCAGGATCCGGTCCAGGCCGCGGGCGGGCAGGTACTCCATCACCAGCCAGGCCGGATCGGCCGCGTCGAACACCGCGATCACGTTCGGGTGATGCAACTGGGCCGCGTGCTGCGCTTCGCGCCGGAACCCGGCCAGCTCGGCCGCTCCCGGGATGCCGTGCGGCCGTTTCAGCGCGACCATCCGGTTCAGCTTGGTGTCGAACGCACTCCACACCACGCCACCGGCGCCCGAACCGAGCTCGTCCTCCAGGCGGTACCGCCGGTCGATCACATCGCCAGTGCGCACCCGGCGGATACTAGCCAACCGGGAGGGGTCCCGGCCGAACCCGGCATCATGCTGATATTCGGCACGGACACGGCGCGGAGGGCAGATGCGCGAAACCCAGACGACGGGCGGCCGGCGGCTCCCGCCCGGTCACGACAGCCTCGCGTTCGGGGTGCCCGCGGCCACGCCCGGCACGATCTACGCGCTGTCCATGACGGGCGGCATCACGGTGAGCGCGAAGGACGGTCGCACGGTGCTGTTCGGCCGCAACCGGCCCGACGTGCACGTGTGCCTCGGCGAGGACGACCGGCGCGTCAGCCGCGTGCAGGGCGAGCTGACCCACCGTGCCGACCAGTGGTGGGTGAGCGGCACCGGGCGCGTGCCGTTGCGGCTGCCCGGGTCGCGGCTGGTGTTCCCCGGCGACGAACCCGTGCCGCTCGCCACCGGGTACACGCCGCTGTTCGTGCGCGGATCGGGCCGTCGCGAGCACCTGATGGAACTGTTCGTCGCGGGCTCGGGCGCCGGCCGGCCGGCGCCCCTGCACGGCGAACCCACCGAGCCGCCGAAGACGTGGCGGCTGTCCGCCTCGGAACGGCTCGCGCTGATCGTGCTGGCCCAGCGCTACCTCTACCACGAGGCGTACCCGCAGCCGCTGACCTGGAGCCAGGCCGCGGCGCACCTCGCCGACCTGCAACCTGAGGGCGGGTGGCGGCCGAAGAAGGTCGAACATCTCGTCGCCGGCGTGCGCGCCCGGCTGTCGCTGGCCGGCGTCGCGGGGCTCACCCGCGACGAGGTCGGCGAACCGGTCGGCAACAGCCTCAACCACAATCTCGTCCGCGAACTCGTGGAGAGCACGACCCTGGTCCCGCCGGACCTCCGCCTCCTCGACGACGAGGTGCCGTGAGGGACTAAGTGCCCTGGTTGGCATCCGGGGCCGGGACTACGGTCGGTGCCGTCACATCGACCCCGAGAGGCAGGCAGGCGATGAGCGGCAAGATCGTGCACTTCGAGATCCCGTTCGACAACGGCGACCGGGCCCGCGGCTTCTACCGCGAGACGTTCGGCTGGAACGTCATGGAGATGCCCGAGATGGCCTACACCATGGCGTCCACCGGTCCGGTCACCGAGCAGGGGACGCCGTCGGAGCCCGGTTTCATCAACGGCGGCATGGTCGCCCGGGCGGACGCCACGCCGAAGAGCCCTGTGCTCACGATCGACGTGGCGAGCATCGACGCGGCGCTGGAGAAGATCGAACGGCTCGGCGGCACCAAGCTGGTGGGTCGCACGGAGATCCCGAACATGGGCTTCTACGCGTACTTCACTGACACCGAGGGCAACACCATGGGCCTCTGGGAGAACCTCCCCCAGGGCTGAGCTCAGGATCCAGGCAGCACCTCGGCGGCGATCTCGAGGACTCGGGCGAGTGCGGGATCCGGGTCGTCGAGGCGCCACATGAGGTAGCCGAACAGCGGCGGGATGTCGTCGGTGAGCGCGACGACGCGGACGCCGTCGAGTGTCATCTGCCGCACCGCCGAATCGGTGATGTAGTGCAGCCCGACGCCGGCCGCGACCAGCGCGACGCACGTCCACGAGTCCGGCGCGGTCTGCACGATGTCCGGGGCGAACCCGGCCGTGTGGCAGCACGAGACGAACTGCGCCCGCACCGCGGAGCCGACCACTTCGGGCAGCGTGATGAACAGTTCGTCGCGCAGGTCCGTGAACGAGACCTGCGACTCGCCGGCGAGCCGGTGGTCCGCGGGTACGACGAGCACGCCGCGCTCCCGGATCAGGGTGCGGCTGGCCACCCCCGGCGGCGCGTGTTCGAAGCGCGCGATGGCCAGGTCGGTGCTGCGTTCCCGCAGCTCGCGCAACGAGAGCGGACCGTACCGCCCGGGCCGGACCGCGAGTTCGATGCGCCGGTACCGTTCGCGCACGCTTCGCGCGAGCGCACCCACCATGGCCTGCGACGACGGGCCCGCGAAGCTGAGCCGCACCCGCCCGCCGTCGCCGCGGTGCGCCGCCTCGACGTCGGCGCGCGCCCGCTCCCCCAGCCGCAGGATGGCCGCGGCGGGATCGAGCAGCGCGCGCCCGGCCGGCGTCAGCTCGACTCGCCGGGTGGTGCGGTCGAACAGCTGCGTGCCCAGGTCGGTTTCCAGCGCCCGGATGGTCCGGCTGAGGTAGGGCTGGGCGAGGTGCAGCCGCTCGGCGGCGCGCCCGAAGTGCAGTTCCTCGGCGACTGCGCGAAAGACCTCGAGCTGGATGAAGTCCACCCTCGAATTATATCCGCACGGGAAACAATAGAGGTTATATTGACATTGGACAGGCATGAGAACGTGGACAAGACTGGTGTGCCATGAGCGACTACGTCAGCGATGAGGATTTCGCGGACATCCTGGCCCAGGTGCGCCGCTTCGTGCGCGAGGACGTGGTCCCGCGCGAGAACGAGATCATGGCCACCAACCGGATCCCGGACGACATCCGCACCGCCGCGGCCGACATGGGCCTGTTCGGCTACGCGATCCCCGCGGAGTGGGGCGGCCTCGGTCTCAACCTCCGCCAGGACGTCGAGCTCGCGATGGAGTTCGGGTACACCACGCCGGCCCTGCGGTCGATGTTCGGCACGAACAACGGCATCGCCGGCCAGGTGCTGGTGAACTTCGGCACCGACGACCAGAAGAAGCAGTGGCTGGAGCGCATCGCGTCGGGCGACGTGGTGGCGTCGTTCGCACTCACCGAGCCCGGCGCCGGCTCGAACCCGGCGGGGCTGCGTACCCGCGCGCGCCGAGACGGCACGGACTGGGTGCTGGACGGGCAGAAGCGATTCATCACCAACGCGCCGACCGCGGACCTGTTCATCGCCTTCGCGCGGACCCGCGACGCCAGTGGGAAGGACCCCGGCATCGCGGTGTTCCTGGTGCCCGCCGACACGCCCGGCGTCACCGTCGGCCCGAAGGACGCGAAGATGGGCCAGGAGGGCGCCTGGACCGCGGACGTCAACTTCGACTCGGTGCGCCTGCCGGAGTCGGCGCTGGTCGGGGGCTCGGAGGAGGTCGGCTACCGGGCCGCGATGACGTCGCTGGCCCGCGGCCGCGTGCACATCGCGGCGCTCGCGGTCGGCAGTGCGCAGCGCGCCCTCGACGAGTCCGTCGCCTACGCCGCGGCCAACACCCAGGGTGGGACGGCGATCGGCGACTTCCAGCTCGTGCAGGCGATGCTCGCCGACCAATACACCGGTGTCGCGGCCGGCCGCGCGCTCGTCCGGGACGCCGCCGCGGCCTACGACAGCGGCGAGGACCGCCGGATCGCGCCGTCCGCGGCCAAGCTGTTCTGCACCGAGATGGCCGGTCGCGTGGCCGATCTCGCGGTGCAGGTGCACGGCGGCACCGGTTATATGCGCGAGGTCCCGGTGGAGCGCATCTACCGCGACGTCCGCCTGCTGCGCCTGTATGAAGGGACGAGCGAGATCCAGCGCCTGATCATCGGCGGGTCGCTGGTCCGCGCCGAGAAGTCCGCCAACCGCTGACGAGACAAGGAAGACCATGCCTTTGCTGAACGGTCGCACCGCGGTGGTGACCGGTGGTGCGCAGGGAATCGGGTTCGCGATCGCCGAACGGTTCGTCGCGGAGGGTGCCCGGGTCGTGCTGGGCGATGTGAACCTCGACGCGACCGGGGCCGCGGTCAAGCAGCTCGGCGGCGCCGAGGTCGCGTCCGCCGCGCGCTGCGACGTCACGAATTCGTCCGATGTGGACAGTCTGCTGGCGCACGCGGTGGACGTGTTCGGTTCGCTGGACGTGATGGTCAACAACGCGGGCATCACGCGGGACGCCACCATGCGCACCATGACCGAGGACGAGTTCGACCAGGTCATCAACGTGCACCTGAAGGGCACCTGGAACGGTACCCGCAAGGCGGCGGCGATCATGCGCGAGCAGGCCTCCGGCGCGATCGTCAACATCTCGTCACTGTCCGGGAAGGTCGGCATGGTGGGCCAGACCAACTACTCGGCCGCCAAGGCCGGGATCGTCGGGCTGACCAAGGCCGCAGCCAAGGAGATGGCACACCACGGGGTGCGCGTGAACGCCGTGCAGCCCGGCCTCATCCGGTCCGCGATGACCGAGGCGATGCCGCAGCGGGCGTGGGATCAGAAGATGGCCGAGATCCCGATGGGCCGCGCCGGCGAGGTCGCCGAGGTGGCGGACGTCGTGCTGTTCCTGGCGTCCGACCTGTCGTCGTACATGACCGGCACCGTGCTCGAGGTCACCGGCGGCCGCTTCATGTGACCTTCCCGGACCTGCCCCGGTGGCGCAGGAGCCGGATCGTGCCGAAGACCAGCGTGGCCGCGGTGGTGCCTGCCATCACCGGGAACTGGGGCAGCACCGCCGTCGCGATCGCGAGCAGCAGCGCGGAGCTGCCGCCCTGAATGCCGTGAATGCCCTGCTCGACGAGCACGCCGGTCGCGGCCGCGAGGATCAGCACGAGCGGCGGCGCGAACATCGCGACGACGATGCCGCCCGGGCGGACGACCAGCACCGCCAGCACGCTGACGAGCACGAACGCGACCTCGAACGGGACGCCGAGTGTGTGGTTGACGCGCAGGTCGAACACGGCTGCCGCGACGGACAGCACGACCACCGCCGGTATCGCCGCCGGTCCCGGAACGCCGCGCCGAGCGCTGCCGCGGCCCTCGTCGCCCCGGGCCTCGTCGGTGCTCTCGCTCGCGTCGCCGCCGCGGGCTGCTACTTCACGCACGGGATGCCGCCTCCCCCGATGCCCGTCAGGGCGTTGCCGGTGTCCGGACCATTGTCCGATGTGGTCGGTGCGGCCGGTGAGCTGGGGAGGCTATTCCGGCCGGGCCACGAGATGGCACGGAATGTCCGTGTTTTCGTCGATATGGTAGCTCGCGCAGACCCGGTGGTAGCCGTCCGCGATCTGCAGCGGGAGGCCCCGCTCGAGATCGCCGCGGACCAGCAGGATCGGCGAAAGCTCCTTGCCCCTGTCCACTTTCCGCAGGTCGGACGCGACGTGGGGGTCGTCGGCGGGCAGCAGCGGCAGGGCCGCGGCACGCAGGATGTCCTTGGCCTTGTGGTACTGGATGTGCGCGCCCTCGAGCAGCCCGACCAGCTCGGCGACCAGCTCGGCCGAGGCGAGCAGCGACAGATAGGAGGCGGCAGCCGGATAGTCGTGCTGCTCGGGCTCGGTCTTCCAGGTCACCGTGGTCATCACCGGTCACTCTCCTGACGTTGGTTGAAGGCTTCCAGTGCCTCGCCTGCCGTGTCGAAATAGGACGCTTCGCCGATCGCGGCGGTGAGGCCGTAGTGATCGAGTTGTTCGCGCACCGACGCGACGACGCCCGAGCACACCAGCCGGACGCCGCGCTCCCGCAGCTTTCGCTCCACTGTGGTCAGCACCGCGGCCGCGGTGTAGTCGACGTCGCCGATCGCGGCGGCGTCGAGGCACAGCCAGGCGGGCGCCCGCTCGCCCACCAGTGTGACCACATCCGCGGCCAGCCGCGACGCGTTGGCGAAGTACAGACTGGTGCCGAAGCGGTAGATCACCAATCCCTCGACCGTGCGCGCGCCGGGATCCACCGGCCGGGACTGCCAGTGCCCGGCTGGGGACTTCATCAGAACACTGCTGTGCGGCCGATAGCTGTGCCGCAGGTGGTCCACAATGGACACCACGATGGCGAGCACGATGCCCTGCTCCACCCCGATGAACACCACCGCGGCCGTGGTCAGCAGCGCGACCACGAACTCGGCGCGCCGGACCCGGTAGATGGTGCGCAGGCCGGAGATGTCGATCAGGTTGACCCCGATCAGGAACACGACGGCGCTGAGCGCGGCCAGCGGCAGCGACTCCAGCGTGCGGGTGAGCAACAGCAGCACGACGAGCACGACGAACGCCGCCGACAGGTGCGACACCTGCGAACGCCCGCCCGCGCTGTCCACCATCTGCGTCTTCGTCGGGCTTCCGTTGACGACGAACGTGCCGGTCAGCCCTGCGGCGAAGTTGGCCGCACCGAGCCCGACGAGGTCGGCGTTCTCGTCGACGTCTTCGTCGTAGCGGGCGGCGTAGGCGCGGGATGTCGCGGCGCTCTGGGCGAGGATGACGACGAACATCGACGCCGCCATCGGCAGCAGCAGGCTGACGTCGCCGACCGTGATCGCACCGAGGGCGGGATGCGGCAGGCCGCCCGGCACGGGCCCGAGCACGGTCACGCCGTGTGCCTTCAGGTCGGCCGCGGCGCTGACGGCGATCGCGCCGACGATCGCGACCAGCGCACCCGGAAAGCGCGGCGCGAGCCGGCGCAGGACGAGCACGACCACCAGGACCGCGACCGACACCGCGACGGTCGCCAGCTGGGCGTGCGCGACGTTCCGGCCGAAGCTGACGAGCTTGGCGACGGTGCCGCTCCCGCCGCCGGGAACGCCGGCCATCTCCGGTAACTGCCCCACCGCGACCTGGATGCCCACGCCGGTGAGGAACCCGACGAGCACCGTGCGGGACAGGAAGTTCGCGATGAAGCCGAGCCGGATCAGGCGGGCCAGCGCCAGCAGCAGGCCGACGAGCAACGCGGCCCAGCCGGCGAGCGACACATACCGCGCCGAGCCCGCCACGGCCGTCGCGCTCAGCCCCGCGGCCAGGATCGCCGCGGTCGCCGAGTCCGCGCCGACCACCAGGTGCCGCGACGCACCGAGCACCGCGAACGCGATCACCGGCAGCAGCAGCGTGTACAGACCGGTCACGACCGGCATCCCGGCGATCCTGGCGTACCCGAGCACTTCCGGGATGGCCAGCGCAGCGAGCGTCAAGCCGGCCACGACGTCCGGGCCGAGCCGCTTGCGGTCCACCGGGCGCACGCCGAGCAGCACCGGCCACCGCGCGATTTTCGCCGCCATCGCCGTGCCTTTCCACTCAGCGGGTGATGCCGGTGTGCCCGATCGAATAGCGACCGGGCTGTGGCCACACGCACAGACCGTGCGGTTCGTTGCCCACCGGGATCTTCCGGATCAGCGATCCGTCCTTTGTGGATATCACGTAGACGACGCGGTCGTAGCGGCCGGAAAGCCAGAGCTGGCTGCCGTCCGCGGTCACGTTGCCCATGTCCGGGCTGCCGCCGCCCGGCAGCCGCCACGTGGTCACGGCGGCGCCGGTGTAGGCGTCGAGGACGCTGATGCTGCCCTCGTGCCGGTTGGTGACGTAGAGCTGTTTCGCGTCGCGGGACAGGTAGAGGCCATGCGCACCCATGCCGGTCGGGATGAACCGCAGCACCTTGGTGGCCGCGCCGTCGAGCACCCACACGCCGTTCGCGTCGGAGTCCGCGATGTAGTACACCGAGCCGTCGGGGGCGAGCTTGATGTCCTGCGGCCCCATGTGGGTGTGCCGCTGCAACATCGGGATGGTGCGCAGCACCTTGTGCGACGCGACGTCGACAACCACGACCGCGCCGGCGAACTCGCAGGTGAACACGGCGGTGCGGCCGTCGACCGAGAAGTCGGCGTGGTCGATGCCGGCGCAGCCGGGCACGGGCGTCACATCGCGCTGCGCCCAGGTGTGCGGGTCGTACCAGACGAGTTGGCGCCGCGCTTCGGCGACCGAGATCGCGTAGGCGCCGTCGGGCGTGAAGTACATGTTGTACGGGTCGGTCACCGGAATCGGTTTGCCCGGCAGCCCGGTGCGCGGGTCGAAGGGCAGCAGGTGGTCGCCCTTGTCGTCGGTGGCGTACAACGTGTTCATGTCGTAAGCGGGCACGACGTGCTGGATTTCCTTGCCGGCCGGATACTTTCCGACGACGGCGAACGTGGTGGGGTCGATCACCCAGACGTCGCCGGATCGGGAGTGCGGCACGTAGACCAGCGGCCGCGCGGCCTTGGCGGTGTCCGAGAGCATGTTCGCGCCGGCGTCGGCGTCGACGTTGTGCGGATCGGACACCGAGGGCATCCCGGACAGGCCACCAACGGCCGTCGCGGGGCTCGACGGCGCGGGCGACGGTGGCGGCGCGACCGGCGCCGGCATGGATGTGCACGCGGCGAGCAGCGCGCCCGCCAGCAGGAACGGGACCAGACCACGGGGTCGCACCGGAGGCCTCCTCACGCGAAGAGCCGGCTTGCGGTGACCGGGGTGAGCCCGCGGCCGGCGAGGTCGGTGAGCACACCTGGCAGCGCGGCGATCGTCGCGGGGTGGCCGAGGTGCATGCTCACGACGCTGCCCGCCCGCGCGGCGGCCACCGCTCGCCGGACCTTGTCCGGCGCCGGATCCGTCCAGTCCAGCGAGTCGATGTCGTAGGAGAGCACGCGCGAATAACCCGCCTTGCCCGCTTCGGCGAGTTCGGTGTCCGTCGCGTACTGGCCCTGCGACTGCCGGAAGAACGTGCCGGGGCCACCGGTGAGCCGGGCCAGTTCGTCGCGGCAGCGTTCGATCTCGGTGAGCATCGGGTCCGGCCGCATCCGTGCCAGATCTCCGTGGCTCCAGGTGTGGTTGCCGATCTCGTGCCCGCCGTCGCGCACCATCCGGATGCCGTCCGGGGTGTTCGCCAGCCACGTGCCGACCGCGAGCACCGTGACCTGCGCGTCGTGCTGGGCCAGCAGGTCCAGCACCCGGCGCGTCAACGACAGCTCGCCCGCGCCGTGGAAGGTCAGCGCCACCTCCTGGCGTCCGGTCTCCGCACGGATCAGCTGCCGCGCAGGTCCGTCCGAAGTGGACAAAGTGGGCATCGTCGTGGGCGCCGGACTCGGTGTGGGGCTGGGTATCGACGTGACCGGCGCGGGTGGTGCCGCACAACCGGCGAGGGCAAGGCCCAGGCCGAGCCCGAGTGCCCCGCGCCGCCTGATCTCCCGTCGCGCCATCGCTCCACCCTGTTCGCCCGCAACCCGCCGCGACCTCACATCCTGCCACCGCCGCGCGAAGTACGCGTCGTGGCTCCCGACACCGCGAGCGCGGTCGCGACCAGAAGCCGGCCGCGGCGCCGGTGACCGGGAGGAATCCGACCCCGACGGCGAGCGCCGCGGTGGTCACCGCGACACCGGACCGCTCACGCCGTGAGGGCCTCGGCCAGCCGGTGCCTGCCACCCCGCTGCGCGAGGCGATGGTCCAGTCTGGCCGTCCAGCGCAGCATCGCGCGCGGATCTTCTCTCGCGACCACCCCGACGAGCAGGCCCTCCTCGCAGTAGCCGAGCACGCCGGGACCGTTCGCCAGGTCGCCTTCCAGCGAGACCCGGGTGGCTGCCGGACCGAGGAAACCCGCGGCCTGGAAACGCTCGCCGTACTGCTCCGACCAGAACCGGGGCAGCGGCTCGAACGGGATCGCCGCCGCCCGGCCGAAGAGCAGGTTGCGCGCAGCCGCGCGTCCCATTTCCACCGCGTTGAGCCAGTGTTCGATCCGCCGCGGCGGATACCCGGGCCGCACCGGCCACCGTGCCACGTCGCCGGCCGCGACCGCGTCGGGAATGCCCGCGACGTGACAGGTCCGCTCGCACAACACGCCGTCGCTGATGTCGACTCCCGAGCCCGCCAGCCATGCGGTGTCCGGTTCCCCGCCGACCCCCAGCACCACCGACCCGGCGACGACGAACTGCCCGTTGGTGAAATGGAGTCCGACTCCCCACTCACCGGGAACCCAGTGCCGCACCGTCGTGTCGAGCCAGACCCGGACGCCGTGGTCCTGGTGCAGGCGCAGCGCGGCCTGACCGGCCTCCGGCCCCAGCGCGCCGAGGAGCGTGGGAGACCGGGACGCCAAAACGACGTCCCGGCCCCGCTCGGCCAAGGTCGAGGCCAGCTCCGACGCCGTGAACCCGCCACCGAGGATCACGCACGGGCCGTCTCCGGCGCGAAGCAGGCGCTGGAGCATCTCGGCGTCGTCGCGCGTGCGCAGCGTCCGCACGCGCGGATCGTCCGGCGTGTCCGCGGGCCGCCGGGCCCGCACACCGGTCGCGATGACCAGACCGTCGTACCGCAGCGGTTTCGCGTGCCCGATCTGCACCAGGTGCCGCCGCGGGTCGAGTCGCCGCACGGTCCGGCCGAGGAACCAGCGCGCGTCGAGGTCGGCCGCGCCGTGGAAGGTCAGGTCCCGCGACCCGAGATCACCGGCCAGGAACTGCTTGGACAGGGCGGGCCGGTGGTAGGGCCGGTGTCGTTCCGCGCCCACCATGACGAGGTCTCCGGCGAAGCCGAGTTCGCGAAAGCGTTCCGCCGCCCGCAGGCCCGCGAGTCCGGCGCCGACGATGACGATGCGTTCCTTCCGCCTGTTCACCGCGTCTCCACGTGAATGGCCTGCATCGGGCAGTTCCGGGCGGCCGTCAGCACATCGTCCCGGCTCCACAACGAAGGCTGCGCGCGGTAGGCGAGCCTGCCGTCGGCGGTCAGCCGGAAGGCCTCGGGCGCTTCGGCCTCACACACGCCGTAACGGTGGCACCGGTAGTTGTCCACCGTCACGGCCATCCTGTGTTTGCTCATGGGAGCGATTCCTCCCTTCGGTCGTCATCGCTCACTGCTGCAACTCCAGCACTCGCGCACCGGTCAGTAGCCGGACCGGCAGGAAACGCAGGCCCGCCAGCAGTGCGGTGGGCACCGCGAGCGCCAGCCCGAACATCCACAACGCCTGCAAGTGCCCGTCGACGAACGCGCCGGTGAACGAGTGCAGCACCCCCAGCGCCACGGCCGGGTATCCGAGGCGGTGCAACCACAGCCACCGTCGTGGGCTCAGCAGCCGGCGGACCACGACCGCCAGGGTGATGGCGAGCATGAGTTCGAGCGACACGACTCCGGCCGCCACCACGTAGCCGCCCGTGACGAAGGGCACAGACAGCTGTACCGGGCCGAAGCGGGCGTCCCGCATGAGCAGAAACGCCGCGGCGTGCAACGTGGCGAAGGCCAGCGCCAGTGTGACGAGCGCCAAGTGGCTGCTGCGCGTGGCCTGCCTGCCGGTGAGCCGGTGCAACCAGCCTGTGCTGGTGAAGATTCCCCAGCACAGGCCGAGACACAGGAACACGAACGCGGCATGTGCCGACAGCGCCGCGACGTCGTGCACCCCGGCATCGTGCGGGGAGTCGAGCGCGTCCAGGTACGCGGCCGAATTCATGAAAACACCTCAAAGATCACGGAAAGATATCGATATGACAGCTCGAGGCAACCTACACGCATCACGCGCACGACGACAGCTTCGTGACTGTCCGTCAGATCATTTTTACCGCAGAATCGGAAAAAGAGCAGACACTGAGACAGTGTTACCTGATTGTCCATTTAGGACTAAGTTATAGGTCTGTTACTCCGCCGTTATTCGTGCTAGCGTCCTCGACCGTTCGGCTGGGGGGACGGGAAGACCCGTCATACAAATCCCAGATGGAGAAAATTCCTTGCCAAATCAACACGGCCGGCACCGGGCGACGAAGCCCGCACGCCGCATCCTGCTCGGCACCTTCGTGCTCGCCGCGCTACTCGCGGGAACGGTGTTCGGAGCGCAGCTGGGCGCACAGCCGACCTCGGTGGGAACCGTGGTCAGCGCCGCCGACACGAACACGCCGATGCCGGCGAACCAGGGCGGCAAGCCGCAGCAGCGCCAGCGACCAGCCACTCCGGCGGGCGCGAATACCACCTGCACCTTGACCGTTCCGGCCAATCCGCTCTCGGCTCAGGGCCTGGCCACGCCGTATGTGCTCAGCGGCAGCCAGCCCGGCGGCGCCTGCCATGAGGCGAACGACGCGCAGTCGGCGTTCGTCGAGGCCACGATCATCGATCCGGCGACCGGCGCGCTGTCGGTCTACCAGCCGCTCGTGATCGACCTCGGTACCAAGCCCGCCGCACCCACCGTAGTGCCGCAACTGCCCGCCGGAGCCGTCGTCGGCGTCTGGTTCGGCTTCAACGGCGACACCCTGACCCTGCGCGGAGAGGGCAACGCGCTCCGTGACGGCGCGTGCGTCAACGGCACTCCCGGCTCCCCGTTCGGCCAGTTCGCCTACTGCGGCGCCCCGGCGTTCTTCAACGCCGCGAACGCGGCGATCGCCAAGGGCCAGCTCACGATCCCGCAACTGGGCACGGGCAAGGACGGCAAGACGTGCCCGACCGTGCGCGACTTCGGCGTGGTCGACCAGGACCAGAGCGACAACGTCACCAGCACCTACGTGGTGACCGCCGACGGGCGGACGGCCCAGGCCGGCGCGGCGGGTGTCACCAACGGCACGAAGCTGGTCAACGGCAGCGACAACCGCCTGCTGGACGCGTTCATCGACCCCGCACTGGGCTGCACCCCGTTCACCGCGCCCGACCTCACCGTCGGCGGCGCACCGGGCACGTCGCTGGCCCTCGACGAACTGCAGGCGGCCGCGCACCAAGGCGCGCCGATCGCGCTGGTGCCGCCCAACGACCCGATGACGCAGGTCGACGGGAACGCGAGCGTTGCCAAGACCAACCTGTATCGCGCGGGTGCCGACCAGCCCCCGGTCAATGCCGGAACCGACACACCCCAGGCGTACTGCAAGAACCTGATGACCGCGGGCGCCGCCCGCCTCGCCGTCGACCAGAAGCTGTTCGCGCGCGCCGCGTCCCCCGACGCCGGCGTGACACTGGCCGACTTCCTGACGCAGCGTTTCCAGGGTTCGCTCCAGCTCCTGAACTGCCAGGGCTGAGAGCACGGTTGCGCCGGCGGTGGGACGCTCACCGCCGGCGCGACCAGGTCAACTGCGTTTCGTGGCCGACAGCGGGTGCGCCGACCCGGCCCGCGACATCACGGGGTTCGGCGGCTGGCGCTCCTACCTGGCGTCGGGCGGAGCAGGGTGACGGCGGCGGCGTGTTCCCGCTGACGGGCCTGGTCCCAGTCGCCGGTGCAGTACACGGCGGCCGCGCTGATCAGGCCGTCGGTGACCTCGGCGCGCATCAGCTCGCGGCAGTACCAGTCCTGGCCGTCGGCGTGCCAGCGTTCGTGGAACTCGAGGACGAACCCGGTGTCGGTGGGGTTGGCCTGGACATGCGCCACCGAGCCCGGGGACGGATGGGAGGCGAGCCGGGTCCGCAGCAGGTCGGCCGCGCCCTGCACCTGGATCCACCAGGTCGGCATGGTGAAGTCGAGGAACACGTCCTCGGCGAACAAGCCCTCGGGCAGAGTGCCGGTTTCGAGGAATTCGACGAACTTGCCTGCCAGGTCCTTCACGGTCTGCGTGTCGGTCAACATGGCGTCACACCTCGGAGTTCATCAGGGCGGCGTTGCGGGTGACCACGGCCATCGTGGCCGCCAGCGCGTCGGAGGGGCTGAACTCGACCACCTCGGTGCCGGCGAACAGCAGCGGCAGGTGGCCGGGTGCGCCGTAGTAGGCGTCGCCGGCGGTGTACTCCTCGTCGTGGTCGGCGTACCGGAACACGATGCGGCCGGACAACACGACGCCCCAGTGCGGGCATTGGCACCGGTCGCCGGGCAGCCCGCCGAACAGCGCGCCCGGATCGAAGTCGAGCTTGTGGGTTTCGAAGCCGACGGTGTAGTCGCCGAGTTCGGCGTAGCGGCCCTCGATCATCGGCTCGTCGACGCTGATCGCGGCCTCGGTCTTGCTGATGCGTGGCATCGCGGGGCTCCTTCCCTCGCTGGGTACACCCCGAAGGCGTGAGAAGGAGTCGCACAGTGTGCGATCAGGTGTGCCATTCGGCCGGCGACTCGGGGTCGTAGACGCAGAACGTGCCGGTCCGCACGTAGCGCCGCAGGTGCTCGGCGAGGGCCGGGTGGGTCCCGGCGATGCGGCGGATGGCGTAGGAGATGCGCGCGGTGACCGCGGTGCGGGCCCGTTCGGCCGACGATCCGGCCCGGCGATTCCGGCCGCCGAGGCCGTAGGCGCGGGTCAGCTCGGCGAGCAGGGCTTCGCGTTCGGCGCCGATCTTGGCCCCGCGTCCGGCATCGCCGGCGGCGTCCGCGTCATCGGCTTCGGTCTCGAGTTCACGCAGCCGCCGCTGGTACGCGGTGCGCGCCTGCGCGTCGAGCGCCGGGCCGGTGTCGCCCTCGACGACGACACCCGCAAGGTCGAGCGCGGCGACGGGCCGCCCCGGTGCCGCGAGCAGCGCGCCGAGATCACGCAGCCCCTTGCTGTCCCGCAGCCGCGATTCGACCCCCGACCACCGGACGGTCCAGTACTCGCCGTCGCGGCGGAACTCGTTGTCCGCCAACGGTTTCTGTCCGTCGAGCTGATCGAGTACCTGCCGTACCGGCCCACGTACCACGGCGCCGATGCCTTCCACGGCGTACAGGTCGGCGAAGGGGGAGAGCGCGTCGCGCACCCACCCGGTGACCGGGTGCTGCCCGGTCACGGCGAGGGTTTCGACGAGCTGGACCATCGCGGGCAGCCATTCCGAGTCGCGCACCATGCCGGGCAGCAGCGGCGCGACGGCGTCGAGCTGGTCGCGGGCTTCCGGCACGCGACCCAGCTGCGTCAGCAGCAACGCGCGGGTGATGTGCGGCCACGCCCCGGGCAGCGCGACCTGGTCGAGTTCCGCCAGCATCCCGCGCAGGCACTCCAGGTCACCGGATTCGGCGCACAGGAGCCAGCGTTGCGTGCTCACCAGCACCGCGGCGTTGTCGCTGCCGGCACGCTCGCCGAGCGCGGCCGCCTCCGCGAGCGCGGCCCGGCAGTCGTCGAACCGGCGCTGCATGAGCGCGCGCATGCCGCGCCACAACGGGACATACCACGTGTAGAGCGGGTGGCCCACCGTTTCCGCGACCGCGCGGTAGGCGGTGATCTCGGCGTCCGCGTCGCCGATGCGGCCGGTTTCCAGCAACGCGACGAGCCGCAGCCGCCGCCCCAGCAGGACCAGCCGAGCGTCCCGGATGCGCTCCGCGACCGTGACGATCTCGGTGGCCGCCGGCAGCCGCGCGTGACAATGTTCGGGACCGGCCATCGCGTCGCACGACGCGGCGAGTGCCGCGGCGATCGTGGCGTCGTCGCCGCCGGCGCGTGCCTCGGTCACCGCATCCGTCGCCAGCTCGAGCCGCCGCTGCGGCGACCCGACGAACGTCAACGCCACCGACAACCGCGCCGTCACCAGCGCGCGCAACACATCGGGCAGGGGTGCCTGGCGCAGCCGCTCGAGCAGGTCGATCTGCCGCTGGTCGAGCAGACCGATCTCGAACCCGGCCCGGCCCGCGCCGATCCCCAGCACCGCCTCGGCGACGAGGTCCATCCGTCCCGCGCGCTCGGCGCGGTCAGCGGCCTCCAGCAGGCACGCGCGTGCCTCCTGCCGCGCACCCGACGCGGTCAGCGCCTCGCCCAGCGCGATCCCGTTCCGCGCCCGTTCCGCGCCCGGCGCCCCGGCGGCGTCGAGGCACCGGCCGGCTTCGGCGTGCCAGGCCGCGGCGTCCTCGAACGCCAAGCGCCGCAACGCTTCCTGCCCCGCACGCGTCGCCCACTCGGCGGCCTCGCGCGCCCCCAGTCGCAGGAGGTGCGCCGCGATCTCGGCCGCGTCGACGTCGAAGCCGCGCCCCGCACGCCGGATGAGACAGTCCGCCGCCTGCCGGTGCCTGGCGACGCGCTCGCCGGGTGCGAGAACGTCATAGACCGCGTCACGGATCAGCTCGTGGCGGAACCGGCCGATGCCCGGTTCTACCCGCTCGACGACGCCGGCAGCCTCATCCATGCGCGCGCCCACGTCGGTCAGGGAAACGCCCTCCAGCTCGGCCAGGACATCGAGCCGGAACCGGCTGCCCAGCACCGCCGCCTGAGTCAGCACGGCACGCACCGGCTCAGGTAGCCCGGCCAGCCGGGCGGCCACCAGCGCCTGCACCGACGACGGCACGACCACGTCCGGGTCCGCTCCGGACGCCAGCAACTCGCAGACCAGCAGCGGGTTACCGCCGGTGCGGCGGCTGATCGCGCGGACCGCGGCGGGCGTGGCCCCGGTCGCGGCCGCCAGCTCGGCCACCTCCGCGGCGGCGAACGGGTGCAGCCGGACCCGCTCGCCGAGCCGGTTCAGCGTCGCCCACACTTCTTCGCGGCCACGCCACGCCGCCTCGTCGTCGCGTGCGGTGGCCAGCACCAGCACCGGCGCCGCCCGCAGCGCGGGCGCGATCTCGGTGAGCAGGCGCAGCGACGAGAGGTCCGCGTCCTGCAGGTCGTCCACGACCACCAGCACCGGCGCCGCCGCGCGCAGCAGGTCTGTCAGGTCCAGCGACAGCCACCAGCGCGCGGTCTCGGGATCCCGGGACTCGGGCGGCGTCGTGAGGTCCGCCAGCTCCGCCAGCGAACTTGACCGGCGCACGATCTCACCGGTCGCGCGCTCCGCCGCCAGTGTGCGCACCACCCGCGCCCAGGACCGCAACGCGATACCGGGTGTGCACCATGTCCACACCACCCGCAGCCCGTCGGCGGCGGCGCTCGCCTCCTCGGCCAGCCGGGTCTTGCCGACCCCCGCATCCCCGGTGACCAGCGCCAACCCGCCCCGGCCGGCGCGCGCACCCTCGACTGCGGCACGGATCTCCGCGACCGCACCGGACCTCGCCACCAGCGGAAGCCGCACGACCACACTCTCCCACCGGAAGGGTGGTTCAGGCCAGCGCGCCCCGCGCCTGAGCCTCGCGGTCGGACAGGCTCGTCTCCGCCGGCCGGGCGCCGACGGCGCTGATCGCCGCCGCCGGGATCATGGAATGGCTGCTCATCCCGAGTCCGACCAGCATCGCCGCCAGCTGCGGCTTCGCCGCCGAGGGCGATCAACCGCAGCAACGCGGGCCGGCGTGGGTCGTTCAGCTTGGCGACCGCGCCGGTGCTGTCCGAACTGCGTCTTGTCCGGCGTAGTGCGCACCACCTGCCATTCGGCGACGTTCTTCCGGTGACCGCGCACGGTGGCGACAGCCGCGGCGGCCCAGCATGGGTAGCTGATCGAGACACGATCCACGGGCGACTCACGCTCGGCCCCGAACACGCGAAGAGGGCAGCCTGAGCCGCACGTATGTCCACTATGGACCTTCGTTCGACCCTCGGCGCCCAGATCACGCACCAGGTCGACCAGCATCTGACATCAGTGGCAAAATCGGCCAGGTGCAGATCGGGATGTTGGGGCCGTTCGAGGTACGCAGCAATGCCTGACGTTGGCGCGCGCCATCGCGGCAAACCGGCCGTGCTGCTCGCGGACGAGCTTTCGCTCAGGCTGGCGCCGATCGTCGTCACGTCATTGCTGAAGTCCGTGCGCGCGGCGGCCGATGCCTGGGCGACTGAACCCCTGTCAGCCCCATCACTGTCCAAACGCGACGATCACCGGAGGCCCGCCGTGAGTGCACCTGTCACAAACGACCGAAGGCCTTGCCGCGGTGATTACCGGGTACACCTCTCGCGCCTCGAAGATCCCGCCTCTACGGTGCGATCGCGGTGCGGTTCAACGCCTCGGCTCCCGCGTCGGCCTTCGCGCTCGGCGCATACAGCGGTGCTGTCCCGTTTCGACGGTCAGCACTTCATCGCCCGACGTGCTGGCGCCATTGCGGCACGCGCTGGCCGGCAGGTACTACCGCGGCAGTCGTCGGCCCGTCAGCTCGGCGAGCCGACGACTGCCGTTGGTGTGCCGGTGTGCGCGTACGCTGTGCACCGTGAGCGGGGACCGCGCCGGCACCGTGGGTAGCGTGCGGCTCGCCGAACTGGTGGCCGCGCTGTCATTGGGCGTCGATCTCGGGTTCGGTCAGCCGATGGAACACGTCCTGCGCGAATGTCTGATCGCGTTGCGGCTGGCCGACCGGGTGGGGCTGGCCGACGCGGACCGGCTGGTCGTCTACTACACCGCGTTGCTGGTGAATGTCGGCTGCCATTCGGACGCGCATGAGCAGGCTAAGTGGTTCAGCGACGACATCGCCCTCAAAGGCGGGAAATACCAACGCGAATCGGGCAGCCTCGCTGATGCCCGTATGACGGTCCGGCTGTTCGGCGCGGGCCAGCCCGTGCTGCACCGGTTCCGTCTCGGGCTGGAATTCGCCGTGTCCGGCCACCACGACTTCGACAACATGATCGGCAACCACTCGCGGCTGGCTCGCACGCTCGCCGAGCAGCTGGGGTTGCCGCCCGCCGTGCAGGAGTCCGTCGGAGCCTCCTACGAGCAATGGGACGGAAAGGGATGGCCGGGCCGGCTGCGGGGCGAGGCCGTGCCGATCGCGTCGCGGCTGTCGCAGCTCGCCGAGTTCACCGAGGTGGCGCACCGCGTCGGCGGAGTGGATGCGGCGCTGCGATTGGCCCGGCAGCGTTCGGGCCGTCAGTTCGATCCGACGCTGGCGGACTTCCTCTGCGCGGCCGGTGCGGCGATCTTCGAGGGCCTTGACTCCCTCCGGACGTGGGACGCCGTGATCGATGCGGAGCCCGCGCTCGGCGTGCGGATGACCAGCGCGGAGTTCGATCAGGCGCTGCTTGCGATCGCGGACTTCGTCGACCTCAAGTCTCCCTGCATGCTCGGGCACGCCCGGGGTGTCGCCGCACTGGCCGGCGGTGCCGCGGAGCGGCTGGCCCTGACGGCGGCGGACGTCACCTTGCTGCGGCGCGCGGCGCTCGTGCACGGGTGGGGACGGCTCGGCGTGTCCAACTCGATCTGGGACAAACCTGGCGACCTCGGAGCGGGCGAGCTCGAGCGGGTGCGGCTCTACCCGCATTTCACCGAACGGATGCTGCGGCAGTCCGCCACACTGGCCCCCATTGGCGCGGTTGCCGTGCAGTGCCACGAGCGGCTCGATGGCTCAGGTTACCCACGACAGCTGTCCGGCACGGCGATCTCACTGCACGGACGGATCATCGCGGCGGCGCAGGCGTACCGGACCAAGATCGAGGACCGTCCCCACCGATCCGCGCTGCGCCCGCCCGAGGCCGCGGGCTTCCTTCGGGCGGAGGTGACGGCGGGCCGGCTGGATCCCCGCGCGGTCGAGGCCGTGCTGGATGTCGCCGGCCACCGGGTATCGCACACCGTGAACGGCCCGGCTCGCCTTACCCAGCGGGAAATCGATGTGCTGCGCCTGCTCGCGCGCGGGCTGCGCAGCCGGGAAATCGCGACCCGGCTGGTCATCTCGCCCAAAACCGTGCGCAACCACATCGAGCACATCTACACCAAGATCGATGCGACGAACCGCGCCAGCGCGAGCCTCTTCGCGGTGCGCCACGGGCTGCTCACCGACGACTAGCGCGAGAAATGGGGCAACTGCCTCATGCCCGCCGCGGGCGACGCGCCTAGCCTCGATTCATCCGCGACGAGGAATCGAGGCAGCCATGAGTATCCACAGTGTACTGTTCGCCGCCGGCTACGACCGGTTCATGGCGAAGACCGAGAAGCTGTTGCTGGCAGACCTGCGCCACAAGCTG
Organism: Amycolatopsis sp.; assembly: GCA_035248845.1. Lineage (GTDB taxonomy): Bacteria > Actinomycetota > Actinomycetes > Mycobacteriales > Pseudonocardiaceae > Amycolatopsis_E. Next base: position 22,100 of record DATFHB010000087.1, on the reverse strand, counting down.
CTCGCCACCGCGACCGGCGACGTGCTGGAGATCGGTGGTGGGACCGGGGCGAACATCGCGGCCTATGGTCCGGACGTGCGGTCGGTGACCATCACGGAACCGGACGCCTCGATGCTACGCCGGCTCGAGCGCCACGCAAAAGCGGCACCCCGCCCGGTGACCGTGTTGCAGGCCCCGGCCGAAGACCTTCCGTTCGAGGACGGCACGTTCGACACCGTCGTCTCGACGCTGGTGCTCTGTGGAGTGAGCGACCAGCGGCGGGCACTCAACCAGATCCGGCGCGTCCTGCGTCGCGACGGGCAACTGCGGTTCGTCGAACACGTCCGGTCGGACGAACCGAAGGTCGCTCGGCTGCAAGACCGCATGAACTGGCTGAACCGGCTCATGGTGTGCTGCGAGTGCAACCGCCCGACGCTGACGTCGATCCAGAAAGCGGGCTTCACCGTCGATCAGCTGGATCACTACACGATGCCGAAGGCACCGCCCTTCGTGCGACCGGTCATCGCCGGCTCAGCGACGTGCCGCGCCGCCGTGCCTCACCAGGCGGCGTAGGTGGCCAGTACCCGGTCGACGAGTGCGATGAGGCCGTGTTCGACGGACTCGAACAAGGGCCCCTGGCGGCCTGAACGACCTGGAAATCGCCACCGTCGAGCACATCGACTGGTACAACAACCGGCGCCTGCATGGCGAGCTCGGACACGTCCCTCCCGCCGAGCATGAAGCGCTCGACGCGACAACCCATCCGGCCTGAGTGGACCTCTCGCTGGTACGAATACGGACGGGCCGTCAACGGCTCCTCGTCGTGGACACAAGTAAGGCGCCGTCGTCCAGTTCGGCACTGTACGACGGCGCTTGCCGGTACCTCAGGGTGCGGGCCTGCCGCGGTCCAGAAGCCGCCCGGCGATGTGCAGCAGGGCGTTGAGGGCGTACCCGAAGAGCCCGATGACGAGCAGCAGACCCCACACCGACGCGGCGTCGTAGCTCTGCTGACGTTCGGAGATCAGCCGGCCGACGCCGTTGCCCGAGCCGAGAATGTCCGCGAGCAGGGTCACCACCAGGGACACCGACACCGCGATGCGCGTTCCGGTGAAGATTGCCGGCACCAGCGACGGAAGAGTCACCTTCCAGATCTGCTCGGCGCGGGTGAGCCCGACACTGCGCGCCATGTCCCGCCGTACGGGCGGGATGTCACGCATCGCCGCTGCCGTGCTCAGCAGGATCGGCCAGACAATCGCGATCACGACGATGACGACACTCGCCATCATCGACGCGCCGATGAGGATGGCGACAACCGGGACGAGCGCCGGTGGAGGTATGGCCCGGATGAACTCCAACGTCGGGGTCAACGCTCGGCGGCCGGGCGCCGAACCTCCCACGACCATGCCGATGAGGATGCCGATCAGCACGGCCAGCAGCAGGGACAAGGCGAACGTCGCGAGGGTGGATCCGATGGCGGGCAACAGAACGCCCTGCTGGTGCATCGAGCCCAGCGCGGCGAACCACTCGCTCGGCGGCGGGAAGGACAGCGACGAGCGGCTCGCGGTCACCTGCCAGACCCCGAGCAGCACGAGCAACGGCAGCAATCCCACGACGCCGGGCAGTGACCTGCGCGAGCGGCGTCCTCGTGTCGCGCGACGGCGTCCGGTGCCGGCGCGGGCGGTGTCGACCGTCATCACACACCACCCTGGGCGGTCTTCCCGCCACCGGGGACGAACCGGTCGACCACCCCGACCATCAGGGCGTTCGCCAGCAGGCCCACCACGCCGACGACGATCACGTAGGCCCACATCTGCGCCGGCTGCAACGCCGACTGCGCCTGGATCAGGCTCCAGCCCAGGCCCTCCGGGTTGACGAGCATCTCGGCGACGATCGCGATGACCAGCGCGGTGGTCAATGCCAGCTGGGCGCCGACGAGCACCGAGGGCACGGTGGCCGGGATGATGATCTTGGCGAGTTCTTCGCCCCGGCCCAGGTGCAGTGTGCGCGCGACCTCACGAAGCTGCCGGTGGATGGCTCGGACTCCGCCCGCGACGCTGACCATGACCGGCCACGCTGCCGCGTACGCCGCGACGATGATCTCGGTCTGCCGGGACGGGCCCCAGATCAGCAGCGCGACCGGCATCAGAGCGACGACCGGCAGAGTGCGCAGCACGTCCAGCGAGGCAAGCCCGAAGGTCCTGACCGGCGCCAGCAGGCCGACCGCCAAGCCGAGCACGATGCCGACCGCCATCGCCACCACGAAGGCGACCAACGCGACGAGCAGCGTGTGGGCCAGGCTCGCCGCCAGGCCGTCGAGCTGACCGAACGCCTGCGCGACGGCCCACGGCGAAGGCAGGTAGGTCAGCCGGATGACCTGCGCCGACACGAGCAGCTGCCACACCAGGATCAGCGCCACGGCGACCGAAATGCCGAGCGGGTTGAGGACCCGCAACCGCCCGCGCATCACGGCGCACCGCCCGCGCCCAGTGCGACGCCAAGCCGGCGCCGGATCTCGAGGTACTCGGGCAGTTCACGGGTGGTCAGCTGGCCGCGCGGGCGGGGCAGATCGCACGCGACCTCATCGATGATCGTGCCAGGCGCGCCGGATATGACGAGCACCCGGTCGCTGAGGTAAGCGGCCTCTTCGATGTCGTGCGTGATGAACACGATCGTCGCATGCGTCCTGGCGTGCACCCGCAGCATCTCGTCCTGCAGCGTCGCCCTGGTAAGCGCGTCGAGCGCACCGAAGGGCTCGTCCATCAGCAACACCCGCGGCCGCATGGCCAGCGCGCGAGCGATCTGGACGCGTTGCTGCATGCCTCCGGACAGCCGCCAGGGATGCTCGCGCGCGTAGTCGGACAGCCCGACGAGCTCGAGGGCCTCCGCAGTCCGTTCCCGGCGCTCCGCCGCGGCTACGGTGCGTTCCAGCGGCAGGCCGACGTTGCGCTCGACGGTGCGCCACGGCAGCAGGGCGTTGGCATAGTCCTGGAACACCGTGACCGCTCGCCCGTCGGGGCCTTCGATCGGCCTTCCATGCAGCTGGGCGGTTCCGCTCGAGATCCCGAGGAGTCCGCCCAGCACCCGCAGGAGCGTGGTCTTGCCGGTCCCGGACTTGCCGACGATGCCCACGACCTCGCCTGGGGCGATCTCGAAGCTGACGTCGGTGAGGATCGAGCGGTCGCCGTCCGTGGCCGGGAGCACCACGGACACATCGGCCAGCCGGTAGGTCGGCCCGGAGTCGCTCAGCGGCGAGCCGATCATGTCCTGGCGGCGGGCGGCCGAGGTGCTCACGACGCGCTTCCCGGCCAGATCAGCGTGCTCGGATCGGGGACGGACCCGCTGACCTGCCCGCTCACCTGCGCGACCTTGATATACGGCTCGACCTTGGCAGCGTCGATCTCACTGCTGAGCATCGGCAACGGCGCGGCGTCGACGACCGCCGGGGGCAGTTTGAGCCAGCTCTCCAGGACGGCCTTGGCATCGGCGGGATTGTCCTGGATGTAGCGGATGGCCTGGTTCATCGCCGCGCGGAAGCCGCTGATGATCTTCGGATTGGCCTGGGCATATTGCTTGCTCGAGGAGTAGAACGCGTTCAGCGAACCTTCGCCCATCGTTTCGAGCGGCACGTCCTGCACGATCCGGAATCCCCTTGCCACCGACGAACTCCAGAAGGGCGCGGTCGACAGGGCGGCGTCGATGTTGCCCGCGCTCAACTGATCCTCCATCGTCGCGAACGGAGTAGGGACGAACGTGACCTCGTTCTTACCCACGCCCGCCTGCTGCAGCGCGTACGTCATGACGCCATACGTCGTGCCGGCCAGGGAGATCACCCCGATCCGCTTGCCCTTCAGGTCGGCGACCGTCCTGATCGAATCCTGTTTGGTCAGCAGAACGTTGTTGGGCGACTTCGCTGAGTTGATCTGCATACCGCTGACGGCGGTGATGTCGATACCCTTGCTCGCGGCCGACAGGAAATCCATCGGTGTGCTGAGGATGAAGTCGTATTGCTTGCCCAGACCGGGCACGAAGCTGGCGTTACTGGTATTCGGCAGGATCTGCGCGTTCACACCGTTGCCCTGGAAGAACCCCTTCGCCCGGGCGATCTCGATAGGCAGTGACCCCAAGCCGGGAATCACCGAGATGCGGACTGGCTGATTGCCGCTCTGACCAGAGCCACCGCTTCCGTTTCCGCATGCTGTCAGCGCGAGGCCGAGGCAGGCTGCCACGAGCGCGAGCCCGAGCGACAGCATTGTCGATCGAGGTCTGTTCATCGAAATGCTCCAGAATTCGGGTGGCCGTGCCAGCCGGCCATCGGGCGAGGTCAACTGCTGTTTTCGTGGTGGAAATGCCAGGTCAGAGTAAGCTCGGCGGCGCAGACCCATGCCGTCGCCGGTGCGGGATTCCTCCTTGCGGAATCCCGCCGGCGAACTACCCGGAACCACTGGCGCCGGCACGCCCGTTTCACCGCGGTCCGACTGGTCGAGGCCGCAGTCACTCCAGCTTGAACAGCCGGCGCGCATTCTCTCGTCCGATCATGACCTGTTCAGCCGGGGCCAGGTCCACCTGATCGAACCACTCCGCCGCATGATCCATGTTTTCGAACGGCCAGTCGGTCGAAAACAGAACTCTTTCCACGCCGACCTCGGCGATCGCGTTGCGCAGTGCCGGCGTGTGGAAGTTTCCGGAAGTGGTGAGATAGAAGTTCGACCGGAAGTATTCGCGGATAGATCTGCGCCCGCTGTGCTGCGGAGGCTGTGCAGTCCAGCGGTTCCGGTTGTCGGCGCGCCACATGTTGAATGTCAGGCCCTCACCGAGGTGCCCGAGTATGATCGTGAGGTTCGGGTGCTCGTCGAAGAGGCCGGATCCCATGAGGCGAAGCGCGTGCACCGCGGTCTCCTGAGCAAACGCCCAGGTCGGTCCCAGCAGCCACTCGTGCCCCGCATAGATACGCGCATCGGCCGGCAACGGGTTACGAGGATGCAGGTATACCGGCACATCAAGACTGGCGACCTCGGCCCAGAAGCCACGGTATCGCGGAAGGTCGTAATACTGCGGTTCCGCGTGGTGCTCGTCTTCGCTGAAACCGTTCACCAAGGCGCCGACCATGCCCAGCTCGGTGACGGCGCGTCGTAGCTCTTCGGACGCGGTGTCGGGATCCTGCATGGGCAAGGCCGCGAACGCGCGGAGGCGATTCCCACTTCGCGCCACCTGCGCCGCGAGCGCGTCGTTCGCCCGGCGAGCCAGCTCCGTGGCTCGGCGCCGCTGCGGCACCGCTTGGACGGCAGGGGCGTTGAGCGACACGATCGACAGTTCGATCCCGTTGTCGTCCATCTCCTTGACACGGCTGTGACACACGTCGAGTAGCCGGCGCCGAAGCTCGTCCCAGCACCCGGCCGGGACGAAGCGGCGTGAGTCCTCGAGGGTGTCGCTGGTCGCGAAGTGTTCTTCGAGCGCTACCTTGTCCCGCATCGGCGCATCTCCCCTAACAGATCTGCACGCGCTCACCGGTCCCGCAACCGATTTCCCTGCGCATCCCGCACGTCGTTGATGACACACACGTTCGCACGCGGTTCGCCGGGATTGGAGGTGGCCGCGCAGCAAATTCCGCAGGGCGGACGCCGGTGAACGCGGTTAGCATGCGGTATGCGAAACGATGCGTCCTTTTCGCCGATCCCCACGGAATCCCCGATCAGCTCGGTCGACAACGCCCTGCGCTTGCTGCTCCTGCTGAACGCCCGCGGGCAGCTGCGGGTCGTGGATGTGGCGGAAAGCCTGGGCGTGGCGCGCTCCACCGCGCATCGTCTGGTGACGGCGCTGCTGCAGCGAGGCTTCGCGACGCAGGACGCGCGCAAGGTCTACCGACCTGGACCTGCCCTCCTGCAGCTGCAGAATCCCATCAACTCCCCCGACGCGCGTGCGGCCACGCACGCGTACCTGGAAAGGCTCAATCGCGAAGTCGGCGAGACCTGCCACCTGGCTGTCCTCGAGGGGAACGGCATCAGGTTCCTCGACTGCGTGGAAAGTCCGGAGGTCCCGAGAGTCGGCTCCCGCGTGGGGATGCTGCTGGCCGCCCACACCACCTCCATCGGCAAGGCCCTGCTCGCCGAGCTGTCAGCCACGGAATTCCTGGCGCTGTACCCGAGAGGACTCCCCGCGGCCCGGGGCAGCGAGATCGCCGGCCGGGCCCGCCTGCGACGACAGCTCACCACGATCAGACAGCGCGGCTACGCGGTCAATTCGCGGGAGGCCGACCCCGGAATCAAGGCCGTGGGGGCGTGCCTGCGAGGTGCCGACGGCAAGGCTCTGGCCGGCATCGGGGTGGCCTGTCCGACGAACCGTTGTCCCGACAGCCGGATCCCCCAGCTCGCCGAGGCAGTGATCAGGGCGGCCGAAGCGGCCGGCGCGGAGCTGGCGGAGCGGACCAAGCCGGTGGCGGTACCGGACGGCCTGTTGCGGTAGCCCCTGCCGCACACCTGCCCACGAAGGTCGCTCGCCGCCGATTCCGCTCCGGACAACCGCATGGCGGAATTCGGCGGGCAAGGTATTCCCCGGGGCGGGCGCAACAGGCACCGTCATCCTGCCAGACGTGGTCGAACAGGAGGGCGAATCGATGTCGAACGCACATCGTGTGCTGATCGTCGGTGCCGGTATCGGAGGGCTGACTCTGGCGCTCCAGATGCACCGGGCCGGAATCGACTGCCGGGTCGTCGAAGCCGCGCCCGAGCTGGTTCCGCTGGGCGTCGGGATCAACATCCTTCCGCACGCCGGTGAGGAGCTCTACCGGCTCGATCTCGGCGAGGCACTGGAAGACACGGCGGTCTGTACGCGAGAGACCTCGTTCTTCAACCGGTTCGGACAACACATCTACAGCGAACCCGCCGGCCGCCATGCGGGCCATGCGTGCCCCCAGCTTTCGGTGCACCGTGGCGATCTCCAGACGCTCCTCGCGTCCGCGGTGCGGGAGCGCCTCGGCGCGGACGCGATCGTCACGGGCCAGAAGTGTGTGCGGGTCGAGCAGGTCGACGCCGGTGCGTTCGCCTGCACCGAAGCCGAGGACGGGGCCGTGACCCGGTGGGGCGCCGACGTTGTGATCGGCTGCGATGGCGTGCATTCTGCCGTGCGCCGGTGCCTGCACCCGGACGAAGGACCGCCCCGCTACTCCGGCTACATGATGTGGCGTGGCACCGCCGTCGCGCCGCCGTTCCTCAGCGGCGCGAGTATGGTTCGAGTCGGCTGGTTGAGCACGGGCAAGATGGTGATCTACCCGATCCGCGACGATGTCGACGGCCGTGGCAACCAGCTCGTCAACTGGGTCGCCGAGCTCGAGTCACCGCAGCGGAGCTCCCGCAGCTGGACCAGGACCGCAACTCAGGCCGATTTCGCCGCCACGTTCGCCGACTGGCACTTCGACTGGCTCGATGTCCCCGCGCTGATCGACTCGACGGACACGATCCTCGAGTATCCGATGGTGGATCAGGAACCACTGACGTGGTGGGGCGAGGGCCGCATCACCCTGCTCGGCGACGCCGCCCACCCGATGGTTCCCCGTGGTGCGAATGGTGCCGGACAGGCGATCCTGGACACCCGGGCACTCACGGACTGCTTGCGGGAAACCCGCGATCCCACCGAAGCCTTGCGCAAGTACGAGGATCAGCGCCGTGAAGCCACCGCCCGCGTGGTCCAGATGAACCGGACGAACCCGCCTGACGCGGTCCTGCGCGAGGTGTACGAGCGCACCGGGGACCGTCCGTTCACCAGTGTCGACACGGTCATCACCACCGATGAGATCGAGCGCATTCTCGGCCGCTACCGCACGGTGACCGGTTCGTCGCACGTGGCTCCGCAGTCCTCGGGCGGGACGACCCCGTGACGGGCCGGCCCGCCTGGTCTGGACCTGCTCCACCCATCACCGTTACGCGTAGCCGAACTTGACCGGGAAACGGCAACTGCCCTTCGGCGGTGGGGAACATCGATCAGCCGCCCCCGGCCGCCTCCGGCGATTCGCCCGACATGGCGCGAGAGATGGCCTGGCCCGCGGCGACTATCGCGTGCCCCCGGCCGAAGATCGGGACCGCGGCAGGTCCGCACGCTCAACGAGGTCAGTGACAAGGGACGATCCGACGAGTCGCGCTCCGAGGATCCGGAACGCCCGGTCCATGACGGGGTCGCCGCGCCGCCGCTCGCGCACCACCGTGGCATCTGCCATCACGTCACGCTCCTTCGCCCGCCGTCCGATCAGGACAATCAACAGCTGGCTCGACAACGAGCTCGCCGAGCCGAACCGGCCAGCTCGACCTGATGAACGCTACTGGCCGGGGCGGGAACGCGCCGTACCGCAGGCGCGCGTTCAGCAGGGAGCGGGGCAGGCACCCGGCGGGCGTGGTCAGTGCGGATCACCCGGCGTGGCGGAGCCGGCCAGCCACTTCGCGCCCTCGGCGTAGAGCCGTTCGACCGCAGCACCGGTCAGGCCCGGGAGCCCGGTCTTGACGGTGAAACCGGCCTTCGTCTGCAGGTAGCCAAGGTGCCGGTACCCGAGAGGGAAGCGGCCGAGCAGATCGGGATCGAGCCTCGGATGGGCCCCGGGGTCGACGGGGTCGAGGCGGTCCTTCTCATAGATCGGCTGCCGCCGGACGATCGTCCAGACACCGTCGTGCTTGGCGCAGAAATCGTAGAAACGTCCAGTGCACACGACATCGACCGCGGTCCCGTCGATCTCCCCGCGCTGGCTGATGGTCATCTTGGTCTGGGCGATGGCGCGGTCACCGACGACGTCGGCCGTGTGCCCACCGAGGAAGTGCAGGATCGAGACCCCACGCTCGAAACCCTCGCGACTGACGGCGATGAACTCAGGAGCCGGTCCCTGAAACCAGGTGGCCGTCATCCAGCCGTCGGGGTGCCACACCGTGGCGAAACGGTCCCAATCGCCCGCGTCGCGCCAGAGCGCCCAGTTTTCGACAAGCTCGCGAATCGCGAACCTGTTCTCGGCAGTTGTGTCCATTGTGGTGCTCCTCTAGTACGGATGTGCGGGTCCTGCCGGGCCGATCTCGGTCGGGCACTTGTCCGCTCCATTTCGCCGTGTGTGCGACTGGTGAGCCAGCGACCGCGGCAGCCTGGCGGCTCCGGGCCCAGTGCCGCGTGGCACGGTCCACCTCACCGTAGGGAGAACACAGCCCCGATGAGGTTCGCTCCTCGAGACATTCCGGTCAGCCGAACCAGTGGCCTGCCGGCCGGCCCGAGTGATCACACGGACGCGAAGTCGGTCGGCGCCAGTTCGGCGATTTCGAGCAGGATCCGCGCGCGCTCGGTCAGCACACTGCGTGGTGAGCGCACGCTGGGGGCTGCCAGGGCCAGAGCCGCTATTGCGCGGCCGCCACGGTCACGCAGCGGCACACTGAGCGCGGTGATGCCCCGCTCGCTCTCGTCCAGGTTGGTGGCGTAGCCGCGCCGGCGCACGCCGACCAACTGGCGATACAGAGCCGCACGCGCTTCTCGCGCGGTGCCCGTTGCTCCGGGAACCCCGCGCAGGTACAGGGCGGACAGATCAGCGGGCGCCAACTCGGCGAGCAGGACCCGGCCGGCGGAGTTGGTGTGCGCGGGAAGCAGCATCCCGGTCTTGTGCCCCACCCGAAGCTGATGCCGGCTCTCCGCGCAGTCGAGAAAGCGGACCCCGTTGCCTTCCAGCACCGCGAGATGCGCTGTTTCGCCCGTGCGTTCGCGTACTTGCTCCAGCAGTGGACGAAGGTTCGCGACCAGCTCGGTATGGCGGGTCGGGCCGAGGCCGAGCTTCGTGAAAACCGGGCCCGCGTGGTAGACATGCTGAGCGTCCTGCACGACGAACTGCCGACGAAGCAGGGAGTTCAGCAGGCGGTGGGCGGTCGAGCGCGCGACCCCGAGCTCATCGGCGACGTCGACAACCCGAAGCTTTCCGCGTTGGCTCAGCAGAACGAGCGCCTGAAGCACGTTGTCTGCAGCGGTTCTGGCCGACGCCTCGCCGTTGTTCGACATGCCGGGAATGTTACTCGTCGGTGGTCTTGGCCCCAAGCGATCACGCTGCGGCGGGCCGACGGGGGTCGACCGGAGGCAGTCATCGTCGGTGTCCCTTCTCCGTTGACGGGCGCGACGGGCGCCGGCCCCGTTCCCGTGCACGGAATCCTCTGTCACTGCGGTGCCCGACGATCACCCGGCGGTGTACGAATAGCCCGGCAGGCCCAGGAGAGGACCGGACCGCCATGACCAGCGTCGAGCCGCATTCGCCGATGATCGTCGTAGCGGCCCGCGCCCCCTCAGCGGCAAGGCATGACTGGGTCACATTCCGACGTAATCCACCCGCCCGCCACCACCACGAGCAGATTCCCGGTTCGCCGGGGCGGAACGAGCGAGGTCTCGATGAGAGTAATCATTGTCGGTGCGGGTATTGCCGGGCTGACGCTGGCCCTGGAGCTGCACGACGCCGGGATCGACTGCCGCCTCTATGAAGCGGCACCCGAGATCCGGCCACTCGGGGTCGGCATCAACGTGCTGCCGCACGCCACGAAGGTGCTCGGTCGCCTCGGGCTGGAGCCGGCACTGGCCGACGCGGCGGTCACCACCCGCGAGTCGGCATTCTTCAACCGGTTCGGCCAGCTGATCTACCGCGAGCCCGCCGGGCGGTTCGCCGGTTACGCCACGCCGCAGTTCTCGATCCACCGGGGCGACCTCCAGATGATTCTGCTGGGCGCCGTCCAGGAGCGCCTGGGACCCGACGCCGTCGTCCTCGGCCAGGTGTGCCACGGGGCTTCGCAGGACGAGCGATCCGCCACGGCGCATTTCCGGGACGTCAACGGCGCGGCGCTGCCGGATGTGCGGGGTGACGTGGTCGTGGCGTGCGACGGGGTGCACTCGAGGATCCGAAAGCAGCTGCACCCGGATGAGGGGGAACCGCTCTACACCGGGGTGAACATGTGGCGGGGCACCACCGTCATGCCCCCGATCCTGACCGGGGCGTCGATGATCCGGGCCGGGTGGCTGGCGGGCGGCAAGATGGTCATCTATCCGATCCGCGACGATGTCGACGGTCAGGGCAACCAGCTGGTCAACTGGGCCGCGGAGCTGCAGACCGAGCGCCACGAGCGACGGGACTGGAACCGCCGCGCCGACGTCGAGGACTTCCTGTTCGCCTTCGCGTCCTGGCGCTTCGACTGGCTCGACGTCCCGGAGCTGATCCACAACGCGCAGGAGGTCCTCGAGTACCCGATGGTGGACCAAGAGCCGCTGGACCACTGGACGGTCGGGCGGCTCACCCTGCTCGGCGACGCCGCCCACCCCATGGTCCCCCGTGGCTCCAACGGCGCCGGCCAGGCCATCCTCGACGCGCAGGCACTGCGCACGGCGCTGGTCGACTGCGATGACCCCGCGCTCGCCCTGCGCCGCTACGAACAGGAACGGCTGCCCGCCACCTCCCGTGTCGTGCGCACCAACCGGGTCACCCCGCCAGACGCGATCCTGCGGGAAGTATGGGAACGCACCGGCGACCGCCCCTTCCAACGGATCGACGACATCATCAGCCAGGGCGAACTGCAGGGCATCTCCGATGCCTACAAGGAAGTCGCCGGCTACACCCAGGAACAGCTCGCCGAGCCGCATGACAGTGGAGTTGCACCCGGCTGATGCAGATCATCGGCTGTCGTCATGGATTCGATCCACTCGACCGCTCGATCATTCAGCCTGGTCAGCCGAACGGTGTCACTCCAAGTATGCCCAAAGATCCGCCATATTCCGCAACCGACGGAGTGGAGCGGGAGTCGTGTCATCCCCGCGGGCGGCGGACCATTTCCGCGAAATGTCCGCGGTGCTGGGCGCGACCAGCTGCATGGAGCGGTTCACATTGCCCGACTCGAGATGTGCCCACGGCTGGTAGCGAGTCGACGTCGTGTCGTCGCCATCGATGATGATGGCGATCCGATCGAAGAGGGCGCGCACTTCGGGATCGGTGGTGCCGAGCCGGATCGTATCGGTGTCGACCGCGCCCCTGGCAAGGGCCACGGCCAGGAGGTAGGGCAGCGACATTCTCGCTTCCGAGATGTTCGACGGCCAGTCAGTGGTCGTTTCTTCCGCCACCAGGGCGGGCACGGTGAGCTTGACCGGGGAATCCGACCGCACAGCGTCACGAGCGCTCAGTGCCAGCTCGACGGCGGGGTGCGTGCCGCTGCAGGACGGGTACCTCTTGGCCAGGACGTCGCTGTCGTCCGGGATGTCGGCAACGAGCTCCGCGGCATCGGCGAACTCCATGGCTTCGCCGAGGGCAGTAAGCGATGCCGAGCCGGACCAGGCATTCGAACGAGCGATCTCCATGGCGCACACTGCGTTTTCGGCGGCGCGTCCGGCGTGCAGGGGCTTCAGTGCGGTCACGTTGTTGGCTCGCAATCCGCCGACCAGGGAGCCGGCTATCCCGAGACCACGCCAGGTTGTCCTCTCGTCCGAGGTGAGTGAACCGATGGCCACGACTGCGGCGAGGGCCGACACCGTACCGGTGGCATGCCACCCGGCCCGCAGATGACCGGGCACGACGAAGGAACTCATCATCTTCACGAACCGCCGGCCCGCCGCGGACGCCCGTGCGAGTTCGGAACCTGTGGTGTCCGGTGGCGCGACCGCGAGCAGTGCGCCCCACACGACGCCCGACACGTGCGCCGTCGTCGACAGCTGGGTGTCGTCGAAATCCTGGGCGTGCGCGCCGGCCGCATTGACGAACGCCGCGTCCCCAGGTCGTACGCCATGGCGGTTCGCGTTGAGCACAAAGCCCTGCGGAAGCCGCCACAGCTCGGCCTGGCGGCGCAGCATGGGCTCGTTGCGAGCATGCGCTACGCACGCCAGCGTGTCGAGCAATGTCCGGTCGTCGAGCTCCAGTTCGACGCGGGCGTCGTCGAAGGTCGTCCGCAATGCGGCTCGGGCCGAGATTTCAAACCGAAGTCCACTCTCACCGGGTGTCGGCACCGATGCCTCCGAGTTTGGCCCGCCCGGTCTCGGGCGCGTACCGATAGCAGGCGAGCGCGCCGATACCGAGGACGATCACCAGGGAAATCATCGCGATCCGCACTCCGTACGCTTGAACCACGATCGGCAGCAGGAACGTGCTGACGCTGGCGCCGATACGACTCGCCGCGACCGCGGCACCGACCCCGGTCGCGCGCAGGTCGGTCGGAAAGAGTTCCTGAGGGTAGACGAAAGCCAGGGTGTCCGCAGCGGAGAGCGCGAACGCGAGGGCTCCGAAGAGCACGACTACGAGCGCGATCGGCAGATCCTGGAGGGCGCCGAGCGGGATGAGCAGCACGGCTGCCACAACGAAGCTTCCGACGAGGAACAGTCTCCTGGTGAGCCGGTCGATGATGCTCATTCCGACGATGGCACCCACGAGGAGAAGCAGATTGTAGATCGCTCCACCGAAGTATGAGTTGCGGACGCCGAGAGAATGCAGGATACGCGGGCTGAACGTGCTCAGCGCGAAGTACGGCATGATATGGCACGCATAGAATACGCAAGCGATGACTGTTTTGCGGCGGATTTCCGGAGCGAAAAGCGCGGCGATCGATGCGCGTCGGGCGCCACCGTTTTTGCCTGGCTCCGCGGCGATTGTGACGTTCTGTCCGATTTTTGCATTGATCGATTCTCGGGCTTCGCGAACGCGGCCCTTCGCGATGAGCCATCGGGGCGATTCCGGAATCCCGTGCCGGGCGACCACGACGAGCAGGGCGGGCACCGCGCTGCTCGCGAGCATCCACCTCCACGGCTGCGAGGCATCGGTGGCTTCGGCGATCAGATAACCCACGAGATACGCGATCGTATAGCCGGCGGCCCATGCGATGGCCAGCACGCTCATCATGCGCCCGCGGCTCCTGCGCGGCGCGAGCTCGCTGACGAGCGTCTTGCTTGCCGCGTAATCGGCCCCGAGCACAAGTCCGAGGAGTAGTCGTAACACCAGAAGTTGCGCGGCGTCGCCGGCCCAGAACTGGGCCGCGGACAGTGCCGCCAGGACGAGCATGTCGAAGGCGAAGATCGGGCGACGACCGATGCGATCGATGAGGGCTCCGGCGAACAGGCTGCCGAAGAACAGGCCGGCCAGCGATGCGGCGCCGAGAAGGCCGATCCACACGGGATTGAGATGCAGGTCGCCGGTCGCGCTGACCAGGGCGATCCCGACGATGCCGAGTATGTAACCGTCGCTGAACTGCCCGCCCGAGCCGGCGATGGCGACGCGGAGGTGAAAGCGGCCGAATGGGGCGTCTTCAACGTCGACAGTCGTTGACAAATCGTTTTGTGACTCTGTTTTGCTCATTCCGTGCTCACGCCTTTGTCGAGTGGAAACGGGGTGTTGTGCGGTGCGGCCGCGCGGACTCTAGGCCGGCTCGGCGGTCGCCGAGGACTGAGCGCGAACGCGGGATGTCGCGGTCTCGTACCCGTCTGTCGTGGCGAGCCTGACCCATTCGTCGAGTGCGCCGGCGAGGTTGCGTTCGCGATGCACGCCGTCCCAGCGCAGACCGTCGACACAGCGTTCCGCGAACGCCTGGGCGGCGGCGGCGATATCGTCGAAAATCGAGGTGAGGGCGTCGACGACGACCGGCTCCATGACGTTCAGCTCGAGCTCGCCGTCGGCGCACGCGCAGTCGACGGTCAGCGCGTTACCTCGCACTCGGTAGCTCAGTTGCATCACGTACTCGGGGATCACGGGGTTGACCTTGGCCGGCATGATCGACGATCCGGCCTGGACGGCGGGAATGGTGAGGTCTCCGAAGCCGCCGCGCGGACCCGAGGACAGCAGACGCAGGTCGGCGGCAATCTTCGCCATCGTGATCGCCGCTCGTGCGCCGGCTCCGGCGATTGCCGCGTAGGGGTCCAGGTGGGCCATGGAGTCGAAACGGTTCGCCGAAACCCTGACCGGTCGGCCGGTCATCCTCGCCAGGACGTCCGCGACGCGATCCCCGAAGTTCTCCGGCGCCCCGACTCCCGTCCCCAGGACGGTGCCACCGATGGGCAAGTCGTGCAGTTCCGCGGCGGCAGCCTCGAGCCCGTCCGCGACCCGGCGGATGGCGGCGGCCTGAGCCCTGTGGGTATCTCCGGCGGTCACGCTGACGGCATCCTGAACACAGGTGCGGCCGAGATGCGGGACGGTGTTGAACTCGTCGGCCTTGCGGTCGAACGAGGTCGCCAGGCCCCTGAGCGCGCCGACCGGTCCGTCGGCGAGTTCGAGCACGGTCAGTGCCATCGCGGTCGGGTAGGTGTCGTTCGTCGACTGCGAGGCGTTCACGTGGTCATTCGGGTGGATCGGGAGATCGCCGATCTGCGCCGCCCGGGTCGCGATGACCTCGTTGACGTTCATGTTCGCCGTCGTCCCGCCGCCTCCGTGCACCACCGGCGTGGGGAACTGGTCGCAGTGGCGACCCTCGATGATCTCCTCGCACGCGGCGGCGATGGCGGCCTGCCGGCTCCGGTCCAGCACGCCCAGGCTGCAGTTGATCTCAGCGGCCGCGAGCTTGACGAGCGCGTAGTTGCGGACCAGGGCCGGAAGCTGGCCGAACGTGCGTCCGCGCAGGGGGAAGTTCTGCACGCCGAGCTCGGTCTGGGGCCCGAAAAGCACTTCTTCCTGGGTGCTGGCGGTATCGATCGACATCGGGGAACACTCTCCTGTGTGCGTGTTTCGGGCACGGTGGTGCGTGAAGTGTGCGGCACCCGCCCTCGGTTCGACCAGAAGCCGTGCTTTCACAGCAACATATCCTTGCCCTTTTCCTGGGAGTCTCTCCGCATATCGAGTAGACTGTTGCTATGACAGCAACAGATGAGGGGGTTCATGACAAGCGTGACTGAGCGAGTTGCGGCGCTGTTGCTCGCGTTCGGCGACACTCCGAGGGGCACCGAACGCAGCGTCAGCGACCTTGCGCGTGCCGTCGGCCGTGAGCGCAGTCAGGTGTCGCGCATGCTTCACGCGCTCGAGCGTGGAGGTCTTGTCGAGCAGAATCGTGAAACGCTGCACTATCGGCTCGCATGGCCGCTCCTGGTTCTCGCCGCCGGCGCCGGCGACGAGGTCCTTCTCCGGGCGGCGCGGCCGGTTCTGCGGAAAATCGTGGCGCGCACGGGAGAGGTGGCACTGCTGTCGGTCCAGCAGGGCAATCGATCATTGACGGTTCTCCGCGAGGAGTCCGCACAGTCGCTGCGCGCCGGTGGATGGGTCGGGCGCAGGTCGCCCATGCACTGCACTGCGTCGGGTCGGGCTCTACTGTTCGACTCCGACGAGGATCTTGTCGAGGCACTGACCGAAGACGACCTGCAAGCGCCGACCCACGGCCTGCGCGCCCCGAAAAACCTTGACGAGCTCCTCGAGCGGCTCGATGTCGAGCGGCAGCAGGGTTATGCGGTTGCGAGTGAAGAAGTCGAGATCGGCCTGACCTCGGTTGGTGTTCCGATCCGGGATCAGTCGGGGTTCATTGTCGCCGTCGTCAACATTTCGGCGCCGACCTCGCGCCTGATCACCCGACTGGAGGAAGCGTCGGGACGACTTCGTGCCGCAACGGCCACGATCGAGGCGAGCCTGGCCGGTGCTTGGCGCCGGTCGTGACGGCGGGCAGCCGCG
The DNA here is from genome assembly GCA_035248845.1 of Amycolatopsis sp. GTDB lineage: Bacteria > Actinomycetota > Actinomycetes > Mycobacteriales > Pseudonocardiaceae > Amycolatopsis_E. The sequence continues at coordinate 5,521 of DATFHB010000087.1, read as the reverse complement.
GGGTCACTACCCGTTCGGCAGCGGGCACCTTGCGGCGCCGGCTTCGGCGTTGCTCCTGTAGCAACGTGCTTGCGTAACATTAAGGCAAATAGAGGCAGCTTCTGTTCGCGCCGCTGTCGGACAAGTTCGGCCGCAAGCCCCTGTTCACCATCGACCTGCTGGTCTTGGTCATCGGTTCGGTGGCTCAGTTCTTCGTTGCCGATGCCTGGCAAGTGGTGGTCCTCCGGCTGATCATGGGCGCGGCCATCGGTGCCGACTATGCGATCGCCGGCGCCTTTCTGGCGGAGTTCACGCCGCGGCGTTTCCGAGGTGGACTGCTCTCTTCCTGGAGGCGGTCTGGACCCTGGGCTACGTCGTCGCCTATGTCGTCGGCTACTTCCTGGAAAGGACCGGAGAGGACTCGTGGCGGTGGATGCTCGCCAGCAGCGCTGTCCCCGCTCTGATCGTGCTCATGATGCGCATCGGCACGCCGGAATCCCCGAGGTGGCTGATGAGCCACGGGCGGGTCGCCGAGGCCCAGGAAGTGGTGCGGAAGTATCTCGGTGCCAATGTCCGGATCGATGACCCCGCACCGACGGACCGAGACCGGGCTCGCCGCGCTGAAGGAACTGTTTTCGCCGCGCCTGCGCCGGCGCACTCTGGTTTCGATGACGTTCTACGTCTGCCAGGTCATTCCGTTCTTCGCGATCTTCAGCTTCGCGCCGCAGATTCTGTCCGCGATCGGCATGACCGGAAACTACTCCGGAAGCATTGTGCTCAACGGGTTTCTGCTGGCGGGCGCCGTCGTCGGGGTCTTCGTCATGGACCGGATTTCGCGACGCAACCTGCTGGTGTGGACGTTCGCGATCTGCGCCGTTACCTTGATCCCGCTGGGGATCTGGACCGATGCCCCGATCGGGCTGGCCATGGTGGTGTTCTGCGTTTTCGCCTTCGTGCTCTCGGGTGCCTGCAATCTCAACACCACCTACCCCGGTGAGCTGTGCCCGACCGAACTGCGTGCCACCGGCATCGGTGCGTCAGTCGCGGCGAGCCGGGTCGGCTCCGCCGCAGGTACGTTCTTGTTCCCCATCGGCATCGCGCACCTCGGTCTGGGTCCCATCCTGCTCATCGAGGCCGCTGTGCTCGTCATCGGCGGGGTCGTCTGCGCGCTCTGGGCTGTGGAAACACGCGGGATCACGCTCAACGACGCCGCCGGGACTCCTGTGCCGTCGCCCATCACCAGCTTGGAAGCCAAACTTGACTGAGCCGACTACCGACCCGGACACGGAGTACCGGCAGATCACCAGCCTGGCTGTGTTTTCCCTCGGTGGCACCATCGTCTCGACCAGCGAAGGCGCGGGCGCGGAGCCGCGGATCACGGTGCAGGACCTGCTCGACGGAGTCGCCGTACCGGAATCGATCAGACTCACCGCCCGAACCTGCTGCCAGAAGCCGTCGACCGAACTTTTCTTGGCGGACCTGTCCGAACTCGTCCGGAGCGCCGCCCAGGCTGTCGAGGACGGTGCTCAGGGGGTTGTCGTCACGACCGGCACCGACACACTGCAGGAAGTCGCCTTCGCTCTCGATCTGCTGTGGGAGGCGGCCGAACCGCTCGTGCTGACCGCCGCCATGCGCCCGGCCGACCGGCCGGGCGCCGACGGGCCGGCCAATCTCGCATCCGCCCTGCGTGTCGCCGCCATGACCGACTTCGCCGGGCTCGGATGCGTGGTGGTCCTGAACGATCAGATTCACGCCGCTCGTCACGTGCAAAAGCGCCACACGACCAATCCGGCGGCATTCACGTCACCGAATGCCGGGCCGATCGGCTTCGTCCACGAAAGCGGGGCGTCGCTGCTGGTGAAACCGTGCGGCCGGCCCAGCTTGCCAAAGCCACGGCAGGGACTCGGAATGCCGCATGTCGCGATCGTCCCCATGTGCCTGGATGACGATGGCCGCCTGTTGTCGGCGATCGCCGGCCTGGGCTTCGACGGCGTCGTGCTGGACGCCGCCGGCGGCGGAGCAGTGCCGGCGGCCTGGGTTCCCCACGTGGCCAAACTGTCGAGCAACATCCCGACCATCTACGCCAGCCGTACCGGCGCGGGCCCGGTGAATACCGCCAGCTACTCTGGACCCGGCCTGGATATCGATCTTCAGCGCAACGGGGCCATCCCGTCAGGACTCCTCACGGCACTGCAGTCGCGAATTCTGCTTGCGCAGTGCATCTCGGCCGGCCTGACGCGCGAACAGATCGCCGAAACCTTCCGTGATCCGTTCGGCCAGCGCAGTCGGTCACCCGGTGGATAGGGGTTTGCGGCGGGAAGAACGCGGGCGACGCCGTCCTGCGAGGCATTTCCTCCGCACCGATCCGAACGATGGCGCAGGCAATCTGCTCCGGACCGTTTCGGGCGCGTGTCCGGCGGTCGGCCCTACACCGCTGCCGGGGGAGCGTCGTTGACCACGACGAACTTCTTGAAGGGCGCGTGGATCGTCCAACGGCTGAGGGTACCCTTCGTGAAGGAGTACAGATCGCCCGCCTTCAACTCCAACGTCTGACCCGTGTCGAGGAGTTCGATCGTTGCCGACCCCCCAATGACGTAGCCGGACTCGTCGCCCAGCGGAAAGTCATAGAGAGGTGACGTCGCCGGCTGCACCTTCCAGAAAGCGACGAAGAGCGGATTTCCGTTGTGGGACGTCTCCCGAACGATGGCGATCTCTCCGAACTCAGAGGTCCCACCAGTCCCGCCAGCCTCGGGGCAAACGAAGGGAACGTACTCCACGTCTTGGCTGTTCGTGATGATGTGGCTGAACGACGTTACGGTATCGGACATCTCGATACTCCAATTTCTCTTGCTCGACATTTCTCGCCATCCGCAGCTGGCGGCTGAGAGACGAAGCTAGGGGCAGGCAGCACGACCGGATCGACGAACCGCGCATTGCCTATCGACCATGCGCGCACCTGGTCCCGCATGGCGCCTGAGCGGCCGCGACCCGCTCGTTCACGCACGCGGTCCGGCCGGCCGCTCCCTCGATCACTGGACTCGGCAACCGACCAGTTGTAAAGTCGGCCGATGGCGAGGGTGACGACCTCGGAAGTTGGCGAGTGGACTCGCTTGGTGAGCGACAACTTCGTCGCGTTCTGGTTTGCCAGCACGACAGACGACTTTCGTGGCGCCCTGGACGTGCACGATCTCGGCAATGGTGTAACCCTCACCAAGGTCGACGCGACACCGTCTCGCGTCCTCCGTACGCCTCGATTGGTTCGCCACGACTGGTGTGATGACTGCCTGTTCTTGATGCATGTGCACGGGAACGGACTCGTCCGACAAGAGGGCCAGCAGATATTGATGCCCTCGGGCTACGGCTCAATTCACCTCGCCAACCACCCGTATGAGTTGGCGTTCGACACTGCATCCCAAGAAGTCGTGCTGCAGGTTCCACGCCGCATACTTTCGCACGGCGAGTTGGTAACGACCGAGCAACTGAGAACCGGAGTCCTTCCAACAGATCCCGCCATGCGGGTGTACTCGGCGTTCGTCACTGAACTGTCATCTGTATCCGAGGATCTCACCGAAGATTCTCGATACGAGATGGGACAGACCGCGGTCGACCTGCTGACAAGTGTCCTGCGACGTGGCGGTTCAGAGCGCGGGCGATCGTTGGGCTCCGATGCTCTCCTTCGGAGCATGCAGGCATTCGCACGAGCGAATATCGACGACCCGGAGTTGACGCCTGAAGCCCTGGCAGCAGAGCACAACGTGTCTCTGCGTTACGTACAACAACTGTTCGCCACCGCAGGCACGAGCCCTGCCGCGTTCATTCGTGTTGAGCGCCTGGAGTGCGCCAAGCGAATTCTCGCTGACCCACGCCAGGCCGGTAAGCCAATCACCGCTGTCGCGTTCCGTGTGGGATTCAACGACGTCAACACGTTCATACGGGCATTTCGTAAACATTTCGACATGACTCCAGGAGCGTGGCGCTCAAGTCTTGCAAGCGCAAGGCTCCCTCCTCGATGTAGCTGACACTGCAGGAGTGGCCTCGCTGCTGACGCTGATCGCCCTCCTCGACACGGCGGTCTTCGTCACCGAGATCGGCGACGTGCACCGCTTCACCCCTTCAGGAATGACAATTCGCTCCGGTCCGGTGATCGAAACCGCGGGTCCGTTGGCCCGCGAGTCGGCGAGCGTCGCGTTCGGGATTGACGATCATCAAGCACAGCAGGCCCGTCACGACGAGCGCCACGCCGAATATCTGGAAGGCGCGACCATAGCCGGTGGCCGGATCCGGGGCGCCGTCGACCACGACGCCGGTCAGCCACGGGGCGACAAGTCCGCCCAGATAGCCGATCGCGAGGAACACGCCGAGCACCGACGACCGGCAGGCAGGCGGCACGAGCTCGACGATCGCCGGATTGGCCACGGCCTGAACGGACGCGGCGAGACCGTATCCGATCAGCAGCAAGGCGACACCGACGACCGGACTCGAAATGACGGGGATGAGCGCGAGGGCGACGCCACCCAGGGCGACAGCGATTCCACCGACGGCGCCGCGGGCGGCCCGGGAGCTGACACCCCGGCGCAGCAAGCGGTCGGTCAGCCACCCGGCCAGCACCACACAGGCCATGCCCGTGATACTGGGCAGGCCGAGTAGCGAGCCGGACCGGACCTCGGAAAAGCCCCAGACCGCCCTGAAGTAGGACGGAAGCCAGGTCAGAATGACCGAGACGAGTGCGTACTGGGCGATGAACGTCGTGACGAGCCCGATGAACGTGCCGGTACACACGACGCGCAGCAATGACACGCGTGCCGGCACCTGCCCATGAGGACCCTTCGCTCCCGGGGACGTGGCCTCAGCCGTCGTCGAAGTGGGCCGAGCGGCGTATGGGCCTGTTCGACCGACCGACAACCACAGCAGACACCACACCAGCGCCGCGATCGCCAACGCGACGAAGCCCGCTCGCCAGCCGAACGCCGCGATCACGACGGCGAGCAACGGGGCAAAGGCGATCTTCGAGATGGATGTCCCCGAGGTGAGCACGGCGGCCGGAAGACCGCGCCGGTCGTTCGGAAACCACGTATAGGTGAGCGAGTGTGCAACCCCCGCGGCCGGGCCCTCGGCCGCACCGAGCGCGATCCGGCTTGCCAGCAGGGCACCGAACGTCCCCGCCGCCAGTACCGGGACTGTGGTGAGCGACCACAACGCGGCCAGCGCGAACATCATCCAGCGCAGCGAGGTCCGGTCCGCGATCACCCCACCGACGAGCGCCGTGATGCTGAACAGAAATGAGAATGAGCTGCCCACAAATCCGAACTGTGCTGCGGAGAGGCCGAACTCTTTCATCACCGGCCCGGCGATCAGCCCCAGAATGGCTTTGTCCGCCCAGTTGATGACGACAAAGGACAGCTGGACCACCCCGGTGATCTTGGAGGCCGTTGGATCTGGGGAGGATCTACGGCATGGCGAGGACGAGCAAGTATCCGTTGGAGTTGAAGGAGCGCGCGGTGGCGATGGTGCGTGAGCTGGAGCGTGAGCAGGGCCGCGGGAA
>DATFHB010000086.1:0-5643 GCA_035248845.1 Amycolatopsis sp. | reverse complement strand
CGCATCATCAGGGCGTGGTTGACCCGGAACAGCGGTCGCGCGACCGGCGCGAGTGACCGCAGCAACGGTTTCGTGGCGACCACGTCCTGATCGATGTCCAGCGTCGTGCCGGTCAGGTGCACGGTGACCCGCGCGACCAGTGAGCCGCGCAGGTCGCCGTCGAGATCCACGGCGAGCCGGCCCACGCGCTCGTTCTCCTCGGCGCGGCGCATCCGGACCACGAGGCGGTACGGCAACGTCGCCTGGCACACGATCTCGGCGGTGTCGTCGTCAAGCTGGGTGACCGAGCGGACGTCGGGCCACCATTGCGGGTAGCTCGCCAGGTCCACGACGGCCCGGAAGACCGCGGGCATCGGCGCGGGAATGACCCACGTGTCGCGGAACCGGTAGCTGTTGAGCCGCACCCCGCCAGTATGGCGCGATCACGGCACACAACGCCCGACTCGCGCGCTCGGAAACCCCAACTCGCCCGCACGCAACCCTCAACTCGCGCGCTGGGAAACCTCAACTCGGGGGCGCGGAAACCTCGACTCGCGCGGGGTTACGGGAGGACCGTCTTGAGGAACTCGCCGGTGTAGCAGCCCTCGACCTCGGCGATGGCTTCCGGGGTGCCCTCCGCGACGACGGTGCCGCCGCCGGAGCCGCCCTCGGGGCCCATGTCGATGATCCAGTCGGAGGTCTTGATGACGTCCAGGTTGTGCTCGATCACGATCACCGTGTTGCCCTTGTCCACCAGGCCGTTGATGACGCCGAGCAGCTTGCGGATGTCCTCGAAGTGCAGCCCCGTGGTGGGCTCGTCGAGCACGTACACCGTCTTGCCCGTGGACCGCTTCTGCAGCTCGCTCGCGAGCTTCACGCGCTGTGCCTCACCACCGGACAGCGTCGGCGCCGGCTGGCCGAGCCGCACGTAGCCGAGCCCGACGTCCACCAGCGTGGCGAGGTGCCGGTGGATGGCCTTGATCGGCTCGAAGAACTCGGCGGCCTCCTCGATCGGCATGTCCAGCACGTCGGACACCGTCTTGCCCTTGTAGTGCACTTCCAGGGTCTCCCGGTTGTACCGGGCGCCCTTGCACACCTCGCAGGGCACGTACACGTCCGGCAGGAAGTTCATCTCGATCTTGATCGTGCCGTCGCCGGCGCACGCCTCGCAGCGCCCGCCCTTGACGTTGAACGAGAACCGGCCCGGCTGGTACCCGCGCACCTTCGCCTCGGTGGTGGCCGCGAACAGCTTGCGCACGTGGTCCCACACGCCGGTGTAGGTGGCCGCGTTGGACCGCGGCGTGCGGCCGATCGGCGACTGGTCGACCCGCACCAGCTTGTCCACCTGGTCCAGCCCGCGCACGCGCGTGTGCCTGCCCGGCACCTGGCGCGCGCCGTTGAGCTTGTTCGCCAGCACGGTGGCCAGGATGTCGTTGACCAGCGTGGACTTGCCCGACCCGGACACGCCGGTGACGGACACGAGACAGCCCAGCGGGAACGACACGTCCATGCCGCGGAGGTTGTGCTCGCGCGCGCCGACCACGGTCAGCTGCCGCTTCTTGTTGATCGGCCGGCGGATCTGCGGGACGTCGATACCCTTGCGCCCGGACAGGTACTGCCCGGTCAGCGAGTCCTTGCTGCGCAACAGTTTCTTGTAGGGTCCACTGTGGACGATGTGCCCGCCGTGCTCGCCCGCGCCCGGGCCGATGTCGACGACCCAGTCGCTGGAGCGGATGGTGTCCTCGTCGTGCTCGACCACGATCAGCGTGTTGCCGAGATCGCGGAGCCGGGTGAGCGTCTCGATGAGCCGGTGGTTGTCGCGCTGGTGCAGCCCGATGGACGGTTCGTCGAGCACGTAGAGCACGCCGACCAGGCCGGACCCGATCTGGGTGGCGAGCCGGATGCGTTGCGCCTCGCCGCCGGACAGCGTGCCCGCGGCCCGGTCCAGCGACAGGTACGTCAGCCCCACGTCGAGCAGGAAGCGCAGCCGCGCCTGGATCTCCTTGAGCACCGCGCCCGCGATCATCGCCTGCCGGTCGTCCAGTCGCAGCCCGTCGAGGAACGCCGAAGCCTCCTCGATGGACAGCGCGCAGACCTCGGCGATGGACCGGTCACCCTGCTCGGCGTGCTCGAGCGTGACCGCGAGGATCTCCGGCTTGAGCCGGCTGCCCTGGCACGCCGGGCACGGCACCTCGCGCATGTAGCCCTCGTACCGCTCCCGCATGTACTCAGACTCGGTCTGGTCCAGGCGCCGTTCGAGGAACGGGATGACGCCTTCGAAGTTGGCGTAGTACGAGCGCTGGCGGCCGTAGCGGTTGCGGTAACGGACGTGCACCTGTTCGTTGACGCCGTGCAGCACCGCCTTCTGCGCCTTCGCGGTCAGCGTGCGCCACGGCGCGTCCATCCGGAACCCGATCGTCTCCGACAGGGATTCGAGCAGCCGCTGGAAGTACTCGGCGCTCTGCCCGCCCGCCCACGGGGCGATCGCGCCGTCGGCCAGCGACTGCTCGTCGTCCGGCACGACCAGCTCCGGGTCGACCTCCTTACGGATGCCGATACCGGTGCACTCCGGGCACGCACCGTAGGGCGAGTTGAACGAGAACGACCGCGGCTCGAGGTCCTCGATCGTGAGCGGATGCCCGTTGGGGCAGGCCAGATTCTCGGAGAAGCCGCGGATGCGGTGCGTATCGTGCTCCGGCAGGTCCACGAACTCGAGCTCGACGAGCCCGTCGGCGAGCCGGAGCGCCGTCTCCACCGAGTCGGTGAGACGCTGCTTCGAAGTGGGCTTGACCGTCAGCCGGTCGATGACCACGCCGATGTTGTGCTTCTCCTGCTTCTTCAGCTTCGGCGGATCGGTGAGCTGGTGGACCTGGCCGTCGACGCGGGCGCGCGCGTAACCCTGCTGCTGCAGATTCGAGAACAGGTCGAGGTACTCCCCCTTGCGGCCGCGCACGACCGGCGCGAGCACCTGGAAGCGGGTGCCCGGTTCCATTGCCAGCACCTGGTCGACGATCTGCTGCGGGGTCTGCCTGCTGATCGGCTCGCCGCACTGCGGGCAGTGCGGCTTGCCCGCCCGCGCATAGAGCAGCCGGAGGTAGTCGTAGACCTCGGTGATGGTGCCGACCGTGGAGCGCGGGTTACGCGAAGTGGACTTCTGGTCGATCGACACCGCCGGGGACAGGCCCTCGATGAAGTCCACGTCCGGCTTGTCCATCTGCCCCAGGAACTGCCGCGCGTACGCGGACAGCGACTCCACGTACCGGCGCTGGCCCTCGGCGAAGATCGTGTCGAAGGCCAGGCTCGACTTTCCCGACCCGGACAGGCCGGTGAACACGATGAGGCTGTCCCTGGGCAGGTCGAGATCGACGCCGCGGAGATTGTGCTCGCGGGCGCCGCGAACAACGAGGCGATCAGCCACGCCAAGGTCCCTTCGCTGGAATAGTCACAGCCGGATCGAAGCCGGCCGTGTCCATGCTAGGACGACCCGCCGACAGAAATCGGGGGCGTCCCGCCCGAGCTGCCGGAACGGCGGGACGGAAGGAGATCGTCGAGGGCGGGTCGAGGCGACGGAGCGGAGCTCCGGGGGCGGGTGAGCCGGCGATGCAAGGGCCGTTCGACGTAGCGCGTCAGCAGCCATCCCGCCAGCACCGCGGCGCCGAGCACGCACGGCAGCCGTACCCAGCCGTTCCACCCGGCCTCGAACAGCGCCTTCGCCAGGAGGTAGCCCAGTTCCTGGTGCAGCAGGTAGACGCCGAACGAGATGCCCGCGAACCACTTGATCGCGGGCGCGACCGGGCGCAGGAACGTCCAGTCCGGCCCCTTGGCCGCCGCGCAGATCACGACCAGCAGCACGGCGAACCCGATGTCGGACGGCATCCGCGCGGGATCGGTGGGCAGCGCCACGCCGTCCGGGTAGAGGTGCAGGTCCTGGGCGATCACCGCCGCCGCGAGCAGAAGCGAGAGTTGCCGGCCAGTCATCCGATCGTGTGACCACAACCAGATCGCGATGCCCGCGGCGAACGCGTGCATGCGGTGCATCCCGAGACCGAACACGACACCGAACGCCCACGACGCCTGGTTGTGCGCGCCGATCACGAAGAAGCGCAGCACGAGTGGGACGACGATCAGGCCCCACGCGAGCGCCTTCGCGCTGCCGCGGTTACGGAACCACGGCGTCGCCGACCACAGCAGCGCGGCCGCGGCGAACACCATGAGCTGCACGGGAAGCGTCCAGTACGACCCGTCGAGCCAGATGAAGCCCTGGTTCCAGCCCTGGATCAGGAACAGGTTGACCAGCAGGTCCTGCCCCATCGGGACGTACCACGACGTCTTCCACCCGATGCCGTCCGTTGTGGGGCCGAACAGTGTGTCGAACAGGCCCGAGTCGAAGCTCTGGTGGTTGAACGCGGCGCTCGCGAAGCGCATCAGGACGTAAGTGATCACGACCGCGATCAAATACGGCGGCAGCAACCGGGCGACCTTGCCGCGCAGCCAGCGGCCGGTGTCGCCGCGGCGGATCGTCTGGCACACGAAGTAGCCGGACACGACCATCAGCGCCGCCGCCCCGAACTGGCCGGTGACCTTGAACGGGTAGGTGTCGAGTTCGGGATGCGCCAGCGGCCCCTGGTGCGTGATGTGCCCCAGCATCACCGAAATGACGGCGAGCACCCGGACTGCGTCCCAGCTGATCTTGCGCCGGGTGGTGGCCGGAACGGAGCGGGTCGAGCGGAGCACTGTCTTCCTGAAGATCGTTTCGGGGCAACGGCGCTCGAGATTACGTTACGTTTCTGAGACCAGCCTGAACGGGGGCGCACCCGACCGACTACGGTGTGTGGGGTGAACGTCGTTGAGTCCTACACCGGACACGTCGAGCCGGGGGGCGATGCCGCGAAGCGCACCCTCGGCGCGCTGACCATCACCAAGCTCTCCGTGGGCCCGTACGACAACAACGCCTATCTGCTCGTGTGCCCGGCGAGCAACGAGGCGCTGCTGATCGACGCGGCGAACGATCCGGAGCGGATCTCGGACCTCATCGGGCACGGCCCGGACCGACCGGCGCTGCGCACGATCGTGACGACGCACCAGCACGCCGACCACTGGCAGGCGCTCGGCGCGGTCGCCGGTGCGAACGGCGCCAACACCGTCGCGCACCCGCTCGACGCCGGGCCGCTGCCCGTGCCGCCGGACTTCCTGGTGGAACAGGGCGACACCGTGACGGTCGGCGACGTGACACTCGAGGTGATCCACCTGCGCGGGCACACACCGGGGTCGATCGCGCTGCTTTACCGCGACCCGGCGGGTCCCGCCCACCTGTTCACCGGCGATGCCCTCTTCCCCGGCGGCGTCGGCAAAACGACCTCGCCGGAAGCCTTCACGTCCCTGATCGACGACGTCTCGTCGCGGATCTTCGATGCACTCCCGGACGACACGTGGTTCTACCCGGGGCACGGCGACGACTCGACGCTCGGCGCGGAACGACCCAAACTCGAGGAGTGGCGCGAACGCGGCTGGTGACCGGCGCGCGGCCCTAGGGCGTGTCCCATGGATCTTGGTGTGTGGGTTTGGTAGACCGCCGAGGTGGATGAGGAACGTCTGAAGCGGCACGACCTGTCCGATGAGGAATGGCAACGGTTGGAGCCGTTGCTGCCCTCGACTGTGCCGCAG
>DATFHB010000085.1:0-26741 GCA_035248845.1 Amycolatopsis sp. | reverse complement strand
CCGGCCGGTGATCTTCGGGAACCAGAAGTAGATCCCGGCGAAGGTCGCGAACACGATCGTGCCGTAGAGCACGTAGTGGAAGTGCGCCACCACGAAGTAGCTGTCCGACACGTGGAAGTCGATCGCGGGCGCGGCCAGCAGGATGCCGGTCAGGCCACCGAAGAGGAACGTGACGAGGAAGCCGACCGAGAAGATCATCGGTGTCTCGAAGGTCAGGTGCCCCTTCCACATGGTGCCGATCCAGTTGAAGAACTTGACACCGGTCGGCACCGCGATCAGGAAGGTCATGAAGGAGAAGAAAGGCAGCAGTACCGCGCCGGTGGCGTACATGTGGTGCGCCCACACCGCGACCGACAGCGCCGCGATGGACAGCGTCGCGAAGACCAGGCCCTTGTAGCCGAACACCGGCTTGCGCGAGAACACCGGGATGATCTCGGAGACGATGCCGAAGAACGGCAGCGCCACGATGTACACCTCGGGATGGCCGAAGAACCAGAACAGGTGCTGCCACAGGATCACGCCGCCGTTGGCGGGGTCGAACACGTGGGCACCGATGTGCCGGTCGGCCAGCAGGCCCATCAGCGCGGCGGTGAGGATCGGGAACGCCAGCAGCACCAGGATCGAGGTGATCAGGATGTTCCAGGTGAAGATCGGCATCCGGAACATCGTCATGCCGGGCGCGCGCAGGCAGACGACCGTGGTGACCATGTTGACCGCGCCGAGGATGGTGCCGAGACCGGCGACCGCGAGGCCAGCGATCCACATGTCGGCGCCGACGCCGGGTGAGTGGATGGCGTCGGACAGCGGCGTGTAGGCGAACCAGCCGAAGTCGGCCGCGCCACCCGGGGTCAGGAAGCCGGCGACCACGATAATGCCGCCGAAGAGGTACAGCCAGTAGGAGAACGCGTTCAGCCGCGGGAACGCCACGTCCGGCGAGCCGATCTGCAGCGGCATGACGAAGTTCGCGAACCCGAACAGGATCGGGGTCGCGTACAGCAGCAGCATGATCGTGCCGTGCATGGTGAACAGCTGGTTGTACTGCTCCTGCGAGAGGAACTGCTGCCCCGGACGAGCCAGCTCGGTGCGGATCAGCATCGCCATCGCGCCGCCGACCATGAAGAAGGCGAACGACGTGACCAGGTACATGATGCCGATCTGCTTGTGGTCCGTCGTGCGGAACAACCGCAGCAGGAACGAACCCTTGGCCGCCTCACGCGTCGGATACGGACGCGTTGCGATCGGCTGTGGGGCTACGGCTGTCACTCCTGCCTCCAAGACTTCGAACCTCGGTGTTGGTCGTGGCCGCTACTCACAGCCGGTCGGATCGTATCCCCCGGCGCCGACAGCCCTGTGCACAGGCTGCGAACATCACGCGATGGATGACGTCTCCACGACGTCCGCGGTGGCCGCCGCGATCGAGGTCGGGCGAGGGCTCGCGCTGCCGGCAGGCGAGCGGGAGGTGCTCGCCGCGCGGTCGAATGTGCTGGTGAGGCTGGGTCCGGCGGTGGCGCGGGTGCCCGCGACGTGGCGCTTTCGGCATTCCTCGCGGAGCGGGGCGCACCGGTCGTTCCACCGCTGGAAGACACAGGTCCGCACGTCGCGCGCGGGCTACCGGTGACACTGTGGCGTTTCACACGTCACGAACCCGGCCGGAAGTGCACGCCCGCCGAGGTGGCGCTTCGCTGGCGCGACCTGGCGGTCGGCGACGCCGGGGCGCTACGGGAGTTCCTCGGCGCCGCCACGCCGCGATGGCGCGTTAGGAAAAGTGCGCGTCCCACCAGTGCAGGAGTGCCTCGGACAGCGCGCCGGGCGCCTCGAGCGGCGTCAGATGACCCGCGCCGGGCAGCACAGCCAGCTCCGCGTCCGGTAGTGCCTCGGTCATCGCGCGGGCGGCGTCGGGCGGGGTCAGCCCGTCCTCCTCCCCCACCACGACCAGCGCCGGCACCTGGGCCGCGGCGAGGGCATCCGCGGAGTCAGGCCGGGCCGCCATCGCGCGCGCCGCCCAGGCGACGCCTGCCGGGGGTTGCGAGTCGATCAGGTCGCGCACGGTCTCCACGACGTCGGGACGGGCGTTCGCGGAGAGCAGGTTCGGCAGCATCGACTCGGCGAGCCAGCCCGCGACGCCGTCCTGGGTTGCGCGGTCCGCGATCCGGAGCCGGTTCTGCACGGCCTCGGGCGAGTCGGCGGTCATCTTCGTGTCGACGAGCACCAGGCCGGCGACGCGGTCCGGCGTGTGCCGCAGCACGGCCATCGTCAGGTAACCGCCCATCGAGCACCCGCCGAGCACGACGCGCTCCACCTCGAGCTTGTCGAGCAGGGCCACCACGTCGCGGGCCGCGTCGTCGAGGCTGGGTTCGCGGTCGGTTTCCGGCAGGGGGCTGCGCCCGAGGCCACGCTGGTCGGGCGTGATCAGCCGCAGCCGCGCGGACAGCGGCGCCCGCACCGTCGTCCACATCCGGGCATCGACGGGGAACGCGTGCAGCAGGAGCAGGGGAAGATCGGCCATGCCCGCATTGTGCCCGTCAGTTCGTGCGGACTCGCACCAGCGCCGTCGCCCACCGTCGGGTTCTCGCGCACAGACCGGGCGATCGGCGTGATCCGGCGGCTTTGCGCCACGAGCACGTCAAGCACCGCGCACGTCAGGGACTCGGTGCCGGGCCCATCGGCGCCCTGGTTGTCCTCACGCCGACGACTACCGCCGCCTCGTCGAGCCACGGCGGTCGCGGGCCTGCCAGCAGGCGCGATGCCAGTGGCGGCGGTCGGCGACCGAGCCGGAGTCGTCGGCCGGCCAGGCCACGACGTGCGGAATCCCCGGCTGGATCTCGTGATCGCAGCCGGGGCATCGGTAGACCTTGGTGGCCTGCGAGCCGGGGACGGTCCGCACGAGCCACTCGCCGTCGGAGCCGGATTCCGAACTCGCCCAGCCGGTGGCCGCCCCGACGTCGACGGGGCGGCCACGGTCAGGACGGTTGCGGCGGGGCATACCCCGGAAGGTAATGCGACACAAGGCGTCGCCGTCAAGGGTGGCGGTGGGCGAAGGGCCGGCCGCTGTCTAGCGCACTTTCCGGAACGTCAGCGCGACCAGGAACGTGAGCGTGGCGATGATCGTCGACGCGACGAACGCGCTGGTCATCCCGCTCACCAGGATCTGATGCGGCGAACCGGTCGCAGTCCTGGTCACCGAGCCGAAGACCGTGACGAGGATCGCGAGCCCGAGCGTCGCCCCGGTCTGCTGCATGGTCTGCAGCAGACCGCCGGCCGCACCGGCGTCGGCGGTGTGCACCGTGGCCATGATGATCACGTTCAGCGGCGCGAAGGCCAACCCCATGCCGAACCCCATCAGCAACATCGACACGAAAATCGTCGGGAAGTAGCCGCTACTCACCGACAGCTGGGTCAGCAGCGCCACCCCCGCGATCATGCTCGCGGTTCCGACCAGTGCCGTCGGTTTCGGCCCGAAGCGTGGCAGCAGGCGCGGGACGAACCGGCTCATGCCGAACGCGAGCAGGGCCATCGGCAGGAACGCGAACCCGGTGCCGAGCGCGCTCATCCCGCGAATCTCCTGCAGGTACTGAGTCATGAAGAAGAACATCGACATGCCGGCCATCGGCCCGAGAAAGAAGTTGACGTAGGCCGTGGCCCGGTTGCGGTCGGCGAACAGCCGCAGCGGGATCAGCGGCTCGGCGGTGCGGGTCTCGATCACGAGGAACGCCGCGACGAGCACGACACCCGCCGCGAGCGAGAGCAGAGTGGTCGTAGTGCCCCAGCCGTCGGACGCGGCCCGGATGAAGCCGTATACAAGAGCCGCGACCCCACCCGTCGCGGCGAGCGCGCCGGGCAGGTCGAGCCGCGCCGGGCGGCGTTCGGGTTCGCGCAGGTACCGCGCGCCGAGCGCCAGGACGACGAGGCCCACCGGGACGTTGATGAACAGCACCCACCGCCAGGACAGCCATTCGGTGAGCAGCCCGCCGAGGACGAGGCCGACCGCGAACCCGGCGCTGACCACGCCGGAGAACCACGCGAGCGCGCGGGTGCGTGCCCTGACGTCGGTGAAGGTCGTGGTCAACAGGGCGAGCGTGCTCGGGCCGGCCATCGCGGAGCCGAGGCCCTGAAGGACGCGCGCGACGAGCAACCATGCTGACGATTCGGCGAACCCGCCGGCCAGCGAGGCGAGCGTGAACAGCGCGATGCCCGCGAGCAGCAGGCGGCGCCTGCCGACCAGGTCACCGGCGCGTCCGCCGAGCAGCAGCAGACCACCGAAGACGAGCGTGTAGGCGTTCATCACCCAGGACAGCGCGGACGAGCTGAACCCGAGATCGTGCTGGATGTGGGGCAGCGCCACGTTCATGACCGTCATGTCCAGGACGATCATCAGCTGGCACATGAGGAGGGTGACCAGGACAACGCCCGGGCGTGGTCGCCGGACGCTGGCCCCCGCCACCGGGGTGTTTGTGGACAGGGTCAAGCCAGGCAAGAAGTCTCCCTGGGATAGGTGGCACTAAGCGGACATACTCTCCGCTTCCTTGCGGCTATCATATGGAGAACGTCTCCGGTTGTGCAACCCTATCCGGAGAATCTGTCCGTTTTCAGTGGGAGGGCCCGTGGGATCAGCGCCGACGCCGCGGCCGATGCGGGCCGACGCCCGACGCAACTACGAGCGGATCCTGGCCGTCGCCCGGGCCGCGTTCGCCGAGCACGGGCCGGAAGCCCCGCTCGACGACATCGCACGCAAGGCGTGCGTCGGCGCGGGCACCCTGTACCGGCATTTCCCCAGCCGCGAGGCCCTCGTCGAGGCCGTCTACCGCGACGACGTCGAACGGCTCAGCGCCCACGCGCACGAACTGCTGGAAACGCTGCCGCCCGACGAGGCGCTCACGGAGTGGATGCGCGCACAGGTCGCGTTCGCGACACAGAAGCGGGGGCTCGCCGCCACCCTCAAGGCCGCGATGGACAAGGACTCGACCACGTTCGCGCTGTGCAAGACGGTGCTCAACGACGCCGCGGGGGCGTTGCTCGAGGCCGCGCAGGCCGCGGGCAGCGTCCGCGACGACCTGGTGCCGCGCGATCTCCTGATGATGGGACACGGCATCGTCACCGCGAGCGACGGCACACCCGAGGCGACGCAGCGACTGCTCAGCGTCATGCTGGACGGCTTGCGCACGCCCAGCACAAAGCCGTGAGGGACCCCCTCACGGCACGTGGCCGTAGACCAGGGCCAGCGGGACGAGTTGCTCGGCGGTGGTGAGCGAGCCGTGCTGGCCGATCAGCGACGATTCGACCGGTTCCGCGCTCCGGCGCAGCATCCCGAACTCCTCGCGTGCCGCGGCCACGACGTCGCCGATCCGCGGGCGGACCCGGTCGGACACCCGGGGCCCGAACCAGCCGGCCTCGATCGCCTCGTCGCGCGCGGCCACCCACGCGCGGTCGCCGAGCTTCGCCCGCCACGCGGCGAGCACGTCGTCCGCGGCGCCGGCCTCGGTGTAGACGTGCCGTGCGCGCGGCTCGCCACCGAGCGCGCGCACCCCGTCCTGCAGTTCGGGCGTAGCGTCCAGGTCGACGGAATCGGCGATCCCGACCATGCCGTGGTCGGCCACGATCGCCAGCAGCCGGCCGGGCGGCAGGGCGTCCACAATGGACTCGACGAGCCGGTCGACCTGCCGCAGCTGCAACAGCCACGCCCGCGAGCCCGGCCCGTAGAGGTGCCCCATCTGGTCGAGCTGGCTGTGGTAGGCGTAGCAGAAACCGGGGGTCGCGTTCAATGCGGTGAGCACCGACGCGGCCAGGTCTCCGAGCGCGTGGACACCGACATACCGTCCGCCGCGCTGCACCGCGCGGGTGAGCGCCGAGTCGCGGAACTGGGCCTCGGACACCACACAGGCGGCGATGCCCGCCTCGGCCGCCCGCTCGAACGTCGTCGGCAGGGGCTGCACGTCTTCCGCGGGAAGCCGCTTGCTCAGGTCGGTCCGGCCGGGGTGCGCGCACCAGCGCAGTGCGTTGAGCACGCCGGCGCCCGGCACCTCGAATGTGTAGCCGGCCATGCCGTGTTCCCCCGTGGCGAGCCCGGTACCGATCGCCGCGAGCCCGGCCGCGGTCGTCGCCGGGTACCCGACGTGCAGCGACGTGCGCGCAAGCGAGCTCAGCACGGGCGCCTGCGCGGCGTGGGCGTCCAGCAGTTCCCAGCCGAGCCCGTCGATCAGCAGCACGCACGCGCTCGCGACCGGCTGGACATCGAGGGTGTTGGCGAAACCGCGGGCGCCGAGCGCCGCGAGTACGGACGGCACGACCTCGGCCAGATGCGGCCGGCTGGGCAACTGTGGCAGGGGCACGAGTCCCAGCTTTGCAGGGACCGCACCCGATCCGCGATCGGTGAGCGATAATCGATACATGCCGACGTATGCCTACCGCTGCCGCGAGTGCACGGACACCTTCGAGGTGAACCGGCCGATGAGCGAGTCCAGCACGCCCGCCGCCTGCCCCGAAGGCCACACCGACACGGTCAAGCTGCTCACCACCGTCGCCCTCACCGGCTCCGCCGCGAGCCCGATGCCCGTGGGCGGCGGGTGCTGCGGCGGCGGATGCGGCTGCGGGTAGCCGGCACCGCACCGTCCAAACCGGACACTAGGCCCGCGGGAGCTTCGCCAGCGCGGCCTTCACCACGGTCTGGGCCTTGCCGCAGGCGTCGTCGTTACCCGCGTCGCCGTGGTAGTTGTCGTAGTCGAACGTGACGACCTCGCCGGTGCGGCCGTCGTCGGGGCGGTGCAGCCACTTGATCGCGCACCGTTTTCCGTTGCTGGTCTCCAGCTTCTGATAGCCGGTTACCCCGCCACCGAGGTCCACCAGGTCGCCGTCGTCGGCCGTGGGCCGGCTGCCCGCGTCCAGCTGCAGTTCGCCGGTGGCGATGCCGCCGGACCACGAGCACCCGTGCAGCCCGAAGGCCGAGGACGTCGAGCCACGGCCCAGCGCACCGGTGATCGTCGCGTCGTCGACCATGGTGCAGAAGTCGACCGCGACCAGCGACCCGGCGGGCTGCGCGAGCCGCGGCGGATCCGCACCCAGTTTCCGCAGGGCGTTCTGCAGCGCGGTCTGTGCCGCCCCGCACGGGTCACCGCCGGGGTAGCTCGCGCGCATGCTGATGGCGAGGCCGTCGCTGGTCGAGGTGACCGCGTCGACGTTGCAGCTGCCGTTCTGGTTGTCCACCGATATCGGAAGGCCCCCGATCGTGCCGGTGGTCGTGGCGCCGACGATGAAGTCCGACAGCTTCAGCTGGAGGTTCATCTTCTTGCCGACCGCGTCGGTGACGTCCATGCCGCATTCGTCCAGCGAATACCCGTCCACGCTGTCGGCGTCGATCGTGCCCAGGCTGCCCCGCGACGCCGCATCCAGAAGCGCGCACGGGTCCACCGTGCGCAGGTTCGCCACCGACACCACCGCGGCGTCCGCAGCCGGTGCGGCCGTGGCGCTGACCGTGCTGCGCGGGAAGTTCTGCCTCGCCAGGTTCGGGCCGCACGCCGCGGTCAGCAGAACGGCGAGGCCAAGCACGGCGCACCGAGCAGAAGAAAACACGCCTGCACGGTAGCCGGATCGGCCTCGCCGGAAGATCAGAACGTGGTTTCTTCCGCCGGCGGTTCCTCGACCGGCACGCGGATCGGGCGCAGGAGCGCCCACAGCACGAACAGTGCTGTGAAGATCAGCATGCCGATCCCGGCCCACAGGTTGATGTTCACCCCCGCAGCCCGGTCGATCTGCGACGCGGGCGTGACGGCGACGCCCATGATCGTCAGCACCAGGCCGTAGACGCCGGTGAGCAGCGCGATGATCAGGCGGATGTCGAAGGCGCCGGCGCGGCGGGTGCGGGTGGGTTCGCTAGCCATGACGACGTCTCCTAGAAGGCGATGTTCAACAGAATGGTGATGGCCAGGGCGATCCCGGCGAGGACGCCGGGGTTGCGGTACCAGCCGGCGTCCTCACCAGTGGTCGACGCGCGCAAGGAATCGCGTGGCGTCAGCGAGTACACCAGTCCGACCAGCTCCTCTTCCGCCTTCGGCTTGGTCGCGTACGTGAGCACGACGCTGACCACGATGTCGACGACGAAGGCCGCGATCGCCGCCACGAAGCTCGCGCCCTGACCTGGCAAGGTGAACACGTCCGCCTTGTTGAGCGCGAACACCGTGACTGCCGACGCGGTACCGGTGACCAGGCCCCACACGCCCGCCGCAGGCGTCATCCGCTTCCAGAACATGCCGAGGATGAACGTCGCGAACAGCGGCGCGTTGAAGAACGAGAACAGCGTCTGCAGGTAGTCCATCAGGTTCGAGTACGTCGACGCGATGAACGCCGTGCCGATCGCCAGTACGGTCGCGATCGCGGTGACGATCCGGCCCAGGTTCAGGTAGTACCCGTCCGGCCGGTCCTTGCGGATGTAGGCCTGCCAGATGTCGTAGGTGAACACCGTGTTGAACGCGGACAGGTTGGCCGCCATACCCGCCATGAACGAGGCGAGCAGACCCGCGATCGCGACGCCGAGCATGCCGTTGGGCAGCAGGTCGCGCATGAGCAGCAGGAGCGCGTCGTTGAAGGTCGCGCCGCTGGGTGCGCTACCGCCGTCGATCAGGGCCTGCTTGTTCTGGCCCATCAGCTCGGTGACCGTGACCGCGGCGATCATGCCCGGAATGATCACGATGAAGGGGACGAACATCTTGGGGAACGAGCCGATGATCGGGGTGCGCTGGGCCGCCGACATGCTCTTCGACGCCAGCGCGCGCTGGACCTCCACGAAGTTCGTGGTCCAGTAACCGAAGGAGAGCACGAATCCGAGGCCGAAGACCAGGCCCAGCACGGACAGGAAGTTGCTGCTGAAGCCGGTGAGCTGGTTGCCCGGCCAGGAGTGCAACTGCGCCGCGCCGCCGGGGCCGCCCGAGACCTTGTCGACCAGGCCCTGCCAGCCGCCGACCTTGTACAGGCCGACGATCGTGAGCGGCAGCAGTGCGGCGACGATCACGAAGAACTGCAGGACCTCGTTGTAGATCGCGGCGGAGAGGCCACCGAGCGCCGTGTAGCTCAGCACGATGGCGGCGGCGACGATGATCGAGACCCACAACGGCCAGCCGAGCAGCAGGTTCACCACGTTGGCCAGCAGGTACAGGTTCGCGCCCGCGATCAGGATCTGCGCGACGGCGAAGCTGATGCCGTTGACCAGGTGCGCGGGTGTGCCGAAGCGACGGCGCATGAACTCCGGGACGCTGCGGACCTTGGAGCCGTAGTAGAACGGCATCATCACGACGCCGAGGAACAGCATCGCCGGGACCGCGCCGATCCAGAAGTAATGCGCTGTCGGCAGCCCGTACTCGGCGCCGTTGGCCGACATGCCCATCACCTCGACCGCGCCGAGGTTCGCGGAGATGAAGGCCAGGCCGGTTACCCAGGCAGGCAGCGAGCGGCCGGAGAGGAAGAAGTCGAGGCTCGTCGACACCTGCCTCCTGGCGAGATAACCGATGCCGAGCACCAGCACGAAGTAGAACGCGAGCAACACGTAGTCGATCGTGTGCGCGTCGAGTCGCAGGTTGGCTGCGGCTAACACCTGCACCGGTGCACCTCCAGGAGTCAACACCATTCAACAAGAAACACCAGGATCACGCTGACGAACGCACATTACTACCTGGTATCAGACAACGGAACGTCCACGGGGGCGAGTTGACGAACTCGAGACCGAGCTGGTGATGTGTTCACGGGTGTGCGGGATGGGAGACTGCGGTGTGGCCAATGAGGGTTCTCGGCAACTGCCCACGGTGACGCCCCGGATGTTCGTCGCCGATCCGGGCGCTCGGTGTCGTTTCTGCGGGAGGTGTTCGGCGCGGTCGGCGATTTCGACCCTGCCCGACCTGCGGAGATGACGATCGGCGACTCGATGGTCATGGTGAGCAGCGTCCTGGAGCGGGACCCGTTCCCGGCCTTCCTCTACGTTTACGTCGAGGACGCCGACACCACGTTCCGGCGCGCGATCGCCGCGGGCGCGGTCGCACTGGAGGAGCCGTTCGACACGCCATACGGCGACCGGCGCGCGATGGTCCGCGACCCGTTCGGCAACGTCTTCCAGATCGCACACCGCACTGCAGCGACGGCTTAGAACAGCCGGAACTCGTCCGATTCGGTGCCGCGTAACGCGTCGTAGTCCAGCGTCAGGCACCGGATGCCCCGGTCCTCGGCCAGCGTGCGGGCCTGCGGCTTGATCAGCTGTGCCGCGAAGACGCCCTGGACCGGCGCCAGCCGCGGGTCCCGGTTGAGCAGTTCCAGGTACCGGGTCAGCTGCTCGACGCCGTCGATCTCACCGCGGCGCTTGATCTCCACCGCGACCGTCGCGCCGTCGGCGTCCCGGCACAGGATGTCGACGGGCCCGATCGCGGTCGGGTACTCGCGGCGGACCAGCGAATATCCGTCGCCGAGCGTGGTGATGTGCTCGGCCAGCAACTCCTGCAGGTGCGCCTCGACACCGTCCTTCTGCAGACCCGGCTCGGCGCCCAGCTCGTGCTTGACCTCGTCGAGCCGCTCCTCGATCGTGATGACGAGCTTCTCGCCCGCCTTGTTCTGCACCGTCCAGATGTCGCCGTCCTCGATGAGCCAGCACGGCGGGCTCATCCAGTTCAGCGGCTTGTAGGCGCGGTCGTCCGAGTGCACGGACACGGACCCGTCGGCCTTGATCAGCAGCAGCCGGGTCGCCATGGGCAGATGGGCGGTCAGCCGGCCCGCGTAGTCGACCTGGCAGCGAGCGATCACAAGGCGCACCCGGCGAGGTTAGGCCACGGCCCGGCACACTGGCCGGGTGGATCCCATTCGACAGGTCAGCACGCGCGAGGTGTATCGCAACAACTGGATGACCGTGCGCGAGGACGACATCCGGCGGCCGGACGGTTCCGCCGGAATCTACGCGGTGATCGACAAGCCGGACTGCGCGCTCGTGATCCCACTGGACGGCGACCGGCTACACCTGGTCGAGCAGTACCGCTACCCGCTGGGCCTGCGGCGCTGGGAGTTCCCCCAAGGCACCGCGCCGAACCTGGCCGACGTGCCCGCGCCGGAACTCGCCGCGCGCGAACTGCGCGAGGAGACGGGGCTTGTGGCGGGCACGATGACCGATCTCGGGCTGCTCGACGTCGCGGCCGGGATGGCGAGCCAGCGCGGCCGGGTGTTCCTCGCGACCGACCTGACCGAGGGCCCGCACGATCGTGAGCGCGAGGAGCAGGACATGCGCACGGCTTGGTTCTCCCGCACCGAGTTCGAGAAACTGATCGCCCGAGGCGAAATCACCGACGCCCAGTCGATCGCCGCCTACACGCTCCTACTGCTCCGCGAACGCTGACCCCACCCACGGCACCCCCAACTCGCCCACCGGGAACCCCCAACTCGCCGACCGAGAACCCCCAACTCGCGGGATCCCTCGCGAGTTGGGGGTTCTGAGCGCGCGAGTTGGGGGTTCTGAGCGGGTGAGTTGGGGGTTGTGGGTCAGTCGGGCCAGGCGGGGGTGCGCTTTTCCAGGAAGGCCGCCATGCCCTCGCGGGCGCCGGGGGTCTGGGACGCGGCCGCCATGACCTCGACGGCGATCGCGTACGCGTCGGCCTCAGGGCGGTCCAGTTGCGCGTACAGGGTCTGCTTCCCGAGCGCCTTGCCTGCTCGGCTCCCCCGCGTCGCGCGGCCGAGCAGGTCGGCGACCGCGCCGTCCAGCCGCTCGTCCGGAACGACCCGGTTCACCAAGCCCCACTCCAGCGCCGTCGCAGCGTCGACGAGGTCGCCGGTCAGCGCCATCTCCATCAGCCGCTTACGCCCCACCGCCCGTGCCACCGGCACCGCCGGCGTGTGGCAGAACCACCCGCCCTTCCCGCCGGGCAGCGCGAACCCCGCCGACTCGGCCGCCACCGCCAGGTCACACGACGCGACCAGCTGGCACCCCGCCGCGGTGGCGAGCCCGTGCACGCGCGCGACGACCACCTGCGGCACGGACTCGATCGTGCGCATCAGGCCCGTGCACAGGCGCAGCAACTCGCGCACGCCGGCCAGGTCCCGCGACGCGACGTCGGCGAAGTCGTGCCCGGCCGAGAAAACGGGCCCGGCCCCGGCCAGCACGACGCCGGTCGCATCCGTCCGCGCCGTCGACCGGAACGCCGCCAGCAGCTCGCCGAGATGGTCGCCGGACAGTGAGTTGCGCCGCGAAGCCCGGTTCATCGTGATCGTGACGGTGTCACCGTCGCGCTTGACCAGGATGTGCTCGTACTCGGCCATATGTGGACGCTAACTCACCCGAGCGGTGTTGTGGTACCGGAAGACTCGGCGCTCACGGGCGGTCACGGTGCGCATGACGGTCGCCCGCCGCGCCGTGCTGGTGGCCTCGCGGTACGCGGGTTCGTCGAACAACGCGACGCTGCCGATCTCGTGGAATGGCAGGAAGTCGGGCCCCGAACCGTGGACCGGCCGGTAACACCCGACACGCCGCTACCCGGGCAGGACGAGCAGCCGCGGGACGTGCTCCTCCCGGTACCACTCGTCCAAACCTCGCTCACCCCGAGTCGACAAAGCGACTGAAACGAAGCTGGGTGCGCGCTGCCGGAGACCTTGAGGGACTGCGGGCTGGCGTGAATGTCGGCACCCGGTTTGACCAGGTCCATCAGACGCGATCCACCACCGCGTGCAGGAACTCACGCGTCCGCTGGTGGTCGGGATCGGTGAAGAGCTTCTCCGGGGGCGCGTCCTCGATGACCTGCCCCTGGTCGAACATCATCACCCGGTCCGACACGTCCCGCGCGAACTGCATCTCGTGCGTGACGCACAGGAACGTGATGTCCGTGGTGGCCGCGATCTCCTTGAGCACCCGCAGCACCCCCGCCACCAGCTCCGGGTCGAGCGCGGACGTCACCTCGTCGAGCAGCAGCACCTCGGGTCGCATCGCCAGGGCACGTGCGATCGCGACACGTTGCTGCTGCCCGCCGGAGAGCTGGCTGGGATGGGCTTTGGCCTTCTCGCTCAGGCCCACCATGTCGAGCAGGTCGATGGCCCGCGCCTCTGCCTCCCCTTTGGACAGACCAAGGGCACGGACCGGCGCCTCCGTGATGTTCTTCAGCACGTTCATGTTCGGGAACAGGTTGAACTGCTGGAACACCATCCCGACCCGCTTGCGCATCTCCCGCAGATGCTTCTCGCTCGCGGGCACCTGCTTGTCGCCGCTGGTCGTGTGGGTGAGGCACTTGTCATCGAGGTAGATGCGCCCCTCATTGACGCGTTCCAACGTCATCAGCAACCGCAGGATCGTCGTCTTACCCGAGCCGCTGGGCCCGATGAGCGAGACGAACTCACCGGGCGCCACCGTGAAGTCCAGCTCCCGCAACACCACGTGGTCGTCGAACTTCTTCACCACTCCGTCGAAACGGATCATGTCCGTGCCATGTTCAGATGTGTCCGACACGACGCTCCAACCTTCTCACCAGAATCGACGCGGGGTAGCTGATCGCCAGGAACATCAGGCCGGCCAGCGTGTAGGGCTCGATCACCCGGAACGTTTCCGCTCCCTGCTCCTTCGCGCGGTTGAGCACGTCGAGCACGCCGATCGCGAGCAGCAGCGGGGTTTCCTTGAACATCGAGATCGTGTAATTCCCGAGCGCGGGCAGCACGCGCGGCACCGCCTGCGGCAGGATCACTCCGGTCCACACCCGCGTCCGCGGCAGGCTCAACGCCGTCGCGGCCTCCCACTGTCCTTTCGGGACAGCGTCGATCCCCGCCCGATAGACTTCGGAAGTGTAAGTGGCGTAATGGACCCCGATCGCCACCACACCGGTGAGGAACGCGGACGGCTTGATGTCCAGCGCCGGCCACAGCAGGTAGAAAATGATGAAAACCTGGATCAGCAGCGGGGTACTGCGTACCAGTTCGACGAACAGGAAAACGGCCTGACTCAGCACGGGAACGCGTGCGCGCCGGATGAGCGCGAGCACGAGGCCGAGCAGGTAGGCCAGCACCGAACCCGCCACGGTCAGCTCGACGGTGACGAGCAGTCCCTCGAGCAGCAAGGGAATCGACTCGCGAGCGTTCTCCCAGTCCCAGTTCATCAGGCGGCCACCCCGCTTTCGGGCGCCTTCTCCTCCGCCCGCGCCCGCTTCGGAACGCGGCGCCCAAGCCTCCGCGCACCGGCCCGTTCCAGGAACCGCATGATCGTGGTGATCACGATCGCGATCAGGAGATAGCAGATGAGTTCGACGCCGTAGATGAAGAGCAGGTCAGTGCCGAACACCGGCCGGAGCAGCTCACCTCTCTCGGTGATCTCCCCCGCCGAAATGAAGAACAGCAACGCCGTGCTCTTCATCAACTGGATGAACAGGTTGTTGAACGGCGGGTACATCTCCACGACAGCCTGCGGCAGGATCACCCGGAACATTCGCTGCGCAGGCGAGAGCGACAGTGCGACCGCACCCTCACGCTGCGCGCGAGGCACCGACTGCACGGCGCCCCGCACGATTTCCGCCCCGTAGGCACCGTGGTTGAGTCCCAGCACGAGGATGCCGGCGAACAGCGGGACCAGCTTGAGCCCGACGAGTGCGGGCAACACGAAGTACAGCCAGAACAGCTGCACGACTTCCGACGTCCCGCGGAAGCCCTCGACGTAGACGCGGCTGATGAAGCGGACGGTGCGCGAGGGCGCCAGCATCGCCAGCCCGGCGACCAACGACAGCACGATGGTGAGCGCGATCCCGCCCACCGTCGCATAGATCGTTACGCTCAGTCCTTTGAGGATGGACGACAGGATTGTCGAATGTGCCTCGGACACGGCGGTTCGCCTCGATCACCCAGCGCACAAGGTGGCGGTCGTGAGGCCCGCCGGCGGCAGGTTGTTCTGCCCGAACCCGAACGGGGTCACGATCTGCAGCCACTGCCCGTTGCCGTGCAACGTCTGCAACTGCTGGTTGAACGCGTCCCGCAGCGAGGTGTCGCTCTGGCGGAACACGAAACCGCCGGCCGAGACCACCGCCTTGCCGCTCTGGGTCGGGGTGAAGCCCGGCGTGACCTCCACACCGGCGTCCGGGTTCTGCTTCACGAGCCACTTCAGCGAAATGTCGGTCAGCGCGGCGGCGTACACCCGGCCCGCGGTGACGGCGCGCAGCATGTTGTCCTGCGTGTCCAGCGTCGTGATCTGCGAATCGGAGACGCCGGCGGACGTCGCGTAGCCCTTCTCGACCGCACCCGACAGGACCGCGAGATTGACCTTCTTCGACGCGACATCGGCCAGCGTGCTCACGCCCTGCGGATTTCCCTTGGGTACCAGCAAAGCCGTGAGCGCGGAGTAGTCCGGATCGGAGAACAGCGCGGCCTTGCAGCGGGTCGGCGTAATGTTCATCCCGGCGGCGACGACGTCGAACTGCTTGGCGTTCAACGCCGGAATCAACTGGTCGAACGGCACCACGCTGGCCTGCACGTTCGCGATGCCCAGCGCTTTGAACGCCGCACGCGCCACCTCCGGCGCTTCACCGGTCGTGTTGCCGGACGAGTCGGCGAACCCGTAGGGCTGCTCGTTGGCGATGCCCACCCTGATGGTGTTCGCGCTCTTCGCCGCCGTGAGCGTGTCCCCGCTGGACCCTGTGCTCTGACACGCCGCGAGCACTACCGGAGCGCCGACGGCGGCGACCCCTACGAATGCGGAACGCCGGAAGAAATCTCGTCGAGTCCACTCACCCTGCGCCATTGCAGTACCCCTTTTCGCTCGGCTCGTTTACCGAACGTAGGCGCCCCACCTTTCGTGGTCAAAAGCTGACCACACCATCGCGTGTCCCGTTATCAATCTGGGATCGACAGACAGTAACGACTCGGAGCACCTATGGTGACGATTGCCCCTCAGTCCTGCGGTAACCCCTGCGTTTCGCGGATCAACGTCACGATGCCGTCCATGATCTCGGTCAGCTCGTAATCCTTCGGCGTGAACACCCGGGCGACGCCGCGGTCGATGAGCAGCCTGGCGTCGTCGGCCGGGATGATGCCTCCGACGATCACCGGGATGTCGCCGGCGCCCGCCGCGCGCAGGCCGTCGACCACCTCGGGCACGACCTCCAGATGCGAACCCGACAGCACGGACAGGCCCACCACGTGCACGCCCTCCTGCACGGCGGCCGCGACAATCTGCTCGGGGGTGAGCCGGATGCCCTGGTAGACCACTTCGAACCCGGCGTCGCGGGCGCGCACAGCGACCTGCTCGGCACCGTTGGAGTGCCCGTCCAGCCCCGGTTTGCCGACCAGGATGCGCAGCCGCTCCCCCAGGTCCTCGCCGGTCTTGCGCACCCGTGCGCGCACCCGCGACAGCTCGCCCGCGTCACCGGACATCGACGCCGCCGACACGCCCGTGGGCGCCCGGTACTCGCCGAACACGGCACGCAGCGCACCGGACCACTCCCCGGTCGTGACACCCGCGCGCGCGCATTTCAGCGTCGCCTCGAAGAGGTTTTCCGCTGTCGTGGCGGCATCGCGCAGTCCGGCCAGCGCACTCTCCGCCGCCGCGGTGTCCCGCTGTTCCCGCCATTCCTCGAGCGCGGCCACGGCCTGCTTCTCGACGGCCGCGTCGACCGTCTCGATCGCGTTGGCGCCCTCGGCCTGCAGCGGGCTCGGCTCGGTGGTGCCGAACTTGTTGACACCGACGATGATCCGCTCGCCGGACTCCACCCCGCGCCGGTACTCGGCCAGCGACGAGACCAGCTGCGACTTCATGTAGCCGCTGTCCACCGCGGCCACCGCACCGCCCAGCTCGGCGACGCGGTCGATCTCTTCCTTCGCGCCGGTCACGATCTCGTCCACTTTGGACTCTACGACATGCGAGCCGGCAAAGATGTCTTCGTAGTCCAGCAAGTCCGTCTCGAACGCCAGCACCTGCTGCATGCGCAACGCCCATTGCTGGTCCCACGGGCGCGGCAGGCCGAGCGCCTCGTTCCAGGCGGGCAACTGGATCGCGCGCGCCCGGGCGTCGCGCGACAGCGAGACCGCGAGCATCTCCAGCACGATGCGCTGGACGTTGTTCTCCGGCTGCGCCTCAGTGAGGCCGAGCGAGTTGACCTGCACGCCGTAGCGCAGGCGCCGGGCCTTCGGGTCGGTGACGCCATAGCGGTCGCGCGTGATCTCGTCCCAGAGCCGGGTGAACGCGCGCATCTTGCACATCTCTTCGACGAACCGCACGCCCGCGTTGACGAAGAACGAGATCCGCGCGACGACCTTGCCCATGTCCGCCTCGTCGATCTGGCCCGAGTCGCGGATCGCGTCCAGCACGGCGATGGCCGTGGACAGTGCGTAGGCGACCTCCTGCGTCGGCGTCGCGCCCGCCTCCTGCAGGTGGTAGCTGCAGATGTTGATCGGGTTCCACTTCGGCACGTGGTGCACGGTCCACGCGATGACGTCGGTGGTCAGCCGGAGGCTCGGTGCGGGCGGGAAGATGTACGTGCCGCGGGAGAGGTACTCCTTGATGATGTCGTTCTGCGTCGTCCCGGTGAGCTTGGCGAGCGCGTCGTCCGGATCGAGCGCCTGTGCTTGAGCCTGTTCTCTGGCGACCGTGACGTACAGCGCGAGCAGCCACATCGCCGGCGCGTTGATCGTCATCGACGTGTTGGCCTCGGCCAGCGGAATGCCCTCGAACAGCTTGCGCATATCACCGACGTGCGCGATCGGCACGCCGACCTTCCCGACCTCGCCCTTCGCGAGCGGGTGGTCGGCGTCGTAGCCGGTCTGTGTCGGCAGGTCGAACGCCACCGACAGGCCGGTCTGGCCCTTGGCGAGATTGCGCCGGTACAGCTCGTTCGACGCCGTCGCCGACGAGTGTCCGGCGTAGGTCCGCATGACCCACGGCCGGTCCCGCTCACGATCGGTGGGATAAGGCACGGTGCACCTCCAACGACGTCACTGCCGACCCGGGATTCTACTTAACGGTAACTTACCGTGCGCGGGGCGAGTTGTGGCTAGTCTGGACTGCTGTGACGTGGAATTCCTATGGCACCTACCTGATTTTCGTCGTCCTCGTCGTGCTCGCGCCGGGCCCGGACACCCTCGTCACCTTGAAAAACGCCCTGTCCGGCGGCCGGCGCGGCGGACTGCTGGCGACGTGGGGCATCTTGATGGGCAACCTCGCCCAGGGCACCGCCGTCGCGCTCGGGCTCGGCGCGCTCATCGTGCGGTCGCAGCCGCTGTTCGTCACGCTGCGCTGGGCCGGTGTCGTCTATCTGTGCTATCTCGGCTTCCAGGCATTGCGCGGCGCGTGGCGCGGCGACTACCGGAAGCTGGACGCGATGGGCGCGCGGTCGACGAGCTTCCGGCGCTTCCGCGAGGGCTTCCTGTCCAACGTCACGAACCCGAAGGTGCTGGCGCTGTACCTGTCGGTACTCCCCCAGTTCCTCGAGCCCGGCAAGACGACCACCCTGGACGCGCTCGTGCTCGCGTACACCGTCGCAGTCCTCGGCGCGCTGTGGCTGCTGGTGCTCGTGGTGCTGGTACACCGCGTCCGCGTATGGCTCGCGCGCCGCAGCGTCCGGCGCTCCCTGGACGCCGTGACGGGCACCGCCCTGGTCAGCTTCGGAATCGCGCTCGCGGTGGAGGGCTGACGAGTCAGAACAGTCCGGCCAAGCTGCGCGGACGCGGTCAGGCGCGTTCGGGCTCTCCCGCGACGCGGTCGATCCGGGCACCGAGGCGGTTCAGGTTCTCCACGAAGTGCGGGTAGCCGCGGTCGATGTGGAAGACGTCCCAGATCTCGGTCACACCGTCGCCGCACAGGCCCGCCAGCACAAGCCCCGCGCCGGCACGGATGTCCGACGCCCACACCGGCGCGCTCGACAGCGACTCGACGCCCCGCACGACGGCGTGGTGCCCGTCGGTCCGGGCGTCGGCGCCGAGCCGCACCATCTCCTCGATGAACCGGAACCGCGCCTCGTACACGTTCTCAGTGATCATCGACGTGCCCTCGGACACCGACGACAGCGCGACGGCGAACGGCTGGAGGTCCGTCGCGAAACCCGGGTACGGCAACGTGACGAAGTCCACAGCTTTCGGCTGGCTCCCCTGCACCACGCGGAAGCCCTGACCGTCGAACGGTGTCACGTCCGCGCCGGCCAGCCGCAGCTTGTCCAGCACCAGGTCGAGATGGTGCGGGTTCACCCCGTGCACGGTGATGTCGCCCCTGGTCATCGCCGCGGCGAAAGCCCATGTGGCGCCGACGATGCGGTCGCCGATCACGCGATGCTCGGTCGGGCGCAAGGAATCCACGCCGTGCACGGTCAGCGTCGACGTGCCCGCACCCTCGATCTTCGCGCCCATTTCGTTGAGCATCGTGCAGATGTCGGTGATCTCGGGCTCGCGCGCGGCGTTGTCGATGACCGTGGTGCCGTCGGCGAGCGCCGCCGCCATCAGGATGTTCTCGGTCGCGCCCACACTCGGGAAGTCCAGCCAGATCTGCGCACCGCGCAGCTCGTCGGCCTTCGCCACGACGCAGCCGTGCTCGATCGTGCTGGTCGCGCCCAGCGCGCGCAGGCCGTTCTGGTGCATGTCCAGCGGCCGCGACCCGATCGCATCCCCGCCGGGCAGCGCGACAACGGCGCGCTTCAACCGGCCGACCAGCGGTCCCAGCACGCACACCGAGGCGCGCAGCTTGCCCATCGCGGAGGAGTCGGCCCGGTGGGACAGCTCGGACGGCGTCGTGATCCGCGCCGTGTCGCCGTCCAGCTCGACCTCGCAGCCCACGCTGCGCAGCACGTCCGCCATCAGCGGAACGTCGAGGATCTGCGGGCAGTTGGTGATGGTCGTGGTGCCCTCGGCGAGCAGGGCCGCCGCCATCAGCTTGAGGACACTGTTCTTGGCTCCCACCACCTCGACTTCGCCCACCAGCCGGGCGCCGCCATGCACATCGAAGTGCTCACTCATGGCGGACATCATGCCTGCCGCGTCCTCCACCCAATCGGTGGGGCACTCACTTACACAGGGCGACGTCTTTCCCTCGGAAGTGTGAAACACTACGCGCCTCCGGACCGAGTTTGAGCCCGCCTGGGGGACCGTTGAGCGAAATCGTGGCCCTACCACCCGTGTACAGCACGGATATCGACGGCGTGCCGGTGTTCTGGAACGAACGGCCTGGACCGCTCAGCGCGACCCTGCTCTTCGGGGTCGGCCTCGCACACGAAACATTCCTGCGGACGGGTATCACACAGCTGGTGCACCACCTGGCCCGCACCGGACGCTACAACACCAACGCCACCACCGAAATGCTGCACACGAGATTCGAAGTCCGCGGCGGTCCGGAAACCGTTGCCGATCATCTCCGGCACATTTGTGAATCACTGTCCAACCTCGACACTGCGCCCCTCGAACGGGCGCGCGGCGTCCTGGCGCAAACGGAGGAACGCGGCCCCGGCGTGACGGCGTGGCTGCCGTCGTCGATCTGGTTCGGCAACCAGGCTTTCGGGCTCGCGGGCACCGTGCGGATCGCGCCCGCGAGCGCGAGTGCCGCCGACGTGCGCACCTGGGCGGCGCACTGGTTCCACCGCGGCAACGCGGCGCTCGTGCTGTCCTGTCCCCCACCCGCGAACCTGCGGCTGCCGCTGCGCGGGGGCCGCCGGCCACCGCCGCCCCTGGCCAAGCCGTTCGACCTCGCCACCCCCGCGTACACCGCGATCCCCAACGGCGTGGTCGGCTGCGCGCTGGTCGGCTGGACGCCCGCACTGGCGTGCGCGGCCGGGATTCTCACCGCGCGGCTACACCGTCTCGCGGGCTTCGCGGTCGACCACCAGGTCGTCGACGGGCGACGCGCCCTGCTCGGGTTCGGTGCCGACCTGCCCGGCAAGCAGGTCAACCGGGTCCTCGACACGATCCGCGCAGAGCTGGCAGATCTGGCCACGACCGGGCCGTCCAGCGATGAGCTGGCCGCCGACCGCGCCGCGCTGCGCGACCAGCTCGCCGAGCCCGGGTTCGCCGGCTACCGCGCCTTCGACGAGGCGCTGAGCGAACTGACCGGACACCCTTCGGCGGCGGCGCATCACCAGGCCGTCCTCGCCGGGATCGACGCGGCCGCCGTCGCCGCGGCCGCGCGTGAGCTGGCCGATGGGCTCGTCCTGTGCGCTCCGCAGCTACGCGCCCCCGGCGACCTGCCGGAACTGCCCGGCAGCCCACTCGCACCCGTGCCCGGGCGCGAGCTCAAGCGCGCGTTCGTGGGCGGCCAGGCGCCGCGCGGCTACCGGCTCGTCGCCGGACAGGACGGCCTCACCGCCTACTACGGCGCCAGTCCCGTGCCGGTCGCCGTGGTGCGGTTCGACGACCTCGCCGGCGTCGGCATCGAGAACACCGATGGCCGGTGGCCGATCCTGCACCTGTTCGGCCTGCAGGGCGGCATGATCACCGTGCGGCCCGGCGACTGGCGCGGCGGCCGGGCGCTGGTGGACGAGGTGCGGGCGCGCGCGGGTACCGCGCTGTGTTTCGAAGCGCCGGAAGCGATGCGGATGTTCGAGCAGTCCTAGGGCCAGCCGCTTCCCCACCCCCACCCTCAACGGACACGCAGCGCGCGACGGCTACATTCGAGACATGCCGGTTCGTATCAATCGCGTCTACACCAAAGTCGGTGACAGCGGGACCACCGCGCTCGGCGACGGGTCGCGGGTGCCCAAGACCGCGCCGCGGCTGGGGGCTTACGCCGACGTCGACGAGGCGAACTCCGTGCTCGGTCTCGCGCTGGCGGTCGGCGGGCTGGGCGACGAGGTCGGCGCGGTGCTGCGGCGCGTGCAGAACGACCTGTTCGACGTGGGCGCGGACCTGTGCGCCCCGGTGGTCCCGGATCCGCCGTACCCGCCGCTGCGCATCACCGAGGCGTACGTGGAGCGGCTGGAGGGCTGGTGCGACCGGTTCAACGAGCGGCTGCCGAAGCTGACCTCGTTCATCCTGCCCGGTGGCACCCCCGGCGCGGCGTTCCTGCACCAGGCCCGGACGGTCGCGCGACGGGCCGAGCGCAGCGGCTGGGCGCTGGTCGAGGCCGACCCGGAACACACCAACACGCTGGCCGTGAAGTACCTCAACCGGCTGTCGGACCTGCTCTTCATCCTGGCGCGCGTCGCCAATCCCGACGGCGACGTTCTGTGGAAGCCCGGCGGCGAGGACTAGGGCGTCGGGTCGCGGTCGGGGGCGAGTTCGGCGAGGACCGGATCGCGGTTCACCACAGCCTGGGCGATGTCGTGGATCTTCCGGTTGTGGCCGCGGGCGTAGCGGCGCAGCAGGTCGAAGGCCTCACCCACGGGAATACCGGCGCGTTCGGCGAGGACGCCCTTGGCCTGCTCGATGGCCAGCCGGCTGTTGAGCGCGGTCTGCAACTGTTCGGTGAGCAGGTCGCGGGCGCGCATGGCGCGCTCGTGGAGCAGGCCGATGGTGGCCACGTCGGCCAGCGCCTGCCCGACCATGAGCAGGTCGGGGTCGAGGGCGCCGGGCGCACGGGCGAACAAGTTCAGCCCGCCGATCACTTCCTCGCGCAGCCGCATCGGCAGGGCGTGCACCGCGGCGTAGCCGACATCGAGAGCTTCTCGCGCGAACTGCGGCCACCGGTGTGCCTCGCAGGCCAGGTCCGGGCAGCTGAGGGCACGGCCGGTGCGATAGCAGTCCAGGCAGGGCCCTTCGGCGTTCTGTAGCTGCAAGAGTTCGAGAATCTGGGCCTGCTCGCTGGACGCGGCCATCACGTTGAGGTGCCCGTGGTTGTCGGCCAGCAGTAACCCGACCGCATCGACCCCCAGGATCTCGTGGCAACGCACCGTCAACTGGTGCAGGAAGTCCATGAGGTCGAAGTCGGCGACCAGGGTGTCGGCCAGCTCGACGAACGTTCGAGCGATGGCAGGCTGCGTACCGGTCATGCTTCTCCCTCCCGGGCATGGCGGGTCGCGGGCCCCGCATCGCCGGGGTGGAGTCGCAGCCGGCGCTCTACCACTGCCCGCGCGACGTCGGTGAGTCGCATGTCGTGGCTGTACGCGTATGCGCGCAACCGCACCAGCGCGTCCACCACAGGGATACCCAGTTGCACCGACACCATTCCAGCGGCTTGATGGACCTCGGCGTGCCACAGTGTCGGCTTGCTGGTCTCCGCAGCGCCGTTGCCGGGCGACATGGCGATGCCCGCGCGAGCGTCGAGCACCAGCAGGAGCGCGGTGTCGGCATAGACGAGCGCATCGATGAGCTGCTCCTGGGTCAGCTCCGCCGAGTACTCACGGTAGAGCTCCAGGTAGCCGACTCGGATGGCGCCCAGCGCGAGCGGGATGCTGTACATCGCGTGCACGCCGAGCCGCACCGCCTCCCGCGTGAACAGGGGCCAGCGACGGGCACTCGCCGACGAGGTCAGGTCGTCCACCAGAGTCGGCACGCCCGACAGCAGCGCATCGATTCCGGGGCCTTGCCCGACTGTCGCCTGCAACTCCTCTACCTCACCGGCACGGGAGCCCGTGATATACACGGGTTCCAACGTGTGCATGTTACTCGTCAACACGAGGGCGGCTCCGCTTACGGCGGTAGCCTCGACACAGGCAAGGCAGGCATGTTTCGGTGACACCGGCGACGCCTCCCGCTGCGCTTGGCGGGCGATGGCGGTCCAGACCCGGGTAGCACGATCAGTGGTCACCGCGGCTCATCCGGCACAGCGGCGACGCCATGGCGGCCGAGGACGGGCGCGTCGACGGCAGGAGAACATCAGGATTCGCACGGGCCGATCATGGCGCGCAGGTCGCCGCTCGGGAAGGCCTGAGGGCAACCTCAGGACTTTGGTCCTCGAGCCCTACCGATGGTCGTTGTACAGCAGGAGCGACTTCCACGTGTGCGGCGTGACCTCGTCACCCCGCCGGGCCGCGCGGGTCAGCCCGACGGCCATGCACACGCCCAGCAACGCCAGCGCGGCCGCGTACACGATCACGCTCAGCCCCAGCACCCACAGGACCGCGCCGGCCGGTCCCACGAAGCCCAGCACGACCGCGGTGAGGAGCGCGACGGCGATGAAGATCGCCGAACCGGCTTGGTCCAGACGGAGTACCAGGCGGAGGACGCGTTGTCCGGTCATGTCCGGAACGCTAACCACCAGGCTGACGCTGCGCGATTACCTCGAAGGTCATGCCTCAGCTCGCGCGGCGGACGCTGCGGCCGGGCGGGGCGGACTCGAGCCAGGACAGGAATCCGGTCAGCGCACCGGGGCCCATCGCGATCTCGATCGGGCCGGTCCCGTCGGACACGCAGCGGAGGACGGAGGAGTCGGCCGGGACCGCATACGCTTCGGTACCGGCCGGATCGCGGCGATCCGCGATCTCCAGGACTCCCCGTTCGAACACACGATCCGGGCCGTTGCGCAGGCTCCAGACCCGGTACCAGGCAAACACTTCGCCCTCGTAACGCCCGATCCCCAGGTGCCAGCCGGCGCGCGCGTTGTCGGGATTCCACCTCAGTGCGACGCTCACGCCGCCGGCACGCCGCATCCGCGCCCAGCGGAGCACATACCAGACGGCGAGCACCGCCAGCGCGAGCAAGAGACACACAACAACCACGGCTAGTTCCACGGCTGTCTCCTGCTCGCCATCCGCACCTAAGCCAAGAGACCAGACGCGGCAGGTTGTCCTGAGCACCTAGCCACGTCTGGCCTCCTTAGCGAACGACGATGGTGAGCAGCTTAGTGGGTGAACCTCAGTGCTCGTGACCGGCCGCCCGCAGCCGCGCACGACCGCGCAGGCGGGTTTCCTCGTCGTCGGACTGAGCGTCGACCCGCGCCTGTTCGACATCGATCTCGTCGCGCAGCTCGGCCGACTCCGCGAGAATGCTCACCCCGTCCTCGGTGACGGAAATGAAGCCACCGTCGACGGCGGCGAAGACCTCGCCGCCACCGACCGCGTCAATACGCACCATCTCGCCCTGCGTCAGCTCGGCCAGCAGTGGCACGTGGTGCGGCAGGACACCGATCTCACCGACGGTGGTGCGTGCGAAGACGAAGGTGGCCTGGCCCGACCACACCTCGCGCTCCACCGCCACCAGCCGGACGGACATCTCAGCAGCCACTGTCAAGCTCCTTAGTGTTCAGGCCAGCGTTCAGGCCGCTCTGGCTCGATCCGCGAAACCCGGCCGGATCACCCGATGGGTGAGCCGACCGGGTGCGTGACGGATCAGCGAGAGAGCTCGTCGGCCTTCTTCTCGACGTCGTCCAGACCACCGACGAGGTGGAACGCCTGCTCGGGCAGGTGGTCGTACTCGCCCTTGGTGATCTTGTCGAAGGCTTCGATGGTGTCCTTCAGCGGCACGTTCGAACCCGGCTGACCGGTGAACTGCTCCGCCGCCATCATGTTCTGCGACAGGAACCGCTCGATCCGGCGAGCCCGGCCGACCAACTGCTTGTCCTCTTCGGACAGTTCGTCGATACCGAGGATCGCGATGATGTCCTGCAGGTCCTGGTAACGCTGGAGGATCCGGATGACCTCCTGCGCGACCCGGTAGTGCTCCTCGCCGACGATCTGCGGGTCGAGAATCGTCGAGCTGGAGGCCAGCGGGTCCACCGCCGGGAAGATGCCCTTGGAGAACACCGTCCGGGAAAGCTCGGTGGTGGCGTCGAGGTGCGCGAACGTGGTCGCCGGGGCCGGGTCGGTGTAGTCGTCCGCCGGCACGTAGATCGCCTGCATCGAGGTGATCGACCGGCCACGGGTCGAGGTGATCCGCTCCTGCAGCTCACCCATCTCGTCGGCCAGCGTCGGCTGGTAACCCACCGCGGACGGCATCCGGCCCAGCAGGGTCGACACCTCCGAACCCGCCTGGGTGAACCGGAAGATGTTGTCGATGAACAGCAGCACGTCCTGGTTGCGCACATCGCGGAAGTACTCCGCCATGGTCAGCGCGGACAGGGCGACCCGCATACGGGTGCCCGGCGGCTCGTCCATCTGGCCGTACACGAGCGCGGTGTTCTTGATGACGTCCGCGTCGCGCAGCTCGAGGATCAGGTCCGTACCCTCACGGGTGCGCTCGCCGACACCGGCGAACACCGACGTACCACCGAAGTTGCGGGCAATACGGTTGATCATCTCCTGGATGAGCACCGTCTTGCCGACGCCGGCACCGCCGAACAGGCCGATCTTGCCACCACGCACGTACGGGGTGAGCAGGTCGACGACTTTCAGGCCGGTCTCCAGCATCTCGGTGCGGCCCTCGAGCTGGTCGAACGCCGGCGCCTTCCGGTGGATCGTCCAGTGCTCCAGGTCCTTGCCGAAGCCCGGCTCGTCGAGGCACTCGCCGAGCGTGTTGAACACGTGGCCCTTGACCTCGTCACCGACCGGCACGGAGATGGCCGAACCGGTGTCGACCACCTCGACGCCGCGGACCAGGCCGTCGGTGGGCTGCATGGAGATCGTGCGCACCAGGTTGTCGCCCAGGTGCTGGGCCACCTCGAGGGTGAGCGTCTTGGCCAGGTCGCTGAAGGCGATCTCCGCCTTCAGCGCGTTGAACAGAGCGGGTACCGAGTCCCGGGGGAACTCGACGTCGACCACCGGGCCGGTGACCCGGACAACGCGGCCGGTCCCCTTGCCCGTCATGGCGGTGTCAGAGGTAGCTGTGGGTGCACTCATGTCTCAGTCTTCACTTCCTGCGGCGGCGAGCGCGTCGACACCACCGACGATTTCGCTGATCTCCTGGGTGATCTGGGCTTGGCGGGCCCGGTTGGCCTCGAGCGTGAGGTCACGGATGAGGTCGTTGGCGTTGTCCGTGGCGGC
>DATFHB010000084.1:0-121315 GCA_035248845.1 Amycolatopsis sp. | reverse complement strand
GGGGTGCCGCCGTCGGCGCTGACCAGCCCGGTGCGCTCGCTCCCGTCGGGCAGCCGCCACACCGCCTTGGTCGGGGTGGAGGTCGCGGCCTGCGCCTCGGTCGCCGGCATCGGGGTCGCGGCGGCGAGCAGCGTCGCGGCGGCCGGTGTCCGGCTGGCTTGCTGCGCCTGCGCGGTCGCGAGTGCGGAGGCCCGGACGTCCGAGCCGACGGTGAGCGCCACCGGGACCGCCAGCAGGGCAAGGATCATCGCGAAAACCACGAGCCAGGCCTCGACGCGGTCTCCCCGCCGGGCAAGCGGGTTGTAGCCGGCGCCGAGCCAGCGCGTCTGGCGCACGAACCAGTTCGATGAGGTCATCGGACACCTCCTTCGCTTCGCTGTGTAACCACTGTCGACCATTCGGACCAGCAGTCGAAGGGCCGATGGTCCCCAAACCCGCGGCCGTTGGCTCGACCTGCGCGAAAGCCCGGACGTCACCGTTTCGCAGGACTCCCTCCGGCGCGTCCGAAGTCCTACGATTCCCGGGGTGGACGCCAGCGGGTGGCGGGGAGAATACGAGATGGATATCGAGTGGACGGTCCAGCTCATCGACCAGCTCGACTGGCATTGGACGAACCAGCTCCGGCCGCGCCTGGCCGGTCTCGGTGACGACGAGTACTTCTGGGAGCCCGCCCCGGGATGCTGGAACGTCCGGCCCCGCGAGGAGAGCACGGCGCCGATGGCGGTCGGCACCGGCGAGTTCGTGATCGATTTCGCCTATCCCGAACCGGTTCCGGCGCCGGTCACCACCATCGCGTGG
The DNA here is from genome assembly GCA_035248845.1 of Amycolatopsis sp. Lineage (GTDB taxonomy): Bacteria > Actinomycetota > Actinomycetes > Mycobacteriales > Pseudonocardiaceae > Amycolatopsis_E. The sequence continues at coordinate 120,517 of DATFHB010000084.1, read as the reverse complement.
CGCATCGCGCACGTCGTCGTCGGGGTGCTCGGGATGCGGACCGCCGCCCACTTCGGCGGGCCTCGGGTGAGCTGGGACGGCTTCCCTTACGCGGGCACGGCCGAGGCCGCGCTGCGCCAGCTCGACACGGCGTACGCGGGGTGGCTGGAGGGCGTGCGTGGACTCGGCGAGCATGGTCTCGCGAAGCCGTGCGGCTCCGCCGAAGGCGCGTTCGCCGAGCACCCGATGGCGGCGCTGGTGCTGCACATCAACCGCGAGACCATCCATCACGGCGCGGAGATCGCGCTGCTGCGCGACCTGTACCTGCGCCGCGCCGGGTGAATCGTTCCACTGTGGAAGATCCACGTCGTGGGCGCCGTGATGGTGAACTGAGGCCCTTCGGCCCTACGCCCCAGGTCACGAATCAGGCAAGGTGGAGACACAACGGTTAAGGAGTGTCACATGGGACGACGTCCAGGCAGGTGGACGATGAACGTGGTGCTGGATTCCGACAGCGGCACCACGCGCGCACGGCTGGAACTTGCCGCCGCTGGGGGAACGAGATTCGTCGGGATCGGACTGGTTCGCGGCGGGCCGCGCGGTGTTCACCTCCCCGAGGTCGCCGAGGAACTGGCGCTGGCAAGAGCGTTCAGCGACCTGACCGAGGAACTGCTGGAAGCGGTCGCGTCCGACATCGAGTCAGGTATCGCCGACCCCCTGCAACTGACGACATCCGCCGGGCACTAGCTGTCCACAGCAGAGCCCGCATTGTCCAGAGTGGACACTGTGGCCGGCGTCTCCGGGACATAGTGGACCAGCCAGTCCCGCGCGAGCCGTGCCGCCTGATCCAACGTGCCCGGTTCTTCGAACAGATGCGTGGCGCCCGGCACGACGACGAGCCGGCATTTCCGGCCCAGCACGGTCCGTGCCTGCTCGTTGAGTTCGAGCACGATCTCGTCACGACCGCCGACGATCAGCAGCGTCGGCACGCGCACCTGCGCCAGCCGGGGCACCGCCAGATCCGGCCTGCCCCCGCGTGACACGACCGCGGTGACGCCGAGCCGCTCGTCGGCCGCCGCCCACAACGCCGCCGCGGCACCGGTGCTGGCGCCGAAGAACGCGACCGGCAGCCGGGTGCGGGCCCGCGCCCAGCGGGTCACGTCGGCCAGCCGGCCGGCGAGCATAGCCACGTCGAACACGTACCGGCGCTCGCGTTCCTCGCGGTGGGTGAGCAGGTCGAACAGCAACGTCGCCAGACCCGCCCGGTTCAGCACGCCCGCGACGTACTGGTTGCGCGGGCTGTGCCTGCTGCTGCCGCTGCCATGCGCGAACACGACCAGACCGCGCGCGCCGGCGGGGACGGTGAGCCGGCCCGCCAGCGGCACCGGCCCGGCGAACACCTCGACCTCCTCGTCACGTGGCGGCGGCTCGGTGCGCTCGCCCGGGCCGGCGCGCCGCGCGAGCAGCCGGATGACTTCGTCGTCGGAGGTCTGGGTGAAGTCGTCGTACCACTCCCCGATCGCGGTGAACCACGCCGGAGTCTCCAGGCACACGATCTCGTCGGCGGCGCCGCGCAGCGAGTGGATCGCGTCCCGTGCGCCGAGCGGGACGGCGAGCACTACCCGCGCCGCGCCGTGCGCCCGGGCCACCTGGCATGCGGCGCGCGCGGTCGACCCGGTGGCCACGCCGTCGTCGACGATGATCGCCACCCGCCCCAGCAACGGCACGGGACTCCGGTCGCCGCGGAACCGCTCGGCCCGGCGGCGCAGTTCTTCGCGCTCGGTGCGTTCCACGGCCGCGAGTTCGTCGCCGGTGAGCTGCAACTGGGTCACGGTCTCGCGGTCGAGGACCCGCACGCCGCCCTCGCCGATGGCGCCCGCCGCGAGTTCGGGCTGAAACGGCACGCCGAGCTTGCGCACCAGGATCACGTCCAGCGCCGCGCCCAGCGCGTCCGCGACCTCGGCGGCCACCGGCACCCCGCCGCGCGGCAGCCCCAGCACCACGGTCTTGTCCCCCCGGTACGCCTGCAGGCGCCGCGCGAGCCGCCGGCCCGCGTCCCTACGATCGGTGAACGGCATACCCGAGTGTCGTCCGGAGCTGCCGGAATTGTCTGGGGTCCAAAGTCACTGCGAGCGCGCGATCAGCACCGGGCACGACGCGTGGTGCAGCAGCGCGTAGGTCGTCGAGCCGACCAGCAGGCCACGGAACCCGCCGCGGCCGCGGGATCCGACCACGACGAGCTGGGCCCGCTTGCTCCAGTCGAGGAGTTGGTGACGTGGCCGGTCCCGCTCGGCGACGCGCTGCACGGTGACATCGGGGTAAGCCTCGCGCCAGCCCGCCAGCGACTCGGCCAGCACGCGGGTTTCGGCCTCCCGCAGCGGTTCGAAGTCGAACTCGGCCCGTGCGGCGCTGAACAGCTGGGCTTTGTCGGAGTCGCTCCACGCGTGCAGCGCGACGAGCGGCGCACCACGCAGCGCGGCCTCCTCGAAGGCCAGCGCCAGCGCGGGGCGGCCGGCGGGACTGCCGTCGACACCGACCACCACCGGCGCCTCGCCGCCCCGGTCCGCACCCCGCACCACCGCGAACGGGCACCGCGCGTGGGCGGCGAGCGCACCCGCGACCGATCCGGACAGCAGCTCGCCGAGGGCGCCGCGCCCGGCGGACCCGAGTACGAGCATGCCCGCCTCACCGGAACGCCGGACCAGCAAGGGGATCGGCGCGTCCAAAACAGACTCCGGGTGGACGCGGAGACCGGGGTTCCTGGTCGTCGCCGCCGCGGCGGATTCGAGCAGCAGGTCCTGGGATTCCGCGCGGCGTGCGTCCAGCCAGTCCCGCGGCGGCATCGCCTCGCCGTAGAACGCGTCCGGAATGCCGTAGGCGTGCACGATCTCCAGCGGCGCATGGCGGCGCGCCGCCTCGTCCGCCGCCCACAGCACGGCCCGCCGGGAGCCGGGTGTGCCGTCGATGCCCGCGACGACCGGTCCGTCCATACCCGCACCTCCTGCTCGCTCTCCCCGGCTCAGGATGCCCGATCCGCGCCCGGCGGGCCTTTCGTCACCGCGGCCGGTGACGTTCGCCCGGCGCCGCGAGAGCCGCGCGCGGCGAGGATTTCCCCGTGAGCACCCAGCAGCCGGACATGACCGAGCCCGAACGGCGGGCCCGCGCGATCCGCGCCGTCGCCGGTGTAGCCCATGACGCCGACGACCTGCGCAGCCTGCTCGATATGCTCGGCCTCGACCCGGGCGAGACGGTTCCGCACGAGCACCCGGCGCCCGCGCGGCGGCACGGCGAGCGGGGCATCCCGATGACGGACCTGACCGCGATGCTCGCCACCGCCGACCCCCAACGGCACAGCGTCTGACCCTCCCTCATCGCGGGGCGCGCAGCCACAGCCGAGCAGGCGATTTCTTCCTCGTCCCGTTGCCCGATCTGGTCACATATCCCGTGGGTGCCTGCGCGGCCTGGACCTGGTCAGCGAACCACTCGGCCTCGGCCGGTTGCGGTGGCGCGTCGGGGGGCGCGAAGTCACGCCGGATCTGTTCGTGGAGGAAGTCCACGAACAGCGGATCTCCGTGCAGGACATGCAGGTCGGGGTCCCGGCCGAGCCATTCCGACGCGCGCGGGTTGTCTGGCGAGTCGGCCGCGAGCTGCAGCAGCCGCAGCACCTGCCGCAGGTCTGTCGTCTTCCGGTCACCGTTGTCGTAGGGGCGGCCCGTCCTCATCGCCAGCACGCACGCGAGGTTGTACGCGTACTGCCACTGCTGCGCCGGTCCGCCCGGGGCGAGCAGCGCATCCGCCGCGCTGCGGGCCCGCCGCAGATAGCGCGACGTGGCGAGCCTCCCCTCGAGGTCATCCCGCCGCGCCCGGCACAGCAGCAGCGCCGTGTCCGCGACTGCCGACGCCTGCTTCCGGGCTCGCCGTGACTTGATCACCGGCATCCAGGGGCCGCGCTCGTCGCGCCGGACGAGGCTGGTCCACAGGATGGTGCCCAGCCGCAGTGTCCGCCGGTAGCCGGCGAGCTGCCGCTCGCCCAGTTCCAGCAAGCGGCGTCGGTGCCGCCAGACGTCCGCGGCGTCGGCGGACTCCGCGACGGGATCGATCGTCATGCCGGCGCGCTGCAGGTAGGTGGCGATGTCCACGTGGTCCCGGTCCAGGCGCTGCGGCTCCCAGCGCCCCGCGAGCGCGTCACCGCCCGCCATCACCAGCGACATGCCCAGGCGGTACTGGCCGCGCCGGAAGCGCGGGTTCTCGGCGACCGTACGGGCGTGCAGCCGCAGCGCGGCGAGGGGCTCGCCACGCAGGTCGTCGAGCATCGCCAGTTCGTACCGCACCGCCCCGCTCGCCGGACCGTGTCTGGCCACAGAGGACAGTCGTTCGAGTCGGTCATTCCGGTCGGCCAGCACTTCCTGGTAGCTCGCGCCGACGGCGGGCGAGGGCGGGCCGAGGAGGAACTTCGCGAGATCGTCGGCGCGTTCACGGGCCGGCACCAGCCAGCCCGGGGTCGCCGGGTCGCCGCGCAGGACGGTCGCCGCGACGAACGCCGCCGCATGCTCGGCCGCATCGCTCAGCTTGGTGCGGCTGAACGTCGTCACGGCGATGCTCGCGTTGCTCCGATGGTCCCGCACATCGACGGTCATCCACAGCAACGGATCCGTGGTCTTGACCAGCTGCGGTTCCGAGGCGTCGCACCGTTCCGCGCGCAACCGCACGACGTAGCGCCGCGGCAGCGGCATGACCTTCTCGGCGAGCCGGATCACGGCGGCCGCGAGCGCGCTCCCCCGCGCGTCACTGGCCTCCACGATCGACGCGACCTGGTCCCCGCTCGACCCGCCCGGCGCCGCCGCGGGGCGGCGCAACGTGACGGCGGGCAGCCGGAAACCGAGTTCGGTCAGCAGTTCCTTCGTCTCGGCGTTGTCGTGCTCGAGCGGGCTGGCCACATCGACACCGGGCGGTTCGCGGCGGGCCGCCAGCATTTCGCTGCCGAGGTAACCGAGCACGAGTGCACCGAGGAACACCGGCCAGTCCGGCGGCGCCGCGACCAGCCGGAAATACGCGAGCAGTGCGCCGGTGAGGACGAAGGTCAGGGCGGCGATCCGCAGAGTCCGGCGGGTGAACCCCCACCCGGTCACGCCGAACACCACGAGCAGCGCGGCGGTGATCACCACGTCCAGCCACGCGGGCCACGCCACCATGTCGTGAGTATGCGGCACACCCGCCGCGCTTCGTAGGGTCGTTGGACCCGGAATCCCCATTTGACAGGGCTCGCCCCATGGTCAACAGTGACATCTACCTACTCGCCGGTAGGTCCCGTCGACGATGCCCGGGAGTCCGCCATGCGCCGCCGCCTCGCCGCGTCCGTAGCCACCACCGCCCTCGCGCTCGGCGCCGCCGCCACACCCGTCGCCCAGGCGTCGGACACTGTTGACTACGTGGCACTCGGCGATTCCTACAGCGCCGCCTCCGGTGTGCTGCCGGTGGACCCGACCGCGTCGCCGCTGTGCCTGCGATCGACGCGGAACTACCCGCACGTCGTCGCCGCGAGGACCGGCGCGCACCTCACCGACGTGACGTGCGGGGGCGCCGAGACCAAGGACTTCACGACCGCGCAGTACCTCGGTGTGCCGCCCCAGCTGGACGCCGTCGGCGCCGGCACCGATCTGGTCACGATGACCATCGGCGGCAACGACAGCAGCGTGTTCATCGGCGCGATCCTCGACTGCGGCGCCGCCGGACTGTCCACCCTCGGCCAGGGCAGTCCGTGTCAGGACCGGTACGGATCCAGCTTCGAAGACACCGTGCGGACGAAGACCTACCCGGCGCTGGTCAGCGCGCTCGGCGCAGTGCGGGCCAAGGCCCCGGACGCGAAGGTCGCGATCCTCGGCTACCCGTGGATTCTCCCGAAGACCGGCGGCTGCTTCGACAAGATGCCCATCGCGGCGGGCGACGTGCCCTACCTGCGGTCGCTGGAGACCACGCTCAACGACGCGGTGCGCCGGGCCGCCGCGCGGACCGGCACATCCTATGTGGACATGAACACGGTGTCGGACGGCCACGACGCCTGCCAGCCGCCGGGTGTCCGCTGGATCGAGCCGGTACTGCAGGCGACGAACCCCGTGGTCGTGCACCCGAACGCGCTCGGCGAGGCCAACATGGCCGCGCAGACGATCCGGACGCTGCATCTCGGCTGAGGGCCTGAGCGGCGAAACGGGCACGGCTCGGTGTGGGCCCTTTACACCGATCGGCCCGCCCGCCACACTCCTCGGGCCGGTGCACAACTGGGGAGGCCCGATGAGCGTCGTGACCGCACTGCTGCGGCCCGCGGAACACCGACCGGGCAAGGCGACCGCCGTCCTCACCGCGCTCGCGGCGATCGTCACCACGGCCGCCGGACTGACGCTCTACCAGCTTTTCGCACCGCCGGTCCCGATCCTCGCGATCGAACTCGGCGGCGGCGGGCAGCCGGTCCCGCTGCGGGCGGGGACCTCGACCGCACTGTGGTGGGACTTCGCGTTCGTCGCCGGTTACGGCATCGCGATCTTGCTCGGTACCACGGCGGCGATCTGGGTCGGCTGGACCCCGCGGGCCCAGGAACTCGCGCGCTTCGCACGGATCGCCGCGGTACTCGCGATCGCGGCCGACCTGGTGGAGAACGTGCTGCTGCTCGTGGCCACCGCCTTGCCCGGCCGGTGGCTCCTGGACAGCGCGACCGCGGCGGCCGTGCTCAAGTTCAGCGCGGTGCTGCCGGCCGGACTGGTGGCGGTCTACGGCGTGCTCACCACCCTGTGGCGCTGCTCGGTCGACCGTACGCGGGTCGTCGACGGGCTTGCGGCGGCACCACTGGAGGACTCCGACTACCCCCTCCCCGGCGCCACCGCGCACGCCGCCACGCGCTGGGCCCGCGGCTACCGGGTGCCGGCGGAGCAGCCACCCGGTGAGACCGGATTTTGCCTGTCGGGCGGCGGAATCCGCGCCGCGAGCGTCGCGATGGGCGCACTGCAGACCCTGCGCACCCAACTGCTCGGCGCGCGCTACCTCGTGTCGGTCTCCGGTGGCGGCTACACCGCTGGTGCACTCCAGCAGGCGCTGACCACGGCACCGGACGACGCGCCGGACGTCCGGCGCGATCCGGAAAGCGCCTACGGCCACGGCAGCGTCGAGGAGGACCACGTCCGCCGCCACGTCAGCTACCTCGCCGACTCCAGCCCGGAGACGATCAGCGCGCTCGCGATCCTCGCCCGCGGGCTACTGCTGTCGCTGATCGTGCTGTTCGCGCCCGCGCTCGTGCTCGGCGTCATCGTCGGCTGGCTGTACCAGCGGGTGCCCTTGATCACGTTCCCGGCTTCCCTTCAGGACTTCCCGCCGCCCCGCACCGGTGCGCTGGTCGCACTCGGCTTCGTGGTCGCCGTGGCGCTCGCGGCCGCACTGGCGAGCCGCGCGTTCCCGTTGGCCTGGAAGGACATCCGGGGCGCCACCGGACGGCTCGGCCGCCGCCTCGCCCTGGTCGCGGTCGTGGTCGCCGCGGTCGCGATCGTGCTGCCCGTCCTGGTATGGCTGGCCTACAAGCTGCTCTCCGCGACCAACCCGGGCGTCCGGATCGGCGGCTCGCTCGGCACGATCCTGCTGACGTACGTGTCGTCGCTGGCCTCGATCCTGTGGCGCAAGCGGACGCTGCTCGGCAAGACCACCGAGACCGGCGGGATCACCGCCGCCATCCCCGGCGGCCTGCTGCAGCGGATCCTCGTCATCGCCACCACCGCGATCCTCGTCATCGCGTGGCTGCTGCTGTTCGTGCTGATGATCGGCGCCCGCGGCGACGCGACCGCGTGGTGGACCGCGCTCGGCACCGGCGTGGTGCTGTTCGTCCTGGGCGGACTGTTCGACGAGACATCGCTGAGCCTGCACCCGTTCTACCGCGAACGGCTCGCCCGCACCTTCGCAGTGCGCCGCGTCGCCCGCGGCGGCGACGAGATCGCCGTGCCCTACCCGGCCGCCGAGCGCACCGCGCTGGCCACCTACGGCAAGGCCGTCGACGGCTTCCCGCAGGTGATCTTCTCCGCGACCGCGAACCTGACCGGCGAGGGCCGCACGCCGCCGGGCCTCGGCGCCGTGTCGTTCACGATGAGCCGGGACTGGGTCGGCGGCCCCGACATCGGCTGGGTGCGCACCGCGTCCCTGCAGGAGGCGGTGCCGCGACGCTTCCAGCGGGACCTCACCGTGCAGGGCGCGGTCGCGATCAGCGGAGCAGCGTTCGCGTCGGCGATGGGGCGGGCCGCGCGGTGGTTCCAGGTGCTGCTCGCCGTGTCGGGCGCACGGCTGGGCGCGTGGCTGCCCAACCCCGCGTTCGTGCTCGACGCTCCCGGCAAGGGCTGGTCCTACCCGTGGCTTCCGCGCGCGCGGCGCCTGCCGTACCTGTGGCGCGAGGTCTTCGGCATCCACGCCCACCGCGACCGGCTCGTGCACCTCACCGACGGCGGCCACTACGACAACCTCGGCCTCGTCGAACTGCTGCGCCGGCGCTGCCGGCGGATCTACGCCATCGACGTCGGCGCCGACGCCCCGCCGACCGCGAACGGCCTGGCCAGCGCACTCACCCTCGCCGAGCAGGAACTCGGCGTCCGGGTCGTGCTGCGCGACCCGTGGACCGCCGAACCCGGCAGCGGCAAGGCACTCGCGCCCGAACATCCGCTCGACGTGCTCAACCCCAGGCTGGCGCAGAACCCGCTGATCATCGGCGACATCTTTTACCCCGCCGAAAGCGGGCTACCGGAGAACGAGCGCACCGGTCTCCTGATCGTCGCGAAGACCTTGCTGTGGCCGGAACTGCCCTACCCCGTACTGTCCTACGCCGCGCACAACGCGGAGTTCCCGCACGACAGCACCGGCGACCAGTTCTTCGACGACGGCAAGTTCACCGCCTACGCCGAACTCGGCCGGCAACTGGGACTGGCCGTGCAGGCATGGGAAACGCAACAGGAAGCCGAAGCGCTCGCGGCCGAGGCCGGTGAGATCACGGAAGCCTAGGCTTCCTGGAAGACGATCCGCTCGGGCTCGACATCAAGCTGCACGGTCTGTCGTCGCACCTGCACGAAAGTCGCGAGCTCCGTGGCGTGGCCTTCCGGCACCGTGAACAGCCGGTCGTCGCGCGTGTCGAGGTAGTGTGCGAAGCCCGACAGCGACACGCCGCCGCCCTCGTCCAGGCCGAGGTAGTCGACCAGGCGCCGGAACAGCTTCGGCAGGATCACCAGCTCGTCGCTGAGCTGCTGGCGCTTCAGCAGCCGGAAGCCACTGGTTGTGACGTCGTGCTCCCACACGCCCTTCCGTGCGGTCCGGGCCGCGACCGCGGCGTCGCTCATCGCCTGCCGCAGATCGACGTAGAGCTTGGAGTAGAACGTCGGGTACACCAGTCCGGCCTCCAGCAGCACGAAGTTCGCCGACGAGCGCAGGCCCTTCGGATCGAGCCGCACCTGACCGCCGTCCTGCGCCCGGCCCGGCCGCTGCCCCGGGAACGCGAACGCCACCGCGCGGCCGTACTTGTCGGCGAACCGGGTGAGGATGTGGCCCGGCGTCTGGTCCGGCGTCGCCGAGGTGACGGTGCCGTCGTCGTCCCGTGTCACGTTCTTGAAGCCCAGGTGCGTCAACAGGCCCTCGCTCGCGGCCTGGCCGAGCTCCCGCGGCTAGTGCCACATGCCGCCGTGGTTCTGCGCCTGGTAGTGCGTCTCGAGAGCGTCGATCGCGTCCAGGCGTAGCTGCGCGCCACCGCGCGAGTTGAGCCGCACCCGCATGCCGGCCTTGCTGAAGGCCATCGGGTCGTCGGGATAGAACCGCACGGAGTCGCCGTCCGGCGATGCACCGACGATACGGAAGTTGCCTTTGATCAAGGTCAGTGTCATGACCTCACCCCCTGGGAAGTGGTTGCGGCATAACGGAAGTCGCGACCACACCGCACCCGTTACGGCTTTCGGCCCAGTCAAGGTGAACCACAGGCGAACAGAAGGGCTCGAATTGGTGACTATACTGTCCTCGTCGTTGCCCCTTGACCGTTGGAAGCGCCGTTGTCGACCTCGCTGATCTTGCACTGGCAGGGCCGGCCCACCCGGGGAGAAGCCGGCGCGGTGCTGGACGGCCTGGCACCCTTGACCGACCGGTACGAGCTCGTGCTCGGCGACCGCCGGGCCAATACCGCCACCTATCTGGACACAGTGGACTGGCGGCTGCGGCGCCGCGGCCTCGTGCTCAGCCAGCAGGGCTCCACGCTCGTGCTCAACGGCAGCACCGAGGCCCGCACCACCACCCTCACCGAGGCGCCCGCCTGGCCGGCGCGGCTCGAGCAGATCGCGCCGGGCCCGGTCCGGGACGGGCTCGCCGACGCGATGTGGATCCGCGCCGTGGCACCGAAAGTCCGCAGCCGCACCGTCACCCGCGACGTCGCGGTGCTCAACGACGACGGCAAGACCGTCGCGCGTCTGGAATGGACCGAGTCGGCCGGCCTCGAGCCGGTGAAGACCGACCCGCTCGTGCGCGTCACGCTGCGCCCGCTGCGCGGCTGCCGGCGTGACGCCGACCGTGTGGCCCGCGCCCTGCTCCGCACCGAATGGTTCACCTCCGCCGAGGACACGGTGGTCGACGAACTGCTGGACGCGGCCGGGCTCGGTGAGGACGAGGCTCCGCCCGCCATCACCGCCGACATGCCCGCCGACGTCGCCGTCGCGACCGCGCTGCTCGGGTTCGCCGACGAGATCCGGGACAACCTCGACGGCACGATCGACGACGTCGACACCGAGTTCCTGCACGACCTGCGCGTCGCCGTGCGGCGCACCCGATCGCTGCTCAAGGTCGTTGGCGACGTGCTGCCGTCGCGGCTGGCCGAGCGGTACGCGCCCCGGTTCAAGTGGGTCGGCGACCTCACCACACCCACCCGCGACCTCGACGTCTACCTGCTGGAACTGGACGACCTCGCGCGCAGCCTGACGGTCGGGGAGCAGGCCGACCTCGACCCGTTCCGTACGCACCTGCACAAGGAACTGGCGAAGGAGCGGAGGGCGCTGGTGCGCGGGCTCAGGTCGCAGCGGTTCGTGCGGTTGCTGGACGGCTGGCGCGCCGCGTTGACGACCGTGATCGAGAACGGCCGGTCCCCGCTCACCGCCCGCGAACTCGGTGCCGACCGGATCCGGCGCGTCGCCAAGCACGTCGTCCGCAAGGCGCGGGCGATCACGCCGGGGTCCCCGGCCGAACACGTGCACGCGCTGCGCAAGCGCTGCAAGGAACTGCGGTACATGCTGGAGGTGTTCCGGCCGCTGGCCCCGCCCGAGACCTACCGCACCGTGCTCAAGGACCTCAAGCGGCTGCAGGATGTGCTCGGCGCGTTCCAGGACGGTGAGGTCCAGAGCGAGAAGCTGCGCGTGTACGCGCACGACATGCTCGAAGGCGAGCACCCGCCCGCGGCGACGCTGCTGGCGATGGGCGAGCTGCTGTCGCGGTTCGTCCGACAGGAGCGCGAGGCCCGTGACGACCTGACGGGTGCGCTCGCGACGTTCCTCGGGCCGAAGACCCACGCGCGGATCGAAGGGTTGCTGCCGTGAAGACGGTCGCCTCGTACAACATCAAGGGCGGGGTCGGCAAGACCACCGCTGCGGTGAACCTCGCGTACCAGTCGGCGCAGGCCGGGCGGCGCACGCTCCTGTGGGACCTCGACCCCCAGGGCGCGGCCACGTTCCTGTTCCGCGTCAAGCCGCGCGTCAAGGGCGGCAGCGAACGGCTCGTCGGCGGCAAGCGGCCGCTGGACGCGGCACTGAAGGCCACCGACTTCGACAACCTCGACCTGCTGCCGGCCGACTTCACCTACCGCAACATGGATCTCGACCTCTCCCGCACGGGCGGCCCGAAGAAGGCCGTGCTGACCCTGTCCCGGCTGCTCGGCGAGCTGTCCGACGAGTACGACGTGGTCTTCCTGGACACCCCGCCGAGCCTCTCCCTGGTGTCGGAGAACGTGCTGCACGCGGCGGATGTCGTGCTGGTGCCGATCATCCCGACCGTGCTCGCGCGGCGCACGTTCGACCAGCTCGTCGAGTTCCTCGGCACGTTCAACGGCCGCCGCCCCGAGGTGCACGGGTTCTTCTCGATGGCCGACAACCGCAAGACGCTGCACCGCGAGCTGATCGCCACACTGCCGGCCGAACGCGAGGGCATCAGTCCCACCGCGATTCCCGCGCTGTCGGTCATCGAGCAGATGTCGGTGCAGCGCGCCCCGCTCGGCGCCTACGCACCCCACCACCCGGCCACCCGCGCCTACGGCGACCTCTGGACCGAACTCGCCCACCTCCTGGACCACCCCTAACCCCACCCACCGCGCGAGTTGAGGTTTCCGGTCACGCGAGTTGAGGTTTGCGTGCGCCGTCCGACGACGCGAAAAGCTCGACTCGCGCGCCTGGAAACCCCAACTCGCCGACGCGGAAACCTCAACTCGCGGGCAAAAAGATGGGGCAGTCCGGATGGCGAACTGCCCCACCTGTGGAGCTTCCGTACGGACAGGTTTGCCCCGACCGGCCGCCGGTCAAGCTCCGGCGAGTGGCAGTCCCCGATTGACACCACCCGCTCCCCGCCGTGTTAGTGCCCCGAGCACCTCCACGTACCACCACTATCGACGCCGCCGAGCGCCGGGAATACGGCTGAAAGTCCCTAAACGCCGAGGACTTTCGCGTTGCCGGACGGGGACCGCCGATCCTGTCCGTACGATCCGGCCGGACCGCACACTCGAGGCGTGACGATTCCGATGGTCTCCGTCCAGGTCGGCGATGGGGTGCCCGCCGAGTCGGTCGGCTACGCACTGGACCACCTGCGCACCCTCTGCACGGCCTACCCGCTCGACTCGCTGCGCGTGCGGATGCGGCGGACCGGGCATCCGTCGATGCCGACGTTCATGCTTGCCGACGCCATCGCCCTCATGGCAGGCAGGCTCCTTCACTCCCGAGCCGTCGGACCGACTCCGGAGGTCGCGGTCGACGTCGCGCGCGACCGTCTTGCCGAGATGCTTGCCACCGCCCCCGCGGTATAGGGCGTTATACACTCCGTCCATGCTCAATCTGTCGGTCCTGCTCGAGTCCACTGCCCGCAGGCTCCCCGGCAGGCTCGCCCTCGTCTGCGGCGACGAGACGCTCACCTACGCCGAACTCGACGCGCGTGCGAACCGCGTTGCGCAGGCCGTGCGCGACCGGGGCGTGCGGCCCGGCGACCGGATCGCGCTCGTCTGCCCCAACCTGCCCGCCTTCCCGATCGTCTACTTCGGACTGCTGAAGGCCGGCGTGGTGGTCGTACCGCTCAACCCGCTGCTCAAACCACGCGAGCTGACCTTCATCCTCGGCGACTGCGGCGCGGTCGCCGTCTTCGCGTCGGAAGGCAATGACCAGCTCCCGGTGCTGGAAACGGTTCGCGCGGCCGCAGCCGCGGTGCCCAGCGTGCGTCACGTCTTCCCGCTCGGCGCGCTCGACGAACTGCTCGCGCCCCGCTCGGGCAAGGCCGGCACCGAGCCGACGAGCGCCGAGGACACCGCGGTCATCATCTACACCAGCGGCACCACGGGGCAGCCCAAGGGCGCCGCGCTCACGCACGTAAGCCTGCTGCTCAACGCCCGGATGCGGGAAATCCTCGTCCCCGGGGCCGACCACGACATGACCCTCGTGGCCCTGCCGCTCTACCACGTGTTCGGGCAGACGTCGGTGCTCAACGCCAACATCCACAGCGGCGGCACGCTGGTGCTGCTCCCCCGCTTCGACCCGGACACGGCGCTGCAACTGATGACCGAGCACCGGGTCACATTGTTCTCCGGTGTCCCGTCGATGTTCCAGGCGTTCCTGCAGACCGACCCCGACGGCGCCCGCCTGCGCGCCGCCGCGAAGACCCTGCGGCTGGTCACCTCGGGTGGCGCACCCCTGCCGGTCGCGCTGTTCGAGCGGTTCGACGAGGCGTGCGGCATCCAGATCCGTCAGGGCTACGGGCTGTCGGAAACCAGCCCCACGATCACCTTCAGCCCGTGGGACGAGCCGATCCGGCCCGAGTCGGTCGGCAAACCCGTGTGGGGCGTGGAGATCAGGATCGTCGACCGGGACGACCGGCCGCTGCCCGCCGGCACGGTGGGCGAGATCGTGGTGCGCGGGCACTGCGTCATGCGCGGGTACTTCAACCGGCCGGACGCGACCGCAGAGGCCATCCGCGACGGCTGGTTCCACACCGGCGACCTGGGCCGCTTCGACGAGGACGGCTATCTCTACGTGGTGGACCGGCTCAAAGACCTGATCCTGCGCGGCGGCTACAACGTGTATCCCACCGAGGTGGAGCAGGTGCTGCTCACACATCCGGCGGTCGCGATCTGCGCCGTCGTGGGCGAGCCGCACGATCGGCTCGGTCAGGAAGTCGTGGCCTACGTCGTGCCTCGGACCGGGTACGACGTGGACATCGCGGAGCTGTCCGCGTGGGCCCGTGAACGGCTCGCCGAGTACAAGTACCCGAGGCGCATCGAGGTGCGCGACGAACTCCCCGTGACCTCCACCGGGAAGCTCCTCAAGCGCCTACTCCGCTGACCCCGCTGCCCCCTGCTGGGCGACTTCGCGGCGCACCTGGTCCATGTCGACCTCGCGGGCCTTGCCGATCAGCTCCTCCAGCGCGGTCTCCGGCAGCGCGCCCGGCTGCGCGTAGAGCACCACCCCGTCGCGGACGACCATCAGCGTCGGGATCGAGGAGATCCCGAACGCACCGGCCAGCTCCTGCTGCGCCTCGGTGTCGACCTTGCCGAACACGACATCGGAGTGCCGCGCCGACGCGCCCTCGAACACCGGTGCGAACATCCGGCACGGCCCGCACCACGACGCCCAGAAGTCCACGAGCACCATGCCGGACTGTCCCACCGTGTCGTTGAAGTTGTCCTTGGTCAGTTCGACCGTGGCCATTGCGGCTCCTCGCATCGGTATTCCTACCGCTGCAACAGTCTGCCGGACAGCGTCATTCCCCGCCGATGCGAGCGATGGTCGCCTCCTGCACGACCACCGCCCCGTCGATGACCAGCAACCGGATCACACCGGAACAAGCGATGTTGCCTCCCGCAACGACCGGGTTTTCAGATGGACAGCGCGCGCCACGCGGCCCGCGGCCCGGTGCATCGCGCCTGCGGCGGCAACGCCCCCGCTAGTCTCGCCCCTTTTCGAGGAATGTGCGAAGTTTCGGCAGCGGCCACGTGTTGATGACGTCGTCCTTGGTGAGCCAGCCGCGCTGTGCGGTGCCGACCCCGTAGCGGATCCCGGCGAGGTGCAACGTCGAGTGCGAGTCGCTGTCGATCGCGAACTTCACGCCGTAGCGCTTGGCCCGCAGAATGTGCTCGTCGCGCAGGTCCAGCCGGTCGGGGAACGAGTTGATCTCCACCGCCGTGCCGGTGCGGGCGCACGCGCGGAACACCTCGTCGAGGTCGGCGTCGACGGGCGGGCGCCGACCGATGAGCCGGGCCGTGGGGTGCCCGATGATGTTGACATACGGGTTCTCGCACGCCCTGACCAGCCGCCGCGTCATCTCTTCCCGCGGCTGGTTGAACGACGAGTGCACCGACGCGACACACAGGTCGAACCCGGCAAGGAAGTCGTGGGGCCAGTCGACTCCGCCATCGGCGTCGATGTTGAGTTCCGTGCCGTGCAGCAGCGTCATCTCCGGGTATCGGTTGGCGAGTTCCCGCACCTGCTCGCGCTGCGCGAGCATCTTGTCGTCGGACATCCGCTGCATGAACAGGTTCGGCGCGTGGTCGGTGATCGCGTAGTAGCCGTACCCGCGGGCGGCGGCCGTGGCGACCATGTCCTCCAGGGACGACACGCCGTCGGTGAGGTCGGTATGAGTGTGCAGGTCACCGCGAATGTCCTGCTCTTGCACCAGGTCCGGCAGCGTCCCGGCGCGGGCGGCCTCGATCTCGCCGCGGTCCTCCCGCAGAGTCGGCGGGATCCACGGCATCCCCAGCCTGCGGTAGACCTCCTCCTCGGTCTCCGACACGACCAGCGCACCGGTCTCGACGTCGAAGATCCCGTACTCGGACAGCTTCAGGCCCGCGTGCACCGCCATCTCGCGGGTGCGGATGTTGTGCCCCTTGGAGCCGGTGAAGTACTGCAGCGCCGCGCCCCACGCCGCGGGCGGCACCACGCGCAGGTCCACCTGCAGCCCTTTCGTGGTGCGGATCGACGTCTTCTTCTCACCGCCGACGATCACCTCGGCGACCAGGCCCAGCTCCCGGAACGCCCGCATGACGGGCCCGGAGTCCTCGGCCGCGGCGAGGATGTCGATGTCGCCGATGGTCTCGCGGAACCGTCGCAGCGAACCGGCGTAGGTGCAGCGCAGGCACCCCGTCACGGCGGACAGCTCCGCGACGATCTCCTCGGCCACGTTCATCGCGACGCCCAGCAGCACGCGGTCGCCCGCCTGCTGCATCAGCTCGACGCCGTGCAGGATGTTCTCCTCGGTCTTGGGCCCGAAGCCCTTGATGTCGCGCAGCCGTTCGGAATGGATCGCGTCGACCAGCTCCTCGACCGACGAGATGCCCAGGTCGTGGTACAGCTGGGCGGCCTTCTTCGGCCCGAGGGTCGGGATCGCCATCAGCTGCCGCACCCCGGCCGGGATCTGCGCGCGCACCTCCTCGACGGCCTGCACGCTGCCCTGCTGGAAGTACTCGAAAACCTTGTCGGCAATGGACTTCCCGACACCCGGGATCCGGCGCAGATCCTTGACGTCGAGCTTCGACACGTCGTCGTGGTAGCCCGCGATCGCGCGCACCGCCTTCTCGTAGGCGCGCGCCTTGTACGCGTCTCCACCGGTGATCGCGAGCAGGTCGGCGTACTCCTGCAGCAGGGCCGCGACCTCGTCGTTCGACCGGGCCATGCCGATCAGTATGCGCGTTGCCGCAGGTACTTGTTGATCAGTTCGCCACCACGGTTGAGACAGTCGGCGCAGATCGTCGCGTGTGCCTGGGCGCAGCTCATCCGGGCCAGCGGCCGGTGGAAGCCGAGGAAGTTGCGGCGGTCGCGGCGCCCGCAGAACTCGCACGCGTCGTCGGTGATCGAGGTGACCCGCGCGAGGCCCGTCCCGCCGAGGCTGCGCCGTTCCCGCCCGTCCCGGACCAGCACCAGCCCCGCCTCCAGGCAGTCCGTGCAAATCGGTCCCTGCGGCCCCGGCGCCCGGTGCTGCCCCGGGCGCGGCGGGCGCCCGCAGAATCGGCATACCGCGCCTCGCCCGTTGATCTGCTCACTCGTCATCAGCGCGTCCCTTCCCCACCTCCACGATGGCACTCCCCGCACCCGGATTCCACTCCGCGCGCGGGCGAAACCAGGGGATCCCGGCGTGATCATGGCCGGTGCGCGGCGTCCGTAAACTCGAAAGCGATGCGAAGATTCAGGTGGTGGATCGGCGGCGGTGTACTCGTCATCGTCGCGGGGCTCGTCGCCGTCTTCGTCTTCTCCGGGCCGGGCGCCCCGCGTGGCCCGGTGCGACCCCCCGGTCCGCCCGGCACCGGCCCGCTCACCATCGTCACGCTCGGCGACAGCACCTTGTCGGGTGAGGGGGCGGGCACCTACACCGCCGACACCAACGGCGCGGGCGGCGACTGGTGCCACCGCTCCCCCGACGCGACGGTGTTCGAGACCCACGTGCCCGGCATCGCGGCGAAGGTGAACCTCGCCTGCTCCGGCGCCACATCCGCACAGGTCGGGCTGGGCAACACCAAGCAGTACACCGAACCGTCGCAGGCCGAGCAGCTCGCCCAGCTGATCCGCGACCACCGGGTCGCCGTCGTCGTGATCGGCGTCGGTGCCAACGACGACCCCCATTTCGCGCAGCTGGTGTCGGAGTGCTTCCAGGCATGGTTCGTCTCCGGGAGCGCACCGTGCAACACGACGATCCAGACGACCTGGCAGGCCCGGACCAACGCGATGGTGCCCAAGGTCGTGGCGGCGGTTTCCGACGTGCAGAAGGTGCTCGCGCAAGCCGGCTACCTGCCCGGGGACTACCAGCTCGTGCTCCAGTCCTACGCGTCACCCCTCGGGCCCGATATCCCGGCCAACCTGCAGAACCTCAACGGGTGTCCATTTCGGACAGACGACCTGCGGTGGATGCGGGACCAGGGCGTGCTGGCCCTGTCCGCCGGCATCGCGCAGGCCGCCGCCCAGACCGGCGCCCGGTTCCTGGACCTCTCTCGCGCGGGCCGCGGGCACGAGGCGTGTAGTGGCGGCGCCGATCCCGCGAAGGAGTGGTTCAGCCGGCTCACGCTGCAGCTCAACGACCTCGCCGACGCCGACCGCGCCACGCATGCGCTGCAGGAATCGTTCCATCCCAACGCGAACGGGCACGCGGAGCTCGGCCGGTGCCTGACCGACTTCCTCGCCACGGCGCTGCCGTCGGCCGCCTGCCTCGCCGGCACCGACGGCAACCTGCACCCCGCGGCCAGCCTGGCAGCCCCCGGCTGACGAGGTCAGAGGTCGAGCGCAGCCCGCAGCGCGACGTCGACCTGTTCCTGGGTGTCCTGGTCGATCTCCGCAACGCGCTCGGTGAGCCAGCCGCGGTACAGGCGGGTCAGGTTGAGCGTGGAGATCCAGAACCGCGCGTCCAGCGCGACGCCGAGGATGTCCTGCGGATCGTCTTCGAACAGCTCAGTGCCCAGCAGCCAGGGACGTTCCGACTCGTTCACGCCGTCCGAGGACAGCAGCAGCACCGTGCGCTCGCGGGCAGGATGCGTGGGGGGCCGGTAGGCCCACACCTCACCCCTCCGCACGCAGCTCCTTCTCCGCGGCGGCCAGTTCGGCCTCGTCGGCCGCCGCCAGCTTCGCGACGGACGCGGCCGGCGGACGCCCGCGATAGCCGGTACGGACTGCCTCGCGCCGCGCGGCCTTCGACAGCCACGACGACAGCGACACGCCGTGGGCCTTCGCGGCGCGCTCGGCGTACTCGACGGCCGCCGCGTCCAGCGACAGTGTGACCTTACGTGTTGCCATACCTTTTATCCTACCGCAATTACAGCGTAGGGGAACGCCCTTCGAACGGCGTCGACAGCACGACCGTGGTGCGGGTCGAGACCATCGCCGCCTCGCGGATCCGGCGGAGCAGGTCCTCCAGCGCACGCGGCGACGCGACCCGCACCAGCAGGATGTAGGACTCGTCCCCGGCGACCGAGTAGCACGACTCGATCTCGGTGATGTGCTCGAGCCGCTGCGGATAGTCGTCCGGCGCGGCCGGGTCGTTCGGCGTCAGCGAGATCAGCGCGGTCAGCGGCAGGCCGATCAGCTCGCCGTCCAGCTGCGCCGCGTAGCCGCGGATCACGCCCCGCTGCTCCAGGCGCCGCACCCGTTGATGCACGGCCGACACCGACAGCCCGACGCGCTCGGCCAGGTCGGTGAAGCTGCACCGGCCGTCGCCCGCCAGTTCGCGCGCGATCGCCTGGTCCAGCTGTTCCAGGGGTCCCTCAGTGGCGCTCATGCGTCGAGCACGACGAGCTCGTGCGGCCGGTTGTTGAGCGCCTCGGCGCCGTTGGGCGTGACGACCACGATGTCCTCGATCCGCGCGCCCCAGCGGCCCGGCCGGTAGATGCCCGGCTCGACGCTGAACGCCATCCCCGGCTCCAGCGCGAGCGTGTTGCCGCCGACGATGTAGGGCTCTTCGTGCACGTCGAGCCCGATGCCGTGGCCGGTGCGGTGGATGAAGAACTCGCCGAAGCCGGCGTCCGCGATGATCGCGCGCGCGGCGGCGTCGACGTCCTGCGCGCGCACGCCCGGGCGCGCCGCCTCGACGGCCGCCCGCTGCGCCCGCTCCAGCACCGCGTACGTCTCGGCCACGTCCGGGTCGCGCGGCTCACCGACCGCGTAGGTGCGGGTGGAGTCGGAGTTGTAGCCGCCGGGGATCGGGCCGCCGATGTCGATCACCACGACGTCACCGCGCTCGATGATCCGGTCGGACACGTCGTGGTGCGGGCTGGCGCCGTTGGGGCCGGACCCGACGATCACGAAGTCGGCGTGCGTGTGGCCCTCCTCGACGATCGCGGCGGTGATGTCGGCGCCGACCTCGGCCTCGGTACGGCCGGGCCGCAGCCACTCACCGATCCGCGCGTGCACCCGATCGATCGCCGCGCCCGCGCGCCGCAGCGCGTCGATCTCGGCGGCGTCCTTGCGCATCCGCAGCTCGCGGATGACCGGCCCGGCCAGCGTCTGCTCGGCGTCCCCGAGTGCCGCGCGGAACGCGAGGACGTGCCGCGCCGCGGTGTTGTCGCTGACCGCGACCCGGCCCGGCTTGGCCAGCCGGTCGGCGGCCAGGCGGTACGGGTCGTCCCCGTCCACCCAGGTCACGATCTCCACACCCAGGTCGTCCGCGGGCACGTGGGCGTAGCCCGGCGCCTCCAGCTTCGGCACGATCAACGCCGGTGCCCCGCCTGCGGTGGGCAGCACGAGCGCGGTGAGCCGCTCGAAGGACCCGCCCGCCTCGCCGATCAGGTATCGCAGGTCCGATCCCGGCGCGATGAGCAGCGCGTCGGTCTCGGCGGCGGCCGCGGCCGCCCGGGCACGGTCGAGCCGGGCGCGCAGCAGGGCAGGGTCGAGTGGGGTCTCTGGTGATCGGCGCGACATGGCCAGAGCCTATCGGGCGCGTTGCCGCGTCGCCGTGCGCTCCCGCAGGCCTAGGCTGTTTGCGTGGCGATCGCCCTGCTGGACTCCGCGAGCCTGTACTTCCGCTCGTTCTTCGCGCTGCCCGAATCGATGACCTCGCCGGACGGCACCCCGGTCAACGCGGTGCGCGGGTTCGCCGACACGGTGGCCCGCATCCTCACCGACCGCCGGCCGACCCGGCTGGTCGCGTGCCTCGACGCGGACTGGCGGCCGCAGTTCCGGGTGGACCTGCTGCCCGGCTACAAGGCGCACCGGGTGGCCGACCCCGAGGCCAACGCCGAGGAAGTCCCCGACACGCTCACCCCGCAGGTGCCAATCATCCTCGACCTGCTCGACGCCGTCGGGCTCGCCACGGCGGAGGCCGGGGGCTACGAGGCCGACGACGTCATCGGCGCGCTGACGGCCCGGGAGCAGGCCGATCCGGTGGAGGTGATCACCGGGGATCGCGACCTCTTCCAGCTCGTCCGCACCGAGCCCACACCGGCGTCGGTGATCTATGTCGGGAAGGGCTGGGCGAAGGCGGAAGTGCTCGGCCCGGGCGAGATCGCGGAACGGTACGGCGTGCCGAAGGACAGCGCCGGCCCGGCGTATGCGGACATGGCGGCGCTGCGCGGCGACCCGTCCGACGGACTGCCGGGCGTGGCGGGGATCGGCGAGAAGACGGCCGCGAAGCTGATCACCCAGTTCGGCTCCGTCGAGGCGCTCGTCGAGGCCGTCCAGTCGAGCAGCCGCGACCTGCCGCTGAAGATGCGTCTGAAGCTGTCCGCCGCGGCGGACTACCTGGCGGTCGCGCCCACCGTGGTCCGGGTCGCCACCGACGCGCCGGTGGTCATGTCGGGCCCCGACGTGGTGCCGTCGCGGCCTGCCGACCCGGACCGCGTGGCGGAACTCGGGGAACGCTGGAACCTCGGCGGTTCGATCAAGCGGCTGCTCGCGGCCCTGGAGCGTTAGCCGCTCGAGGCGGCTGCCGCGCGCTGCGACGCGATCGCGCGCTGAAGTGCCTTCGGGATGGGCTCGATCGGCGCACCCAGCTCGGCGACCCGGGCCTTGAACCGACGCCGGTCACGCCCGCCGAGCACGACACGCAGCTGCCCGGCCGACGCGAGGGCCGCCAGCGCGGCGAGGCCTGGCTCCAGCCGCGCCGCCGGTTCACCGCCGCGCACCGCCCTCGCGACCTCCTCCTGCAGGCGCCGCGCGCGGTGCGGCTCCCGCAGCGTCAGGCGCGTGTACGGGATCAGGCCGAGCAACCGGACGCGCTCGGACCGCACCACCCTGGCCTCCACCAGCTGGTCGCGCACGGCGGCGAAGATCCCCCGCCGGTCCACGCTCACCCAGCGCCGCCACGACCGGGGCGAGTCCTGCGAAACCCGCTCCCACACCGCGAACAGCACGGGATCCTGCTCGCCCGGATACTTCCCGGCGCGGGCCTTGCCGTCCGCGTCCGCCAGGTGTCCATTGAGGACGAGTTCGGCCAGCGCGGCCGCGCGCAGCAGGTAACCGAGCTCGCCCCGGGCCGTGAACCGGTTACGCCGTGGGTCGAAGGCCAGCAGGAACATCCGCGCGGGCAGCGTGTCAGGCGCTTTCATCGACATCTCCGTCCGTTGTGGACTTGGGCGGGCGACCCGGCCGGCGCACCCGCCCAACGTCACGGGGCATCCGGCCGGCCTCCCCCAGTGCCTTGCGCAGCAGGAACTCGATCTGCGCGTTGGTGCTGCGCAGTTCGTCGGCGGCCCAGCGCGCGAGCGCGTCGTGCACGGCCGGGTCGAGCCGCAGCAGGATCTTTTTCCGCTCGGCCACGTCTAGGCGTACAGCGTGCCCGTGTTCACCACCGGCTGGGTGTCCCGGTCCCCGACCAGTACCACCAGCAGGTTGCTCACCATCGCCGCCTTCCGCTCCTCGTCGAGGTCGACCACGTCGTGCTCGGCGAGCCGGCCCAGCGCCATCTCGACCATGCCGACGGCGCCCTCCACGATGCGCTGCCGCGCGGCGACGACCGCACCGGCCTGCTGGCGCCGCAACATCGCCTGCGCGATCTCCGGGGCGTAGGCCAGGTGCGTGATCCGCGACTCGATCACCGCGACACCGGCCGACGCGACCCGCGCCGCGATCTCTTCGCTCAGCTTCTCGGTGATCTCGTCGGCGTTGTCCCGCAACGAAAGCTTGCCGTCCTGCGTGTCGTACGGGTAGGCGTTCGCGATGTGCCGCACCGCGGTCTCGGACTGGATGGCGACGAACTCGACGAAATCGTCCACTTCGAACAGTGCCTGCGCGGTGTCGCGCACCTGCCACACCACCACCGCGGCCATCTCGATCGGGTTGCCGTCGGCGTCGTTCACCTTGGCGACACCGGTCTCGTGGTTGCGGATCCTGGTGGATACCCGCCGCCGGACGGTGACCGGGTTGACCCACTGCAGCCCGTCGTGGCGCAGCGTGCCCACGTACCGGCCGAGCAGCTGTACCACCCTGGCCTCCCCCGGCGCGACCGCGGTCAGCCCGGCCAGCGACGGCACCGCGGCGAAGGCGAGCACCGCGCCGACCACCACCAGCGCCACCATCGCCTGCACGGCACCGATCACGAGCAGGGTGATCCCGGCCGCGGCGACCAGCACCAGCACGATCAGCATCACGAACCCCGGAACCGCGCGCACCACCCGTTCCCGCGTGCGCGGTGCGGGCATTTCCACTGGCATGTCGGTCATTTCGATCCCCTCACCCGGTCGGCTTGCGCCGTCCCTTCCACGGTAGCATAGTGATATCACATTTACGGGCGACTGAGGGGAGCGGGCATGACCGGGAGGCTGCTGGAGATCGACGGCCTGTCCAAGAGATACGGCGAGACAGTCGCCTTGCGACGGATGTCGTTCGACGTGCGCGCGGGCGAACTGTTCGGGTTCGTCGGCAGCAACGGCGCGGGCAAGACGACCACCATGCGTATCGCGCTCGGCGTCCTCGCCGCCGACGAGGGCACCGTCCGCTGGGACGGCGAGCCGATCACGCTCGAGACGCGCCGCCACATCGGCTACATGCCCGAGGAACGTGGGCTGTACCCGAAGATGAAGGTCGGCGAGCAGCTGACCTACCTGGCCCGGCTGCACGGCATGTCGGCCGCCGCGGCGAACCGGTCGGTGGCCACGTGGACCGAACGCCTCGGCGTGGCCCACCGGCACGACGATGAGGTGCAGAAGCTCAGCCTGGGCAACCAGCAACGCGTCCAGCTCGCCGCCGCGCTCGTGCACGATCCGCAGATCCTCGTGCTCGACGAACCGTTCTCGGGGCTCGACCCGGTGGCCGTCGACGTGATGAGCGAGGTGCTGCGGGAGAAGGCAGCCACCGGGGTGCCGGTGGTGTTCTCCAGCCACCAGCTCGACCTCGTGCAGCGCCTGTGCGACCGGGTCGGCATCGTCGCAAATGGACAGATGGTGGCCTGCGGCCCGGTGGACGAGCTGCGCGGGGCCGGCGCCGTGCGGGTGACCGTCGAGGCGCCGGAGGCCCGGCCGGGGTGGGCCGACCAGATCCCCGGCGTGAAAGTCCTGACACAGCAAGGAAACCGCACCGAACTCGAACTCGGCGACGGCGCCGACGATCAGAAGGTGCTCGCCACCGCGCTGGCCACCGGGCCGGTGCACGAGTTTGCCCGGCGGCGCCCGTCGCTGACCGAACTGTTCCGCAACGTCGTCACACAGGGGGTGAACCGATGAGCTCGTGGGCCGCGATCCGGCTCGTCGCCGGACGGGAAATCTCGACCAAGCTGCGCTCGAAGGCGTACCTGATCAGCACCTTCGTGCTGGTCATCGCATTCGTGGCATTCGCGGTCGTGATGAAGCTGGTGGGCGGCACGCCCGCCACCACGGTCGGCCTCACCCCGGCCAACGCCGCGGTCGCCGCGCCTCTGCAGGCCACCGCGAAGGCCATCGGCGAGACGGTCGAGACCCGCCAGGTTCCCGACGACGCCACTGCGCGCGACGAGGTCTCGAGCGGCACGCTCGACGCGGCACTCACCGGGGACGGCACGCGCGTACAGGTCGTGGTCAAGAAGGACCTCGACAGCAGCCTGCGCTCGGCGCTCACCGTGCTCGCCGGGAAACTCGCCCTCAACCAGCAGATCGTGGCCCTGGGCGGCAATCCGGCACAGGTCGACGCCGCCGTCGCGACGGCACACGTCGACGTGCTGCCGCTGCAGCAGCCGCGCCAGTACAACAGCCAGCAGCTCATCCTCGGCATCATCGCCGGCGTGCTGATCTACCTCTCGCTGATGCTCAACGGGCAGGGGGTGGCGCAAGGGGTCGTGGAAGAGAAGACCAGCCGTGTCGTCGAACTGTTACTGGCCACGATCCGGCCCTGGCAACTGCTCGCAGGCAAGGTGCTCGGCATCGGTGCCGTGGGGTTGCTGCAGATGGCCGTGATCGGGGTGGCCGGCATCGTGGCGGGGCTGGCGACGGGGGTGCTGACGATCTCCGTCTCGGCCGCCGCGGGCACCGTGATCTGGCTGATCGTATGGTACCTGCTGGGTTTCCTGATGTACTCGATCGTGTTCGCCGGGCTGGGTGCCCTGGTGTCGCGGCAGGAAGAGGTCAGCGGCGCGGTCGGCCCTGCGCTGATGTTCGTCATCGCCGGCTACGTCCTCGGCATCTCGATCCTGCCGAGCAACCCCAGCAGCCCGCTGGTCGAGGTGCTGTCCGTGATCCCGGTGTTCGCACCGACGCTGATGCCGATGCGGCTGGCGATGGGCGGGGTGCCTGTCTGGGAGGCCGGGCTGTCCGTGCTACTCGTCGTGCTGCTCATTCCCGCGCTGATCTGGCTGTCGGCCCGGATCTACCGCAACGCCGTGCTGCGGACCGGCGCGAAGGTCCGCCTCCGCGACGCACTCACCGCGGCGTGATTAGGCTTGGGTCACCCGCGGCACGTTCACTTCGGCTGCGAGACTTCGTAGGTGCCGTCCACACCGCGGACCGTGAGCGTCACGTTCTTGGTCGTGCCGCCGATCTGCACCGTGCAGTCGAACGAGCTGCCCACCTGCACGGCCTGCCCGGAAGGGCAGTGCACGGTGCCCACATCGCTGAGCCGGTAGGACTGGACGAGCACCCGGCGCACCCCGTCCTCGAGCGCGCCCTGGTCGAAGATGCGCGGCACCGGCGTCAGGCTCACGACAGGACTGCTCTGCGAAGCGAAGCTCGGCGGGCTCGACGCGGGTAGCTTGTCAGCGGAGCCGTCGCATCCCGTCACGAACAAGGCGGTCACGCACGCTACCCCGGCCAAGACCCGCCACGACACCCCGCTGCCCCCGCACTCCGCTCCACTGTGATTTAGAAGTGTGTACCACACCATGCCGACGTGGCCGTGGCGAACAGCCGGTCGGCGCGCGGAAGAGCCTTCGGTTCGACGACCTGGATCCGCCCGGCCGCCGCCAGGGCCGAGGCGCGCCACGTGCCCAGGTAGAGCATGGCCAGGTTGTCGGCGCTCAGCCGCAGCTCACCGGGGGTATCGGTGCGGGCCGCGCCGTCGGGCGCCACCCGGTAGCAGCCGGAGTTGCCCGCCAGAACCGGGTCGGTGACCTCGAGCACCACCGGGTCGCCGTCGTACTCCCGTGCGGCCAGCGCGGCGGGCACGTCCACCAGCCGCAGCCACAGGGCGTCACCCACACCGGTCACCTCGCACCGGCGCGGATCGGTCAGCAGCAGCTCGGTGACCTCGTCCCGCGGACCGCGAACCTTGATGTGGTCCACCAGATCGACCGACAGCAGGAACCGCCACAGCCCCGCGAACGCCTCGTCGCTGCCCGCCACGAAGTCCCACACGTCCATTGTGGATGGCTCGTCCCAGCTCGGCCGCTTCACCGTGTACACCGCGAATCCGTCGGGCCCGTCGGGTCCATTGTGGATGATGGAGTCGACCGTTGTCGTGGCGCTGCGCACGTGCCCCTCGAAGCCGGGCCACCAGTACGCCGGCCGGGTCATCATCCCCGGCCGCGTGTGTGGCAGATCGGCGTAGAGGCCGGGCAGCCGCTCGATCGCCGCATCCGCGGGCAGGAGCGTCACCTCACCGCCGGCCGGGACCTCCGGGCGCAGCACCGCTCGCCGCCGGTCCACGGTGTAGCCGCGGCTGACGGTGCCGATGCCGTAGCCGAAGCGGCCGTAGATGGACGCCTCGCTGGCATACAGTGCCGCGAGCGGCACGTCCCGCGCGGCGAAATCCGCGAGCTGCGTGCGCATCAGCCGCGACAGCACCCCGCGCCGCGTGCGGTCCGGGCGCACCCCGACGCCCGTGACCGCCCCCACCGGCACCCGCGCGCCACCGGGCACCGTCAGCTCGGCGTCGAACGAGCGCGCCGTACCGATCAGGCCGTCATCGAACACGCCGAACGTGCTGCCCGGCTGGTACATGCGCTCGGCGTAGACCCACTCATCGTCCTTGACGGCAGCGACGTGCAGGGCGGCTCGGAACAGGTCGCTCGCGAGACGGGTCTCGTCGGGCCGGAGCGTGCGTACGGTGGAGTCGGTCACGATCCGATCGTGGCGGAGATCGGGCGAAACGGCCACCAGTTTTACTGGGGCTGGCCGATCTTGTAGGTGCCGTTGTCGTCCTGGACGCTGATCTGGACGTTCTTCTGCTGGCCGCTGATGGTCACCTGACACGTGAACGTGCTGCCCGCCTTGACCGGCTGATCGGCCGGACAGGTCGCGCTGTCCGCGCCCAACTGGCTCTTCACGGCGTTCGCGACCGCGGTGTTGTCGAACACCTTGTTCAGGTAGAACCAGCCGGGCGCCACGAGCCCGGTGACGAGCACGGCCGCCACGATGACCACAGCCACCGCGCCGATGATCGCCCACAGCTTGCCGCGCTTCTTCCCACCCGTCGGCGCGCCGTAGCCGCTGGGCTGCCCGTAGTTGTACTGTCCCGATCGCCCTGGCTGGCCCGGGTAGGGCTGCTGCGGCGGCGGGTACTGACCGTACGGCGGCTGCTGCCCATACTGTGGCGGTTGCTGCGGATATCCCGGTTGCTGCCCGTACTGGGGTTGCTGCCCGTAACCCGGCTGCTGCGGGTATCCCTGCGCCGGGAAACCCCCTGACTGCGGGCCGGGCGGGGGCGCCTGGCCCCACTGCTGCGGGTCGTTGCCGCCGTACGGCGTGCTCATCGAAACTCCAATCCGGGCCCGGGTCGCTGTGCGTGATCCAACCACACCGTCCAGTGTGCGGGAAAGCGTCACTCGGCACCGGCCGCGACGACACCGCGTCGCAGCGCCTTGACCGCCTTCGCGGCGGCCGCGCCGACCTGATGGTCCTTGCCCAGCACGGTGCGGATCTGGTCGAGCAGGTCGATGACCTGCCGTGACCAGCGCACGAAGTCGCCAGCGGACAGTTCCTGCCCGCTGGCCTCCGCCGTGGTCAGGACCTTCTCCAGCGTCTCGCCCCGGGCCCACCGGTACACCGGCCAGGCGAAACCGGCGTCCGGCTCGCGCGTGCGATCCAGCCGGAACCGGCGCTCGTCCTCTGCCAGTTCCACCCACAGGCGCGACGTGTCCTGCCACGCCCGCGGCACCGCTCCGGCCGGCAGCCGCGGCTCGCCCGCGGAGTCCCGCCGTGCCTCGAACACCAGCGTCGATACGACCGCCGCGAGTTCGGCCGGCTCCAGGCCCTCCCACACGCCGTGCCGGATGCACTCGGCCGCGAGCAGGTCCGACTCGCTGTACAGGCGCATCAGGATCGCGCCGTGCTCGGTGACCCGGTTCGCGCCCTTGCCGAGGTACCCGCGCTCGTCGAGCAGGTCCCGGATCCGGTCGAACGCGCGCGCCAGCGAGTGTGTCGTGGCGGCCACTTTCCGTTCCAGCGCCTGGGTTTCCGCGGCCAACCGCTGGTACCGCTCGACCCAGCGGAGGTTCGCCTCGCGTTCGGCCAGCCCGTGGCACGGGTGCGCCCGCAGCTCCTGGCGCAAGGCCAGCAGCTCCGCGTCGTCGTTCGCGCCCGACCGGCGTTTCTGCCGTGAAGGCACGGAAATCCCGGAACTGCGCAGGCTGGACGCGATGTCGCGGCGGGTCCTCGGCGAGCGCAGTTCGACGTGCTTGGGCAACCGGATCCGGCCGAGCGGTTCGACCGGGGCCGGGAAGTCCGACAGCGACAGCGGACCCGACCACCGGTCCTCCGTGACGACGACCGGGCGTGGCTCGCGGATCGGGTCCAAGCCGGGGTCGACCACCACGGCGAGCCCCGCGCGCCGGCCCGCCGGCACCGCGATCACGTCGCCCTTGCGCAGCTTTTCCAGCGACTCCGCGGTGCTCGCCCGGCGCGCCGAACTGTTCTGCCGGGTGAGCGCTTTCTCCCGGTCGGAAATCTGCTTGCGCAGCTCGACGTAGGACAGCATCTCGTCGAAGTCGCCGGTGATCGCCTCGGCGTACTCGGACAATGCCTTCTTGTTCTTGTCGATGCGGCGCGACAGGCCTACCACGGACCGGTCGGCCTGGAACTGCGCGAACGACTGTTCCAGCAGCTCACGCGCCTGCTCCGGGCCCAGCTGCGCGACCAGGTTGATCGCCATGTTGTAGCCGGGCCGGAACGACGACCGCAGCGGGTAGGTCCGTGTCGAGGCGAGTCCCGCGACCTGTTTGGGGTCGACGCCCGGTTGCCAGATGACGACGGCGTGGCCCTCGATGTCGATGCCGCGGCGGCCCGCACGCCCGGTGAGCTGCGTGTACTCCCCCGGCGTCAGGTCGACGTGCGCCTCCCCGTTGTACTTGACCAGGCGCTCCAGCACGACCGTGCGAGCCGGCATGTTGATGCCCAGCGCCAGCGTCTCGGTGGCGAACACGACCTTCACCAGCCCGCGGACGAACAGCTCCTCGACGGTCTCCTTGAACGCGGGCAGCAGGCCCGCGTGGTGCGCCGCGACCCCGTTCTCCAGCGCCTCGCGCCACTCCCAGTAGCCGAGCACGCCCAGGTCGCCCTCGGGCAGGTCGGCGGTGTGCTCCTGGATGACCTCGCGCACCTCGGCCGCCTCGTCCGGCGTGTTGAGCCGCAGGCCGGCGCGCACGCACTGCGCGACCGCCGCATCGCAGCCCGCGCGGGAGAAGATGAACACGATCGCCGGCAGCAGGCCCGCCGCGTCGAGCCGGTGCGTGATGTCCACCCGGGACGGTGGGCGGAACCGCGGCCCGGAAAAGTTACGGCGCTGCTGTCCGCCCCGGCCTCGCGGTCCACGCACCGCGGCGGGCGCGTGCATGCGCCCGACCTCCTCGACGCGCCGCAACAGGCCCGGGTTGATGTGTGTGGAGCCGTCCTCGTCGGCGAAGAGATCCAACAGCCGGTTGCCGACCATCATGTGCTGCCACAGCGGCACCGGGCGGTGCTCGTCGACCACCACGGAGGTGTCACCGCGCACCTCGACCAGCCACTCACCGAACTCTTCGGCGTTGCTGACGGTCGCGGACAGGCCGACCAGGCTCACGTATTCGGGCAGGTGGAGGATGACCTCCTCCCACACTGCTCCGCGGAACCGGTCGGCGAGGTAGTGGATCTCGTCCATTACGACGTAGCCGAGGTCGGTGAGCGTCGACGAGCCCGCGTAGAGCATGTTGCGCAGGACCTCGGTGGTCATGACCACGACCTGCGCGCCGCCGTTGACCGAGGTGTCGCCGGTGAGCAACCCGACCGCGTCGGTGCCGTAGCGGTCGATCAGGTCGTTGTACTTCTGGTTCGACAGCGCCTTGATCGGCGTGGTGTAGAAGCATTTCCGGCCCTCGGCGAGGGCCAGGTGCACGGCGAACTCGCCGACGACCGTCTTGCCGGCGCCGGTCGGCGCGCACACCAGCACACCGTGGCCGTCTTCCAATGCCTCACAGCCGCGCACCTGGAAGTCGTCGAACTCGAACGCCGCTTCCGCCGCGAAGCGAGTCAGCTGGGGATAGCGGCCCCGGCGCTGCGAAGCCTGATAGGCCTCGGCCGGGGAAGGAGAGGGGCTAGCGGCCACCCCGTCAGGGTGTCATACCGGCGCCTGACCTCGCACACCGCACGCGGATGATCACGCGGCATCAGGTGATGTCGTCGGTGCTGGGGGTCTTGCTGGCCGGTGGGGTGGGCTCTTCGCCGGCGTTGCTCGGCGTGTAGTCGAACGGGGCGGCCTCGTCGTCGGAGAGCTGGTCCCAGCCCTCGTCCTTGACCGCGCGCGCCTTGCGCTTGTCGTGCACCCGTGCGATCTGGATGGCGATCTCGAACAGCACGGTCAGTGCGCCGGCCAGACCGAGCATCGAGAACGGGTCGGA
Source organism: Amycolatopsis sp. (assembly GCA_035248845.1). Taxonomy (GTDB): domain Bacteria; phylum Actinomycetota; class Actinomycetes; order Mycobacteriales; family Pseudonocardiaceae; genus Amycolatopsis_E. The sequence continues at coordinate 89,626 of DATFHB010000084.1, read as the reverse complement.
ACCGGGCGTGGCGAACGCAGCGAAGACGAACAGGCCGAAGATGATGCCGCGGCGCCATTTCTTCAGCTGCACGTACTTCACCACACCGGCCATGTTCAGCATCACGACCAGCAGCGGCAGCTCGAAGCTCACGCCGAAAATGACGAGCAGCGACAACACGAACGAGATGTACTTGTCCGCGGTGAGCGCGGTGGTGAAGAAGTCGCCACCGAAGTTCATCAGGACCGCGAACGCGTGCGGCACGATCAGGTAGGCCAGCACGGCGCCCGCCGCGAACAGCGCGCTCGCGAAGCCGACGAACGTGAGCGCGTACTTGCGCTCCTTCGAATACAGCCCCGGCGCGATGAACGCCCACAGCTGGTACAGCCAGACCGGCGAGGTCAGCACGGCACCGGCCGCGACGCCGACCTTCAGCTGGATCATGATGCCCTCGAACGGCGTCGTCTGCAGGAGCCTGCAGGTGCCGTCGGGCGCGATCGTGCCCGGCAGGAGCCGGTCCTTCGGGATACCGCAGTAAGGACTGTTGAGCAGCTGTCCCAGCGACTCCACCGGGCCCAGCCGGGTCTGGAACCAGATGAACCCGAAGATGCCGCCGCACACGAGGGCGAGCAGGGCCCAGCCCAGCCGGCGCCGGAACTCGTAGATGTGCTCGATCAGCGTCATCGTGCCGTCGGGGTTGTGCCGACGGCTGCGCTTGTGCCGCCGTTCCCGGCGGCTGGGGGTGGCGTCAGCCACGGTCGTCGAGTCCTGTCCGGTCGTCAGCTGGCGTGCTTGTGTGCCTGGTCGCCGGTCGCCTGCTGCTTCTTCAGCTCGTCCAGCTGTCGCTGCAGGTCGGCGACCTGCTGGTCGGTCTGCTTCGGCTCCGGGGTCGAGGCGGTCAGGTGCCGGGTTTCGGGCTCCTGGGCGGGCGCCTCGTCGTCGTCATGCATCGACTTCGTCTCGGCGCGGAAGATCTTCATGGACTTGCCGATGGACCTCGCGGTGTCCGGAAGCCGCTTGGCACCGAAGAGCAGAACGACGAGCAGCACCAAGATGATCACGTGCCACGGCTGCAAGGCGTTGAACATCAGTGGCCTCCTATCTGTTTCGAGCCCAATGCTACTGGTTTGCCGGCGTGTGGCGACGCTGAGCCAGCGCCACGCGCACCCCGGCAGAGCGGGCGCGCAACAGGCCGGCGCGATCGTTAGTGCTGGTCGTGACCATCGTCAACGTCGCGCGGAACCGGCGCAAGCCGTTCCACATCCGGAAGACCAGCGCCACCAGGAGCAGGAGCCCGGCGACGGCGACCAGAATGCTCGGCAGGTACGGCACGGCGTCACCCTACTGGCCCAAGGTTGACGGAAGGTGACGAGCCCGGGCCAGCGCGTCGGCCGCGCGCTTGCGCACCGCCGACGCCAGCGGCTCGGGGTTCTCGACCCGCGCGTCGCCGCCCAGGCTGAGCACAAGGCGTACCATCCACCCCTCGTCGCTGTAGCGCATCCGTACCCGCAGCCGGCCGTCGTCCAGCTCGCTCTCGTCCTCGACGGGGTAGTACTCGGCGACCCAGCGGGCGTCCGGGTCGAGCACGATCTCGGCCACCTGCTGGTCGGGACGGGCGGAGAACACACCGTCGGTGATGTCGGTGGGCCGCGCGGTGGGCGGCGGCGCGGCCGGCTCGTCGAGCACGCGCACGTCGTCGATGCGATCCAGCCGGAACAGCCGGACACCCTCGGCGCGGCGGCACCACGCCTCGAGATACCCCACGGCCTGCACGATCAGCAGCCGCATCGGATCCACGGTGCGTTCGGTGATCTCGTCCCGCGACGCGGTGTAGTAGCGGATGTGCAGTGCGCGACCGGCCCGCAGCGCCTGCTGCACGACGCCGCGGGTGTGCGCGGTGGCCTTGCCTTCCCGCACGCCGAGCCCGACCACGACGCCAGAGGGCTGGGCCTGCCCCGCCGCCGACTCGATCTTCGCGATGGCGCGGCGCACGGCGTCCGTGTCGAGCACACCCGGTGTCTCCGCCAGCGCGCGCAGCGCGATGAGCAGCGCCGTGGCCTCGCCCCCGGTCAGCCGCAGCGGGCGGTTCATCCCGGCGTCGAAGGTGACGGTGACGGTGTCGCCCTCGAACGAGAGGTCGATGAGGTCACCCGGCCCGTAGCCGGGCAGCCCGCACATCCACAGCAGCTCCAGGTCCCGGCGCAGCTGCTTGGGCGAAACGTCGAAATCGCGGGCGGCGTCATCGATGGTGATGCCGGGCCGGGCCAGCAGGTAGGGCACGAGCGCCAGCAGCCGCGGCATCCGGTCGGTCGCGCTCACTGCCTGGCCTCCTCGTAGGCGACCGCGTGCAGGCGTTCCCGCACCGACTTGGCCAGCACTTCGGGTTCGAGCACCAGCACGTCCGGGCCGTGCCCGGCGATCCAGTCCGCGGCGCTTTCCGGGTAGTACAGCTCGATCTCGGCGAGGTCGCCCTCGACGCCACCCACGATGCGGCGGCCGGTGAGCTTCGCTCGGCGCCGGATCCCCGCCGCGTGCCCGTCGGCGAGCCACAGCCGAGCCGTCGCGACGGGCGACGGCTCGGACTGACCGCTGCCCGCGACGAACTCCAGCAGGTTCACGTTCTCCGGCCGCTCGACCTCGCCGGCGTTCCCGATCGCCGCGACCTCGCCCACGATGCGGGACAGCCGGAAGCAGCGCGTGGCGCCGCGGTCCCGGTCGTGACCGACGACGTACCAGCGCGCGCGCCACGACACCACGCCCCACGGCTCCAGCGTGCGCGTCAGCCGCTCGGCGGAGCCGGAACGCCGGTAGCCGAAGCGCACCGCCTGCCGGTTCTGCACAGCGGCCAGCAGCGGCGAGAACGCCGGCTCGGTGCGCACGCGCGATTCGACGACCGGCGGCGCGGTGTGGTCGACCTCGACGCCCGCGGCCCGCAGTTTCACCAGCGCACCCTGCGCCTGGCCGGTCAGCTCCGGTGAATCCCACAGCCGGACCGCCAGCCCGACGGCGGCGGCCTCGTCGGGCGCCAGCTCGATCTCCCCCAGCTCGTAGTCGCGGCGCGCGATGCGGTACCCGTCGGAGCTGTCGAAAATCGAGTTCCGGCCGATCTCGAGCGGGATTCCCAGCTCGCGCAGCTCGGTCTTGTCGCGCTCGAACATGCGCGAGAACGCGTCGTCGCTGGCCGCCTCGGCGTATCCGGGCACGATCCCGCGAATCCGGTCAGCACTCAGGTACTGCCGGGTGGAGAGCAGGGCGAGCACCAGGTTGACCAGGCGCTCGGCGCGGGCGGTGGACACCCGACCACCCTAGCTCGCACCCGGCGCCTCGCACCGCAGGTCCCGCCACTACACGCCGGAAATTTCGAACCCCTGATCGGGCGAACGCATTACCGGGGGCGCAGGACGTCGAGCAGGTCCTGGCGCAGCTCCGGCGCGAGCGGCGCGCCACCCAGGCCCACGGCGGTGACCTCGAAGGACCGTTCGACCGCCAGCTGCCTGGTCTGCTCGTCCGCGTCGCGCAGCGGTCCGTCCACGAAGAGCATGGCCAGCCCGTGCACCGCCGACCAGATCGCCACCTCGGCCATCGGCCTGCGCTCGGGCGCCAGGTACCCGACCTCGGTCAGCTCGTCGATGACCGCACTGGCCTTGAGCAAGGCTTCCGACGTCCACACCTCCGCGAGCCCCTTGTCGGCCGCACTGGCGACGCAGGTACGGAACAGACCGGGTTCGGCGGTCGCGAACTTCAGGTACCCAAGGCCGACGGCGGCGAGATTGCGCAGCCCGCGACGCACCGGGTCGTCGGTAACCGGAAGACGGTCGAGCTCCGCGTTCATCGCCGCGGTCATCTGCTCCATCGCATGTTCCCGGGTCGCCTCGAGCAGTTCCTCGTGGCCGGCGAAATGCCGGTAAGCGGCGGTCGGCGTGACGCCCACCGCCCGTGCCGCCGCGCGGATGGTCACCGAGGCCGGCCCGCCTTCGCGGGCGAGTTCGGCCGCGGCGCGGATGAGCGCGTTGCGCAGATCGCCGTGGTGGTAGCCGGATCGGACGGACACTGAGGAACTCACAGCTGGATGTTGACACCCGTGCACATGGCGTGGCAAGTTAACACGCATCAAGTTTACACCAGTCAACATTGGGGATCATCATGTTCGCTCGCCTCGGGCGGCTCGCCGCCGACCACGCACGAGCGGTCCTCGCCGTCGCCGTCCTGCTCATGATCGGCGCCGGCGCGCTCGGCATGACCGCCTTCGGAAAGCTCCAGTCGCAGGGATTCACCGACCCCGGCGCCGAGTCCAGCCAGGCACAGGACCTCATCCAGCGCCACTTCGGCGGCAGCTCCGACTTCGTGCTGCTCGTCCGCGCCGACGAGGGCACCGTTGACACCCCGGCCGTGCGCGCCGCCGCGACAGAGCTGAGCACCCGGGTCGCGGCCGACCGCGAACTGACCGACGTCGCGTCGTACTGGCAGACCGGCGTGCCGGCGCTCCGCTCCGACGACGGGCGGTCGGCGCTGATCGTCGCCCACGCCACCAACCAGGACACCGTCGCGGACGTCGTCGGGCGCTACGACGGCGACGACGGGCCCCTCACCGTCACCGCGGGCGGCGGCTCCGTCGCGAACGTCGACATCAACGACCAGGTCACCAAGGACCTCATGGTGGCCGAGTCGATCGCGGTTCCCGTGATCGCGATCCTCTTGTTCGTGGTGTTCGGCAGCCTCGTCGCCGCCCTGCTGCCACTCGTCGTCGGGGCCATCGCGGTGCTGGGCACGTTCGCCGAACTCTCGATCCTCGGTTCGGTGACGGACGTTTCCGTGTTCGCGATCAACCTGACCACCGCGCTCGGTCTCGGGCTTGGCATCGACTACGCGCTACTGACCGTGAACCGCTTCCGCGAAGAACTCGCGAACGGCGTCGATACCAGGTCGGCGGTGATCACCACGGTCTCCACGGCCGGCCGCACGATCGCGTTCAGCGCGGCGACGGTCGCGATCGCGCTGGCGGCGTTGTTGCTGTTCCCGCTGTACTTCCTGCGTTCGTTCGCCTACGCCGGAATCGGCGTGATCGTGATCGCGATGATCAGCGCCGTCGGCGTGCTGCCGGCGCTGCTGATGGTGCTGGGCCCGCGGGTCGACGCTGGGCGGTTGCCCCGGCGACAGGCCCCGACACCGACGTCACCGTTCTGGGCCCGGATCTCGGCCGGCGTGCTGCGGCGGCCCGCGCTCGCCGCGCTGCCGGTGCTCGCGGTGCTGGTGCTGGCCGCCGTGCCGCTTTTCAACGTCCAGTTCGGCACCCCGGACGAGCGAGTGCTGCCGACATCGGCGTCCAGCCGCGTCGTCGGGGACGCATTGCGTGCGCACTTCCCGCAGAACGACAGCCGCGCGATCCAGGTCGTCGGCGAAGGCAGGCCGGACCAGGCCACCGTCGCCGAATATGCCCAGCGGCTGTCACAACTGCCCGGCGTGAGCAGGGTTTCGTCGAGCGCCGGTGAATTCACTCAGGGCGGATCGCTGGGCTCCTCCCCCGCCGACGCCGTCCTCGCCGCACCCGGCGCGCAGCGCTGGACGGTCGTGACCAGCGCCGACTCGCGGTCGGATCAGGCCCAGGAGCTGGTCGGGAAGATCCGGGCCCTGCCAGCGCCGATGAACGTCAAGGTCGGCGGTGACGCGGCCACCTTGGCCGACAGCAAGCACACCATCGGAAGCCGGCTGCCGATAGCCGGCGCGCTCATCGCGGTGACCACGTTCCTGGTGCTGTTCCTGTTCACCGGCAGCGTGCTGCAGCCCCTGCGGTCCCTGCTGTTCAACCTGATCAGCCTGTCGGCGACACTGGGCGTGATGACGCTGATCTTCCAGGGCGGCTTCGGGTCCGGCATCCTCGGCTTCACGCCGCTGCCGCTGGACACGAGCATGCTGATGCTGTTGTTCTGCATCGCGTTCGGACTGTCGATGGACTACGAAGTGTTCGTGATCAGCCGCATCAAGGAGGCCCGCGACCGTGGCGCGGGCCCGCGCGAGGCGGTGATCGACGGCCTGTCGCACTCCGGCCGGATCGTGTCCGCGGCGGCCGTGCTTCTCTCGATCAGCCTGTTCGCGTTCGGCACCAGCGGGGTGAGCTTCATCCAGATGTTCGGCCTCGGCACCGGTCTCGCGGTGCTGCTGGACGCGACCCTGGCGCGGGGCATCCTGCTGCCGGCGGGCATGCGCGTCCTCGGCCGCCGCGCCTGGTGGGCCCCCGGCCCGCTCCGCCGCTTCCACAACCGCTTCGGCGTCAGCGAAACCGTTGTGGAGCCGCGCGAGAAGCTGCCCGTGTGAGTCGGCAGAGTACGGCCCCCTCGCGAGGGGGCCGTACTCGTTGCTACAACGAGCTGATCAGGCGGTCCACTCGCTCGTCGACCGCGCGGAACGGGTCCTTGCACAGGACGGTGCGCTGCGCCTGGTCGTTCAGCTTCAGGTGCACCCAGTCGACCGTGAAATCGCGGCCCGCCGCCTGCGCGGCCGCGATGAAGTCGCCCCGCAGCTTCGCGCGCGTGGTCTGCGGCGGAGTGTCCTTCGCGGCTTCGATGTCGCCGTCGTCGGTGATGCGGCGCACCAAGCCCTTGCGCTGCAACAGATCGAACAGGCCCCGGCCGCGCCGGATGTCGTGGTATGCCAGGTCGAGCTGCGCTATCCGCGGGCTGGACAGGTCCATGTTGTTGCGGGCCCGGTAGCGCTCCACCAGCCGGTGCTTGATCGCCCAGTCGATCTCGGTGTCGATCTTGCTGAAGTCCTGCTCCTCGACGGCGTCGAGCGCGCGGCCCCACAGCTCGATGACGCGCTGGGCGGTCGGGCCCGAATCGTTGGCCTTCACGTGCTGCACGGCGCGCCCGTAGTACTCGCGCTGGATGTCCAGCGCCGACGCCTCACGCCCGCCCGCCAGTCGCACCGGCCGCCGCCCGGTCAGGTCGTGGCTGATCTCGCGGATCGCCCGGATCGGGTTGTCCAGCGTGAAGTCCCGGAACTGCACGCCCTGCTCGATCATCTCCAGCACCAGGTTCGCGCTGCCGATCTTCAGCAGCGTGGTGGGCTCGGCCATGTTCGAGTCGCCGACGATCACGTGCAGCCGGCGATACCGCTCGGCGTCCGCGTGCGGCTCGTCGCGCGTGTTGATGATCGGCCGCGACCGTGTGGTGGCGCTCGAAACGCCTTCCCAGATGTGCTCCGCCCGCTGCGACAGGCAGTACACGGCTCCCCGAGGCGTCTGCAGCACCTTGCCGGCACCGCAAATCAGCTGGCGGGTCACCAGGAACGGCAGCAGCACGTCGGCGATCCGCGAGAACTCACCCGCCCGGGTGACGAGGTAGTTCTCGTGGCACCCATAGGAGTTGCCCGCCGAGTCGGTGTTGTTCTTGAACAGGAAGATGTCGCCGCCGATGCCCTCGTCGGCCAGCCGCCGCTCGGCGTCGACGAGCAGGTCCTCCAGGATCCGCTCGCCGGCCTTGTCGTGGGTGACCAGCTGCACGAGGTCGTCGCACTCCGCCGTCGCGTACTCCGGGTGGGAGCCCACGTCCAGGTACAACCTGGACCCGTTGGACAGGAACACGTTCGACGAGCGCCCCCAGGACACGACCCGCCGGAACAGGTACCTGGCCACCTCATCGGGAGAAAGTCGGCGCTGCCCGTGAAAGGTGCATGTGACGCCGAACTCAGTCTCGATGCCAAATATCCGCCGCTGCATTACTCAATGCTAAGCGCTTTCGGTCTCGGACAGGTGCGCCGTTCGGGCGGCGACACGCCGCGATCTCGATCTCCGGGCGGCTCGGGGGCTGTCCGAACGCCACAAAGGCCCACCCTGCCTGGTCTTTCCGACGCAAGCAGGGCAGGCCTTGGCGAAATCGTGATCGTCAGCTCTCGGCGTCGCCCTTCTCGGCCGGCTTGTCGCCGGAGTCCGGCTCGGGCTCGGCCGGCGCCGGCAGCAGCGCGTCCAGCGCCGCACCGGCGATCCGGCGGAACGCCCGCCGTGGCCGGGTGCGGTCCAGCACCGCGACCTCGAGCTTCACCGGTTCGGAGTCTCCATTGTTCGGCGACGTGGACCGCAGGGCCTGCACCGCCATCGGCAGGGCGTGCTCGAGGTCGAAGTCGTCCTCGAAGCTTTCCTTGAGTTTGTTCACGATCGGCTCAGTCTGCCCGCCCATCACCACGAACTGCGGCTCGTCGAAGATCGAACCGTCGTAGGTGAGCCGGAACAGCTGGTCCTCCACCGAGCTGGCGCCGACCTCCGCGACGCAGATCTCCACCTCGTACGGCTTGAGCTGCTCGGTGAAGATGCTGCCCAGCGTGGCCGCGTAGGCGTTGGCCAGTGCCCTCGCGCTGACATCCCGCCGGTCGTACTGGTAGCCCTTGAGGTCGGCGTGCCGGATGCCGGCCACCCGCAGGTTCTCGAACTCGCTGTACCGGCCCACGGCGGCGAACCCGATCCGGTCGTAGATCTCGGAGAACTTGTGCAGCGTGGTGGACGGGTTCTCGGCGACGAACAGCAGGCCGCCCGAATACTTGAGCACGACGACACTGCGCCCGCGCGCGATGCCCTTGCGAGCGAGCTCCGAGCGCTCGCGCATCAACTGCTCGGGGGAGGCATACAGCGGCATCGTCACGGTGTGGACTCCAAAAATGCTCGGTGAGGCTGGTCGGGTGGGCTGATCAGCTGCGGCCCTGCACGGCCCGCTCGGTGCGGTCGCGCACCACGGCCTCGGCGACCGCGGCGGCCTGCTCCGCCGACAGGTGCTCGGCGCCGTGCTCGGCCGTGACGGTGATGACGGTCGGGAAGATCCGGCGCACCATGTCCGGGCCCGCCGACGCGGTGTCGTCGTCGGCGGCGTCGTAGATGGCCTCCACCGCGGAGCGGATGGCGGCCTCCTCGTCGGCGTCGGGGTCGTAGAGCTTCTTCAGCGACGACTTCGCGAACACGGAGCCCGACCCGATCGAGTGGTAGCCCGCGTGCTCCTCGTAGCGGCCGCCGGCCACGTCGAAGGACACGATGCGCCCGGCGCGCTTCGGGTCGTCGGCCTCGGTGTCGTAGCCGACGAACAGCGGCAGCGCCACCAGGCCCGCCATGGCCGCGTCCAGGTTGCCCTTGACCATGTTGGCGAGCTTGTTCGTCTTGCCGTCCAGCGACAGCGGGACGCCCTCGATCTTCTCGTAGTGCGCGAGCTCGACCGAGTAGAGGCGGGCGAGTTCCACCCCGATGCCCGCTGTGCCGGCGATGCCGACCGCCGAGTACTCGTCGGCGACCATGATCTTCTGCATGTCGCGCGAAGCGATGAGGTTGCCCGACGTGGCCCGCCGGTCACCGGCGATCAGCACGCCACCGGCGAAGGTGACGGCGACGATCGTGGTGCCGTGCGGGACGTCCACCCCGCGCGACCCCGCCGCGGGCCCGTGCCCCGGCAACAGGTCAGGTGCCTGCACCCGGAGGAACTCGGTGAACGACGACGTCGTACTCGAGAAGTAGGCCGCGGGCAGCGCCGAACCCGAGATGCCCGAAGTGTTTTCCATGCGTGCTCGTGATTCCCATCAACGCGGGTGGGTGGGGCTTACTGTGCTGTTCATGACCAATCCGACCGGCAGTCCCGGGCGATCGACGTCGCGCAGCCCGGCTTCCGTTGATCGGCTCAACCTACTTTCGGTCGGATTGGCAAGCGTCGGTGGTGAAGCCTAGTGGCCGGACCGCTGTGCGCTACTCGCCGCCCTTTTGCACGTAGGCGCGCACGAAGTCCTCGGCGTTCTCCTCCAGCACGTCGTCGATCTCGTCGAGGATCGTGTCGACGTCCTCGCCGAGCTTCTCCCGGCGTTCCTGGCCGGCGGGGGCACCGCCCTCGATTTCCTCGTCGGAGTCGCCGCCGCCGTGCTTTTCGATCTTTTCCTGAGCCATCTCGCCTCCCGGTGAGCTGTTGGTTCTAGCCTACCCAGTGACTCTGACAATCGGGGGTATCGCCGGGGAAACGGTTAGTCGCTGCCGGTGAGCGCCTCGACCAGTTCCTCCGCGGTCGCCGACTCGTCCAGAAGCCTTCCGACGTGCGCTTTCGTGCCCCGCAGCGGCTCCAGCGTGGGGATCCGGACCAGGGACTCCTTGCCCACGTCGAAAATCACCGAATCCCACGACGCGGCCGCGATCGAGGTCGCGTACTTCTCCAGCGTGCGGCCGCGGAAGTAGGCGCGAGTGTCCAGCGGCGGGCTGGTGATCGCCGCCTGCACCTCCTCCTCGCTGACCAGGCGTTTCATCGAACCGCGCGTGACCAGCCGGTTGTACAGGCCCTTGTCCAGCCGGACGTCGGAGTACTGCAGGTCCACCAGGTGCAGCCGCGGCGCGGCCCAGCCGAGGTTGTCGCGCTGCCGGTAGCCTTCCAGCAGCCGCAGCTTGGCCGGCCAGTCGAGGCGATCGGCGCATTCGGCGGGGTCGCGGGCCAGCGCGTCGAGGATCTCGCCCCACACACGCAGGACCTCCTTGGACTGCTCGTCACCGCCCTCGCGGTCGATATGCGCCGAGGCCAGCTCGTGGTACGCGAACTGGATGTCCAGCCCGGTGTACTTCTTGCCGCCCGCCAGCGAGACCTTCGTCTTCAGCGTCGGGTCGTGGCTGATCTGGTGCACCGCACGGACCGGCTCGTCGAGCTTGAGGTCGTCGAACCGCTGTCCGGCCTCGATCATGTCCAGCACCAGCGAGGTGGTGCCGAGCTTGAGGTACGTCGAGTATTCGGCCAGGTTCGCGTCGCCGATGATCACGTGCAGGCGCCGGTACTTGTCGGCGTCGGCGTGGGGCTCGTCGCGGGTGTTGATGATGCCGCGCTTGAGCGTGGTCTCCAGCCCGACCTCGACCTCGATGTAGTCCGACCGCTGGGACAGCTGGAAGCCGGGCTCCTCGCCCTGCGGGCCGAGGCCGACACGGCCGGAGCCGGTCATGACCTGGCGCGAGGCGAAGAACGGAGTAAGCCCGCCGATCACCGAGGTGAACGGGGTAGCGCGCGACATCAGGTAGTTCTCGTGGGTGCCGTAGCTCGCGCCCTTGCCGTCCACGTTGTTCTTGTACAGCTGTAACGGTGGCTGGCCGGGCACGGTGGCGGCCTTCATCGCCGCCTGCTCCATGACCCGTTCGCCGGCCTTGTCCCAGATCACCGCGTCGCGGGCGTTGGTGACCTCGGGCGCGGAGTACTCGGGGTGGGCGTGGTCGACGTAGAGCCGGGCCCCGTTGGTCAGGATGACGTTGGCGGCACCGAGGTCCTCGACGTCGGGGTCGTGACCGGGCCCGCCAGGGCCCGCGAGGTCGAACCCGCGCGCGTCACGCAGCGGGGACTCCACCTCGTAGTCCCAGCGGGCACGACGGGCCCGCGGGATGTCGGCCGCGGCCGCGTAGGCCAGCACCACCTGCGTCGAGGTCAGCACCGGGTTCGCCGTCGCGTCGCCCGGTACGGCGATGCCGTACTCGACCTCGGTTCCCATGATCCGCCGCATGCCCCAAGCGTACGGGTCCGAGCAGACGACAGTGAGTGGCGTGTGGGTTGCGACCGCGTAAACCACCCGCCCGCCTTAGTCTGCCGCGGAAGGGAGGCCGCCATGCAGTCCGGCGCCGACCAGCTCGTCGCGGTGAGAGCGCTCAGCCGCACCTGCGCTCGCCCGACAAGGACGTGTTCCCGGGGCTGTACGACTGCCGGGACGACTGCTGAACGGCGGTGTGATCGCCGCCGGGGCGTTAAGCCGGGAGCTTCTTCGCCGCCAACGGAGCCAAGCTCTTCACCGCGTCCGAAGCCCGGGCCGCGGTGCTGGCCGTGACCTGAAGACCGGACAGCACATGCCCGCCCGCGAGCAGCACCGTGCACGTCGGGCCCTGGCACCAGGCCCGCACCGACTCCGCGCCGCTGGGCAGCGCGACGGTCAGCTGCTGCCCGTCGCAGCGCACTTCCCCCAGCACCGCGCTCGCCGTCCGGTCGAGGTAGCCCGTCACCTGCTGCAGCAGCGACGAACCACTCGAGTAGGTCCAGCTCGCGCCGCGCGGATCACCGGAGGGCACTGCGAGGAAACACACGCCGCTGTCGATCTGCGTGGTCGCCGCTCGCAGGCCCTCGCGGAGGAGATCGTCCTTCGTCAGCACCGCGTCGGCGACCTGGTCTGCGATGGCGGTCTGCGCGCTCGGCGAAGGGGCCGTAGAGGTGCGCGAAGCGGCGGTGTTCGGCCCAGGGGACGGTGTCGTGGCCGACGGCGAAGCGCCCTGCTTGTCGTAGTAGGTCTCGAGGTCATTCGGACGGTCGGCGCAACCGGTCACTCCGGTCAGCAGAACCGCGGCCAGGACCACACCCCGCCCGTGACGCACCGTGTGGTTCTCCTTCGTGTTCGCGCAATAGGCGCCGAGAGTAGCGGAGCCGTTCAGCGCCAATGCAAAGAGGACCGCCGACGCCAGTACTCCCCCGGCGGCTGGGCGAGTGTCGCGAGCGCGCGCAGCTCACCCTCGGACAGCGTTACCCGGGTCGCGGCGAGGTTGGCCGCCAGCTGGGCGGGACTCGACGGGCCGACCAGCACAGTCCCGGCCCACGGCCGGGCGAGCACCGCGGCGACCGCGATCGCGTCCGGCCCGACCCCGTGCCGCTCCGCGATCCGCCCCAGCACGGCCGCCCCTTCGACCGCCAGCCTGCCGTTGGCCATGCTTTCCTTCACCAGCACCAGGTTCCCGGCCCGGTGCGCCTCCGCCAGCGCCCGGCCGGCCGAGGGCTCCAGCAGGTTCCACGTCGACTGGACGGCCGTGAACACCGGCCGCCCGGCGACTTCCAGGCCCAGCGCGCGCCGGATCACCGCGCTCTGCCGCGGCCCCGACGTGGAGAACCCGACGCGTACGCCGTCGTCGGTCAGCGCCGCCAGCGCGCGCAGCAACGGCTCGTCGGAGAACAGTGGGCTGTCCATCGTCAGGGAATGCACCTGGTAGAGGTTGATCGCGGGCCCGAGCAGTGCCCGGCTTTCCGACCACTGCCGCGAAAAGCCGCTCGCCGAGTGTTCCTTGACCTCGTGCATGGCCGCATCCATCCGCCACGCGCCGACGTAGGTGTAACCCCACTTGCTCGAGACGGTGACGTCGGTGTGCCCGCGCCGGGTCAGCCAGGCGGCCAGAAACTCTTCGGCCTTGCCGTAGGAGCGGGCGACATCGACCCAGCGCACACCGGCGCGGTACGCGGTGTCGAGCACGTCGTACGTCACTTGGCGCAGGGACTCGACACCGCGATCCGCCGGCAACGCCTCCGACCTGCCCAGATTGATGTACGCGGGCCGCCCGAGCGCGGCCAGACCGAGTCCGATTCGCAGGGTTGTCCCCTCTCCGCGCCTTTTCTCCGCTACGCCTGGATTGGGACCTTATCGCGCCGCGGCGCGTAGGACGTTATACACCGAATGTGCGCTGCCGCAGGACTTCCAGCCACTGGTCCGCGTTCAGCGCCTGGCGGTGCAGCTTCTCCAGCCGCGCCGCGGGCGCCCGCACGTAGCCCTTGCCGAAGACGGGCGCAATCTGCCGCAGGCTCGCACCTTCCTCGCGCGCGGCCAGCAGCGCCCAGTCGGACGCGTCGGCGCACGCCGCCGAAGCCTGGCGCAACTCCCCCAGCACGGCGATCAGGTCGTCGGCGTGCAGGTCACCGGCCCGCACCGCTTGCGCGGTGTGCTCCAGCCAGGCCAGCACCTCCGCGGCGGTGATCGGCGCGCGCGGACGCTCTCCTTCGGGCTCGCTCACAACCCGAGAGTATAGGGCGTTATACAACCGCGGTGTGCCACGACACGCGGGGGCCGCCGGCCTGGTGTGACCGGCGGCCCCCGCTCGTGCCCCGCTACAGGTACTGCCCCGTGTTGGTGGCGGTGTCGATGACGCGGCCCGAGTCCTGGTTCTTGCCGGTGACGAGCGTGCGGATGTAGACGATCCGCTCGCCCTTCTTGCCGGAGATCCGCGCCCAGTCGTCGGGGTTCGTCGTGTTCGGCAGGTCCTCGTTCTCCGCGAACTCGTCCACGATCGCGTCGAGGAGATGCTGCACGCGCAGACCCGGCTGCTGCGTCTCCAGCACCGACTTGATCGCCGACTTCTTCGCCCGGTCCACGATGTTCTGGATCATCGCGCCCGAGTTGAAGTCACGGAAGTAGAGAATCTCCTTGTCCCCGTTGGCGTAGGTGACCTCCAGGAACCGGTTCTCGTCGGTCTCCTCGTACATCCGCTCGACCGTGTGCTGGATCATCGCGTCGAACGTGGCCTGCGCGTCCCCACCGAACTCGGTGAGGTCGTCGGCGTGGATCGGCAGACCCTTGGTCAGGTACTTCGAGAAGATGTCCTTGGCACCCTCGGCGTCCGGACGCTCGATCTTGATCTTCACGTCCAGCCGGCCCGGCCGCAGGATCGCCGGGTCGATCATGTCCTCCCGGTTGGAGGCGCCGATGACGATGACGTTCTCCAGCCCTTCGACACCGTCGATCTCCGACAGCAGCTGCGGCACGATCGTGGTCTCCACGTCGGAGGACACGCCGCTGCCGCGGGTACGGAAGATCGACTCCATCTCGTCGAAGAACACGATCACGGGAGTGCCGTCGGAGGCCTTTTCCCGTGCCCGCTGGAAGATGAGCCGGATACTGCGCTCGGTCTCCCCGACGAACTTGTTCAGCAGCTCGGGGCCCTTGATGTTGAGGAAGTAGGACTTGGCCTCGACAGCACCGCTCGCGGCGTCCTTGTGTCCCTTCGCCTCGGCAACCTTCTTCGCCAGCGAGTTGGCCACGGCCTTCGCGATCAGCGTCTTGCCACAGCCGGGCGGACCGTAGAGCAGCACACCCTTGGGCGGCCGGAGCTCGTACTCGCGGTAGAGATCGGCATGCAGGAACGGCAGCTCCACGGCGTCGCGGATCTGCTCGATCTGCCTGCCCAGCCCACCGATATCCTCATACCGGACGTCCGGCACCTCCTCCAGCACGAGATCCTCGACCTCGGCCTTCGGGACACGCTCGTAGGCATAGCCCGCCTTCGAGTCGACCAGCACCGAGTCGCCCGGCTTGAGCGGTTCCGCGGCCAGCGGATCGGAGAGCCAGACCACGCGCTCCTCGTCGGCGTGCCCGACGACCAGCGCGCGCGAAGGGCCGCTCTCGACCTCGGGTGCGAGCACCTCACGGAGCGCGCACACCTCACCGGTGCGCTCGAAGCCGCCACCCTCGACGACCGTGAGCGCCTCGTTGAGCCGCAGCGCCTGACCACGCTGAAGCGAGTCGATCTCCACCGCCGGGGATACGGATACCCGCATCTTGCGGCCCGCGGTGAACACGTCCACCGTGTTGTCCTCGTACGCCGCGACGAACACGCCGTAGCCGCTGGGTGGCTGCGCGAGCCGGTCTACCTCCTCGCGGAGCGCGAGCAACTGCCCGCGCGCCTCGCGCAAGGTCTCCACCAGTTTGCTGTTGCGCTCGGTGAGCTGAGCCACTCGCTCGGACGCCTCGGCGAGGCGCTGCTCCAGCACGCGGTTCTGGCGAGGTGAATCGGTCAGTTTCCTCCGCAGCAATGCCACTTCCTCCTCAAGGAATCGCATCTGCCGCGCCTGTTCGTCCGGCGTCGTTCCAGCTCCAGTCGTCTCTGAAGGGTCGGCTTCTTCATGCCGACCTCCGGGGAGATCGTGTTGCATGTCGGCACCTCCTCGGAGTGCTTTTCATCCACGGTACCGGCGATCACCGACATGAAAAGGCCTATCCGCATCACGGACTCGGCGCGTCGCGCCGGATGCATGAAACAACGCGTTACACAAGCGCCCGTCACGGTGCCCGGTCGACCGGCGGGAGAACTACCCTGCGTGGAGTCACGACCACTCCGTGCGGCCTTCGGGGCGGCGCGCCGATCATCCATGTCACGACCACCCCATCCAGGCTTTACAGGACGTTCACTTTCGGTCTTCCCCGGCGGAAGGTGTTCAAACCAAGGGAAAATCTCGGCGCGGGGGTGAACCGGACGCCCGTCTCGTGCGTCGAACGAGCGCACCCGAATGATCACGACGAGAGGCGCAGCGACCGATGACCTACCCGCCCTACGGCCGGCAGGGCCAGCCCGGGCCGTACGGCAGCCCGCCCGCCCCGTTCCCACATGGTGGAATCCGGCACGACCCGTGGGGTCAGCCGCCCGGCACGTTCCAGCAGTTCCCCGGGCCGCCCGGCCCGCCCCCGAAGAAGAAGACGGGGCTGGTCGTCGCGATCGTCGCCGCGGCGGTCGTCCTGGCCGGCGGCGGCGTGACCGCGTTGCTGCTGCTCACCGGCAGCTCGTCCGGCAGCTTGTCCGGCAGCTTGTCCGGCCGCTTGTCCGGCACCGCGGCGGACAGCAGGACCGGCGACCCGGACTCGCTCGCGCGGGCCGCGATCGACGCGTTCAACGCTCGCAACGTCGCGCGGTACGCCACGCTCCTGTGTGAACCGCCGCCCCAGTCCGAAATCGACAGGACACAGAAAGAATGGACCGCGGCCGTTCAGCTGCACGCGAGCAAGGCCGGCAGCCCGAAGATCACCGGGACCAGCGCCAGCGTGCCGGTCACGGTGCAACTCGACGGCCAGACCGAGACCAATGACGTCGCCATGCGGCAGCGCGGCGCCACCTGGTGCATCGTCCAGTGACGCCGCTCAGCCCCGGCGCTGCTTGCGCTGCGGCCGAGGCGGCGTGACACCCTCGGCGAGCCGCCGGGTGGTGATGAGGAACGCGGTGTGCGCGACCATCCGGTGTTCGGGCCGCACCGCCAGCCCGACGCTGTGCCACGGGCGCATCAGCGTTTCCCACGACTCCGGCTCGGTCCAGCACTTCTGCTCACGCAGCGCCTCGGTGACCGTCGACAGCTGCGTCACCGTCGCGACGTAGAC
The DNA here is from genome assembly GCA_035248845.1 of Amycolatopsis sp. GTDB lineage: Bacteria > Actinomycetota > Actinomycetes > Mycobacteriales > Pseudonocardiaceae > Amycolatopsis_E. Next base: position 72,781 of record DATFHB010000084.1, on the reverse strand, counting down.
CACCAGCACACCACCGGCCACGAGGCTGCGCCCGACGGTGGGCAGCACCTCCCACGGCGCCAGCATGTCCAGCACCACGCGGTCGACCTCGCCCATGTGCGTGGCCAGGTCCGCGACCGTCAGGGACCAGTTCTCCGGCCAGCCGCCGTAGAACCGCTCGACGTTGCGCACCGCGTGCTCGGCGTGGTCCTCGCGCACCTCGTACGAGGTCACGCTGCCTTCCGGGCCCACCGCGCGCAGCAGCGAGCAGGTCAGCGCGCCCGATCCGGCGCCCGCCTCCAGCACGCGGGCACCCGGGAAGATGTCGCCCCACATCACGATCTGCGCCGCATCCTTCGGGTAGATCACCTGCGCGCCGCGCGGCATCGACAGCACGTAGTCCGCCAGCAGCGGCCGCATCGCGAGATAGGATGTGCCCCCCGCGGACGTGACCACCGAACCCTCCTCGGCGCCGATCAGGTCGTCATGCAGCAACGCACCGCGATGCGTGTGGTACTCCTCGCCCTCCGTGAGCACCAGTGTGTAGTGCCGTCCCTTCGGATCGGTCAACCGCACCCTGTCCCCTGGCCGGAACGGCCCGCTCACCCGCACTGAACCTCCACGATCGCTACCAACGCGGCGATCGATACTCGCAGATCAGCGCCGGCCCGGACTCAGCGGGGACGGCGGTTGAGCGCGGCCCGCAGATCTTCGCGGCGCAGCACGCCCGCGGGCCGCCCCTCGTCGTCGACGACGAGGAACTGCCACGCCGCCGTCTCCCGCACCCGTTCGGCGATGTCCTCCCCCGCCTCCGACGCGAGCAGCACGGTGTCGGCGCGAATCGGCTCCGCGGCGAGTTCCGCCGGGGCGTGCGGCGACTCGGCCGCCAGCCGCTGCGCCTCGGTCTCGTCGAGCAGCCCGGCCGCCACGCCGTCGGCGCGCACCAGCACCACGCCGCGGCCCGCCGACGCGGCCAGCGCGTCGGACACCGGGCTCTCCGCGGGCAGCTGCAGCACGGGGCGCACCAGGTCGGTCACCGCCAGCCCGTCCGGCCAGGTGCGGCTGCTCTCCGCGGCCAGCTCGCCGCCCGCGCCCATCACCACGAACCACGCCGTGACGACGCAGACCCCGAGCCGCAGCCAGCGGTCCTCGCTGCCGTCGATCATGCCGACGATCGCCCAGACCACCAGCCCGGCCGCGACCACGCCGCCACCGAACACCGCGGCCTTGGTGCCGCGGGCACGGGTGCCGGTCAGCGCCCACACCCCGGCGCGCAGCAGCCGGCCGCCGTCCAGCGGCAGCCCTGGCAGCAGGTTGAACCCGCCCACGGCGAGGTTCGCGACGGCGCACTCGGCGACCAGCAGCCACGCCGGCGAACCGGGCGGCACGGCGAACAGCAGGAGCCCGCAGAACCCCGCGAGCAGCATGGACACGATCGGCCCCGCCGCGGCGACCAGGCCCTCCTGCCGCGGCTGCCGGGGCGTTCTGGCGACCTCCGACAGGCCGCCGAGGAGGAACAACCGCAGCCTGCGCACCGGGATGCCCAGCCGCAGCGCGACCACGCTGTGCCCCAGCTCGTGGGCAAGTACGGACAGCCCGAGCAGCACCGCGAACGCGGCCGCCAGCGCCCACGACGTGGCAGGCCCGGCGCCCGGCAGCAGCCTGCCGACCATCGGCTCGTAGAGCACGATCACGACCAGCGCGCCGATCCACCACGACGGCGCGAGCAGCACCGGGACGTCCTGCACACGGAACAGCAGCAGGCCGCCGTCTGCCGTGGTGAGCACGCGTCGCGGGCGGCTCGGCCGTTGCTGGCTGGTCGCGGACATGGCAGAAAGGGTAGAACGCCCGATGTGGGAGTGCTGTGACGGAGTTCAACCGGGCGTGGCAGGGCCCGAAACTGTCGGTGCCCTGCCTTAGGGTGAAGGCCATGGCACAGACAGCAGCGGAAGAGGTGCGGCCCGACGAGTCGCGGCCGGCCACGCGCCGGCCCGCCCTGTCGCCGTCCAGAGCCAGCGACTTCAAGCAGTGCCCGCTGCTCTACCGCTTCCGTGCGGTCGACCGGCTGCCGGAGGTGCCGACCAAGGCGCAGCTGCGCGGCACGCTCGTGCATTCCGTACTCGAGCGGCTGTTCGCCCTGCCCCAGCAGGACCGCCTGCCGGAGCGGGCCAAGGACCTGCTCGAACCGGCGTGGACGGAGCTGACCGGGGAGCGCCCGGAATGGGCGGAGCTGTTCACCGGCGAGGACAGCGCGCAGATCACGGAATGGCTGGGCAGCGCGGAGAAACTGCTGGACAGCTACTTCGCGCTGGAGGATCCGCGCCGGCTCGCGCCCGAGGCGTGCGAGCTGCACGTGGAGATCGAGCTCGACTCCGGCGTGCTGCTCCGCGGCTACGTCGACCGGCTCGACGTGGCACCCGGCGGCGAGATCCGGGTCGTGGACTACAAGACCGGCGCCGCGCCGCGCGAGATCGGCGAGGCCAAGGCGATGTTCCAGATGAAGTTCTATGCCGTGGTGCTGTGGCGGCTGCGCGGCATCGTGCCGCGCCAGCTCAAGCTGATGTACCTCACCGACGGCCAGTCGCTGGCCTACACGCCGGACGAACCCGAGCTGCGCCGGTTCGAGCGCACTCTGGAGGCGATCTGGCAGGCGATCCTGCGTGCGGGCAAGACCGGGGATTTCCGGCCGAGCCCGAGCCGGCTGTGCGACTGGTGCGCCCACCAGGCCCTGTGCCCGTCCTTCGGCGGCACCCCGCCGGAGTATCCGGGCTGGCCCGAGCCCGATCCGGGCGAGGAGTCGCTGCTGGACCGGGCGGACTGAGCATGGCGGAAGGCGCTTTCTACCTGCCGCTGGGCGAAGATCGCTACCGGCCCACCGAGCACACGTCGGGGCCGTGGACGCCCGATGCCCAGCATTTCGGCCCGCCATCGGCGCTGCTGGTCCGCGCCCTCGAGGCGCTGCCCTCGTCGTGGGGCGCACTGCTGGCGCGGGTCACCGTCGAGATCCTCGGCCCGGCGCCTCTGACCGACATGACGGTGCGGGCCGCGGTCGACCGGCCGGGCCGTTCGGTGTCGTTGCTGTCCGCCGAGCTCACGGCCGGTGGCCGACCCGTCGCGCGCGCGTCGGCGTGGCGGATCGGCACCGCCGACACGAGCGAGGTCGCCACGCAGGTCGACGCTCCCTGGCCGAAGCCGGACGACTGCGAGCCCGCAGCGTGGCCGGCGGGGTGGTCCGGCGGTTACCTGTCCGCGATGGAGTGGCGGGCCGTGTCCGCGAACGTGGCCGAACCGGGCCCGGCGGCCGTCTGGGCGCGGCAGCGGGTGCCACTGGTCGACGGCGAGGAACCGAGCGCGTTGCAACGGCTGTTCACGCTCGCCGACTCGGGCAACGGCATCTCCAACGCGCTCGACCCGGCACGCTGGTGGTTCATCAACAGCGAACTCACCGTGCACCTGCAGCGCCCGCCCGCCGGCGAGTGGATCGGGCTCGACGCCGCCACCGTGATCGGGCCCGGCGGCATCGGCACCGCGACGAGTACGCTCCGCGACCTCGACGGTCCCGTCGGGATCGGCGCCCAGGCGCTGATGGTCCGGACACGCTGACGTGCTCGTGACCTCCCCCAGGTGGGGGCCGTGATCCACTAACCTCGCCCGCAACGACCAATATGCTGGGAGCGCTCGAGTGCAGATCACCTCGGTGGTCAACCAGAAAGGCGGCGTCGGCAAGACCGCGCTGAGCGTCGGTGCTGCGGCCGCGCTGGCCGAGCGCGGGCGCCGGGTGCTGCTCATCGACCTCGACCCGCAGGGCCACGCCACCACCGAAATGCTCGGCCTCCCCGAGGTGCCCGCGCAGGCGCCGAGCCTGGCCAAGGCACTGACCAAGACGTGGAAGGGCCCGGTCGAGGAGCTCGTGGTCGGCCATCCCCGCAGCCACCTCGGCCCCGGCGGCGCGTTCGACGTCATCCCGACCTCACCGGGCATGTTCGACCTGATCCGCAGGCTGGACAACTTCCGGGTGCCGGGCTGGCAGCTGGCCCGGGTGATCCAGTTCGCCAACTACGACCACGTCATCATCGACTGCCCGCCCGCGCTCGACCTGCTGACCAACAACGCGCTCGCCGCGACGCACGGCATCCTCGTGCCGGTGCAGCCCGACCGCACGAGCATCCGCGCGCTGCGGCTGCTCAACGACCAGCTCAACTACGTGCAGCAGGCGGTCGGCCGCAATCCCATCCCGTACTTCGGGGTCGTGCCCGGCCTGTACCGGCGGCCGATGTCGACGTACGCGGTCGCAGCACTCGAGGAGCTGCGCAACTTCGGCTACCCGCTGCTGGCACACGTCCCGTTGGGCGTGGTGATGAACGAGGCCGCCGCGCACGGCACGCCGGTCACCACGTTCGCGCCGGAGACCACGCAGGCGGTGGCGTTCCGGCAGATCGCGGAGGTCCTGGACGGCTACCGGGCGCAGCGTCCGGCGTCCCAGGCGATACCGATCGCGGACGAGTTCGTGTTCGAGGACTTCATCACCGAGGTCGCGCACACCCGCAGTGCCAACGACAACGGCGCCCGCAAGAAGCTCTACGACCTCATGCCGAAAAAGCCCCGCGGCTAGGAGAACGACGGTGGCGCGTGCGGTCAGCCTGACGCTCACCAACGCCGTGCCGGGGCGGGAGGACAAGCTCGACCGCTGGTACGACGAAGTGCCTCTGCCCGAGACGCCGCAGACGCCGGGCGACGCTGTGGTGGTACGTCGAACTCAGCGACACGCCGGCGGAGCCGTAGTCACAGCCGGCAGGACCGGATGTCCGAGGCGAGCACGGCCTTGGCGCCGGTCTCGGACAGCTCGTCCATCACCCGGTTGACCTCCTTGCGCGGCACCATCGCCCGCACCGCGACCCAGTCCGGGTCGGCCAGCGGCGCCACGGTGGGCGACTCGAGGCCGGGAGTGATCGCCACCGCGCGGTCGAGCAGCGTGCGCGGGCAGTCGTAGTCGAGCATCATGTACTGCTGCGCGAACACCACACCCCGCAACCGGGCGGTGAGCTGCGACTTCGCCTTCGACGGCGCGCTGCCGGCGCGCTCCACGAGCACCGCCTCCGACACGCAGACCGGGTCGCCGAACGCGACCAGCCCGTGCTGCCGCAGCGAACGGCCGGTCTCCACGACGTCGGCGATCGCGTCGGCCACCCCCAGCTGCACGGAGATCTCGACGGCGCCGTCGAGGCGGATCACGTCGGCTTCGACGCCGTGCGTGGCCAGGTCCTCGCGCACGAGGTTCGGGAAGGATGTCGCGACGCGCTTTCCCGCCAGGTCGGCCGGCTTCCAGTCCTGGCCCGCGGGCGCGGCGTAGCGGAAGGTGGACGCGCCGAAACCGAGCGCGAGCGTCTCCTCCACCTCGGCCCCGGAGTCGACCGCGAGGTCCCGGCCGGTGATGCCCAGGTCCAGCTCGCCGCTGCCGACGTAGATCGGGATGTCCTTCGGCCGCAGGAAGAAGAACTCCACCTCGTTGGCGTGGTCGAGGACGGTCAGGTCGCGGTCATGGCGCGTGCGGTACCCCGCCTCGCCGAGCATCTCCGACGCCGGCGCCGCCAGCGCACCCTTGTTCGGCACCGCAACCCGCAGCATCCTCAACTCCTGTCTTTACAGATACCGGTAGACGTCGTCGGTGCTCAGCCCGCGACCGAGCATCAGGACCTGCACCCGGTACAGCAACTGGGAGATCTCCTCGGCGAGCCGCTCGTCCGTCTCGTGCTCCGCGGCGATCCACACCTCGCCGGCTTCCTCGAGCACCTTCTTGCCCTGCGCGTGCACCCCGGCGTCCAGCGCGGTGACGGTGCCCGATCCGGCCGGCCGGGTGCGCGCGCGCTCGGCCAGCTCGGCCCACAGCTCATCGAAGGTCTTCACGGTCTGTAGATCCTTCCATCCGCGCGCCGGCCGGCTGGATCCGGGCCGCGGTCGATGGAGTCCGCGTCACATGATGCGCCGGCGTAGGGTGGAAGGTTGACACCTGCTGCGAATTCCACTTGCCTTGAATTGCCACGAACGGTACCGACGTGAATGGAATGAGTGAGATGGCCAACCAGGAGTCACTTTCCCGACATGCCCGAGACACGTCCGCTGCCGGCGGCGCGCTGCAGATCAGACTCCCCCAGCCATCGAATCGGCTCGATCAGGACGCCGAACACTGCTCCGTTTGCGTGAACGGCGAGTGGCAGGACATCCGCTTTCACGACTACGACCGCATTTACCGCATTCCCGGGCTGTACGAGCAACTCTTCCACGACATCCTGGACTGTGCCTCGCCCGACGTGATCGGCAAGCTGCTCAAGGAACAGCTGCAGGAAGGCGGGTTCGAGCCGGCCAGCCTGCGCGTGCTGGATCTGGGCGCTGGCAACGGGTTGGTCGGCGAGCAGCTGCGCCGGCTCGGCCCTGATCATCTGGTCGGGGTGGACATCATTCCCGAGGCACGCGAGGCGGCGCTGCGTGACCGGCCGGACACTTACGACTCCTACCATGTGGCCGACGTGACCGCGATTGCGCCCGCATTGCAGGACGAGCTGGCGGCGGCCCAGTTCAACACGCTGTGCTGCGTGGCGGCCCTCGGCTACGCCGACATCCCGCCAGCCGCGTTCCGCGCCGCGTTCAACCTGGTCAGCGACCGGGGCTGGATCGCGTTCAACATCAAGGACCGGTTCCTGTCGGAGGACGACACATCCGGGTTCGCCACGCTGATCCGGCGGCTGCGCGCCGAGAAAATTCTGGAACTGCTCACGTCCGAGCGTTACCAGCACCGGCGAAATGTCAACGGGGAACCGCTATACTACGTCGCGTTGATCGGCCGGAAGCATCGCGATATTCCCGCGGAATTCGTCAATTGACCGCATGCGCGGAATTCCCCCGCTCGGCGGCGAAGATTTCGCGCAGCGTGGCCGCGTCGACGTCGGTGAGTGAATCGCGGAAGACCCGGTTCGGGCCGGGCTCGACGAGCACGTCGTTCGGGACGACCAGCGCCAGGCAGCCGGCCGCGGCGGCCGACGCGGCGCCCGGCCGGGAGTCCTCGACGGCCACACAGCGTGCCGGGCCCACCCCGAGAAGTCGGGCGGCGCGCAGGTAGGGCTCGGGGTGCGGCTTGTTGCGCCCGCCGACTTCGTCGCCGCACACCGTGACGTCGAAGAATTCGCGCCCGATCGTGTTCAGCGCCAGCTCGGTGAGCGAGCGCTCGGTGGAGGTGACCAGCGCCGAAGCCAGCCCGGCGGCGCGCACGGAGGCGAGTGCCTCGCGGGCGCCGGGCCGCCACGGCATGGCTCCCTCGAACAGCGTCGCCGTGCGGTCCCGGATCCACTGGCCGGTCGCCGCGATCCGCTCGCCGGTCCGGGCGCGGCCGGTGACCTCGAGCAGGTAGCGTGCGGTGGCGTTCATGTTGGAACCGACGAGGGTGAGGCGCTGCTCTTCGGTGAGCGTGCCGCCGAGCCATTCCGCCGCCTCGTAGAGCGCGACGTCCCACAGCTTCTCCGAATCGACTAGGGTGCCGTCCATGTCCCACAGCACGGCGGCCGGTCCGTCCGTTGTGGATGGTGCGGTCAAGGTGCTCCCCCTCTAGGTGTTGAAGTACTTGGCTTCCGGATGGTGCGCGACGATCGCATCGGTGGACTGTTCGGGGTGGAGCTGGAACTCCTCGGACAGCTTCACCCCGATGCGTCCGGGCTCGAGCAGAGTGACGATCTTGCCGCGGTCCTCGAGATCGGGGCACGCGCCGTACCCGAGGGAAAACCGGGCGCCGCGGTAGCCGAGCTTGAAGAAGTCCTCCACGTTCGGCGAGTCCTCGCCGGCGATGCTCAGCTCCTGCCGGACCCGGCGGTGCCAGTACTCGGCCAGCGCCTCGGTGAGCTGCACGCCAAGGCCGTGGACTTCGAGGTAGTCACGGTAGGCGTCGCGGGCGAACAGCTCGTTGGCGTACTCGGCGATCGGCTCGCCCATGGTGACCAGCGTCAGCGGCAGTACGTCGACCTCGCCTGTCTCGCGGGGCCGGAAGAAGTCGGCCAGGCACAGGAACCGGTCGCGTTGCTGCCGGGGGAAGGTGAACCGGCACCTCTCGGCTGCGCCGGCGCGCGGTTCGGTGAGCACGACGAGGTCGTCGCCGTCGGCGACCGCCGGGAAGTAGCCGTACACCACGGCGGCGTGCTGCAGGATCCCGGCGGTGGCGAGCCTGTCCAGCCAGTACCGCAGCCGGGGCCGCCCCTCCGTCTCCACCAGCTGTTCGTAGGACGGCCCTTGCCCGCCCTTCGCGCCGCGCAGCCCCCATTGCCCCAGGAACGTGGCCCGCTCGTCGAGATACGCTGCGTAGTCCGCTACCGGGATGCCCTTGATCACGCGGGTGCCCCAGAACGGCGGGGCCGGCACGGGCACGTCGGTGGCGACGTCCGAACGCGCCGGTATCTCCACCGGCTGCTCCCGCGCCTTCCGCGCTTCCGCGATGCGCAGGGAGCGTTCCCGGCGCGCCGTGCGCTCGGCGCGCCGGGCCTCGGCCTCCGGATCGTGCGCGGGCGCCCCGCCGCGGCGCACCGCCATGATCGCGTCCATCAGGTGCAGGCCCTCGAACGCGTCCCGCGCGTAATGCACGTCGCCGCGGTAGACCGCAGTCAGGTCGTTCTCCACATACCCGCGCGTGAGCGCGGCGCCGCCGAGCAGCACCGGCCAGGCTCCGGCGACGCCCCGGGAGTTCATCTCCTCCAGGTTCTCCCGCATGATCACCGTGGACTTGACCAGCAGCCCCGACATCCCGATCGCGTCCGCCCGCTGCTCCTCGGCCGCGTCCAGGATCGTCGTGATGGGTTGCTTGATGCCGAGGTTGACCACCTCGTAGCCGTTGTTGGACAGGATGATGTCGACCAGGTTCTTGCCGATGTCGTGCACGTCCCCCTTGACCGTGGCGAGCACGATCCGGCCCTTGTTTTGACGAGGTCCCGCACTCTGCCCTTCAATGTGCGGCTCCAGGTGGGCGACCGCCGCCTTCATCACCTCGGCCGATTGCAGCACGAACGGCAGCTGCATCTGCCCGGAGCCGAACAGCTCGCCGACCGTCTTCATGCCGGACAGGAGGGTGTCGTTGATGATCTCCAACGGCGGTCGCTCCGTCATCGCCTCGTCGAGATCCGCTTCGAGACCGATGCGCTCGCCGTCGACGATCCGCCGCTCCAGCCGCTCGAACAGCGGCAGCGCGGCCAGCTCCTGCGCCCGCGACGCGCGGCTCGACGCCGCCGTCTTGCCCTCGAACAGCTCCATCAGCTTCTGCAGCGGGTCATACCCGTCGCGCCGCCGGTCGTAGACGAGATCGAGTGCGACCTCCCGGTGCTCGTCGGGAATCCGCGCCATCGGCAGGATCTTCGACGCGTGCACAATCGCCGTGGTCAGCCCCGCCTGCACGCACTCGTGCAGGAACACCGAGTTCAGCACCTGCCGTGCGGCGGCGTTGAGCCCGAACGACACGTTGGACACCCCGAGCGTCGTCTGCGCCTGCGGGTAACGCCGGGTCAGCTCGCGGATCGCCTCGATGGTCTCGATCGCGTCCCGGCGCACCTCCTCCTGCCCGGTCGAGATCGGGAACGTCAGGCAGTCGACGATGATGTCCTCGACCCGCATCCCCCAGTTCGTCGTCAGGTCGTCGATCAGCCGCGCCGCGACGCGGACCTTCCACTCCGCGGTCCGGGCCTGCCCCTCCTCGTCGATGCACAGCGCCACCACTGCCGCCCCGTGCTCGCGCACCAGCCGCATGACCTTCTGGAACCGCGAATCCGGGCCGGCGCCGTCCTCGTAGTTGACCGAGTTGACCGCGCAGCGGCCACCGAGATGCTCCAGGCCCGCCTCGATGACCGCGGGTTCGGTGGAGTCCAGCATGATCGGCAGCGTCGACGCCGCGGCCAGCCGCGATGCCAGCTCCCGCATGTCGGCGGCGCCGTCACGGCCCACGTAGTCCACGCACAGGTCGAGCAGGTGGGCACCGTCGCGGGTCTGCGCCTTCGCGATCTCGACGCAGTCGGAGTACCGGCCCTCCAGCATCGCCTCACGGAACGCCTTCGAGCCGTTCGCGTTGGTGCGTTCGCCGATCATCAGCACCGACGCGTCCTGCGCGAACGGCACCGGCTGGTACAGCGACGACACCCCCGGCTCCGGGTGCGGCCGGCGCGGCGCGCGCTCGATGTCGCGGACCGCCGCGGCGAGCTGCCGAATGTGCTCGCCGGTGGTGCCGCAGCAGCCGCCGACCAGCCCGACGCCGAACTCCCGCACGAACCCGGACAGCGCGTCAGCCAGGCCCTCCGGCGAGAGCGGGTACACCGCGCCGTCCGGCCCCAGCTCGGGCAGCCCCGCGTTGGGCATCACCGACAGCGGCACGCGCGCGGTCCTGGCCAGCGTCCGCAGGTGTTCGCTCATCTCGGCGGGGCCGGTCGCGCAGTTCAGCCCGATCACGTCGATTCCCAGCGGCTCCAGCGCGGCAAGCGCGGCCCCGACCTCCGTGCCCAGCAGCATCGTGCCGGTCGTCTCGACGGTGATCGACGCGATGATCGGCACCCGCCGGCCCTCCCTCGCCATCGCGCGGTGCGCGGCGACGATCGACGCCTTGGTCTGCAGAATGTCCTGGGTGGTCTCGACGATCACCGCGTCGACGCCGCCCGCGAGCAGCCCGCGCACCTGCTCGACATAGGCGTCGCGCAGCGTGACGTAGGGCGCGTGCCCCAGCGTCGGCAGCTTCGTGCCGGGACCGACCGAGCCCAGCACGAAGCGCTCGCCGAACTCGTCCGCGGTCTCACGCGCCAGCCGCGCCCCCGCCTCGGCCAGCTCGAAGATCCGCTCGGCGATCCCGTACTCCCCCAGGTTCGCCAGGTTCGCGCCGAAGGTGTTGGTCTCGATCGCGTCCGCGCCCGCCTCCAGGTAGCCGCGGTGGATCCCACGGACAACATCCGGACGGGTCACGTTCAGGATCTCGTTGCAGCCCTCGAGGCCCGAGAAGTCGTCCAGCGACAGATCATGCGCCTGCAGCGCGGTGCCCATCGCCCCGTCCGCCACCACGACTCGGGCAGTGAGGGCCTCCAGCAGCGGCGACGAAACGTGATCCGGCATGTCCTCAAGGCTACGGTCCGCGAGACTCGCGGCGGGTCGTAGGCTGGTCGGGTGACCGACCCAGCCGACGCCAACGAGCAGACCTCAAGCCCCGCCGAGTCGCCGCGACCAGTCATGGTGGTCGCCTTTGAAGGCTGGAACGATGCAGGTGACGCGGCCAGCACGGCCCTGGAGCACCTTCAGCTGAGCTGGGACGCCAAACCGCTGGCCGAGCTCAGCCCCGATGACTATTACGACTTTCAGGTGAGCCGCCCGACCGTGCGCATGGTGGACGGTGTGACCCGGCGCGTCGAGTGGCCGACCACCCAGCTGTCCATCTGCCGCCCGCCCGGCTACGACCGCGACGTCGTGCTGGTGCAGGGCCCGGAGCCGAACATGCGCTGGCGCGCGTTCTGCGCCGAACTGCTCGAACAGATCGAAGCCCTGGACGTCGAGACGGTGGTGACGCTCGGCGCGCTGCTGGCCGACACGCCGCACACCCGGCCCGTGCCGGTCACCGGCACCGCGTACGACGCCGAGGCGGCGGCCCGCTTCGGCCTGGAACGCAGCCGCTACCAGGGTCCGACCGGGATCGTGGGCGTGCTGCAGGACTTCTGCGTGCAGGCCGGGATCCCGGCGATCTCCATCTGGGCCGCGGTGCCGCACTACGTGTCGCACCCGCCGTCGCCGAAGGCCACGCTGGCGCTGCTGCACAAGCTGGAGGACGTGCTCGACGTCGAGGTGCCGCTCGGCGCGCTGCCGGAGCAGGCCGAGGAGTGGCAGCACACGGTCAGCGAGATGGCCGAGGAGGACGAGGAGATCAGCGAGTACGTCCGCACCCTCGAGGAGCGCGGAGACGCCGAGGTCGAGATGTCCGTGGACGAGTCCAGCGGGGACAAGATCGCCGCCGAGTTCGAGCGGTACCTGCGGCGCCGGCGCCCCGGCCAGGAGGGCCCGGGCTCCGCTGCCCGCTGACGCTGGGCCGGGAGTCCCGCCGGTGCCCGCACGGGCCGCCGCGCTGTATGTCGGCGGGGTTCTCGGGCCGTTCGGCAGCGGGGTCGTCGCGGCCATGTTGCCCGAACTCGGCGCGAGCTACGGCGTCTCACCGGCCACGGCAGCGTCCTCGCTGACCGTCTACCTGCTGCCGTTCGCGCTGGTCATGCTCGTGTCGGGCGCGCTCGGCCAGCGGTGGGGCCCGGTCCGCACGATCCGCTTCGCCTACGCCGGTTACGTGGTGGCGGCACTGCTGTCGGTCGTCGCGCCGTCGTTCTGGCTGTTCCTGCTCAGCCGCGGCCTGCAGGGCGTCGCGAACGCGTTCACCACGCCGCTGCTGCTCAGCAAGCTCGCCGAGATCACCCCGGCGCACCGCCTCGGGCGCGCGCTGGGCGTGTTCGGCGCCATGCAGGCGCTCGGCCAGACGTCGGCGCCGCTGGTGGGGGGCCTTGCGGCGGAAGGGTCGTGGCAGTGGGCGTTTGCCGGGATCGCCGCGGTGGCCGGCGTGCTCGCCGCATGCCCGCTGCCGCCGGACCGGCCGGCCGGGCACGCACCCGCGCCGCTGCGGGACGCGTGGCGGCCCGAGGTGCTGTGGAGCGGGCTGGTGATCTTCCTGGCGTGGGCATGCCTGGCCGGTCTGCCGTTCCTGGTCGCGTTCCGGCTGGAGGACTCGTTCGCGCTCAGCCCCGCCGTGCGCGGGCTTTCGCTGACGGCGTACGGGATCGCCGGGTTCGTCGCCGCGCCGCTCTCCGGGGCCGCGGCCGACCGGTTCGGGCCGAAGGCCGCCCTCTGTGGCGGGCTCTTGCTCGGCGCGGTCGCGGTCGGCTCGATCGGGGTATCCGGGTCGCTGCCGCTCGCGGTGGTCGCGTGGAGTGTGGGCGGCGTGTGCGGCCAGCTGATCCTGGTCGGCGTCAACGCCCAGGTGCTGCGCGGCGAGCCGGCCGGGCGGGGCGGCGCCATCTCGGTGGTCACGTCGCTGCGGTTCCTCGGGATGTCCGCCTCGCCCGCCGCGTTCACCGAGCTCTACCGGCATGCTCCGGCGCTCGGGTTCCTCACCCCGGCGGCCGTGCTCGCCCTGACAGTGCCGCTGGCGGTGGTGCGCCCGAGGTCACAGGATCGCGCGTAGCGGCACCGGTCCCCGGGCCCGCTTGCTCCACTCGCGCGGGTAGCCCAGCGACACCTCTTCGAACCGGACGCCGTCGGCGTAGGTGGTGCGCGGGATGTGCAGGTGCCCGAACGCCGCGACCTCGGCGCGGTAGCGCACATGCCAGTCGGCGGTGCGCTCGGTGCCGCACCACATCGCGAACTCCGGCCAGTACAGCGGCGCGGTGGGGTGCCGGTGCAGCGGCCAGTGCGACATAAGCACCGTGCCGTGCTCCTCGGGGATCGCGGCGAGCCGCTCCTCGGTCGCCTTGAGCCGGCGCGCGCACCAGTCCTGCCGGGTCGGGTGCGGGTCAGGGTGCAGGAAGTACTCGTCGGTGCACACGACTCCCGCCTCGCGGGCCTGCGCGAGCGCCTCCGCCAGCGTCACCTCCTCGGCCTGCGGAGTGCGCCAGCTGTAGTCGTAGAGCAGGAACATCGGCGCGATCGTGAGGGGCCGCTCGCCGTGCTCCCACACGGGGTACTCGTCCTCCGGGGTCAACACGCCCAGATCGCGGCAGCGTTCGACGAGGTAGTTGTAGCGCAGCTCGCCCCGCAGCTGGATCTCGTCCCGCGGGGTGGTCCACAGTTCGTGGTTGCCAGGCACCCACACGACCTTCGCGAAGCGGTCCCGCAGCGTCGAGAGGGTCCGCGCGACGATCTCGGCGTTCTCCGCCACGTCACCGACGACCAGCAGCCAGTCGCCGTCGGTCTCGGGCACCACCTCGTCCAGGATCGGGCCGTTGCCCTTGTGGCTGACATGCAGGTCGCTGGTCGCGAAGAGTTTCGGCACGTCTCAACCGTAGCCCGCGCGGGGCCCGGAAAATCAGTGGCGCGGGTCGCGGCCGCCCCCTAACCTGGGCGGCGCCATGGACAGCTGACATCCCACCCGCCCCGCGCCCGAGGCTGTAAGCCCGGCGGGGACGACCGCATTCCTTCCGGGTTGGTGATGTCTCATGCACGCACGCGATCTCGTGTTCTCCTACGGCGACCGGGTCGTCTTCGACGGCCTGTCCTTGACCGCGAGCCCCGGCCGGCGCGTCGGGCTCGTCGGCGAGAACGGCGCAGGCAAATCCACCCTGCTCCGGCTCCTGGCGGGTCTGGAAGAACCCCACGCAGGCGCGGTCGAGCGCGGCACGGACGTCGGGTTCCTGGTGCAGGAACTGCCCTTTTCGGCGTCGGCCACGGTCTCCGACGTCGTGGACGACGCCCTCGCCGAGATCCGTGCGGCCGCCCGGCGGCTCGACGTGCTCGCCACCTGGATGGCCGGTGACGCGCAGGCGATGGCCGAGTACGGGCGGGTGCTGGAGTGGGCCCAGGCGCACGACCTGTGGGATGCCGACCGGCGCGCCGGGATCGTTCTGGCGGGGCTGGGACTCGGCGGCATCGCCCTCGACCGCACGCTCGGCACCCTCTCGGGCGGGCAGCGTTCCCGGCTGGGGCTGGCGGCGCTGCTGATCCGCCGCCCGGAGACGCTGCTGCTCGATGAGCCGACCAACCACCTCGACGACGCGGGTATGGCGTTCCTCGAACAGCACCTGTGCGGGCTTCGCGGCGTGATCGTGCTGTCCTCGCACGACCGGGTGTTCCTGGACGCCGTGTGCACCGACATCGTCGACCTGGATCCGGCGATGGGCGGGCCAACCCGGTACGGCGGCGCGTACTCGGGCTACCTGGTGCACAAGCGCGCCGAGCGCGCCCGCTGGGAACAGCGGTTCGCCGAGGAGCAAGCGGAGCTGAAGTCGCTGCGCGAGGCCGTCGACGTCAGCGCCCGCTCGGTCGCGCACGGCCGCGGCCCCAGGGACAACGACAAGTTCATCCATGCGTTCAAGGGCGCCCGCGTGGACAAGCAGATCTCGCGCCGGGTCCGCGACGCGCAGCAGCGGCTCGCCGACCTGGAAGGCAGCCAGGTCCGCAAGCCCCCTGCGCCACTCGAGTTCGCGGCGCAGCTCACCGCGCGTCCCGCCGCGGACGACCTCGCGCTGGCCGTGCGGGACGTGCGCGTCCCCGGGAGACTCCACATCGGACGGTTGGACGTGACGAACTCCGCCCGGCTGCTCGTGATCGGTGGCAACGGGGCCGGGAAGTCCACTTTGCTCACGGTCCTCGCGGGTGGGCTTCCCCCGGCCGAGGGCGTGGTGCATCGCCGCCGCGGCGTGCGGGTCGGAATGCTCGAACAGGACGTCCGGCTGGCCGACCCGGCGAAGACGCCGAGGCAGCTCTACGCGGCGGCCGCGGGCGCGGACTCCACTCCCCTGCCCCAGTTGGGCCTGCTGCCGCCCCGCGACCTGGACCGCCCCGCCGGACACCTGTCGGTCGGCGGGCGACGGCGGCTCGCGCTCGCGGTGCTCGTCGCGCGCCCGCCCGATGTGTTGCTCCTCGACGAGCCCACCAACCACATCTCGCTGACGCTCGCGGAGGAACTCTTCGATGCGCTCGACACCGCGCCCGGCGCCGTCGTCCTTGCTTCGCACGACCGGTGGCTGCGCCGGGTGTGGCAGG
The DNA here is from genome assembly GCA_035248845.1 of Amycolatopsis sp. GTDB lineage: Bacteria > Actinomycetota > Actinomycetes > Mycobacteriales > Pseudonocardiaceae > Amycolatopsis_E. Next base: position 57,073 of record DATFHB010000084.1, on the reverse strand, counting down.
GCGCACGGCTGCACCTGGACCGAGGACGCGCCGTATAGGCCGTTATACGGCCAGCCTGAGCTTCGCCGCGGGGGCGACCACGTGCGCCGGACCAACGGACGTCTGGCGTGACCACCGGACCAGCTGCCTACGCAGATACTACGCTTTACGTACTACTTTCTTGGGGATATTCGCCAGACCGGCAGTGATAGCGTAGTAATCGTGGACGAGGAGGAGCTGCGGAACACGGCTATGGCGCTACGCCGCTCGACGACCCAGCTCGCGCGGCGGCTGCGCGCGAGACGCCCGGCCGGTGGCCCGGGCCGGCTCGGGCTGTCGTTGCTCGGGCATCTGTTCCGGCGCGGACCGCTGACGCCGGGCGACCTGGCGTCGGCCGAACGCCTGCAGCCGCAGTCCGTGACGCGCGCGCTCGCGTCGCTGGAGGCGAACGGGCTCATCGAGCGCGCGACGAATCCCGCCGACCGGCGTCAGGCGCACATCACGCTGACCGAGCGGGGCCGGCACACGCTGACCGAGGAGATGCGCACCGGGGACGACTGGCTGGCCCGCCGCCTGGCGGAGGCGCTGTCCCCCACCGAACAGCGCGTGGTCGGCCTCGCGAGCGAGCTCCTGGCCCGGATCGCGGAACCCTGAGCGCCTAGAGTTCGATGCCCAGCCAGGCATCCACGGCAGTACGGACCAGCGCCGGCGCCCCGGTGTCGCCTCCGGTCCGGTTCAGCGCCCGGGATACCCACGCGTCCACCGCGTCGAGAGCCTTCGGGGTGTCGAGGTCGTCGGCGAGGTGGTCGCGCAGCCGGGCGATCGTGTCGTCCGCCGCCGGTCCCGCCTCGAGCGTCACCGCGGAACGCCAGCGCTCCAGCCGTGCCTCGGCGCCCGCCAGCAGATCCGCCGTCCACGCACGGTCGGTGCGGTAGTGCCCGGCGAACAGCGCCAGCCGGATCGCGCCCGCGTCCACGCCGTCGGCCCGCAGCCGCGACACGAACACCAGGTTCCCGCGCGACTTGGACATCTTTTCGCCGTCGAGGCCGATCATCCCGGCGTGCACGTAGTGCCGCGCGAACGGGTGCTCACCCACCAGCGCCTCGGCGTGCGCGGCGCTGTACTCGTGGTGCGGGAAGATCAGGTCCGACCCGCCGCCCTGCACATCGAAGCCCATGCCGAGGCGGTTGACCGCGATCGCGCTGCACTCGATGTGCCAGCCCGGCCGGCCGGCCCCCAGCTCCGACTCCCACGACGGCTCGCCGGGCCGCGCGCACCGCCACAGCAGAGCGTCCAGCGGGTCGCGCTTGCCCGGCCGGTCGGGGTCGCCGCCGCGCTCGGCGAAGAACTTCGCCATCGTCGCGGCGTCGTAGTTCGACTCGTAGCCGAACCGGCCGGACGCGGTGTGGTCGAAGTAGATGTCGGGAAACTCCGGGTCGTCGGCACGGTACGCGGCGCCGTCGGCGACCAGCTTCGCGATCACCTCGACGATCTCGGGGACGCTCTCGACCGCGCCGATGAACTGGCGCGGCGGCAGCACCCGCAGCGCCTCCATGTCCTCCCGGAACAGCGCGGTTTCGCGCAGCCCCAGCACGATCCAGTCGTCCTGGTCGCGCTCGGCGCGCTCCAGCAGCGGCTCGTCGATGTCGGTCACGTTCTGCACGTAGTGCACGTCGTGCCCGTTATCCCGCCACACCCGGTTGACCAGGTCGAAGGCCAGATACGTGGCGGCGTGGCCGAGGTGCGTCGCGTCGTACGGCGTGATGCCGCAGACGTACATCCGCGCCGTCTCACCGGGCGCCGTGGGGCGGACCTGCCCGGTCGCCGTGTCGTAGAGCCGCAAAGGGCGGGGCGTTCCGGCGACGCGGGGCAAGGTGACCGAGGACCAAGTCTGCATACCCTCCACCCTAAGTGCCGGTTTCCCAAACCTTCCCGGCCCCTGGGAACAGGCTGCTCAGCCGGTGGTCAGCGCGCGCAACTGCTGGACGGTGCCGAAGTAGGAGTCCTGGTTGCCCGGCAGCGGACCGGCGATCCCGGACTGCCAGAAGCCCGCGGACCAGCCTCCGGGCACGGTGCCCATGTCGGTGTTGTACCGGGCGAGCCACAGCACGTGATCGCCGGAGAACGCGGTGCTGTCGGCGGTACACGCCTGCCACCACCGCGCGGACGTGTAGATGATCGGCCGGTGCCCGGTGCGGGCCTTCAGCGTGGTGCTGAAGTCCTGGATCCACGCCACCATCGCCTGCGGCGAGAAGCCGTAGCAGGGTGCGGCACCCGGGGTGTCCTCCATGTCCAGCGCCGGCGGCAGCGTCGCCCCGTCGGAGAACCACCTGCCGTCGTGGGAATGCAGGTAGACGGCCTGGTCGGCGCCGCTGGACTTGTCCGGGCGCGCGTAGTGGTACGCGGCGCGCAACAGCCCGGCGGCCTTCGCCGCGCGGAACTGCGTGAGGTAGTTCGGGTTCTGGTAGCCGACGCCCGCGGTGTCCTTGACGAACGCGAACACCGCGCCCGCAGCCTTGGCCGCGGCGAAGTCGGGCACCCCTTGGGACGCGCTGATGTCGAAACCCGCCAGTGTCACGGGCTGCTGCGCCGCCTGGGCACCCACGGGCACGAGCGCCGCCCCGGTGGCCAGCGCGGCCAGCGCCGCGAGCCGCTGCACGATCCGGATCATGGGCCCAGACGGTAGATCAACACCGGCACTCCGGCTTCTTGACAGCGAAAGAACCGACCGTTCGAGTGATCAAGCCTTGAACGATTCGGGAGTCAGAACAGCACCGCGATGCCCAGCACGACGAGCGCGGCCACCTTGATCACCTCGGCGCCGACGTAGGTGAGATGCGCCCGCGACCGCGGCACGTTCTCCCCCGCCAGGACGCGGTCGGACCGGCGGTTCAGCGGCGGCCGGATGACGGCCAGCTGCACCGCCAGCACCACCATCGCGACGACCGCGGGAACCAGCGCGGACACGGGCGCGCCGCCCGCGAAGACCGCTACGGCGAGGACGATCGCCAGCACGACCTCGACCCCGTTGAGCGCCCGGAACACCAGCCGCCCGATCCCCAGCCCGATCGGGACGGTCACGCCCGGCGCGCGGAACTTCAGCGGCGCCTCGAGGAACGAGATCGCGAGCACCATGCCCAGCCACAGGAACGTGGCCGCGCCCGCGAGGGCGGCGAGGGTGTGGTTCACGCAACCGACCGTACAACTCACCCGCGACGGGTGAACCAGGTCTGGCATCCTGCTGTCGGCTGTGATTGCAAGCGCTCAAGGGGAGGCCCATGTCCACGCCGTCCGATCCACCGCCGACGCCGTCCGGGCCGGAAGAACCGGGGCCGCCGGCACAGCCGTACGGCTACGAATTCGCGCCGCCGGCGCCGGCACCACAACCGATGTACCAGGCGCCTCCGGCACAGCCGTACGGCTACCCGCCGGCTCCACCGGGACAGCCGCCGATGTACCCCGCGCCGCCGGGCTACCCGGCGTACTACCCGCCCCGGCCGACCAACGGGTTCGCCGTCGCGTCGATGGTGCTCGGCATCCTGTGGATCTACTGGATCGGCAGCATCCTCGCCCTGGTCTTCGGTTATATCGCGCAGAAACAGATCAGGGAACGCAATGAGAGCGGGCGCGGGATGGCCATCGCCGGGATTGTGCTCGGCTGGATCGGTGCCGGCACGCTGGCTCTGGTGATCGTCCTGTTCGTCATCGGCCTGATCGGGAGCCACCGGTACCGCTGACGAGGCAGCCCGCCTCAGCGGCGGCGGGTGCGGAGGTAGTCCCCGACGACGGCGGCGCCGAGGCCGTCGAGGTCGGGGGCGACCACGCGCCCGCCGGAGCGCCGCGCGATGAGGTCGACGAACGCCCCCAGCCGCGGGTCGTCGCCGAGCCGGAACACCGTCACCGACGCCCCCAGCTTCGCGAGACGGTCCACTTCGGACAGCGTCTTCGCGAGGGTTTCCGGCGCGGGCGGGTAGTCGAAGATCGCCTCCCCGTCGGGTTCGAGGTGCGCGGTCGGCTCGCCGTCGGTCACCATCAGCACGACCGGCTGCGCGTCCGGATGCCGCCGCAGGTGCCTGCCCGCGAGGAGCAGTGCGTGGTGCGCGTTGGTGCCCTGCTCCCACGCGCCCTCGAGCCCCACCAGTTCCTCGAGCTCCACCGGCGTCGCGTACCGGCCGAACGTGACGAGCTGCAGCGCGTCGTGGCGGAACCGGGTCGAGATGAGCTGGTGCAGCGCGAGCGTGGTGCGCTTCATCGGCAGCCACCGGCCCTCCGCCACCATCGACCACGACGTGTCCACCAGCAGCGCCACCGCCGCCCGGCTCCGGTGCTCGGTCTCGACGACCTCCACATCGGACACGTCGAGCGCGACCCGCCTGCCGCCGACGGAAGCCGTGCGCAGCACCGCGTTGCGGACCGTGCGCGAGGTGTCCCACGGCTGCATGTCGCCGAACTGCCACGCCCTGCTCGCCCCGGTCGGCTCACCGGCCGCACCCGCCGACTCCTGCTCGCGCTGCCCGGTCCTGCCGCGCAGCGCGTGCACGACGTCCGCGAGCGCGGTCTCCCCCAGCCGACGCAACGCCTTGGGAGACAGCCGAAGTGAGCCATCCGGGGCACGCTCGAACAGGCCCTGGCCGCGCAGTTCACGCTCCAGTTCGGACAGTCGCCGCGCGTCGACACCGGCGTCCTGCCCGAGCTGGCGTTCCAGCGCCTCCAGGTCGATGTCCTCCATCCGCGCGCCAGGGTAGGACTGCGCGAGCTGCTCGGCGAGCGCGTCCAGCTCGGCGAGGTCCTGCATGGCCTGCGCGCCCTCGCCGAGCCCGAGTGGGTCCTGGCCGCGGAACCGTCCCGAGGACGTCCAGTCCTCGCCCGGCCGCAGCGACCGCAGCTGAGCGTCCAGATTGGACAGTTGCTGCGCGATGCGCGGGTCGCCGAACGCCTGCTGCGCCAGGGACATGATCTCCTCGCGCTGCTCCTCGCTCATCGAGTTCAGCATCCGCTGCGCGGCTGCGGCGCGGGCGGCGAGCGCGTCGATCAGCTCCTCGACGTTCTGCGGGTTCTCCGGGAAGAACTCGCCGTGTCGGCGCATGAATTCCGCGAACCGCGCACCCACGTCGTCCAGGCCGCGGGCGTGCGCGTCGAGCAGCGCGTTCAGATCGTTGAGCATCTGGTTGACCCGCTCGATGTCCTCGGGCGTGGTGCCCTGCAGCGCCTCCTTCATGCCCTCGAACCGCGAATCGAGCATCTCGCGGCCGAGCAGGTCGCGGATCTTCTCGTAGTTTTCCCGGCCCTGCTCGGACCGCCACTGGTAGTCGGCCAGCTCGCGGACCGCCGCGGCCGTGCCGGGCGGCAGCGCGTCCAGTTCGGCCTCGGCCAGCCGTGCCTCGTCGGACGGGTCGGGGAACAGCGTGCGGCGCTCGGCGTCCAGAGCCTCGTCGAGCAGCCGCTGCACCTCGCGCAGTGTGCCGTCGAGCGAGTGCCGGCGCTGGATCTCCGACCGGCGCTGCCACACGCGGCGGGTCAGCTCGTCCAGCCCCGACGTGTTCGGAGTGCCGCGCCGCAGCAGCTCCTCCAGCGCGGACCGCGGCGACGAGCCGCCCATCACGTCCTGGCCGATCTCGTCGAGCGCGTCACGCAGGTCGATCGGCGGCGCCAGCGGGTCGGGGCCGTCGTGGTACGGCCCGTAGTTGTAGCCCTCCGGCGGAGTCAATGCCGCCTCCGCGGGGAAGAGTACGTCGGCGGAGTCAATGCCGCCTCCGCGGGGAAGAGTACGTCGGCGGTGTCACGGCCCGTACACCGTGGTCGTGTCGTCGGAGTCCTTCGCCAGCTGCCGCGCCAGGTACAGCGATTCCAGCGCCAGCTCGACCGCCGCGGCGATCCGGCCCGGCGGGTCGTCCGCCGAGACGTCCGCGCGCGCCGCGACCTCGTGCAGCAGCGGCAGTTCCGGCAGCGCCGCGAGCACCTGGGCGCCGGGCACCTTCTCGCCGGTCGCGACGAGGTGGCCGTCGGCGACCGCCTCGACCAGGGGGCGCAGGTTCAGCCCGCCGAAGCGGTCCCGCGCCGTCTCGGCGACCGCGCGCCGCAGCAGGTGCACGAGGTGTTCCTGTTCGCGGCCCTCTTCGCCGGGCTCGAACTCGACCTTGCCGCGCAGCACGGCCGGCACCGCGTCGAGGTCGACGGGCCGCGCCACCGCCGGGTGCTCGCCGGTCAGTGCGGACCGGCGCAGCGCCGCGGCGGCGACCGTCTCCGCGGCCGCGACGGCGAACCGCGCGGACACGCCCGAGCGCTGGTCGATCACGGTGGACTCGCGCAGGTTCCGCACGAACCGGGCCAGCACCTCCAGCAGCGGCTCGCCCACCTCCGCGACCAGGTGCGCCTCCTGCCGGACGACGTCGACCTCGGCGGCCACGTCAAGCGGATAGTGGGTGCGGATCTCGGCGCCGAAACGGTCCTTGAGCGGGGTGATGATGCGGCCGCGGTTCGTGTAGTCCTCGGGGTTGGCGGTGGCGACCATGAGCACGTCCAGCGGCAGCCGCAGCGTGTAGCCCCGCACCTGGATGTCGCGCTCCTCCATCACGTTCAGCAGCGCCACCTGGATCCGTTCGGCCAGGTCGGGCAGCTCGTTGATCGCGACAATGCCCCGGTGGGCCCGGGGCACTAGTCCGAAGTGGATGGTTTCGGGGTCGCCGAGGCTGCGCCCCTCCGCCACCTTGACCGGGTCGACGTCGCCGATCAGGTCGCCGACGCTGGTGTCCGGGGTGGCCAGCTTCTCGGTGTAGCGCTCGGTGCGGTGCCGCCAGGTGACGGGCAGGTCGTCGCCGAGTTCGGCGGCGCGCCGGATGGCGGCCGGGGTAACCGGGTCCAGGGGGTGTTCGGCCAGCTCGGAGCCCTCGATCGCCGGGGTCCACTCGTCGAGCAGCCCGGCGAGCGTGCGCAGCAGGCGCGTCTTGCCCTGGCCACGCTCGCCCAGCAGCACGACGTCGTGGCCGGCCAGCAGGGCCCGCTCGAACTGGGGCAGCACGGTCCGCGAGAACCCGACGATGCCCGGCCACGGGTCCCGACCCTCGCGCAGTGCGGCGAGCAGGTTGTGGTGGATCTCGGTCTTGATGCCGCGCGGCTGGTGACCGGCCGCGCGGAGCGCCCCCACGGTGCGGGGCAGGTCTTCGGGTGGGTTCACCTCTCCGACGCTAACCCTCGATCACCGCGGGCGTCCACGTGGAGCAGCTCCAGCACGGTCGTGAAGCCCGTTCAGGAGGTTGTACGCTGGACCGCCGTGTGCTGTCCCAGTGCGACCCTGACCGTGTGGACCTCGGCGTGGCTTTCCGGCGCCGCGGCGTCCGACGACGTGCTCGACGCCCTGCTGGCGTGGGCCGAGGCCCATGAGGTCGTGGCGGCCGACGCGGAGTCCGCAGTCGGCCTCAACCTGCCCTTGGCCGGCGATTTTCCCGGCACGCCGGTCCAGCTGCTCGCAGCGCTGCGCGCCCAGGACGCGGGCACGGCGCGCCTGGTGCTGCCGGTGCCCGGTGACGTGCGCGGGCTCGGCGGTGGCGGCCCGTTCGCCGAGGCCGCCCTCAAGGCGGGCGAGGCGACGCTGCTGCCCGCCATCGGGTTCGGCATCGTGCCGCAACCGATCGCCGAGGGCCTGGTGCGCTGGTCGGTGTACAAAGTGGACACTTCCGCGCCGGGGGACTTCGTCGGGATCGCCGACGCCGAGCACGGTCTCACCGACGCGATCCGCGACTCGGCGGGTGCGCTGCAGTCCCTCGACATCGCCAGGGACCGGCCCGGTGTGCGCGCCGAGCTGTCCGCGTGGCTGCGCGCCCGCCCGAAGCTGGAGTGGCCGGTGGGCACGCCCGGCCGGTCGCTGCGCGTGCTGCAGCGGGCGGAGGAGGTCGGCGCGATCCTGGCGCTGGCGCAGTCCGACGAGCCGGGCGGCGCGGTGTCGGCGTCCGCGGCGCTGCTGCGTGCCGACGCGCTGCGGCCGCTCGGGGACGCGGTCCGCGTCGCCCGCTGTGCGGCCGTCAACGACGCGGTGCGGTTGCTCACCGAACAGGCCGACCGGCCCCAGTAGCGGGTCCCGATGCCGGGCGCTTCGGAGCGTCGCAGCAGCCAACCGCGCAGGGAGCGCCGTTGACGGTGCAGCCCGCGGCGGAGAAGGCGGACAGCTTGCGCACGGGCGCATCGGCGACGTGCTCGCGGATCAGCTCGACGACCAGCTCGGCGAAGCGCGGGTCACCGTTCGGCGTGGCGGCGCGGGCAAAACCCATGCCCAGCTCCGCGGCGCGTTCAGCGGCCTCGTGGTCGAGGTCCCAGACCACCTCGAGGTGGTCGGACACGAACCCCACCGGGCACACCACGAGTGACGTGACGCCACCCGCGTGCAAAGCGTCGATGTGGTCCACGATGTCCGGCGCCAGCCACGGGATCCGCGGCGGGCCGGACCGCGACTGCCAGACCACGTCGTACTCGCCGGCACCGGCCTGCGCCGCGACGAGGCGCGCCGCTTCCGCGATCTGCCGCGAGTAGCGCCGGCCGCCCTCGCCCGGCGGCCCGGCGGCCCGGTCCGCGCTCTCCGGCACCGAGTGCGCGGTGAACACCGTGCGCGCCCCGACGAGGCCCGCATGGGCCGTGCGCAGGGCGTCGGCGAACGCGCCGACGAACAGCGGATGGTCGAAGAACTGGCGCAGCTTCACCAAGTCCGGGGCGTTCTCCCCCACCGCGGCGCGGGCCCGCTCGATGTCCTCGTCGTACTGGCGGCACGCCGAGTACCCGCCGTACGCACTGGTCGGGAACACGAGCGCGCGCCGCACGCCGTCGGCCGCCATCCGCGCGACCGTGTCCTCGACCATCGGGTGCCAGTTGCGGTTGCCGAAGTACACCGGCAGATCCAGCCCCTGCGCGGCGAGTTCCTTCTCGACGGCCGCGATGGCCTCGCGGTTGAGCCGGTTGATCGGCGACACGCCGCCGAAATGCTGGTAGTGCTCCGCGACCTCGGCGAGCCGTGCCGGCGGCACACCGCGCCCGTGCGTCACGTTCTCCAGGAACGGCATCACCTCGCCGGGGCCCTCCGGCCCGCCGAAGGACAGCCACAGCAGCGCGTCGTAACTCACGGCAGCCATCTTGCCAGCCGTCCTCGGGTCAGCGGGACAGCGCCGTCACGGTGTCCATTCGGGACAGTTTCTCGGGGTTCCGCACCGCGTAGAGCCCGGTGACGAGCCCGTCGTCCAGGCGCAGCGCCACGACGGTGTCCGTCTCGCCCGGCAGCCGGATGAGCAGCGCCGGGTACCCGTTGACCTGCACCGGAACCAGCGTCGCGGCGCCGGCGAACCGGCCCACGCCGGACGCCAGCACGCGCGCGACCTTGTCCGCGCCCACGATCGGCTTCGGCACCGCCTGCGCGAGCCCGCCGCCGTCGCCCAGCAGCACCACGTCGGGCGCGAGAATGTCCAGGAGGTGCTGGAGGTCGCCGGTTTCGGCCGCCCGCCGGAACGCCTCGATCGCGTCCCGGGTCTCGGCCTGGGAGACGGCTCCGCGCGGCCGCCGCGCCGCGACGTGCGCCCGTGCGCGGTGGGCGACCTGACGGACCGCGCCCGGGGTCTTGCCGACGGCCCCGGCTATCTCGTCGTAGTCGAAGGCGAACACGTCGCGGAGCACGAACACCGCCCGCTCCGTCGGCCCGAGCGTCTCCAGCACCAGCAGCATCGCCATCGACACGCTGTCCGCCAGCTCGACGTCCTCGGCCACGTCGGGTGCGGTGAGCAGCGGTTCCGGTAGCCACGAGCCGACGTAGGACTCCTTCCGTCGGCCCAGGGTGCGCAGCCGCGACAGGGCCTGGCGAGTGGTGATCCGCACCAGGTACGCGCGCGGGTCGCGCACGACGCCGGGTTCGACACCCGTCCACCGCAGCCAGGTCTCCTGCAGCACGTCCTCGGCGTCCGCCGCCGACCCGAGCATCTCGTAGGCGACGGTGAACAGCAGATTGCGGTGGGCGAGAAAGACTTCGGTGGCCTCGTCCGTGCCGCCGGGCTCGGTCTCCGCCATGGCTGGCTCCTCCGTGTCGCGTGTCCGCCCACCAGACACCGGTCACGGCCATTCTGTGACATCGCCGCGGTATGGCGCGCGTCACTTCTCCACCCTGTCACGGGAATCGAGCCACCGGCATCTTCTGGGCACCCATCACGACAACGGAGGACGAGATCATGGAATCCCGTTTCGACATGTTCGCCAACGAGCTCGGCACGAAGATCAGCAAGCGGTTCGCCGGCACCGGCCTGCTGGTCGGCCAGTCGTCACTGCCGAAGCCGACCCAGGAACTGGTTTCGCTGCGCGCCAGCCAGATCAACGGCTGCGGCTGGTGCACCGACTTCCACACCAAGGACGCCGCGGCCGCCGGCGAGTCCGCGGTCCGGCTCAACCTGGTCGCCGCCTGGCGCGAGACCACCGTGTTCACCGACGCGGAGCGGGCCGCGCTGGCACTGGCCGAGGAAGGCACCCGGCTCGCCGACGCGTCCCCCGGCGTGTCCGAGGAGACGTGGGCACAGGTCCGCAAGCACTACGACGACGACCAGATCGCCGCACTCGTCTCGCTGGTCGCACTCGTCAACGCGGCCAACCGGTTCGGCGTGATCCTGCGCCAGCAGGGCGGTTCCTACGAGCCGGGCATGTTCGCCGACTTCGCGAACTGAGGGACGACCCGTACCGGCAGGTCACGGCACCCGCCGGTACCCAGCTGTGTGTCGGCGTTCAACGTGGGCGGCCACGCTGGAAACCCGTTCACCTCAACGAGAAACGGATGACCGTGCACGTGGACACGGTGCGGAAGCTGGTGGTGCGCCTCGCCAAGGCTGACTTCGACGCCGGGCTCGGCCGGGCGGCCACGCCGCCCGGCCGTCCGATCACATTCCGAGCGCGTGCACGCCGCCGTCGACCCAGATCATCGAACCGGTCGTGGCGGGCAGCCAGTCCGACAGGACCGCGCAGACGGTCTTCGCGACCGGCGTGGCGTCGGCGGCGTCCCAGCCGAGCGGCGCGCGGTCGCCCCAGCCGCTTTCCAGGTCGACGAAGCCGGGGATGGACTTGGCCGCCATCGTCTTCACCGGGCCGGCCGCGACCAGGTTCACCCGGATGCCCTTCGGCCCCAGGTCCCGCGCCAGATAGCGGTTGACCGACTCCAGCGCGGCCTTCGCCACACCCATCCAGTTATAGGCCGGCCACGCGACGCGCGCGTCGAAGTCCAGGCCCACGATCGACGAGCCCGGCGTCAGCAGCGGCAGCGCGGCCTGCGCCAGCGACTTGAACGAGTATGCCGACACCTCCACCGCCACCGACACGTCCTGCCTGGGCGCGTCCATGAACGGCGCGCCCAGGCAGGTCTGCGGCGCGAACGCGATCGCGTGCAGCACCCCGTCGAGCCCGTCGACGTGCTCGCGCACCCGGTCGGCGAGAGTGTCCAGGTGCTCTTGATTCTGCACGTCCAGCTCCACCACCGGCGCGGGCTCGGGCAGCCGCTTGGCGATGCGCTCGACGAGCGACAACCGGCCGAAGCCGGTGAGCACCACCTTCGCGCCCTGTTCCTGGGCCACCTTCGCGGCATGGAACGCCATCGAGGCGTCGGTGATGACGCCGGTGATCAGCAGCCGCTTGCCTTCGAGCAGTCCGGGCAAAAGCCTCTCCTTTCTCTGGTCTTCGATGTACCGGGAACTAACAACTAGTGGCCCATGCCCAGGCCGCCGTCCACGGGGAGCACGGCACCGTTGACGTAGCCCGCGTCGTCGGACGACAGGAACCGCACGGCCGCCGCGATCTCGCCCGCGTCGCCGTAGCGGCCCGCGGGGATCTGCGCCAGCGCCGCGGCGCGCTGGTCATCGGTGAGCGCGTCGGTCATGTCGGTGACGATGAACCCGGGCGCCACCACATTCGCGGTGATGTTGCGCGACCCCAGCTCTCGGGTCAGCGACCGCGCCAGGCCCACCAGGCCCGCCTTGCTGGCCGCGTAGTTGACCTGGCCGGCCCCGCCGGAGAGGCCGATCACCGACGAGATGAACACGAACCGGCCCCACTTGGCGCGCAGCATCCCGCGCGAAGCACGCTTCGCGACGCGGTATGCGCCGGTCAGATTCGCGTCGATGACCCGGGTGAACTGGTCCTCGGTCATCCGCATGAGCAGCGTGTCGTCGTTCATGCCGGCGTTGGACACCAGCACCTCGACCGAGCCCTGGTGCTCCTCGACCTGCTTGAACGCCGCGTCGATCTGCTCGGAGTCGGTGACGTCGGCCTGCACGCCGAACAGCCCCTCCGGGGCACCGGAACCGCGGTGCGTGACGGCCACGCGGTGCCCCTGCTCGGCCAGGTCACGGGCGATCGCCAGACCTATGCCGCGGTTGCCGCCGGTGACCAGAACGGACCGTCCCACGTACTTCTCCTCGCGCATCGTCTTTCACAGGGGTTTTCGCGGCTGAGGTTATCCGCTCGCCGGGGCATCCGCGTAGTCAGCACCGCTACCCGTGGTAGCTCTCACGTGCCCCTGGTAGTTGCGTTTGAGGTCCGGGCCCGGTCGAAGGTCTCGGTGGTGAACTTGGCGGGGCGGGCATCCCGCCGGTGCCGGGTCCTCCTGTGGTGGGATGAACACGGACCCGGCCGATCCTCGGCCGGCGAATGCTCGTTTTGCGGCCGGTGGCCGAACTAGGGGTGAAGGGTAAGCGATCTTCACGATGTTCCGGATGCTTTTCTTCCACCCGGAGATTCCGCCCAACACGGGCAACGCGATCCGCCTCGCGGCCAACACCGGCGCCGAGTTGCACCTGGTCGAGCCCCTGGGGTTCGCGTTCGAGGACAAGCACGTCAAGCGGGCCGGGCTGGACTATCACGATCTGGCCCACGTCCGCGTCCACCCCGACCTCGACGCGGCCTGGGACGCTCTGCTGCCCGCGAACGTGTACGCGTTCAGCGCCCGGGCGCGGCGCTGGTACACCGATGTCGCCTACCAGCCGGGTGACGTGCTGCTGTTCGGTCCGGAATCGGTGGGGCTGCCGCCGGAGGTGCAGGACTCGCCGCAGGTGACCGACCGGCTGATGCTCCCGATGCGGCCGGGTTCGCGCTCAATGAACCTTGCCAACACGGCGTCGATCGTGCTGTACGAGGCGTGGCGCCAGCACGACTTCAAGTTCAGCGGTTGAGTTCACAGGCGCGGGTCAGCCACTCGGCGACCTCGTCGTCCACGTCGTCGGGTGCGGCGAGCGCGATGCGGACGGTGAGTGCGTCGTCGCGCAGCACCTTCGGCGAGTCGAGCCGGCCCGACAACGCGACGCCCTCGAGCCGCAGGCCCAGGTCGACGCGGCGCTGGGTGGTCGCCTTGATCACCGCGAACTTGCGGCGCGCGGTGCTCAGCGTGACGTAGGTCTTGCGCGCGCCGACCGAGACGTCACGCAACCCGGACGCGAGCGCCACCAGCCGGCCGTACACCGGCCGCAGGGCGGGCCGGTCAGCGTACTGGCCGTCGACCAGCGTGGCGGCGTCCGCGGTGAGGAAGTCGGGGTAGCCGAAGCGCTCCATGACCAGCAGCATCTGCGCGTAACCCGTGACGCCCTGCTCCTGCAGCCAGGCGCGCAGGTCCGCTTCGGTGCCGACGCCGGTGTCCGCGACTCGCCGGTTCCACTCCTCGACGTCGTGCCCGGTCTTGCGCAGCAGCAGCCCGGCCGACCACTCGCGCAGCTGCGCCCAGGCGGTGACCTCGATCATGACCCCACGCTAGGGCAGGCGTTGGCCCAGGAACAGCGCGCTGCCGGCCGCGATGATCAGGCACAGCGTGCCGAGCACGATCCACGGTCTGCTCGCGTCGGCGTTCTTGACCTCGTACCCGATCTGCTCGCCGAGGTCGGCGTAGACCGCTTTGAGCTGCTCGGCGGACCCGGCCTGGTAGAACTCGCCGCCGGACAGCCGCGCGACCTCCTGCAACGAGCCGTCGTCGACGTCCACCGGCACCTCACGGCCTTCGATCTCCACGCTGCCGTGGTCGGTACCGAACGAGATCGTGGAGATCGGGACCTGTTCCTTCTTCGCCTCCTGCGCCGCCGTGAACGCGCCGCGCGGTGCGTAGAGGTCCTCGGGCACGGTCTGCTTGCCGTCGCTCATCAGCACGATCCGCGCCGGCGGTGGCCCGTCCGCGCCGCCGACGACCGCCGAGAACCCCTGGATCGCCTGCAGCGCCGCGTAAATCCCCTCGCCGGTCGCGGTGGACTGCGCCAGCTTCAGGTTGTCGATCGCGGTGACCACGCTCTGCCGCTCGGTGGTGGGCGCCACCAGCACGGTGGCCGTGCCCGCGAACGAGACGAGCCCGAGGTTGATGCCCGGGGTGAGTCCCTGCGCGAACGCGGTGGCCGCGTCCTGCGCCGCCTTGATCCGGGTTGGCTTGACGTCGGTGGCCTCCATCGACAGCGACACGTCAATCACCAGCATCACCGTGGCCCGGTTGCGCGGCACCTTCTGCTGCGCCGTCGGGCCCGCGAGCCCCACCGTCAGCAGGATCAGCGACACGATCAGCAGCGCCGCCGGTATGTGCCGGCGCCAGCCCTGCGACCGGGGCGCCACCCGTTCCAGCAGCTCCAGATTGGAGAAGCGCATCGTGCGCTTGCGGCGGGCGCGCTGCGCGAGCACGTAACCGGCCGCGACCGCCGCGGCGGCGATCAGCAGCAGGAACCACCCGGGCGCGGTGAAACCCCGCAGGCTCATGCGGCTCCTCCCGACCACCGGCGTTTACGGGCCACCACGAACCGCACGGTGTCGGCGATCCAGTCGGAGTCGGTGCGCAGCACCAGATGCGCGGCACCCGCCTGCCGCAGGGCCTGCGCTACCTGGTCGCGGTGCGCCTGGGCCGCCGCGGCGAACTCGCGCCGCAGCAACGCCGACGCGTGCACTTCGCGCTGCCGCCCGGTTTCCGGGTCGGCCAGCACGATCGTGCCGACCTCGGGCAGGTCGACGTCCCGCGGGTCGAGCACCTCGACGGCCACCAGGTCGTGCCGGGCGGACAGCCCGCGCAGCGGCCGCTGCCAGTCGAGTCCGCCCAGGAAGTCGGACACGACCACGGCCAGCCCGCGCCGCCGCGGCGGCCGGCGCAACTGCTCGACGAGTGCGGCCAGGTCACCGCGGCTGCCCTCGCCCGCGCGCGGCAGCCCGGCCATCTTCTTCAGCACGCTGCGCGTGTGCGCCCGCCCCCCGCGCGCCGGCACGCGCACCGTGTCGGGGCCGTTGGACATGACCGCGCCGAGCCGGTTGCCACCGCCGCCGGTGAGGTAGGCGACGGCCGCGACCGCGCACAGTGCCAGGTCACGCTTCTCCGACAGCGCGGTGCCGAAGTCCAGGCTCGCCGATAGGTCGGCGGCCACCCAGGTCTCGAGTTCGCGGTCGGCGACGGTCTCCCGGATGTGCGGCACCGTGGTGCGGGCCGTGACCGCCCAGTCCATCCGCCGCACGTCGTCACCGGGCTGGTAGGGCCGCGCCTCCCCCGCCTCGGATCCCGGTCCCGGCACCAGCCCCAGGTGGTTGCCCTGCAGCAACCCGTCCAGCCGACGCCGCACGTCGAGTTCGAGCGTGCGCAGGCCCGCCTCGAGCCGGTCGCCTCGCAGGATCGGCGGCGCCCACGACGGCCTGTTCTCCTCGCTAGCCACTTACCGCCCCGGCGCACCCATCTGGACCGGCTGCCCCGCGCCGCCCTGCGGCCGCGCGGAGACCTGCGGAAGCGGCACGGTCTGCAGGACCCGGTTGATGATGTGGTCGAGCGGTACCGCGTCGGCGAGCGCGTCGTAGGACAGCACCAGCCGGTGGCGCAGCACGTCCGGCACGACGTCGACGACGTCCTGCGGCAGCACGTAGTCGCGGCCGCGGACCAGCGCGAGCGCCCGCGCGGCGGCGATGATGCCCAGGCTCGCGCGCGGCGAGGCACCGTAGGAGACCCAGCCCGCGACATCGGCCAGGCCGTGCTCGCCGGGCGTGCGGGTGGTCAGCACCAGCCGCACCACGTAGTCGACCAGAGCGTGGTGCACGAACACCTTCGACGCGACGGCCTGCAGCCGCACCAGCTCGCTGGGGCTGAGCACCTCGTGCGGCTCCGGCGGGGTCACCCCCATCCGGTAGATGATCTCGCGTTCCTCCTCCGCCGTCGGGTAGTCCACGACGATCTTGAACAGGAACCGGTCGCGCTGGGCCTCGGGCAGCGGGTACACGCCCTCGTTCTCGATGGGGTTCTGCGTGGCCAGCACGAGGAACGGGTCGGGCATGGGGAAGGTCTTGCCGCCGATGGACACGTGCCGCTCGGCCATCACCTCGAGCATCGCCGACTGCACCTTGGCGGGCGCGCGGTTGATCTCGTCGGCCAGCACGAAGTTCGCCACCACCGGGCCCAGCTCGACGTCGAACCGCTCGCTGGCCTGCCGGTAGATCCGGGTACCGAGGATGTCGGCGGGCACCAGGTCGGGGGTGAACTGCACCCGCGAGAACGAGCCGCCGACGACGCGCGCGAAGGTCTCCACGGCAAGGGTCTTCGCCACCCCGGGCACGCCTTCGAGCAGCAGATGCCCCTTGGCCAGCAGCCCCACCAGCAGCCGCTCCACCAGCCGGTCCTGGCCGACGATAACCCGCTTGACCTCGAACACGGTGCGTTCCAGCAGCTGGCCGTCCTGCGCCGGGGTCGCGGCCTGCTGCCCGTTCGTGCCGTCGGCGTAGCCGGGCTCGGACACGGTTCCCTCCTCGCTACGTTCGCTGTGCACCTGCGACGTTATCGGTAGTCAACATCACGATCCGTGTGAGGGCTGTGAGCCGTCGGTATAGCGTGCCAGGTCCGCCGGGGTATCGACGTCCACGCCCTCCCCCGCGCCGGCGGGCACGTCCGCGATGTCGAGCGCGCCCAGCACGCCACGCAGCGACGCGCCGGCAGGGACGGCGGGCAACGCGGCGCGAAGGCTCTCCGTGCGCCACAAGCCGATCAGCCACTGGCGGTGGCCCTCGCCGTCGACGAGCACCGCACCGTCGTGGCCGCCCAGCGCGTCCCGCAGGTTGTCCACAGTGGACGATGTCATGGCGACAAGGTCACCGGCCAGCACGGCGACGAGCGGAGTGTCCACCAGCGCGATCCCGGCCGCGAGCGCCGCCACCGGCCCGCCGCCGGGCGGTTCCTCGCGCGTCCACAGGACGCCGCCGATCCCGGGCCGCTCGGGGCCGACGACTACGACGGGCGAAGCCGCCGCGAGCGCGTCGACAGCACGGCGCAGCAACGGTTTGCCGTCGATCTCCAGCATCGGTTTGTCCACACCGGACAGTCGCCGCGCGGCGCCGCCGGCGAGCACGATCCCGGCGAGGTCGGTCATCGCCCCAGGCTAACCGCTAACTGATCAGTCGGGTGGCGTACGGGAGGATGTCGCCGTAGCGGACCGCGGTGACGCGGACGACCATGCCGGACTGCGGCGCCTCGATCATCATGCCGTTGCCGAGGTAGAGCGCCACGTGGTGGATGTCGCTGCGGCCCCAGAACAGCAGGTCGCCGCGGCGCATCTGGGACAGCGGCACCTGCCGGCCCGCCGTGTACTGATAGCCGCTGTAGTGCGGCAGCGACACCACGCCGCCGAACGCGTAGATCATCAGGCCCGAGCAGTCGAAGCCGATCTTGTTGTAGTCGCCGTAGGCGTCGGCCACGCCGCCGTCGTGGATGCCGCGCGAGGGCCCGCTCGCGGTGCCGCCGCCCCAGGCGTACGGCATGCCCAGCTGGGCCATCGCTCGCGCGATGACGCGGTCGATGAGCACGCTGGTCGACCCGGTCACCGGCGGTGCGGTGCCGCCACCACCGCCGCTACCGCCGCTGTTGCCCTTGGCGGCGGCGAGCGCGGCCCGGCGCGCGTTCTCTTCGTCCTCGCGCTGCTTCTGCGTGAGCCAGTCCTGATAGCGCTGGCGCTGCCCCTGGAGCCCGGAAACCCGCTGCTGAGCGTCGTAGAGCTGCTGTTCGACGGTGTTCTTGTTCGCCTCGAGCTGCGCCGTCTGCGCCGCCTGGCTCTGCTGCGCGGCGATCGCGGCCTGCTGCGCCGCGTCGGCGTTGTGCTTGGCCTGCACCGCGGCGGCCTGCTTCTGCTGAGCGCGCTGCAACGCGGCGCGGGCCGCGCTGTCCTTGTTGGCCTTGTCGGTCTGCGCCTGTTCCATCAGGTGCAGCGCGTTGAGCTGGCTGTCGCTGACCGATGACAGCAGCTGCGACCGGGCCAGCAGGTCTTGCGGACTGGAGGAGGACAGGTAGGCCGAGATCGAGCCGATCATGCTGCCCTGCTGGTAGCTGCCGGCGATGAACCCGTCGAGTTGCTTGCGGGCGACGTCGATCTGCGCGGCGGCCGCGTCGGACTCCTTGCGCGCCGCGTCGGCATCGGACTGGGCCTGGGTGGCGGCGTCCTCGGCGGTCTGCTGGTCGACCAGCGCCTTGTTGGCCTGCTCTTGCTTCAGCTCGACATCGTCCTGCAGGTCGGACAGCTTGGTCTCGGCGGTGGCGAGCTGGTTGGTGAGTTGCCCGACCTCGCCTGCCTTGGCGTTGGCGTCGGCCTGGCTGGAGCTGATCTCCCCGTCACTCGGGTTGGGCGGCGGGGGCGGCACGGCGACGCCGGTGCCCGCGGTGGCGAGGACAGTGGTGACCGCCAGGGCCGTGACAGCCGCCCAGCGGGCCACCCGTTGACGCCGCGTCACCAGCACGCCCTCCACCTCCGAGTAGGGACACAAGCCATACTCCTGTCACACACTTACCAGATACACCACAAGACACTTCAGCATCGTGCGCAACAATTCCCCGATCGGGGGACCTTTCTCGGGGGGTCGCACGTCCGATCGGGGCAGCCGGTTGAGTAAAGGGGGTGTATCGGATGACGCGGGTCCAGCGGGTGCTGGCGGGGGTGTCGGCAGTCGGCCTGATCACGCTGGTCGCGGGCACGTTCCTGCCGTGGTTCCACTCCGGCAGCGTCGAACGGCACAGCTATGAGGCCGCGAGTCTGGCCGGGCGGTTGTCGCTGGTCGACAGCGCGTTCGCCGGGGCGGCGCTGCGCGTCTGGTTCGCCGTCCCGCTGCTGGGAGCGGCCTGCATCGGCCTGCTCGCGCTGGGCCTCCTCCGCACGGGTGCAACGGTGACGGCACTGCTCGCGATATCCGTGGGAACCGTCGCACTGCTCGGCTGCGTCCAAAGCGGAACGACGGACGGACTGGTCGGCATCACCCTGACCGGTCCGATCACCACGATGGCCGGCGCGATCGTCGCGCTGGCCGGCGCGCTGGGGGCACTGGTCTCCCGGCGCGCGCACTTGACGAGGGGAACAGGGGAACAGCCGTGACCACACCGGACCAGCCGGGCCAGTGGCCCCAGCAGCCTGGCCAATGGCCGCAGCAGCCACCGGGCGGATATCAGCAGGCGCCGGGCGGCACCCAGCCCCAGGCGTACCCGCAGAACACACCGCCGGGCGGGAACCCGCCGTATTACCAGCCGCAGCCCGGCTACGGCCAGCAGCCCGGCTACCCGCCGCCCGCGCCGCCGCGCCGGAGCCGCAAGGGTGTGATCATCGGCCTGGTCGTCGCGCTCGTCGTCCTCGTGGGCGGCGGTGTGGGCACCTACTTCGCACTGTCGGGCTACGACTCCGGCGCCGACACCCCGACCGCCGCCGCGATGAAGCTCGCGAGCTCGATCTCCAAGAGCGACATCGTGGGAGTGGCCGAGAGTCTCGCGCCTGCCGAGTCGAAGCTGTTCACCGACCCGATCTCCGACGCGACGAGTGAGCTGAAACGGCTCCAGGTGCTCGACTCCTCCGCCGACCCGAAGGCGCTCAGCGGCGTCCAGGTCAAGACGGAGAACCTCACGTTCGACGAGGCCGGCGCCGAGCAGGTCAACGACCATGTGACCATCACCAAGCTGACCGCGGGCACGATCACGATCACCAGCGACTTCAGCAAGCTGCCGCTGGCCAAGGAGTTCCTCGACGACGCGGTGCCCGCCGCCGATCGCCCCCAGGGCACCGACACCGAGACGATCAACATCGCCGACAAGGTCCGCGAGAGCGGCAAGCCGGTCCGGATCGCGACGGTCAAGGTCGACGGCGAGTGGTACCCGAGCCTGCTGTACACGATCGCGGACTACGCGCTGCAGGACGCGCACCAGAAGTGGCCGACCACGTCGATCGCGGCGAACGGCGCGGGCTCGGCCAACGACGCCGTCAAGCAGTTGCTGCAGGCCGCGCTCGACGCCGACGTCAAGCGTGTCATCGAACTGCTGCCGCCGGACGAGATGGCGGTGCTGCACGACGCGGGTCCGGCGATCCTGGACGCGATGGGCAAGGACGCGGAGCCCACCGGCGCCAAGATCCTCGACCTGCAGACCCAGACGTCCGCGGTCAGCGGCGGCACCCGCGCCACGCTCACCTCGGTCAAGTTCGAGGCCCCGTCCGGCGAGCAGTACGCGGTCACCAAGGACGGCAGCTGCTACAACGCCACCGGCGAGGGCCAGACCCAGCGCATCTGCGCCGACCAGCTCGCGCAACAGATGGAGAGCGGGATCCCCACGTCGCTGCCGTCGGATGCCCAGGCCGTGCTGGAGCACCTCGCCACCGGGATGCTCAGCCAGGGCCTCGGCGTCATCACCACCCAGGTCGGCGGCAAGTTCTACGTGAGCCCGCTGCGCACGATCACCGAGCAGGGCATGACGGTGCTGCGCAGCCTGCAACCGGGCGACATCACCGCCGTCATCAAGGCCGCGAACTAGCAACCCGCCGGGCTGAATGTGCCACCGTGCCCCTTCTGGTGGCGCGGTGTCGCATTCAGCCCGTTCGCGGAGAGCCGACGATCACGTGAGGTCACAGCGTGTCAGGCTTGAACTCAAAAAAGGACAAGCGTACTGTTTGGCTGGTAGGGAGCCTGCGCCGTCCCCGCGTCTGCGGACGCCGTGCACGTGCGCAAGACTCGCTTCGGTAGACCCGAACTGACACCCGGGACTCGTCCCGAATCCATGGAGTTAGACGTGACCGCACCTGCCAGCAAGGACAGCTTCGGCGCCCGCGACACCCTGAAGGTCGGTGACGCCTCGTACGAGGTGTTCCGGCTCGACAAGGTCTCCGGCCACGAGCGGCTGCCCTACAGCCTGAAGATCCTGCTCGAGAACCTGCTGCGCACCGAGGACGGCGCGAACATCACCGCCGACCACATCCGGGCGCTGGGGAACTGGGACCAGAACGCCGATCCCTCCATCGAGATCCAGTTCACCCCGGCCCGCGTGGTGATGCAGGACTTCACCGGCGTGCCGTGCGTCGTCGACCTGGCCACCATGCGCGAGGCCGTCACCGACCTCGGTGGTGACCCCGACAAGGTCAACCCCCTCGCACCCGCCGAACTGGTCATCGACCACTCGGTGATCATCGACGTGTTCGGCCGCGCCGACGCTTTCGAGCGCAACGTGGAAATCGAGTACGAGCGCAACCGGGAGCGCTACCAGTTCCTGCGCTGGGGCCAGGGCGCGTTCGACGAGTTCAAGGTCGTCCCGCCGGGCACCGGCATCGTGCACCAGGTCAACATCGAGCACCTGGCCCGCACGATCATGTCGCGCAAGGGCCAGGCCTACCCGGATACCGTCGTCGGCACCGACTCGCACACCACGATGGTCAACGGCCTCGGCGTGCTGGGCTGGGGCGTCGGCGGTATCGAGGCCGAGGCCGCGATGCTGGGCCAGCCGGTGTCGATGCTGATCCCGCGGGTAGTCGGGTTCAGGCTGACCGGCGAGATCCCGGCCGGCGTGACCGCCACCGACGTCGTGCTGACGATCACCGAGATGCTGCGCCGCCACGGCGTGGTCGGCAAGTTCGTCGAGTTCTACGGCCAGAGCGTCGGGGCGGTTCCGCTGGCCAACCGCGCCACCATCGGCAACATGAGCCCCGAGTTCGGCTCCACCGCGGCGATCTTCCCGATCGACGAGGAGACCCTGCGCTACCTCAAGCTGACCGGCCGCTCCCCCGAGCAGCTGGCGCTGGTCGAGGCCTACGCCAAGGCGCAGGGCCTCTGGCACGACCCGTCGCACGAGGCGGTCTACTCCGAGTACCTCGAGCTGGACCTGTCCACTGTGGTCCCGTCGATCGCCGGCCCGAAGCGCCCGCAGGACCGCATCGAGCTCTCCGACGCGAAGTCCTCGTTCCGCAAGTCGATCCACGACTACGTGGACGGCGAGCAGATCCCGCCGCACACCAACGTCGACGAGGTCGTGGAGGAGACGTTCCCGGCCTCCGACCCGGCTTCGCTGTCGTTCAAGGACGAGGACGCGGTCGACCTGCAGTCGGCGGCCAACGGCGGCGGCGGCCGCCCGAGCAAGCCGGTCAAGGTCAGCTCCGCCGACCGCGGCCAGTTCATCCTCGACCACGGTGCCGTGGTGATCGCCTCGATCACCTCCTGCACCAACACCTCGAACCCGTCGGTCATGCTCGGCGCCGCGCTGCTAGCACGCAACGCCGTCGACAAGGGCCTGTCGGTCAAGCCGTGGGTCAAGACGTCGATGGCGCCGGGCTCGCAGGTCGTCACCGACTACTACACCAAGGCCAACCTGTGGCCGTACCTGGAGAAGCTGGGCTACCACCTGGTCGGCTACGGCTGCACCACCTGCATCGGCAACTCCGGTCCGCTCTCGGACGAGATCTCCGCGGCGATCCAGGAGAACGACCTCACCGCGGTTTCGGTGCTCTCGGGCAACCGGAACTTCGAAGGCCGGATCAACCCCGACGTGAAGATGAACTACCTGGCCTCGCCGCCGCTGGTGATCGCCTACGCGCTGGCCGGCACGATGGACTTCGACTTCGCGAACCAGCCGCTGGGCCAGGACACCGACGGCAACGACGTCTTCCTGTCCGACATCTGGCCGACGGCCCAGGAGATCCAGGAGACCATCGACTACGCGATCACGCAGGAGATGTTCTCCAAGGACTACGCCGACGTCTTCGACGGCGGCGAGCGCTGGAAGTCGCTGCCCACCCCGGAGGGCAAGACCTTCGAGTGGGACACCGAGTCCACCTACGTCCGCAAGCCACCGTACTTCGAGGGAATGCAGGCGGAGCCGGCACCGGTCACCGACATCACCGGCGCCCGCGTGCTGGCGAAGCTGGGCGACTCGGTCACCACCGACCACATCTCCCCCGCCGGCGCGATCAAGCCGGGCACCCCGGCCGCGCAGTACCTCACCGAGCACGGCGTGGAGAAGAAGGACTTCAACTCCTACGGCTCGCGGCGCGGCAACCACGAGGTGATGATCCGCGGCACCTTCGCGAACATCCGGCTGCGCAACCAGCTCCTGGACGACGTGCAGGGCGGCTACACCCGCGACTTCACCGTCGACCGTGCTCCGCAGGCGTTCATCTACGACGCGGCGCAGAACTACGCGGCGGCCGGCACCCCGCTGGTCGTGCTGGGCGGCAAGGAGTACGGCTCCGGCTCGTCCCGCGACTGGGCGGCCAAGGGCACGTCGCTGCTGGGCGTGCGCGCGGTGATCACCGAGTCGTTCGAGCGCATCCACCGGTCGAACCTGATCGGCATGGGTGTCATCCCGCTGCAGTTCCCGGCCGGCGAGTCGGCCGCGTCGCTGAAGCTGGACGGCACCGAGACGTTCGACATCGCCGGCATCACCAGGCTGAACAAGGGCGAGACCCCGCGAACAGTGCAGGTCACCGCCACGAAGGCGGACGGCTCGAAGATCACCTTCGACGCGGTCGTGCGGATCGACACGCCGGGTGAGGCGGACTACTACCGCAACGGCGGCATCCTGCAGTACGTGCTGCGCAAGATGACGCGCGCCTGACGGTTTCACAGCGATGCGCCGCGAGCCTGGTTCAGGCTCGCGGCGCTTTTGCAGGTTCATCGGCGCGTCCTCAGCTCTCGCTGACGGAGGCGCCCGGGCGCTCGACGCTCACGTCCCACAGAATCCGCTCCCCGGTGGTGGTGCCCACCCGCGCCAGTCGCGGCGGCACCACCTTGCCGGGGAGCGTCCTCGTCGGGCGGGTCAGTTGTGGTTCTGTCCCTGACCGTTGTCGTCGCCCTGCCCATGCTGCCCGTAGCCGGTGCTCACGACAGCACCGGTCTTCGGGTCGAGTTGGACAGCGGCAGCCGGGCGGCCGTGGAAGTCGAGCATGTTCGACAGGCTGCCGGCGCGCGTGTCGAACGACGAGTCACCGACCCGGCCGGTGGCCCAGTTGTCCTCCACGAACTGCAGCACCGAGGTCTGGTCGGTGCGGGTGTGGTCGACGAAGTTCGTCTTCGCGAACGGCGAGATCACCAGCAGCGGCAGGCGCGGGCCGTAACCGCAGCGGTCGGCGTAGCCGCCTTGGGTCTTGTTCTGCGACGTGCACATCGCGGTGTCCTGCGCCGCGTCCTGGGAGCCGTTGATGATCTTCGAGTCGACGTGGTCGTACCAGCCGTCCGAGTCGTCGTAGGCCAGCACGATCGCGGTGGAGTCCCAGTCCTTCGACTTCTGGATCTTGTTGATCTCGTTCACCACGAACTGCTGCTCGTCCAGCGGGTCCGAGTAGCCGGCGTGACCGTCCTGGTACTCCGGCGCCTTGAGGAAGCTCACCGCGGGTGTGTTCCCGGCCTGCAGTGCGGAGTCGAAGTCGGTGCTGTCGTACTGGTGATTGGCCTGGTCGGTCTGCCCGATCGCGGCCACCGAACTCGGCGGCAGGTGCTTGGCGTTCGCCGTCGACTTGTAGTACTGGAACGGCTCGTGGTGCGGGCTGTAGTCCACCGCCGGAATCCCACCGATGTTGGCGTGGGTCTGGCCGCACACGGCGTACCCGTTGGCGGTGCCAGTCGGCCGGAAGCCGCCCTGGAACCAGCCCCAGGTGACGCCCTTCGTGTTGAGCAGGTCACCGATGTTGGTGCCCTGCATCGCGCCGAGGTTCGAGGTCGTGGTGTGGTTCTTGTCCGAGCAGTCGTCGTAGGCGGGGTCGGGATCGTTGATGACCGTGCCGACGCCGCCGGCGTCCGGCGACTGGACCACGTACGAGTCGCTGGTCGGCGCGTGCGTCACCGAGTTGACGGCCTGCATGCCGTGCGTCTGGCCCGAGATCAGGTTGATCGCGCCGGGCGTCGAGGGGCCGAACACGGTGTTGAACGAGTTGTCGCTCATGGCGTAGTTCTGCGCGTAGTTCCACATGCCGGTGACGGTGTTGCCGTCGTAGTAGTCCATCACCAGGCCCGGCTCGCCGAACAGCAGCGGCTGCCCGGTGCACTTGTCGGTCTCGGTGTTCTCGAAGAACTTGTCCATCTTGCCGTTGTCGAACGCCTTCTGCTCCGCACCATAGGTGTGGTTCTGGTCGCAGGTCAGCGCCTGGCTCGAGGTCAGGCGCTTCGGGTTGTAGGCGTTGGGGTTGTCCTTCAGCAGCGCCGGGGTCAGCCCGTCGACACCCGGAGTGCCCTTGGCGGCCTGGAACGGCGTGCCGTCGGTGTTCGCCGCGTTCGGGTAGGTGCCGAAGTAGTGGTCGAACGAGATGTTCTCACCGAAGATCACCACGACATGCTTGATCGGCGTGGTGGTGTGCAGCCCGTCGGCGTGCAGCGCGTGCAGCGGCTGCGCGTCCGCTCCGCCGACGGTGCTGACCGCGATGCCGATACCGGCCGCGGTCACCAGCGCACCGGCGCCGAGCAGCATTCGCTTACGGCGCTTGCCGAAAGCTCTGTCCACTGTGTCCTCCTGGTGGTGGGAAGGGATCCCCTCCGGTCAGGCGAGCATCGCCCGGCCGAAGTGGTCGTCGGGCCCGGTCACGCCGGGCAGTGTGAAGAAGTAGCCGCCGCCGAAGGGCGAGATGTAGTCGACCAGCGCCTCGTCGATCAGTCGCGTTTGGACGGCCTCGAACTGGCGCGCGATGTCCCGCTGGTAGCTGACGAACACCAGTCCCATGTCGAGGTTGCCGTTGGAGTCGATGCCCCGGTCGTAGTTGATACCGCGGCGCAGGATCCGGCTGTCGTCGGTCTCCGGCGTGCGCGGGTTGGCCTTGCGGATGTGGCTGGTGAGCGGGATGACGGTGCCGACCGGGTCCTGCGCGTACTGCGGGATGTCGTTCTCGTTCGCGCCGTCCAGGGGCGCGCCGGTGTCGCGACGCCGGCCGAACATGTTCTCCTGCTCCGACAGCGACACCCGGTCCCAGAACTCGACGAGCATCCGGATCAGCCGGACGACCTGGTAGGTGCCGCCCGTGGTCCACGCGGGCTCGCCGCCACCGGACACCCACACCAGCCGGTCCAGGTCGCCGTCGGCCGGGTTCGCGATGCCGTCCTTGAAGCCCATCAGGTTGCGCGGGGTGCCTTCGGGGCGCGGTGGCGAGCTGAACCCGTTGATCTTCCACCGGGGCTGCACCGCGCCCCGGGTCGCGCGAGAGATGTCGCGCAGCGCGTGCAGCACGGTGTCGGTGTCGTCCGCCGCGAGTGTCAGGCAGAGGTCGCCGTGGCACTGCGCCGGGTCCAGCGCGTCGTTCGGGAACGTCCTCATGCCGGTCAGTCGCAACGGCTTCTTCCCGGCCAGGCCGTAGCGGTCGTCGAACAGCGAGGCCCCGACCCCGAGCGTCACGGTGAGGTTGCCGGCCGGCACCGACGGCCCGAGCACACCGGAATCGGCCGGTGGCGCGGTGATGCCGACAGCGGTGGGCGTGCCGCCGCTGGTCAGGAAGCGTGCCCGGTCGGTGAGCGTGCGGAACAGGCCGGTCAGCTCGGCTCGGCTGGCGGCGACCGAGTCGAAGGAGGCCACGATCGTCTGCGCGGGGGGTTTGCGCAGGATCCCGGCCTGGCGAGTGGCGTGGAACGGCAGGTTCTCGGCGGCGTGCGTCGGTTGGCCACCGGCGGTCGCGGCCACCGTGATGCCCGCGCCCGCGGCGGTGACGCCCGCCCCCAGCACCGCGCCCCGCAGGAACGAGCGGCGCCCGACGTTCCCGGTCATGACACTCTCCGCGGCTCCGCGATGGCGGCGACCGGGGCGAGAAGTTCGGTCAGCTCGCTGACGTCGGCGTTGATCTTCTCGCGCGGTCCCGCGGCGAGCTGGGCCACCGGGGTCCAGGTGCCGTCGGGCCGTTGCGCCGAGTGCAGCGCGGCGTCGGTGCGGTTGACCCAATTGTCCACTTCGGACAGTTGGGGCAATCGCGGGACGAGCAGCGGCCGCAGCACGGTCAGCACCGCCCTGGTGCCGTCGAGGTTGGCCAGCGCGGTGGCGAGGTTGGTGCCGCTGCCGTAGTCGGTGCGGCCGGTGAGCTCGAACTGCAGTGTGTTCTCCATGATTTCGTGGGCTCGAAGGCCGAGATCGTTGGGATCCACCTGCAGGTCGGCGAAGGCGTCGTGCAGCTTGTGCACGTCGTCGGCGAGCCGGTCGGCGACGGCCGCGAGGGCGCTCATGTCCTGCGCGTGCCACAGGCCGTATTCGAGCCGGTGGAAGCCGGTGAAGCCGTCGTCCGCGACGCCGCCCGGCAACCCGTCGGCCGTGCCGTTGATCGCGCTGTCGGAGTCGCCGAACGCGTCATAGGCGGCGCCGAGCCGTTCGTAGGTGAGGTGCGCGGTCAGCCACGCACCGTCGCTCGCACCGCGGTTGCCGGAGTGCAGCGCGGCCTGCAGCGCGTCGGTCTGCGTGACGAGCGTGCCGAGCCCGGTGCCGACGTAGTCCTGATAGGACCGCAGCGCGCCCAGCAGGTCGTTGCGGGTTACCGGCACGACAGCTGGCCCGGACCGCTCGTCACCGCCGGTGATGGTGACACTCGGGCCGACGATGGGGTCGGTTTCCTCGGGTGCGCACCGGAAGGCGTAGGACCCGTTGCCCAGCGTCACCTGCATGGTGCGGGTCGTCCCCGAGCCGAGTCCCTCGATCTCGCCGAACACGGTGCCGGTGTCCGGGTCGATCAGGTCTGCCTCGGCGGTCACCGAATCCGTGTTGTGCAGCTGGAATGTCTGCGCTCCCGGTTTCGGGTCGGTCCAGCCCTGGCCGCACGACGAGCGCGACACCGCGATCACGGGATTTCCGGCCGCCTCGCCGGTGTTGAGCCGCCAGACCGCGACCGCGGTCCCGGCCGCCACGACCACCAGTGCGAGCGCCCCGCCCACAACCCAGCGCGACACCGTGCTCCTATCGCTCAATTGGATGACAACCGCGAGCGGAGCGTAAGCGGCGAGGGTGAACTTCTCCTCGCTTCCGAGCCCTCGTGAACAAGGTTCAGCGACTGTTCACATACGATTTCCGGCCATAGTGTCCAAATCGGATATATGGGTCACTGGCGTCCGAAATGGCTATTCGCGCCGGGTGAGCACGGAGATCGGGAGTTCGCGGCCCGCCTGCTCGCGTTCCATCCCGTACCCCGGCCCGGCCCCGCACCTGCACGACGGCATCGGGATGGGCACGCAGGTTGAACGCCCATCCCGGATTGGCCGCCTGTCCACCGGGATGATCGCCGGCGCGAGTTTCCTGACCCAGGGCCAGGTGCCGAGCCTGCGGGCGAGCGCGGTAAGCGGGTTCACCGATCCGCCGGTCACCCCTGCGCGCGCGACAACGACACCCCGAACCGGTTTTCGCTGTCCGTCCACCACCGTTGCAGGCCGAAGCCGCTCTCGGACAGTTCCGCCGAGACACCGTTCGGCCGGAACTTCGCGGAGATCTCGGTGCGGATGTACTCGCCCTCGGCGAAATGCACCACCAGGTCGGCGCCCGGGATGCGCACCGTCATGTCGTCGCGTGCCCGCAGGCGCATCTCGATCCACTCGTTCTCGGCGTCCCAATAGGACTCGTGCGTGAAGCGGGCCAGGTCGAAGTCCGCGTCCAGCATCCGGTTGACGACGCGCAGCACGTTCAGGTCGAACTCCGCGGTCACCCCGGCCGCGTCGTCGTACGCGCGGATCAGCACGCCCGGGTCCTTGACGAGGTCGGTGCCCAGCAGCAGCCACTCCCCCTCGTTCAGCACGTCGCGCACCGAACGGAGGAACTTGATCCGGTCCGCGGGCAGGAAGTTGCCGATCGTGCCGCCCAGGAAGGCCACGACGCGCGGCGCCTCGCCCGGCAGCAGGCCGAGGTGCTCGGTGAAGTCACCGACGACGCCCCGCACGTCGAGCCCCGGGTAGTCCGCACGGATCGCGTCGACGGCATCGGCGAGCGCGGACTCCGACACGTCCAGCGGGACGAACGTATGCAGCGTGCCGTGTTCGCGCAGGCCGTCGAGCAGCAGCCGGGTCTTTTCGCTCGACCCCGAGCCCAACTCGACGAGCGAGTGGGCGCCCGTGACGCGCGCGATCTCGCCGGCTTCGCGCGCCAGCACCTCGCGTTCGGCCCTTGTCGGGTAGTACTCGGGCAGCCGCGTGATGTCCTCGAACAGCTCGCTGCCACGCGCGTCGTAGAACCACTTGGCGGGCAACCATTTCTGCCTGGACGACAGGCCCGACCGCACGTCCGTCCGCAGTGCCTCGGTGATGTCGCCGGGCTCGCGGTGCACGTCCAGCTCAAGCTCGCTCATGAGAGACGGCTCCGTTCTGGGTCAAGAGGAAGGTCGATGGGTATGAGGTCCGCGCGGCCGTCGCGCGCGACGACGGCGTGGCCCTCGGGTACCGGGGTCCAGCCCGGTTCGGTGCCGGTGGGTTCGGAGGCGATCACGACCGCGCCGTCGCTCTCGCGGAAGGACAGGGCATGCGTCCAGGCCGTGGCGACCACGATCCGGCCGTCGGTCAGCAGGAAGTTGAGTCGCGAGCCGGGCGCGGCCCGCTCGACCCGCTGGGTCAGGTCCGCGGCGGCCTGCGCCGGGTCCTCCCCGGCAAGCAGACGCTCCCGCAACAACGCCCACAGCAGTGCCGAATCGGTCGGCGCGTCGAGCGTCAGCAGGTCGGTGACCGGCAGCTTCCCGGCCAGCGCGGACATCGAGTCGGGCCAGCCGGTGACGTAGCCGTTGTGGCTGAACAGCCACCGGCCGCCGGTGAAGGGCGCGCACGCCGACTCCAGGGACGGCATGCCGGTGGTGCCATTGCGCACCGCCGCCACGAACGCCCCGGACCGCACCGATCGCGCGAGCCGGGGAGCGTCGTGATCCGCCCAGATCGGGCTCACCCGCCGGTACCGCACCGGGGCCCCGTCCTCGCCGTACCAGGCGAGGCCGAAGCCGTCGGCGTTCACCGTGCCGCCGCCCCGCATGTCGGCCGGAGCGTAGGACTGGTGCAGCAGCGAATGCGGGGCGTCGAACATCAGCTCCGCGGGCGAGCACGGCGGCCCGAGATACGCGAGGTGCCTACACATCGCCCGCGTCCCGCGCGCACCGGAAACCGGAGAAGATCTGCCGGCGGATCGGGTAGTCCCAGTTGCGGAACGTGCCGCGGATCGCGGCCGCGTCGGTGCCGAACGACCCGCCGCGCAGCACCTTGTACTCGGGCCCGAAGAACACTTCGGAGTACTCGCGGTACGGGAACGCGGCGAACCCGGGATAGCCGTGGAAATCGGTGCTCGTCCATTCCCAGACGTCACCGATCAGCTGGTGCACCCCGTACGCCGACGCGCCCGCCGGGTACGCCCCGGCGTCGGCCGGGCTCAGGTGCCGCTGGCCCAGATTCGCTTGCGCGGGCGTGGGTTCGTCGTTGCCCCACGGGTACCGGCGCGACTGCCCGGTGGCCGGGTCGAACCGGGCGGCCTTCTCCCACTCCGCTTCGGTGGGCAGCCGCTTGCCCGCCCATGCGGCGTAGGCCTGGGCCTCGTAGAACGAAACATGCACGACCGGCTGGGCCGGCGGCACCGGCTCGTCGACGCCGAACCGGGTGCGCCACCAGCCGTCCGGCTCGCGGCGCCAGAACCGGGGCGAGGCGATGTCGTGCGCCGTCCGGTATTCCCAGCCCGGCTCGCTCCACCACTGCCGCTGCTCGTAGCCGCCCGCTTCGAGGAAGCCGACGTAGTCGCCACACGTGACCGGGGTGGTGTCGAGGAAGAACGCGTCGACGCCGACGTCGTGCGCGGGCCGCTCGTTGTCCAGCGCCCATGGCTCGACGCTCGTGCCCATCACGAACGAGCCCGCCGGGATGTACACCTCGGCGGGCAGCGCGCCGCCACGGCGCGTGGGCGCTGGTGTCGCGTGCAGCACCGGCTCACCCTGGCGCAGCTGGTGCGTGGCCAGCATCGTCTCGTCGTGCTGCTGCTCGTGCTGGGTGATCATGCCGAACGCGAACGCCGACTCGGTGAGGCGACGGCCTTCCATCGGCGCGGTTTCCAGCACGTCGAACGCCTTCGCCCGCACCTCGCGCACGTAGGCGCGCGCCTCCGCGGGGCCGAGCAGCGGCAGCGCCGGCCGGTCGGCCCGCGGATGGCGGAACGCGTCGTACAGCTCGTCGATGTCGGGACGCAGCGGTTCGCGGCCGCCGACGTCCCGCACCAGCCACAGCTCCTCCTGGCTGCCGATGTGCGCGAGGTCCCACACCAGCGGCGACATCAGCTTCGAGTGCTGGCGTAGGAGGTCGGCGTCGTCGACGGCGTCGGTGAGCGCACTGCTGCGCTCACGTGCCCTGGTCAGCGCCCGCGCCGCGTGCTCACGCAGCCCGTCATGGCCCAGCTCGCGCAGCAGACTCGGCGCCTCGGTCAGTACTTCGGTCACAGGTCCTCCCCTCCCGCGCGCACCAGCCCCTGCGCGCCCTCCGTGATCTCGCTGATCGTGCCCGCGGGAAGCCCCGTGCGGGTCAGCTCCGCACACGCCAGGTCGACAACTTTCCTTGCTACCCCAGCAATCCCGGGGTCGGTGAGGCCATACCTCGCGGCACGCTCCCACTCCCCCTCCACCGGTGCGCAGATCTCCCGCACCTTGTCCACAGTGGACGCACGGTCGAGCAGCGCGGCCAGCAGCGCCACCGGGTGCAGCCACCCCTGCCGCGGCTGCGCGTCGAGGTAGCGCACCTCGAGATAGCCGTGCGGCCGGACCGGCGTGAACATCGTGGTCAGGTGATAGTCGAGGTCGGCCCTCGTCGGCGGGCTGAGCAGGGCGGCCGCGCCGCGCCGGGCGACCCAGTCGTCGAAGGTCAGCCCGTCGGGCACGTCCCAGGGGCCGTTCTCGCGCCGCAGCACCATCAGCGGCGTGTCCATCATCCGGCCGGCCCACGTGGCGGCCGGATCCGGCGACGGGTCCGCCGCGTGCGTGCGGGCCCGCTCCGTGTCCATCACGGCGAGCCAGCGCGCCGAGGCGGCCCCCGTGTCCCGGCCGGCGTGCGTGCGCGAGTTCGCGAACGTGGCCAGCAGTGGCGGCCCCAGCGCGTGCACCGCGGCCCAGCGTTGCGCGATGCCGTCCTCTTCCCCGCTGTCAACGCAGATCTGCAGGCCGGCGGTACTGCACATCATGGTCACGCCACCGGGACCCATCGCATTGAAGCGGCGCTCCATGGCGGCGTAACGCTCGGTGTTCAGCACTCTCGCCGGCGGGCGGAACTGATCGATACCCGTTTCGCCCAGGGCGAACCCGGCTCGGGCGAGCAGATCGGTCAAAGAGGCGAGATCGGCGGATACCACGTCGGCGAGCGCGGCCAGGGATGGCTGCGGGAGAGCGGAAATCTCTACCTGACCACCCGGCTCGAGCGTCAGGGGCGAGCCGGCGGGCAGTGGTCGTGCGGGACTGTGCGGGTCGAGGGTGCGCGGAGCGTGGACGCCCAGCGCGCGGGCGAGGTCGTGCGGGTCGAGGGGTCTTCGGGGGGCGTCGGCATAGTGCACGGTGTACTCGAGTTCCACGCCGAGCAGCCGGGGTGGCCCATGCTTGAAGCACACCGACGCGACGTACGCCTCACCGGCCGCCCGATCGGAGATCACCCTCGCCGAGAGTTCGGCGACTCCGGTCGCACCACCGGTGCACCCTGAGACGTGGCGAACAGCTGTCATGTCACACACCTGTCCAATCGGTGGGAGCACTTGGGTTCGGACGCTACACGGGCGGTACGACAATTTCAGGGCGCCGGCATCCCCACAGTACGTACGTACGGATTGCGTAATGACTACCCGTGGTGACAGGATCGGGGGATGCCACGGGTCAGTCAGGATCACCTCGACGCGCGGAGGCGGCAGATCCTCGACGGCGCGCGTGTGTGCTTCGCGCGCTACGGCTACGAGGGTGCCACGGTACGCCGGCTCGAGGAAGCCACCGGGCTGTCCCGGGGCGCGATCTTCCACCATTTCCGTGACAAGGAATCGCTCTTTCTCGCCCTCGCGGAGGAGGACGCGGCCAGGATGGCCGACGTCGTCGCGGCGCAGGGCCTCGTGCAGGTCATGCGCGACCTGCTCGCCGGCGGCAGCGCGCACCCGGCCGACTGGCTGGGCACCCGCCTGGAGGTGTCGCGGCGGCTGCGCACCGACCCCGAGTTCCGGGCCCGCTGGGCCGAGCGGTCCCAGCAGCTCACCCTTGCCACCAGGAAGCGCCTGCTGCGCCAGCGCGACGCGGGCAAGCTCCGGGATGACGTGGACGTGGATGTGCTCACCTCGTACCTGGAACTCGTCCTCGAAGGGCTCGTGTCGCACGTGGCGATGGGCCTGCCAGCCGACGATCTCGGGCCCGTGCTCGACCTGGTCGAGGAGAGCGTGCGGCGGCACCGCGCTCGTGCTTCAGTGGAGTCATGAAGCTGCTCGACGCGCACCGGATCGGCCTGCGCGAGTTCGACCAGGCGGTGCACCAGGTCGAGCCGGGCCAGTGGGACGCGCCGACGCCGTGCACCGGGTGGACCGTGCGGGACCTGGTGAACCACTTGGTGTCCGAACAGCTCTGGGCACCCCACCTGCTCGGCGGCGCGACCCTGGCGGAGGTCGGCGACCGGTACGACGGGGACGTGCTCGGCGCCGACCCGGTGGCGGCGTGGGAGTCGTCGTCGACGGCGGCGCGCGAGGCGTGGACCGCGCCGGGCGCCACCGAACGCCGCGTGCACCTGTCCTTCGGCGAGTCGGACGCCGAGGACTACGGCTGGCAGATGATCGCCGACCTGGCTGTGCACGGCTGGGATCTGGCCGTCGCGATCGGTGCCGTACAACCCATCCGTGACGATCTCGCCGACACCGTCCTGCGCGTGATCGCGCCGCAGGTCCCGACGTGGCAGGGCATCGGCATCTTCGAACCGCCGGTGCCCGTCGCCGGCGACGCTCCCCCGGCCGACCACCTGGTCGCGTTACTCGGCCGGGATCCGGGGCTGGCACGGCGGCGTTGACGGGCAATCCGGTCACCGCGGCCGGTATCATGGACAGCACCGAAGCCGTTTCCTGGAGGAGTGACACCTTTCGTGCGCGACGCGCAGTCACCTGGTGACAGTACTGAGCCGGGTGATGAACCCGGCTTACCCGACCATCATCCCGGCGCCTGCCGACCGGGTGGTGAAATCTGATGCACGTGCTGCTCTCGGTACTCGGGGTGCTGCTGTTCCTCCTGCTGACCGCCGGCACCGGGCTCGCCGTCGCGGCCGAATTCTCGCTGACCGCGCTCGAGCGCAGCACCGTCGACGCCAACGTCCGCCAGGTCGGTGACCGCCGCTCCAAAACGGTCCGCAAGGCGCACGCCACGCTGTCGTTCCAGCTCTCCGGCGCGCAGGTCGCGATCACGCTGACCACGCTGGTCACCGGTTACCTCGCCGAACCGCTGATCGGCAGCCTGGTGCGCCCGGCGCTCACCGCGATGGGCCTGTCGGCAACCGTCGCCGAGGGCGGCTCGCTGGTCATCGCGCTGCTGATCGCCACCACGCTGTCGATGGTGCTCGGCGAGATGGTGCCGAAGAACCTGGCCGTCGCGCGGCCGCTGCCCACGGCGCGGTTCGTCATGGGTTACCACTCGCGGTTCTCCGCCCTCTTCCGCTGGCTGATCACGCTGATGAACAACAGCGCGAACGTCGTCGTGCGCAAGTTCGGCATCGAACCGCAGGAAGAGCTCCGCTCCGCCCGGTCGCCGCAGGAACTCGGGTCCATCGTGCGCAGCAGCGCCGAAAGCGGCACGCTCGACACCTCGACCGCCGAACTGCTGGACAAGTCCCTGCGGTTCGGCGGCCGCACCGCGGATGAGCTGATGACGCCGCGCGTGCAGATCCACTCGCTCACGGTCGACGACACGATCCACGACCTGATCGCGCTCTCCCGGCACACCGGGCTGTCCCGGTTCCCGGTCGCGCGGGAGGACCTCGACGACGTCCAGGGCGCCGTGCACGTCAAGCAGGCGTTCGTGGTCCCGGCCGGCGAGCGCGCCGCCACCACGGTCGGCTCGCTGATGCGCCCGGTGCCGACCGTGCCGGAGTCGCTGTCCGGCGACGCGCTGCTGTCCCGCCTGCGCGCCTCGCGGTTCCAGATCGCGATGGTCGTCGACGAGTACGGCGGCACGGCCGGCCTGGTCACGCTCGAGGACGTGGTCGAGGAGATCATCGGTGACGTCCGCGACGAGCACGACGAGGGCGAGCTCCCGCCGTCGCGCCGGGTGGACACCGACACCTGGATCCTGTCCGGCCAACTGCGGGCGGACGAGGTGCGCGAGCTGACCGGGTTCCGGATGCCCGACGGTGACTACGAGACGATCGCCGGCCTCGTGCTCGAGCGACTGGGCCGGATCCCCGGCCCCGGCGAGGGCACCGACGTCGGCGGCTGGCGGCTGACGGTCGTCACGATGGACCGGCACCGGATCGCCGAGCTGAGCGTGCACCGGCTGCACGCCCGCGACCAGGAGGCGACCCGGTGAACGACTGGCTCGCCATCTTCCTCGTCGTGGTTCTCTTGCTCACCAACGCTTTCTTCGTCGGTGCCGAGTTCACCCTGATGTCCTCCCGCCGCGACCGGCTGGAGGCGCTGCTGGAGCAGGGCAAGACCCGCGCGAAGATCGTCATCAACGCGAGCAGGCACGTGTCGCTGATGCTCGCCGGCGCGCAGCTGGGCATCACGATCTGCTCGCTGCTGCTCGGCCGGCTCGGCGAGCCCGCGGTGGCGCACCGGCTGGCCTGGTTCTTCGCGCTGCTGCACATCCCCGACGTGCTGGCGCACGCGATCTCGTTCGCGATCGCGCTGACGTTCATCACCGTCCTGCACGTGCTGATCGGCGAGATGGTGCCGAAGAACCTCGCGATCGCCGAACCGGAACGGCTCGCGCTGTGGCTGGTTCCGGTGCACGTGGCCTGGGTCAAGCTCGCCAACCCGTTCATCTGGCTGCTGAACTTCGTGTCGAATTCCTTGCTGCACCTGGTGAAGGTCGAACCCAAGGACGAGCTGGAGACCGCCTACACCTCCGCCGAGCTGGCGGAGGTGCTCAGCGAGTCACGGCGGGAAGGGCTGCTGGAGCAGTCCGAACACGAGCGGCTCACCCAGACGCTGTCGTCGGCCGCGAAGACCGTCGGCGACGTCCTGGTGCCGCTCGGGTTGCTCACCACACTGCCGCCCGCGCCCACGGTCGGCGACGTCGAACGTGCCGTGTCCACCACGGGGTTCTCGCGCTACCCGCTGTGCACCGGCTCGGGCGAGCTGATCGGCTACCTGCACGTGAAGGACGTGCTGGACCAGATCGGCGACGATCCGGCGACGACCATCCCGGTGGCCAAGACCCGCCGGCTGACCGACCTGCCGGTGCACGCCCGGCTCGACGAGGCGCTGTCGGCCATGCGCAAGGACGGCACGCACATGGCGCGGGTCCTGGACACCGACGGCAAGGCGGTCGGTGTGGTGGCGCTCGAAGACCTCGTCGAGGAGTACGTCGGCACCGTGCGGGACGGCACCCACGTCGCGGCATGATGGATACCGTGCCGGTACTGGGGCAGGACGAGTGGCTCGCGCGCGAGGCGGCACACGCCGACCGCGTGCGCCGCTGGACCGTGCCGTACCAGCGGCGCCGGGCGTGCGGCGAGAAGCATCCCGTGCACGACTTCCTGTTCCAGTACTACACGCACCGCCCGGCGCACCTGGAACGGTGGCAGCCGGGGCCGGGCGTCGTGCTCGCCGGAGCGCGGGCGCGCCGGTTCCTGGAGCGGCCCGGATACCGGGAGGCCGGCGGCGGGGTCACGCTCGACGACGCGGCGTTCACGCCGAAGAAGGCCGATTTGACGCGGTATCTGTTGCGGCTGCTGGAAAATACAGCCGCGCGCACGCCGCGGCTGAACTGTTTCGGGCTGCACGAGTGGGCGATGGTCTACCGGCAGGACGCCGATCGGGTGCGGCACCACCAGCTGCCGCTGCGGCTCGGCTCCCCCGGCACCGACGACGTGGTGGAGTCGCTGGACATCCGGTGCGCGCACTACGATGCGTTCCGGTTCTTCACGGCTGCCGCGCGGCCGCGGAACGCGCTGCAGCCGACCCGGGAAACGCAACCCGATCTGGAACAGCCGGGCTGTCTCCACGCGAACATGGATCTCTACAAGATCAGTTACAAACTCGACCCATTCGTCCCGTCGGAACTCGTCGCGGACTGTTTCGAGTTGGCTGCCGAGATCCGCGAACTGGATATGCGCGCGAGCCCGTACGACCTGTCCGGGCTGGGCTACGAGCCGGTCCGGATCGAGACTTCGGCCGGTCGTGCCGAGTACGCCCGTGCTCAGGCGAGGTTCGCCCGGCGAGCGGCGCCCTTGCGCGACCGACTGATTTCGCACTGCAACTATTTACTTCGCGTCAACACCTAAAATTCGGACACAGCCGGTCACACTCTGTTTCGGCGTGTCGAGTATGATCACATTTTCCTAACGGCGTCCCCCTGTTAGGGTGAACCCGTTTGAGTCGCGCATACGAAGAGTTGAGAGGATCACGATGGGGCGTCACAGCCGGGACGAGGACCCCGCCCCGGGCCGCGCCGACAGACCCGGGGACTGGCACCGGCCGGTGACCGGCGGTCCGGCCGGAGGCGCGCATCCGCCGCGGCAGCCGGCCGGTGGCCGGCCCGTGCAGCCGGGCCGGCCACTCCCGACCGTGCAGCCCTTCCCGCCCCGTCCCGCCGGCGCGCTCTTCCGGCCCCAGCCCGCGCCCCAGGCCTGCCGGCCCCAGCCCTTCCCGCCACGTCCGGCAACCGAGCCGCGCCGGCCTGACAGCACGGCGTCACGCTCCTGGGCTGCCGGCGAGGACACTGGCTCCCGACGTGCCGTCACCGACACGGGTAGCCGCCGCGCGATCACCGACACGGGCTCCCGGCGCGCAGTCACCGACACCGGCACCGGGTATCACCGCGCCATCGGCAAGACCCCCGGGCGCCGCCGGATCGCCACCTGGCCCCTCGTCTCGGCCGGGTTCGTGGTGCTCCTCGTCGTCGGGCTGCTCGGCTGGAGCTGGGCCAACAGCGTGGTCAACAACCGCGCCGAGGCGCAGGCCAACGGCTGCCCCGAGGGCAACGAGACGATGAATGTCCTGGTCACGCCTGCCGTGCAGAAACCCGTCGAAGCGGCCGCCACCCGCTGGAACCAGGCCATGACCGTCGTGCACTCCCACTGCATCCACGTCGATGTCACGCCGATGGCCTCCGACCGGACCCTCGACGCCCTCACCGGCCGCAACAACCTCGACTCGATCGGCGGGCTGCCCGCCGCCTGGATCGCCGAGAACGCCGCTGTGATCAGCCAGCTGCAGGCCGCCAAGCCGGCGATGATCGCCGCACCGGCCGAGTCCATCGCGTCCGCACCCTCGGCCGACTACCAGTACGTCGGCCTCACCGGCACGACCCTGGACGAGGTGCAGGCCCGTGCCGCGCAGGTGTTCCGCGACTACCTGCGCGACCCCGCCCAGCGGTCCGCCTTCACCGCCGCGGGCCTGACCACCACGCCCCGCTAAGCGAGGTTGAAGGTGTCGGGGTCGGGCCCGGTGCGCAACCCGTTGTCGAGTTCGGCGATCGTGGTGAGGTCGTCCTGGGACAGCTCGAAGTCGAAGACCTCGAGGTTCTCCCGGATCCTGGACGGGGTCACCGACTTCGGGATCACGACGTTGCCCAGCTGAACGTGCCAGCGCAGCACGATCTGGGCCGGGGTCTTGCCGTACTTCGACGCCAGGCCGGTGAACGTCTCGTCCCTGAGCAGCGCGCCCTTCGCCAGCGGGCTCCACGCCTCGGTCCTGATGTCGTGCTCATCGTGGAACGCGCGCAGCTCGGCCTGCTGCAGGTTCGGGTGCAGCTCGACCTGGTTGACGGCCGGCACGATGTCGGTCTCGTCGAACAGCCTGCGCAGGTGCCCGACCTGGAAGTTCGATACGCCGATCGCGCGGATCCGGCTGTCGTCGTAGAGCTTCTCGAACGCCCGCCAGGTCTGCACGTACCTGTCGCGGGCGGGCAGCGGCCAGTGGATGAGGTACAGGTCGAGGTAGTCCAGGCCCAGCTTGTCCATGCTCGCGTCGAAAGCGCGCAGGGTCGAGTCGTAGCCCTGCTCGGCGTTCCACAACTTCGTGGTGACGAACAGCTCGTCGCGCGACAGCCCCGCCACGCGCAGCGCTTCCCCGACACCTTCCTCGTTGCGGTACGCGGCCGCGGTGTCGATGCTGCGGTACCCGGCTTCCAAGGCGGTCCGGACCACCTTCGCGGTGTCGTCCGGTGGCACCTGGAACACGCCGAACCCGACCTGCGGGATCGCGATGCCGTTGTTGAGTTCGAGGTCGGGAACGAGTGTCATGAAGGTTGCGTTCCTTACGTCGTTACGGGTGGGGTCGCTGTGTCTCCGATCCTGCCACCGATGCCGGCCAGGCGTCGCAAATGGTCCCCGGTCGCCGGGTCGGCCGGATAGAACGACTCGATCGCCAGCTCCGACACCATGACATCGAGCGGAGCGCCGAACGTCGCGATCGTGGAGAAAAACGACAGTTCGGCCGCGCCATACCGGATCTTCAGCGGCACGAAGATCCCGCCGTCATGACCCGCGTCCGGCCCGGGCGGGCACGGATACGCGCGCACCTCGTCGAGCAGGTCCGCGAGGTCCGGGTCCGCGCTCGCCTCGACCTGGCCGCGCAACCTGCCCAGCAGCTCCGCCCGCCACTGACCCGGGTTGAGCACGCGCGGCATGATCCCGCCCGGATGCAGCGCGATGCGCAGCACATTCGCGGGCGGCTCGAGCAGGTCCGGTGCGACGCCGTCGGCCAGCAGCGCGAGGCCGGAGTTGGCGTCCACGAGGTTCCAGTAGCGGTCCACCACCACCGCCGGGTGCGGCTCGTGCCCGGCAAGTATCTTCTCGACGGCGTCGCGCACGACGGACATCCCCGGCTCGCCGAGAGCGCGTTCCGCGAACGCCGGGGCAAATCCGGCGGCCAGCAGCATGCGGTTGCGCTCGCGCAGCGGCACTTCGAGGCGCTCGCCGAGGCGCAGCACCAGGTCGCGGCTCGGGTTGGCGCGTCCCGTCTCGACGAAGCTGAGGTGCCGGGTCGAGACCTCGGCCGAGATCGCGAGATCGAGCTGGCTGATGCGGCGGCGCTCACGCCACCGCCGCAGCAGCGGCCCGACGGTCGTGGTCATACCCCCGAAACTACTCACCCGCGCCATTACCTCCGGCGTAATCGACACGCCGCACCATCGTTGCGTCGTCAGTCCGAGACCAGGAGACCTGTTCGCCGGCGATGCGACCTACACGCACCCGCTCGGCGCGGTCGCCGGGTGCAGGGTTTCCTGGACAGGATGCCTGGCTGACCAGAAACAGCGACCCGGACACGGCGTGCGTGTCCGGGTCCTCCCCACTCTGTCCGTACCCGGTCGGGGGCGCCTGAGAGGTTCACCCGTGGTTGGTTCGGGCTTGCACCGTCGGCGGGGTCACCGGGTTGTGGCCTGGACCCACTTTCCAGAGGCGTCTCGTCCGCACGGTCCGGGGTGCCTGAGAGGTTCCGGGGAGGACTTGCTCCTTCGGCGCCGGACCCGGGTTGGGGTTCGGACTCTCCCGTGCGGCTTCGGCGACTGCGATGATCAGCTTACTCGGCGGTAGATTCAGCCGATGCGGCGGGCGTTGCGGCGCTGGCTCAGCTCGTCCGGCAGGACGGTCTCGACCTCGCCGCCGTCGGCACGCTCGGCCGGGAACTCGTGGATGGTGCCGCTGATCTCCTGCATCGGGACCTTGACCGCGATGCCGAACACGCCCTGACCGCCCTGCAGCAGATCGACGATCTCCTCGGGCGAGGTGCACTCGTACACCGTCGTGCCGTCCGACACGAGGGTGACCTTGGCGAGGTCGGCGACTCCGCGTTCGCGCAGGTGCTCGACCGCCACCCTGATGTTCTGCAGCGACACTCCGGTGTCCAGTAACCGCTTCACGATCTTGAGCGCGAGGATGTCCTTGAACGAGTACAGCCGCTGCGAACCGGAACCATGTGCGGTGCGGATGCTCGGCGCGACGAGCTTCGTGCGGGCCCAGTAGTCGAGCTGCCGGTAGGTGATCCCCGCGATCTGACAAGCCGCGGGCCCCCGGTACCCGACCAGCTCGTCAGGCAGGGACGAGTCGGGGAACAGCTCACCCTGCTGCCCGTCGACCGCCTTGATCGGCCTTTCGTCGACCACGCAAGCCTCCCAGTTGGCCGAATCACACCTTAGCGATTTACCGCCTTCGACGGTAAGCGCGGCGGCCCCCCTGGTCAACGCGACGCGCGGCGGTCTCAAGGAGTTCTTGAGAGTTCGCCAGAATTTATCTGACCGTGTTAAAATTTACATGTGCAGATAACAGCGGAGATGCAGCCGGAACTCGGGCACAGTGTCACCGAAGCGGCGCGACGTGCGCAGATCCTCACGACGACAATCGGCGCCCTTGCCGAACTGGGTTACGCCGGGACGTCATTCGAGCGGCTGCGGGAGCGCGCCGGACTGAGCAGCACGCGGATCATCACCTACCACTTCGGCAGCAAAGCCGAGCTGATGAGGGCCGTCCTGGGCACGATCATCCACGTGAAGGACCGGTTCACGACGGCGCGCGCGACGAACACGAGCGATCGGGTCGCGATCCTGCGCGCGCACATCGAGGCCGAACTGGCGTTCCTGAAGGAGAATCCCGACGGCGTGCGCGCGCTGGAAGCGGTACGGCGCAACGGGGATCAGGACGTCGTGACGGGCGCGCTGGTCGCGGAGCTGCGCCACGGGCGGCTCGAACGCCAGTTGCGGCAAGGTCAGGCTGAAGGGGCCTTCGGGAGTTTCGACGCGAATGTCATGGCGCGCACCATCGCGCACGGATTGGACGGAGCGGAGGCGGCACTGGCCGCCGATCCGGGACTCGACCTCGACGCCTACGCCCGGGAACTGGGCGACCTGTTCGTCAAGGCGACCGCGCGCTGACTTAGGTGTCCGCTCCGCGGAAGTCTTCCGGCGAGACGGAGTCGAGAAACTCGCGGAACTTCTCGACCTCGTCCTCCTGCTCGTCGGGGATGATCAAGCCGGCTTCCTCGAGCACCGAGTCCACCGCGTGGATGGGCACCCCGACGCGCAGCGCCAGCGCCACCGAGTCGCTCGGCCGCGCGGAGACCCGCACGTTGCCGTCGAACACCAGCTCCGCAAAGAACGTGCCCTCACGCAGATCGGTGATCACGACCTGCACGAGCTCGCGACCCAGCGCGCCGATCACTTCTTTGAGCAGGTCGTGCGTGAGGGGCCGGGCCGGCCGGACACCCTGCTGCTCCAACGCGATCGCGGTGGCTTCGACGGACCCGATCCAGATCGGGAGGTATCGCTCGCCTTCCGTCTCCCGCAGCAACAAGATCGGCTGATTCGCGGGCAGCTCGACCCGCACACCGACGACGCGCATCTCGCTCATCGGACTTCGCCTCCCTCTCCTGTGCGCGGGCCGCAGCGCTGGCTGCAGGAATTCGCATCGACATACCCGACGCTACCCGTCTCGCGCACGCTGTGCTCGCTTCCTTCGACTGTGCTCACTCGGCACCTTCGATGTCGGCTACCCACCACCAACGGTACGGCATCGCAGCCGTTTGGAAGAGCCATCAGCCTGTGTCGTTTTCGGCCAGAGCCGGCACCAGGGCGGATCTTCACCACTCCTCAGCGGCCGGTCACCCCGCGGATGCCCGCCTTGACCAGCAACGTATGCAGCGTCACCGACAATGCCGCCAGCTCGCGCACCATCTCGTCGGCGCGGGCCTGGGCATCGGCGTCACGATGCCGGAACACCGGTGTGACGATCTGTTCAAGCAGGCCGACCTCGCGGTCCGCCGAAGCGCGGAACGCCCGCAGGTGCCGCGGCTCGATCCCGAACTCGGTCATCGCCTTCACCGTCCTGGCGATCAGCACCGCGTCCGGGTCGTAGAAACCGGCCGCACCGGGCCGGACCAGGCCGTACTGCTCGAGCTCCGCGAGCATGGCCGCGTCGATGCCCGCCTGCGCAAGCAGTTCCTCCCGGGTGATCCGGACCTCCCGGCCCGGCGCGAAATCATCCGCTGTCGACAGGCCGTCACCCGCCGACAGCGAGACGAGCTTGCGCGGTAAGCGCGGCGAGCTCGCCTGGTGCCCGTCGCCGCGGTCGGCGGCGTCCAGCTGCTCCTTGATGACCTTGAGAGGCAGGTAGTGATCCCGCTGGGCGGCCAGCACAAAACGCAGGCGCTCGACGTCGGCCGGTGCGAACTGCCGGTAGCCGGACGGCGTCCGGCCCGGCCGCACCAGGCCCTCGGACTCGAGGAACCTGATCTTGGAGATGGTGACGTCGGGGAAGTCGCCGCGCAGCTGCGCCAGCACGGCCCCGATGCTCAACCCATCGCGCTGTGGCCGCCCGGCAGCCGTCACTGTGCCCCCTGGCCCCCGTGCCCCGGGCCGGTCAGGAAGACCAGGCGGAACTTGCCGATCTGCACCTCGTCACCGCCGGCGAGGACGGCCTGGTCGACCGGCTCGCGGTTGACGTAGGTGCCGTTCAGGCTGCCCACGTCGATGACGACGAACTCGCCACCCTCACGCCGGAACTCCGCATGCCGCCGCGAAACCGTGACATCGTCGAGGAAAATGTCGCTGTCCGGGTGCCGCCCCGCGCTCGTGGTGTCGCGGTCGAGCAGGAACCGGGAACCCGCGTTGGGGCCCCGCTTGACGACCAGCAGGGCGGAGCCGGC
Organism: Amycolatopsis sp.; assembly: GCA_035248845.1. Classification (GTDB taxonomy): domain Bacteria; phylum Actinomycetota; class Actinomycetes; order Mycobacteriales; family Pseudonocardiaceae; genus Amycolatopsis_E. The sequence continues at coordinate 13,131 of DATFHB010000084.1, read as the reverse complement.
CGGCAACGCGTCGACGCCGGCGACCGAGGGCTCGGGCGCAGCCGGCTCCTGGCCCTCCGCGTCCGCCAGGAAATCGGCCCGGAAGATCGAGGTCCGCTCCGGAGACCGCTCCGGGGGAACGCCGGGCCCGTCGTTCGTGCTCACCTGAGCTCTCCTCACCACTGAAGTATTTGCCTAGCCTGGAACATGTGGTGCCAACGTACCGTGCCTGATCGATTCAAGCCCCTGGGGCTCCCCCCAAACGGCGGCGGCTATTCGGCTGTCAGACCCTGGTAGGCCTCGGCGTCGAGCAGCGCCTGGACGGCCGAGGAGTCCTCGATCCTGATCTCGATGAGCCAGCCCTCGCCGTAGGGGTCGCTGTTGATCAGCTCGGGCGACTCCGTGACGGCGTCGTTGACAGCGACGACCTCGCCGTCAACGGGCGCAAACAGCTCGGACACGCTCTTGGTGGACTCGACCTCACCGAACACATCGCCGGCCGCAAGGTGCTTGCCCACCTCGGGCAGCTCGACGAACACCACGTCACCGAGTTGGTCCTGCGCGTACTCGGTGATCCCCACCCGCACCGACTCCGCGCCGGTGGTGACCCACTCGTGCTCCTCGGTGTAGCGCAGCTCTTCTGGAGCGGACACGCCCTTCTCCCTTTCCTCCACGGGTCACACGATGTGTTCGGGCCGAAGTCTTACATCCCGGCGGGCCGCGCGGCACCTCGGATCGCCCGGATCGTCTGCAGTACGTAGAGCGCGCCCGACCACAGATAGAGCACCCCGCCCCACGTCATGAAGGCGTAGGCGATCGGCCGCGCGACCTCCGCGGCCGTCGAGGTGCCCTGGGTCAGCAGCAGGAACGGGAACGCGTACATCAGCACGAACGTCGCGGCCTTGCCGATGTAGGTCACCTCGGGCGGCGCGAACCCGACGCGCCGGAGCACGAGGAGGCACCCGCCGACGATCAGCTCGCGCACCACCAGCGGCGCGACGATCCACCACGGGACGATGCCGCGTACCAGGAACGCGACGAGCGTGGCCACGATGTACAGCCGGTCGGCGGCCGGGTCGAGCAGCTGCCCGAGGCGGCTCATCTGGTTGAGCCAGCGGGCGAGCTTGCCGTCGAGCCAGTCGGTGAGCGCGCTGAACACCAGCAAGGCGAGCGCCCAGCCGTCCTCCTGCGGCCCGAGCAGCAGCCACAGGAATACCGGGACACCCGCGAGCCGCAGCAGCGACAGGATGTTCGGCACGGTGAGTGCCTGCCTGAGCACTGAGGGCGGCACCTGCTCGGACACGCCGGGCGGACTGGGCTCGATCACCGGATCACCCTATGCCCGCAGACGGCCCGGGTGCGCGGATGGCCGGGCGGGCACCAGTTCGACCAAAAGTGGGCAGAACCCGAGCACCCGGCCACGCCGCTAGCCCGCGCGGCGGAAGCTCCAGCCGCGGCGGCGCAGGTCGGCGCCGGTGAGAGCGAGCGGGCGCCCACGCGTGTCGGTGCCCATCCAGCGAGGGTTGCCACGGCCGGGCTCGAGGACGTAGGGGCGGCCCTGGCTCCAGACCACGGTGCACGGGACCGCGGGCGGCTCGGTGGCTGGGATGCTGTCGTTGGCGGACTGGGACGCGGTATCGCCGTCGGTTTGCGTGCTCATCGCTCTCTACTCGTTCGGTAGTGCCTGCACCCGAGGATTCGTCACGGAGCGCCGATTCGTTAGCCACCCGCGCGGAATTCACCCGCACGAGGGCGGGACCGACGCACCGTGACTGTCCATTATGGACTTCGGCGTGTCGGTGACCGGACGCGTGCGCATACCGGGGTAGCCTGCGCGCTGCCGGAAAGACACGGAGGAGGACGAAGCATGCGCGCGCCGTTGCTGCTGACCGGGGCGAGCCTGGTGGTCTTGACCTGTGTGGCGGGCTGCGCGCAGACCGGGCAGACCGCGGCACCGTCGTCCGCGCCCACTCCCCCGTCATCAGCCGCGCCGTCGTCGTCGGCGGCCCCGTCGTCCTCCACCGCGCCGGCGGCGCCGTCGTCCGCGCCCTCGAGTCCGAAGACGACCACCACGACCGCGAGCGAGGCGGCTCCCACCGGCGGTGACTGCGGTACGGTGACCGCCGCGAGCGGTCTCACCCTGCAGGTGCTGGACAGCTCCCCGACGGGCGTTCCGTGCACCGACGCGACGCGCCTGGTCGGCGACTTCCAGCGGCAGATCGCCGGAAAACAGCCCGCCGGTTCCAACCAGCCGGTGAGCGCGACCGTGGACGGCTGGCTCTGCGTGTCGGGTCCGCCCGCGGCGCAGGGCGGCACCACCTGCAGTCTCGATGAGAAGACCGTGTTCGCCCGCGTCGCGGCGGAGTAGCCCCCTCCCCACAAGGAAAAGCTGAATGAAGACCTTGATCATCCCGGCGGTTGCCGGCGCACTGGCACTCACCGCGTGCGGTGGCGCGCCGGCCGCGCCCCAGGTGACCGCGCAAGCGGCCGCCGCCCCCGTCTCCACCCAGGCGGTCCCGTGCGCAACGGTGGCCGCGAGCTCCAGCTCGCAGGTGAGGGTGCTGGTACGTCAGGGAAACGTGGATTGTGCGCAGGCCACCGCGATCGCCACGCAGTACTTCGCCCGGCTCACTCCGGCCGACCGGGCCGACCCCGGCGGGGCCGGCCCGGTCGCGCTCGAGGAGTGGACGTGCGGCAGCGACCCGGGCTCGCCGCTCACCGCCACCTGCTCCACCGAGGACAACCGCGAGATCGGCACCGTCCCGGCCTGAGCCGTGAGGGACCCCTGATGGCATCTGGCGCCATCAGGGCTCACGGCACTGGTCAGGACTTCAGGCCCGGGAAGTCCTCCTCGCGGAACTCGCCCTCGGGGCGGCCGGACGTGGACTGTTCTTTGCCGCGCAGTTCGACGCGGCGGATCTTGCCGGAGATCGTCTTCGGCAGGTCGGTGAACTGCAGTCGGCGGATCCGCTTGTAGGGCGCCAGATTCTCGCGGCAGAAGACCAGGATGCTCTCCGCCGTGGCCGCGCTCGGCTCGTGGCCCGCCGCGAGCACGACGTAGGCCTTGGGCACGGCCAGCCGAATCGGGTCCGGCGCGGGCACCACCGCCGCCTCGGCCACCGAGTCGTGCTCGAGCAGCACGCTTTCCAGTTCGAACGGCGAGATGCGGTAGTCCGACGCCTTGAACACGTCGTCCGTGCGCCCGACGTAGGTGATGTAGCCGTCCTCGTCGATCGAACCCACGTCGCCGGTGTGGTAAACCCCGTTCTCGAACGCAGCGGCCGTGCGTTCGTCGTCGTCGGCGTAACCGGTCATCAGGCCCACGGGCCGGTGCGCCAGGTCGAGGCAGATCTCGCCCTCGGACGCGCGGTCCCCGGTGACCGGGTCGACCAGGACGACCGCGAACCCCGGCATCGGCCGGCCCATCGACCCGGCCTTGACCGCCTGGCCGGGCGTGTTCGCGATCTGCACGCTGGTCTCGGTCTGCCCGAACCCGTCGCGGATCGTCACGCCCCACGCCCGGCGTACCTGGTCGATGACCTCGGGGTTGAGCGGCTCGCCCGCCCCGACCACCTTGCGCGGCGGCGCCTTCAGCGCGGTCAGGTCCGCCTGGATCAGCATCCGCCACACCGTCGGCGGCGCGCAGAAGCTGGTGATGCCGCACCGGTCCATCTGCGACATCAGCGCATCCGCGTCGAACCGGTTGTAGTTGTACAGGAATACCGTCGCCTCGGCATTCCACGGCGCGAAGACGTTGCTCCATGCGTGTTTCGCCCAGCCGGGCGACGAGATGTTGAGGTGCACGTCCCCCGGCTCCAGTCCGATCCAGTACATTGTGGACAGATGGCCCACCGGGTAGGAGATGTGCGTGTGCTGCACCAGTTTCGGCTTCGCGGTGGTGCCGGAGGTGAAGTACAGCAGCAGCGGGTCGGTCGCCGCGGTGGTGCCGTCGGGCGCGAAGTCCGCGGGCGCGGAGTAGGCGTCGGCGAACGACAGCCAGCCCTCGGCCTGCTCCCCCACCGCGATCCGTGTGTAGTCGCCCGCCACGCCGGCGAACTTCGGCGCGTCCACCGACCGCACGACGACATGCCGCGCCACGCCACGGTCGACGCGGTCCCGCAGATCCTCCGCGCCGAGCAGCGTCGACGCGGGGATGATCACGGCGCCGAGCTTGATCGCCGCGAGGATCGTCTCCCACAGCTCGACCTGGTTGCCCAGCATCAGGATCAGCCGGTCACCGCGCCGCACCCCGTGCCCGCGCAGCCAGTTCGCGACCTGCGCGGACCGCCGCGACATCTCCGGGAACGTCCAGCGGCCCTCCGCACCGTCCTCCTCGACGATCCACAATGCGTAGCGTTCGGCGTTGGCCGGGTCGCGCGCGATCACGTCGAACCAGTCCAGCGCCCAGTTGAACTCGGTCGGCTGGGGCCAGGCGAAGTCGCGGTAGGCGGTGTCGTAGTCCTCGCGGTGCGCCAGCAGGTAGTCCCGCGCCTGACGGAAAGCGCTCACCCTATTCTCCCTTGAAGTCCGGCTTTCGGCGTTGCATGAAGGCCTGGACTGCCTCGTTCAGGTCCTTGCTCGGCAGGAACGCGGCGTTCCAGGTCGAGACGTACCGTAACCCCTCGGCGACCTGCCGCTCAGTGTTGACCGAGAGCACGTCCTTGACGCCCTGCACGACCAGCGGCGGGTTGGCCGCGATCTCCTGTGCGAGCTCCCGCGCCGCGTCCAGGGCCGCCTCCGGGTCCGGATAGACGTCGTTGACCAGGCCGATCTTCTCGGCGCGTGCGGCGCCGATGTCCTTACCGGTCAGCGCGAGTTCCCGCAGGTGACCCTCGCCGACGATCCCGCCGAGCCGCTGCAGGCTGCCCAGGTCCGCGACGATCGCGACCTTCGCCTCGCGCACGCTGAACTTGGCATCGGCGCTGGCCACCCGCACGTCGACCGCGGCGATCACGTCCACGCCGCCACCGATGCACCACCCGGAGACGGCGGCGATGACAGGCGTGCGGCAGTTCGCGACCGCGTTGACGCTGCCCTGGAGTTTCCGGATCTCCTTCAGGAACGTCGTGCGCGGCCCGGCCAGCGCGTCGCCCGCGAGCAGCGGAGCCCAGCCGCCGCCCAACATCGCGGGCAGGTCAAGTCCGTAGGAGAAGTTGCCCCCGCTGCCGGTCAGCACGATCGCCCGGACCTCGGGGTCGGCATCCAGCGCCTCGAACACCAGCGGCAGCTCGCGCCAGAAGTCCGGCCCCATCGCGTTGCCTTTCGAGGGCCCGAGCAGGGTCACCTCCGCGACCCCGCCGGAACGGTCCACTTTCAGGGCTACCAGGTCCGCGATATCACTCATGCCTGCCATTTTTACTGGTCGCCGTGGTTTCCTGGGGAGATGGCCACCCGAATTCTCGAGCTGACCGGATCTTTCACCTTCGAGGGGCACCGCCTGGCCTACACCGAGTACGGTGACGGTGACCGGCCTGTCGTGCTCACGCACGGCATCATGTTCACCCGCCGGATGCACGCGCCGCTGGCCCGCAGGCTGGCCGCGGAGGGGTTCCGGGTCATTACGCTCGATCTGCTCGGGCACGGCGAGTCCGATCGGCCGACCGAGTCCTGGCGCTACTCGATCCCCGCGTTCGGCGTGCAGGTCGTGGCGCTGCTGGACCACCTCGGGATCGACCGCGCGGTCCTCGGCGGCACGTCGCTGGGTGCCAACGTGGCGCTCGAAGTCGCGGTCGCCGCACCCGAACGAATGCACGGCATGCTCGTCGAGATGCCGGTGCTGGACAACGCGATCGTCGCCGGGCTGCTCACGTTCACGCCGCTGCTGTTCGCCGCGCGGTTTCTGCCGTCGTCGGTGCAGGGCGTCGCGCAGGCCGCGAGCCTCGTCCCGCACGGCAAGCAGTGGGTCGACGTCATCACGGATACGCTCGAGCAGCAGCCCGAGCCGATGGCGGCGCTGCTGCACGGTGTGTTCTTCGGCCGGATCGCGCCGCCCAAGGCCGTACGCCGGCAGATCACCGTGCCCGCGCTGGTGATCGGGCACCAGCACGACCCGATCCACCCGTTCGGCGACGCCGACACGCTCGCCGCGGACCTGCCGGACGCGGAGTTCATCCAGGCGCGCAGCCCGGTCGAGCTGCGGGTGGACCCGAAGCGGCTGACGGAGGAGATCCTCGCGTTCGTCGAGCGCTGTTACCCGGCCTGATCAGGCGCGAGCGCCGCGACGGGCCCGAACACCGTCACCGCGGGCGGCCGCACACCGGCGGTCTTCGCGTCGGCGGCAACCTTGTCCAAAGTGGACCGCAGCACGCGCTGGGTCGGCATGGTGCCGTCCTCGACGATCGCGACCGGGGTGTCCGCGGGCCGGCCCGCGGCCAGCAGCGCGTCGGCGAACTGGCCGAGCCGCTCCACACCCATCATCAGCACGATGGTGCCGTGCAGCTTGCCCAGCGCGTCCCAGTCCACCAGCGACGTCTCGTGCCCGGGCGGCACGTGCCCGGACACGACCACGACCTCGTGCGCCACCCCGCGATGCGTCACCGGCACGTCGGCGACGGCCGGCACGGCGAACGCGCTGGTGATACCGGGAACCACCGTGACCGGGACGCCGGCCTCGGCGCACGCCAGCACCTCCTCGAAGCCGCGGCCGAACAGGTACGGGTCGCCGCCCTTGAGGCGCACCACGAACTTGCCGGCCTTCGCGTTGTCGATCAGCGCGGCGTTGATGACTTCCTGGCTCGCGGAGCGGCCGTACGGGATCTTGGCGGCGTCGACGATCTCCACCTCGGCGGGCAGCTCGTCGAGCAGTTCCCGGGGCGCGAGCCGGTCCACCACCACCACGTCGGCGCGCGCGAGCAGCCGCCGGCCCTTGACCGTGATCAGCTCCGGGTCGCCGGGGCCGCCGCCGACGAGCGCGACGCCGGGCAGCTCGCCGACCTCGGCGGTGGTGGCGCCGTCGGCCACCAGGCCGGTGTGCAGCGCCTCGATCAGGTTGTCGCGCACGCCCGCAGAGCGGAGCGGCTCTCCGCCGGAGAGCACGCCGACGACCAAGCCCTCGTGCCTGCCGGTGGCGGCGGTGACCGCGCTGCCCTCGAGGCCGGCGTCGGCACGCACGCAGAACACGCGGCGCCGCTCCGCTTCGGCGCACACCGCGGCGTTGACCTCGGCATCGTTCGTGCAGGCCAACGCGTACCACGCGCCGTCGAGGTCGCCGTCGGCATAGGGGCGTTCGTGCCAGACCAGCTCCCCCGCGTCGACCATCCCGCTGACGGCCGGCGTGGTGTGCGGGGAGATCAGCTCGACCGCGGCGCCGGCACCGATCAGGCGCGGCAGCCGGCGCTGTGCGACGGTGCCGCCCCCGACCAGGACGACGCGGCGGCCGCGGAGGTCGAGGCCGACGAGATAGTGCTCTTCGGGCATGCCCTCAAGCATGACTGCCCGTCCCGGCCGCCGCGCAGCCAGGGCCGCCCGAGTGTGAGCAAACCCGCGAGTTGAGGTTTCCGTGCGCGCGAGTCCAGGGTTCCGTGCGCCCGAGTCTCGCGTTCCGTGCGTGTGAGTCTCGCGTTCCGTGCGCCCGCGAAACCCCAACTCGCCGACCGCGAAACCCCAACTCGCCGGCCTGGAAACCTCAACTCGCGGAGGCGGAGTGGGGAGCCGTCAGGCGAGCACGGAGCGACGGAGGAGCGGGATGCCGAGGACTACCAGGATGCCGGGGACGAGCGAGAAGCCCAGGAGGATGGCCGTCACCGCGGTGCCGGGCTGCGGCGCCAGCCCGTCCACCGACGGCACGTAGCCACCGATGGTGAGCAGCAGGCCGAACAGGCCGGGCCCGAGCGCGAGGCCCAGCGTCTCCGACGCGGTCCACACCCCGGCCGCGATCCCGGCGCGGGTCTCGCCGGTGCGCTCCTCCTCGGCGCTGATCAGGTCGGGCAGGATCGCCAGCGGGAACACCTGGATGCCCGCGTAGCCGACGCCGGCGAGGGCGACGAACACGAACGACACCGCGACGGGCAGCACCAGCGCCCCGCACAGCCCCAGCGCGCCGACGCCGAAGGCGACGCACGCGAACCGGAAGCCCCACAGCTTGCCCCACCGGGCGCCGATCCGCGGCCACAACGGCATCGTCAGCAGCGCCGGGCCGACGAACCCGACGAACAGCGCGGTCTGCAGGCTCGCGTCGTGGAACACCTGCCGCGCCGCGTAGTTCACCCCGGCCAGCAGCGTGCCCAGCCCGAGCGCCTGTACGAAGTAGACACCCAGCAGCCACCGGAACGGGCGCCACTGCCGCATCGTCGCGATCAGCTCACGCATGTTGACCGCGTTCGGCCGCCGCGACCCGACCGGCGCACCGCGGGTGCCGAGTACGACGCCGATGGTGCCGATCAGGATGACCAGCCCGATGAACACGCCCATCACGCGGTAGCCGGGCACGCCTTTGATCGCGTCGGTGATCGCGGGCGCCCCGCCGCCGGAGATCAGGATCGCGATGGCGAGAAACCCGATCCGCCAGCTGGTGATCCGCGTGCGCTCGTCGGGGTCTTGCGTCAGCTCGGCCGGCAGTGCGTTGTAGGGCACCTGGAACAGGCCGTATGCCGTGGCGCACAACAGGAACGTGACCACCACGTAGGACGCGTCGGCCGCGGTCGAGCCGAGTCCGGGCCGCGCGAAGATCGCCGCGAACAGCACCGCCACCCCGATCCCGCCGAACAGCAGGAACGGTCGCCGGCTGCCGCGCTTGACGAGACTCGCGTCCGACAGCCGCCCGGCGAACGGGTTGAACACGACGTCCCACGCCTTGGGCACCAGCACGATCACGCCGGCGACCGCGCCGGGCACCGCCATCGTGTCGGTGAGGTAGGGCAGCAAGAGCAATCCGGGCACCGTGCCGAACGAGCCGGTGGTGAAGGACCCGAGCGAGTAACCGAACCTCTTCGAAGCCGGGAGCGCGGCCATGATCCTCCTTGGACGCCACGGTGACCGGAGGAATGGTGACACCGGGCCCCAGCGGGCCCGTGACCGGGGCCGCCGAAACGACGCCGAGCGCGCTACGATGTGACAACACCTGTAGTCATTTGATGAGGCAGGGATGACGCGAACCTGGGGCGGCACCACGCTCGACGACCGTCGGGCCGCCCGTCGAGAGAAGCTGCTGGCGGCGGGCCTGGACCTATTGGGCACGCAGGGCTCCGCGGCGGTGAGCGTGCGCGCGGTGTGCCGGCACGCCAAGCTCACCGAGCGCTACTTCTACGAGAGTTTCACCGATCGCGAAGACCTGGTGCTCGCGGTATACGAGCAGGTCGCACGCGAGGCGCGGCAGGTCCTGATCGACGCGGTGCCCGACCCACGAGCCGCGGCGACCACGCGCGCGGAGGCGGCCGTGACGGCGTTCGTGGAGCTGATGGTCGACGATCCGCGCACGGGCCGCGTGCTGCTGCTCGCACCGATCACGGACCCGACCCTGTCGGCGCGGGGCGTGGCGCTACTGCCCACGTTCGCCGCGCTGATCCGGGAACAGCTGCCGGACCACCTCGACGCGCCGGACCGCGAGCTGACCGCCGCCGGACTCGTCGGCGCGCTGACCAACCTGTTCACCGGCTACCTCGGCGGCGGGCTGAAGGTATCCCGGGACCGGCTGATCGCGCATTGCGTCGCCCTGCTCGCGCGCGCGGGCGCGTGAGCAGAGTCCACAATGCACACGTGGCGGCGCTTCGCCGACGTGTCTGGAGTGGACATATGAGACAGCGATCTCCAGGCCGGCGTGCGCCCCGCGATGCTGCTGGATCGATACACGCACGTCGGCACGCGTGTGCGGACGGTCGCGGACTCTCCCGATACGGTGATCGAGACGGTAGTCTCTGCGGCACCCGGCGGGCCGGCCCTGCCGGGCAAGGCAGCTGACCAGCATCCGGCACGAAGGGATCGCACACGAGCGTGAGGAATCAGGGCCCGGTGTCGCGTCCCGACGCGAGGACTCAGGACATGCCTTCGCCGCGATTTCGAGCTCCGGCCGGCGCACCCGGATGCGGGCGTGCCGGGCGGCTCTCGCGGCCCGGACCCGAGCCCTTACCCTGTCCCGCACGCTCCCTTAACAGCAGTGCGCGCAGGATGGCCCGCGCCAGGCGAAACGGAGGATGCTCGTGATCGGCCAGACCACCCAGGTCGACGACCTCAGGCTGGTGGCCGCACCCAGCGCCGTGAACTGCGCTGAGATGTTCGTGCGGTTCTCGCTGACCGAGTGGTCGCTGCGCCCACTGGTCGCCGAGGCCACGCGGATCATGAAACATCTGGTCACCGCGTCGGTCGCGGGCGCGAGCCCGGCGATGCCCCGGTTCCTGACCGTCCGGCTGCGCCTGCACGGTGACGCACTGGTGATCGAACTCGACGACGACCGTCCCGGTGAGCCGCCCGAACTCCCGGGCGCGCAGATCAACGCCGTCACGCTACCCGGCGGCACCCGCAACGTCTGGTCCGAGCTGCCGCTGCCCACGGGCATGTCGGCCGCCGCCGTCCCGCTGCCGCAGCGCGGGAGCCGGAACGTGAGCCGGCTGCCCACGCGGGCGGCGGAGCAGACGGCCGAGCATCCGCGCGTCGACCCGGATTCCCAGATCCTGCAACGCGTTCTGCACGGCCTCAACCGGGCCAAAGGCCAGGTCTAGGACCTAGGCGAGCCCGCGGATCATCCGGGCCGGCGGCCGGGCGCCGTCGATGACGGCCACCATCTCCAGCACCCGGCGGGTCTGGCGCACCTCGTGCACGCGAAACACCTGGGCGCCGTCGCGCGCGGCCAGCGCGGTGGCCGCCAAAGTGCCGTCGAGGCGCTCCTCCAGCTCCACCCCGAGCGCCTCCCCGACGAAGTCCTTATTGGACAAAGCCATCAGCACCGGCCAGCCCGTGGCCGCCAGTTCCCGCGCGTGCCGCACCAAGGCGAGGCTTTGCCAGGTGTTCTTGCCGAAGTCATGCGTCGGATCGATCAGGATCCCGCCGCGCGGCACGCCCAGCGCGACCAGTTCCTCCGCGCGCCGGGTGGTCTCGTCGATGACCTCGTGCACCAGATTCTCGTAGCGCACCCGGAACGGCCGCGTGCGCGGGATCGCCCCGCCGGTGTGCGAGCAGACGTAGCCCGCGCCGAACTCCGCGGCCACCTCCGCCAGCTTCGGGTCGGCCCCGGCCCACGTGTCGTTGATCAGGTCGGCGCCGGCCTCGCAGGCGAGCCTGCCGACCTCGTTCCGCCACGTGTCGACGCTGATCACCAGGTCCGGATGGCGGCGCCGGATCTCCTCCACGAACGGCACCACACGGCGGATCTCCTCGTCGACGTCGACGTCGGCGCCGGGCCCCGCCTTCACACCGCCGATGTCGATGATGTCCGCGCCCTCGCGCACGACCCGGTCGACCGTCGCCAGCGCCTTGTCGTCGGAGAACGTCGCGCCGCGGTCGTAGAAGGAGTCGGGTGTGCGGTTCACGATCGCCATCACCAGGGCCCGGTCCCGGACCACCCGGCGCCCCCGGAATTCGAGCTGCACAATTGTCACGCCACCATCATGCCTGTCGTGCCGAAGGCTCGAGTCCGCCCGTCGTAGCCTGGGCCCGCTCACGAGCTCCGAAGGCGGTGCGCATGGCGACCCGACACAGTGACACCGGACCAGCCGACACGCAGAGCAGGGCACGGTTCGTCCAGGCGGCGCTGTCCGTGCTCGTCGACCAGGGGGTCGCGGGCCTGACGGTGCGCGGGCTGGCGGGGGCGGCAGGCACCTCCACCCTCGGCGTGTACGCGCGATTCGGCGGCCGCACGGGCGTCCTGGACGCGATGTACGAACGCACCTTCCAGGTGCTGCACGGCGAGCTCGTGCGGCTGCCGCCCGCGTCGGGCCACATCGTGCGGGACGTGCTCGCCTTCGGCGACGCTTACCGCGCCTTCGCGCTGGAAAGCCCGGCGCGCTACGCGTTCATGTTCGAGCGCGCCGTGCCGGGCTACGATCCCGACCCCGAACTTCGCGAACTGGCGCGACGCACCACGTACGACCTGCTCACCGAACGCGTCGCGCCGGCCGGCGGCCGGAGCGCGGAGACCGCCGCGTATCTGGTGTGGAGCACGATGCACGGCTTGGTGAGCGTGGAGCTGACCCACCGCGCCCGCAACCCGCCGCCCGGCTGGTTCCTCAGCCCGGAGGACCCGTCCTACGATCGCGTCTTCCACGACGGGGTGGCGGCGATCCTCGCGGGCCTGAACGCCTGATCCGGCAACGAAATCGGCCCCCGATCCCGCAAAACGGGATCGGGGGCCGATTCGGCTGTGGCTAGCGCTTACGCACCACCGGAGAGCTTCTCGCGGAGAGCCGCGAGCTGCTCGTCGCTGGCGAGGGTGCCACCGCTGCTCTTCTGGCCCGAGTCGGACGCGGAGGAGCTGTAGCTCTGCTCGCCACCCAGGTCGGTGACACCGGTCGCGGCGTCAGCCGCGGCGGCGGCGTCGGCTTCGGCGGCCTTCTGGACCTGACGCATGTGAGCCTCGTAGCGGGTGTGCGCCTCGGCGTACTGGCGCTCCCACTCCTCACGCTGCTTGTCGAAGCCGTCCTGCCATTCCTGGGTGTCGGGGTCGAAGCCCTCGGGGTAGATGTAGTTGCCCTGGTCGTCGTACTCGGCGGCCATGCCGTACTGCGTCGGGTCGAACTCGGTGTCCGGCGTGACGCCCTCGTTGGCCTGCTTGAGCGACAGCGAGATGCGACGACGCTCGAGGTCGATGTCGATGACCTTGACCATCACCTCGCCGCCGACCTGGACGACCTGCTCCGGGATCTCGACGTGGCGCTCGGCCAGCTCCGAGATGTGCACCAGGCCCTCGATGCCCTCCTCGACGCGGACGAAGGCGCCGAACGGGACGAGCTTGGTGACCTTGCCCGGCACGATCTGACCGATCGCGTGCGTGCGGGCGAACTGACGCCACGGGTCTTCCTGGGTGGCCTTCAGCGACAGGGACACGCGCTCGCGGTCCATGTCCACGTCGAGCACCTCGACGGTGACCTCCTGGCCGACCTCGACGACCTCGGACGGGTGGTCGATGTGCTTCCAGGACAGCTCCGAGACGTGCACCAGGCCGTCGACGCCGCCGAGGTCCACGAACGCACCGAAGTTGACGATCGAGGAGACGACACCCTTGCG
>DATFHB010000083.1:0-19673 GCA_035248845.1 Amycolatopsis sp. | reverse complement strand
CCTTCGCGGACACTGCGTCGGTCGTCGCAGATCAAGACCGTAGTCACGGGGTTTCCTTCCTGCAGCCGGGTGACATTCCATATCCCCTATCGGACGCTTTAGGCCGCACCTTGACACGATCCGGTGGCTTTTTTTGGAAGATCTTCGCCCGGATGTCGGTATGGGCCGCCCGGTCGCCACATCGGGCGTCAACACGGAAGCCAGGGCGAACCACGTGCGAGCCGCCTCCCATCCGGATCCGTCCGTCGTAACACAGCGTACAAAGCACGGTCGACCCTGAATCGATACCGCACGGCGGCGGTGGGGTGCAACTCGGCGGCGAGCAGCCCGGCCGGCCAACTCAACGAGCTTAGTGCGAATGTGTCCGACGCGGCGAACGCTTCGTCGACAAGGTGCATCGCTCGTTCCCGGTCGCCGGTGGCGCCGAGCGCCGCGGCCAGTACGAGCTGGGACTTCACCAGGTGCCGCCGGGCGCCGGCGGCCGTCGCGAGCCGCAACGCCGCCTCGGCGGGCGCGACGGCCGCCCCTGCCCGGCCAGACGCCAGCTCAACTTCGGCCGTGACCCAGCCCAACCGGACCTTGGAGCGCCACGCGACCGGTTCCGCCCGCGCGAGCAGGCGGCGTGCGACGGCGAGCCGGCCGACACCGAGGTTGTCGGCGGCGAGACCGAGCAGCGCGTCCACGCGCGCGCCACACGGGTCGAGCCCGTCCGGATCGCTCTCCCCCGATGCGTCGGCGACCAGCCGGAGGGCGGCGCCGTCCGGCGCGAACGCCGCCGCGTGCCCGCCGAGCTGTCTGCGATGCGACGCAAACGTGGACAGCGCGAGCGACGCGATCACCGGATCGGCCGCCCGGCTCAGCGGGTGAAGCAGCGTCGCGGCGGCCGCGTAGTGCCCCTGGCCGCCGAGCACGATCGCGGCCAGCAGCCGGTCGGCCGGCGTCCCGGACCGGGCCGGTTCCGGGGCGGGGAGGTCGCCGAAGGCGGCACGCCGCGGGTCACCCGATCGCACGTGGTCACCCTAGCGACCCAGGAGGACATACTCGATGCGCTCGACGGCTGCGCGTAGGTCAGGCAGTAGTTCGATCTTGCCGGGCAGCGAGGTGCCCGCCCAGCCCTCGCCCAGCGCGAACACGCGGCAGCGCTGGCCCCGGGACATCCGCGGGAACAGCCGGGCATCGGTGACGGTGCCGCGGTGAGCGAGCAGCACGACCGCCGCGGGCGCGCTGCGGCGGACGGCTGCCGTGAGCACGTCGGCGGGCGGCGGCGTGCCGAACACCTGTCCGCCGATCCGGCGCTCGGCCAGGCCGGCGGCGAGCGCGTAGAGCGGCAGGGCGCCGCGCTCGTCGGGTACGCAGCTGAGCAGCACGGGCCGCTGGTTCCGGGGTTCGCGCACCAGCGGCGTGGCGCGCAGGAGCGCGCCCAGCACGCAGTCGGAGAGCAGGTACTCGACCTCCGGCCCCGCGTGCGTGCCGTCCCAGCCGTCGCCGAACCCGCTCAGCACCGGTTCGATCACGTTCTCCCACGCGGCGCCCGCGCCTGCGTCGGCGATCGCCTCCCCGAGCAGGCGCTGGACCCCGGCACCGTCCATCGCGAGCGCGGCCGAGCGCAGGCTGCGGGCCAGCGACCGGTCCGGTACCTCGCCGGGCGCGTGCGGCTCGGCAGGCGCGGCGACCTCGCCGATGGGGACCGGACTGGGCGTCTGCGCTAGCGCGTAGCGGGCGGCCTCCGCGGTCGACGCGCCCCGGAGCAGGGCGCGCTGCATCAGTTCGAGACGGCCGATGTCGGCGGCACCGTAGCGGCGGTGCCTGCCTCCCGTGTGGCGGCTGGGGCCCAGCCCGTAACGGCGGTCCCACGTGCGCAGCGTGGAGGGAGCGACTCCGAGCCGGCGGGCCACGACGGCCACCGGCATGGTCGGCTCCGCCTGCCCGGCGCACCTTGGGCGTTCCATTCCGTCCAATATCCGGGAGGTATGACTACCCAGCAACCCGAATGTTATGCAGCCTGACCAGGGAAAGTAGACCTTCTCACGCTTGCGGGGGACATCTAAAGGCTGAATCCCCACGATTCCCTTGAACAACTATTGGCGCGCTTCTAACGTTACCGCCGTTGCACCAAATGGAGTAGTCGCAGTGCAACAGATCAGTGCGGGTCACCGACCGAAAAACGGAGGCGGTCACGATGGCAGACACGCGCAGGCTCCCAGGCCCGAATGCCGATATTTGGGACTGGCAGCTGGAGGGGTCCTGCCGAGGGATGGACAGCGCTGCTTTCTTCCATCCCGACGGGGAGCGCGGACCGGCCAGGGCACGGCGGGAGGCCCGGGCCAAGGCCATTTGCCAATCCTGTCCAGTACTGCGGCTATGCCGCGAGCACGCACTGGCCGTGCACGAACCCTATGGAATCTGGGGTGGACTTTCGGAGTCCGACCGGGAGAACCTTCTCAAGACCGGCAGGCATCTCACTCTTTCCGGCCAGTAAGAGGGGAACCGAGAAGGGGTGGTATCCGTACGGATACCACCCCTTCTTGGTTGCGGCAGGTCAGTGCGCGTGGCCGTGACCGTGGCCGTGCTCGTCGCCCTCGTCGGCCGGCTTGTCCACCACGGAGCTCTCCGTGGTGAGCACCAGCCGCGCGATCGAGGCGGCGTTGGCCACCGCGGAGCGGGTGACCTTGACCGGGTCGACGATGCCCGCGGCGAGCAGGTCGGTGACCTCGCCGGTGGCGGCGTTGAAGCCCTGGCCCCAGCCCTGCTCCTGCACCTTGGACACGATGACCGCGCCCTCGTAGCCGGCGTTGCTGGCGATCCAGTGCAGCGGCGCGGTGAGCGCCTCACGGACGATCTTCACGCCCGTCGCCTCGTCGCCGGTCAACTCGCCCTCGAGCGCGCCCAGTTCCTTGACCGCGTGCACCAGCGCCGAACCGCCGCCGGGCAGGATGCCCTCCTCGACGGCCGCCTTGGTGGCGGCCACGGCGTCCTCGATGCGGTGCTTGCGCTCGTTCAGCTCGGTCTCGGTGGCCGCACCGACCCGGATGACGGCGACGCCGCCACCGAGCTTGGCCAGCCGCTCCTGCAGCTTCTCGCGGTCCCAGTCGGAGTCGGTGGTCTCGATCTCCCTGCGGATCTGGGCGATACGCGCGTCGATGTCGGCCTTGGTCCCGGCACCGTCGACCATCGTCGTGGTGTCCTTGGTGACCTCGATCCGCCGCGCGGTACCCAGCGAGTCCAGCCCGATCTCGGACAGCTTCAGCCCGACCTCGGAGGAGACCACCGTAGCGCCGGTCACGACCGCGAGGTCGTCCAGGAACGCCTTGCGACGGTCACCGAAGAACGGCGCCTTCACGGCGACCGCGACGACCGTCTTGCGCAGCGAGTTGACCACCAGGGTGGACAGGGCCTCGCCGTCGACGTCCTCCGCGATGATCAGCAGCGGCCGCTTGGCCTCGACGACCTTCTCCAGCACCGGCAGCAGGTCGGCCAGCGCCGAGATCTTCTCGCGGTGCAGCAGCACGGCGGCGTTCTCGAGGATCGCCCGCTGCTCCTCCGGGTTGGTGGCGAAGTGCGCCGACAGGTAACCCTTGTCGAACTGCACGCCCTCGGTGACCTCGAGGGTGGTGGCCAGCGTGGAGGACTCCTCCACGGTGATCACGCCGTCCTCGCCGACCTTCTCCACGGCCTCGCCGAGCAGCGCGCCGATGGCGGCGTCACGGGAGGTCACGGTGCCGACCTGGGCGATGTTGTCCCGCCCCTTGACCGGCGTGGCCTTGCCCTTGAGCACCTCGACCACCTTTTCGGCGGCCTTCTCGATGCCGGCGCCCAGCGCCGTCGGGTTGGCCCCGGCGGCGACGTTGCGCAGGCCGACGCGGACCAGCGACTGCGCCAGCACGGTGGCCGTGGTGGTGCCGTCACCGGCGACGTCGTTGGTCTTCGTGGCGACGTTCTTGGCGAGCTGGGCACCCAGGTTCTCGAACGGGTCCTCCAGGTCGATCTCGCGCGCCACGGTCACGCCGTCGAGGGTGATCGTGGGGCCGCCGAACTTCTTGTCCAGCACGACGTGGCGGCCACGCGGGCCCAGGGTCACCTTGACCGCGTCGGCGAGCTTGTTGACGCCGCGTTCCAGTGCCCGGCGAGCGTCCTCGTTGAAATTGATCTGCTTTGGCATGGGGTCCTCTCAGACAGCGAAACGCCCCGGCCCCCGGCTAAGCGGGGCCCGGGGCGTTCATCGCATACGCAGGCGTCAGTTGACGACGGCCAGCACGTCGCGAGCGGACAGGATCAAGTAGTCCTCACCGTTGTACTTGACTTCGGTGCCGCCGTACTTGGAGTAGATCACGACGTCGCCGACAGCCACATCCACCGGGATGCGGTTGCCCTTGTCGTCCACGCGGCCCGGGCCCACGGCCAGAACCTTGCCCTCCTGGGGCTTTTCCTTAGCGGTGTCGGGGATCACGAGACCGGAAGCCGTCGTCTCCTCGGCCTCGCTCGTCTGGACAACGATCTTGTCCTCGAGCGGTTTGATGTTCACGCTCACCGGGTTGACCTCCACGGGTCGTCGAAAGCGTTGGCAGGAAATTACTAGGTTTCGGCTCCTACCACCCCCGCCGTCGCGGGTGCCGGGGCGTGTACGGTGCCGTGCGATTAGCACTCTAGCCACGCGAGTGCTAGCCGCGCAAGCAGGGTGGAATTACACCACCCGGGACGGGACTGCAACGGGCCGAATCATCGTTACGGTGCGATATCACGATCTCACTCTTTGAGCGGTTACCGCTCCACCGCGTGCGCCCTACCTTGGAACGCAGCCTGGGAACGGAACCTGTCTGAAGGGATGGTGTCATCCAATGGGTGGATGCAACTGCTGCAGCTCGTGCAGTGGCTCCGGGTGCGGATGCTGCGGCAAGTGCTGACCGTCTGACCTCTGCCAGGCCCCCGGTCAGCGATGACCGGGGGCCTGCTTCATTTCACCTGACGGGCCGGCGAAAGTTCGTACCCGAGATCGCCTCCACTCGGTAGGTTCCTCGCGTGACCCCCTTCACCCGGCGCAATGCCCTGCGCGCACTGGCCGCCGGCACCGCCGGCCTGACGGTCGCCGCACCCGGCGTCGCGCAAGCCACGACACCAGGCAGGCAGCGCGCGTTCGCCGCGGCGGCCGAGGAGTTCGGCGTGCCGGAGCCGATCCTGCTCGCCGTGTCCTACCTGAAGTCGCGCTGGGACCACCACTCGGGCACACCCAGCACGGGCGCCGGGTTCGGCCCGATGCACCTCACCGACGTGCTGACGGTCGCCGCGGGCGGGAGCCACCACGACAAGAGCGCCGAGGACCCGCGCGGCGACGCGGCCCGGCCGGCACTGCACCCGCGGGCGCCGGAGAACGCCGCCCCGGTGCCGTCGCTGCAGACGCTGGACCTCGCATCCGAGCTGACTCACGCGAGCCCTGAGTCGCTGCGCGCCGATCCGGGGCAGAACATCCGCGGAGGCGCGGCGGTTCTGGCTCAGTACCAACGAGAACTCGGTATCAGCAGCACCGACCCGGCCGACTGGTACGGCACCGTGGCGCGCTACAGCGGGGCCACCGACTCAGCCGGCGCGGCGTTCTTCGCCGACGAAGTGTTCGCGACGATCGCCGGTGGGGCGAGCCGCGTCACCGACGACGGCGAGCCGGTGCGCCTCGACGCCACGCCCGTCACGCCCACCCGCGCGCAGCTGCGCTCGCTCGACCTGCCCGCCGGGCAGGAGGGGGCCGCCGAGGGTCCCGCAGGACTGCCGGTCGAGTGGATCCCCGCGCCGTACCAGGACCTGGGAAACGGCAATTACGGCAACTACGACAAGGCCGAACGCCCACGGAGCCAGCAGATCACGCACATCGTCATCCACGACACCGAGTGCACCTACGACGCGGCGATCGGTCTCGTGCAGGACCCGAAGTACCTCGGCTGGCACTACACGCTGCGGTCGGCGGACGGGCACGTCGCGCAGCACATCCTGACCAAGGACGTCGGCTGGCACGCCGGGAACTGGTACGTCAACACGAAGTCGATCGGCGTCGAGCACGAAGGCTTCGGGGCGCAGGGCACGTGGTACACCGAGACGATGTACCGCACGTCGGCGAAGCTCGTGTGCTACCTCGCCGGCCGGTACGGGATCCCGCTGGACCGCGAACACATCCTCGGACACGACAACGTGCCCGGCCCGGCGCCCGCGAACGTCAAGACGATGCACTGGGACCCAGGCCCTTACTGGGACTGGGCGCACTACTTCGACCTGCTCGGCGCGCAGCTCAAACCGCGGGCCACGCGGAGCACCGGGCTGGTCACGATCAACCCGGACTTCGCGACGAACCAGCCCGGGTTCACCGGCTGCGACTCCCCGGGCGCGGCGTGCACACCGCACGGCTCGTCGGCCGTCGTCCTGCGCACCGAGCCGCGCACGGGCGCGCCGCTGCTCGCGGACCCGGGCCTGCATCCGGACGGTTCACTGTCCACGATGGACGTCTCGGATGTGGGCAGCCGCGTCTCGGCCGGGCAGCGATACGCGGTCGCGGGCGTCCAGGGCGACTGGACCGCGATCTGGTTCCTCGGCCAGGTCGGCTGGTTCCCGAGTTCCGCCGCCGCGCCCGCAGTGGGCCAGGTCGTCACTGCGAAACCGGGCCTGGCGTCGGTCACGGTGTACGGGCTCGCCTACCCGGAGGCCGAGGCGTACCCGTCGGGCAGCACGCCGCAGCAGGTCACACCGCTGCCGTATGCGCTACTCGCGGGGCAGAAGTACGCGGCCGGGCCGCTGCTGCCGGCCGAGTACTACTCGGCGACGACGTTCGACGCGACCCAGCACGTCGTGGTCCGCGGGAAGACGCAGTACGTGCAGATCCAGTTCGGCCACCGAGTGGCGTTCGTGAAGCTCGACGACGTGGTGCTGAGCCGCTAGACCGAGATCGTGTCGACCGGCAACGCGGGGTTCGCGGAGATGCCCAATGACGACTCCTTCGCACCCGACGCGACCACGTGCGCGCCCAGCGCCGCGATCATCGCGCCGTTGTCGGTGCACAGCCGGGGCCTGGGCACGCGCAGCTCGATGCAGGCCGCCGCGCAGCGTTCGCGTGCCAGCTCCGACAGCCGGGAGTTGGCCGCGACACCGCCGGAGATCACCAGCGTGCCGATCTCCAGGTCCTTCGCCGCGCGCACGGCCTTCGCGGTCAGCACGTCGGCCACGGCTTCCTGGAACGACGCGGCGACGTCGTTGACCGGGATCTCCTCGCCGCGCCGTTCGGCGCCCTCGACCCACCGGGCCACGGCGGTCTTCAGTCCGGAGAAGGAGAAGTCGTACTTGGCGTCGCGGGGTCCGGTCATGCCGCGCGGGAACGCGATCGCGCAGCAGTCGCCCAGCTTGGCGGCTTTGTCGATCGGCGGGCCACCCGGGTAGGGCAGGCCCAGCACGCGGGCGACCTTGTCGTACGCCTCCCCCGCGGCATCGTCCACAGTGGAGCCGAGCTCGGTGATGCTGGTCGCGATGTCGTCGACCCGCAACAGCTGCGAGTGCCCTCCGGAGACGAGCAGCGCCAGGCACGGCTTGGGCAGCGGACCGTGCTCGAGCGTGTCCACGGCGACGTGCCCGGCCAGGTGGTTCACTCCGTAGAGCGGCACGTCCAGGGCGGCCGCGTACGCCTTCGCGGCGGAGACGCCGACCAGCAGCGCGCCCGCCAGGCCCGGCCCGGCGGTGACCGCGATGGCGTCCACATCGGACAGTTTGAGGCCCGCCTCGTCGAACGCGCGGGTGGCCGTGGGCACGAGCGCCTCGAGGTGGGCGCGGCTGGCGACCTCGGGCACCACGCCACCGAAGCGCGCGTGCTGGTCGACGCTGGAGGCGACCGCGTCGGCGAGCAGCTCGACGGTGCCGTCGTCGTCCAGGCGGACCAGGCCGAAGCCGGTCTCGTCGCACGAGCTTTCGACGCCGAGGATGATCCGGGACATCAGCGCACCTCCTGTGCGGTGCGGGCGGGTCGTTTCATCGTGTAGGCGTCCGCCCCCGAGGGCTGGTAGTAGCGCTTGCGCACGCCGATGCGGGTGAAACCGTGCCGTTCGTACAGGCCGACCGCCCGCTCGTTGTCGGTGCGGACTTCGAGGAAGACGGGGGCATCGAGGCCGTCGGCGCGCTCCAGCAACGCACGCAGCAGTGCCGTGCCGATGCCCTGGCCCTGGTAGTTCTCGTCGACGCCGATGGTGTGCACGCTGGACTCGAACTCACCCGGGCGGCCGACGGTGGCGAGCCCGGCGTAGCCGACCAGCTCGTCGTCCTCGGTGTACGCGCCGAGGTAGAACCCGCCCGCATCGAGTTCGGACTGGAACGCGCGGGCGCTCCACGGGTCGTCGCCCACGAACAGCTGCTTCTCGATCTCGACGCAGCGTTTGATGTCCTTGCGGCGCAGCGGAGCGAGCTTCACGGTGTGGTCACCCGCTTGCGCGCGCCGGGCTCGACCGCGTCGGGACGGCGCAGGTAGAGGGGGGTCAGCGGGGCGGGCTCGGCGCCCGCGGCCAGCGCGGACGCGGCGACCGCGACCAGCCCGTGGACCGTCGGGTAGTGCGGCTCGAGCACGCGCACGCCGAGCTTCTCCTCGTACAGGCGCGCGCCGTCACCAGCGGCCACCGAAAGGCCGAGCGGTTCGGGGGCCTGCACGTGCGGGCCGTCGACGCGGGCGCCGCCGGCGTCGTAGGACGCCCAGTAGACCTCGCGGCGCCGCGCGTCGGTGACGACGACGAACGGCTCGCTCGCGTGCACGTCGGCGGCGATCGCATCGAGGCTGCACACCGGGTGGACGTCGACGCCGAGGCCGTGACCGAGCGCGGCGGCCGTCGCCATGCCCGCACGCAGTCCGGTGAAGGGGCCGGGGCCGACGCCGCAAACGATCGCGTCGACCTGCCGGAGGGTGACGTCCGCTTCCTTCGCCGCTTCGAGGACGTGCGGTGTGATGAGCTCCCCGTGCGCGCGGGGGTTCAGCGTGACGCGCTCGGCGAGCACGGTGACCCCGGTGCCCGCCAGCGTCGCCACCCCCGCGGTGACCGCGGGCGTCGAGGTATCAATGGCGAGAACCAGCACGGCATACCAGAGTACCCACCGGTTCTGGCAGGGTGGGGCTGAGGAGCTACTTCGAGGAGGGCACGCGTGGCTGATCGGTTGTTCCCCGCACTGGAGATGCCACCGGGCAAGGACGCGCTGCGGTTCCCCGACGCGTCACTGACCTACGCCGAGCTGGCCGCTGCGGCCGGGACGCTGGCCCGGGGGCTCGACGCGAGCCGGGTCGCCGTCTGGGCCACGAACACCATCCACACCAGCGTCGCCGTCGTCGGCGCGCTGCTGGCCGGGGTCCCGGCGGTGCCGGTCAACCCGAAGATCGGCGAACGCGAACTGGCGCACATCCTCGCCGACAGCGCCCCGTCGCTCGTGCTCGCCGAACCGGGCGCGGAGCTGCCCGAAGCGCTGGACGCGTTGCCACGGCAGGACATCGCGCTCGTCGGAGCCCCGAGCGACCTGGGTGACCTGCCTGACGAGCCCGACCCCGAAGCGCCCGCGATGATCGTCTACACCTCGGGTACCACCGGGCCGCCGAAGGGCGTGGTGCTCCCCCGCCGCGCGATCGCGATCACGCTCGACGCGCTCGAGGACGCGTGGGAATGGACCGCCGACGACGTGCTGGTGCACGGTCTGCCGCTGTTCCACGTGCACGGCCTCATCCTCGGCATCCTCGGCCCGCTGCGGCGCGGCGGCACGGTGCGGCACCTGGGCCGGTTCTCCGTCGAGACCGCGGCCCGGGAACTCGCGGGCGAGGCGACGATGATGTTCGGTGTTCCGACGATGTATCACCGGATCGCCGGCGAGGTGGCCGAGAACCCCGAGCTGGCCAAGGCGTTCGGACAGGCCAGGCTGCTGGTGTCCGGGTCCGCGGCGCTGCCGGTGCACGACCACCAGCGCATCACCGCGGCCACCGGCCAGCGCGTGGTCGAGCGCTACGGCATGACCGAGACCCTGATGAACACCAGCGTCCGCGCGGACGGCGAGCGCAAGCCCGGCACGGTGGGTGTGCCGCTGCGCGGGGTCGACGTGCGGCTGGTCGACGAGTCCGGCGTGCCGCTGCACGACACCGAGACCGTCGGCGAGATACAGGTGCGCGGTGCGAACCTGTTCACCGAGTACCTGAACCGGCCCGACGCGACCGCGGAAGCGCTGGTCGACGGCTGGTTCCGCACCGGCGACATGGCGGTGCGCGACGACGACGGCTACTTCCGGATCGTCGGCCGCAAGGCGACCGACCTGATCAAGAGCGGTGGCTACAAGATCGGCGCGGGCGAGATCGAGAACGCGTTGCTCGAGCACCCGGGCGTCGCCGAGGCGGCGGTCACCGGCGAGCCGGACCCGGATCTCGGCGAGCGCATCGTCGCGTGGATCGTGCCGTCCGGCGAGCCGCCCGCGGAGCGGGCGCTGGCCGACCACGTCGCGCGGCTGCTGGCGCCACACAAGCGGCCTCGTGTGGTGCGATTCCTGGATGCCTTGCCGCGCAACGACATGGGCAAAGTGATGAAACGGTCGCTGGAGCGCTGATGAGCGACAATGGCGAAGCCCGCTCATCGAGCGCGACCGGGTGCGGGTGCCCCGCACGGCTCAGCTCGTGAGCACATGATCCGGCGCGGGCGTTCGTCGTGGCAGCAGGAACGGCGTGCCGAGCAGTAGCAGCCCGGCCAGTGCGAGCGCCATGCGCGGGCCGGTCAGCTGTGCCAGCAGACCCCACAACACCGTGAGCACCGCGATGCTGAGGCTCGTGCTCGTCGACCAGGCCGCGAGGACCCGGGCCTGGCGGTCGGACTCGGTGTTGTTCATCCGGTAGGTGGCGGAAACGGGGGCGTAGCTGCTCGAGCAAAGGATCAGCCCGAACTCGGTGACCATCACGATCAGCAGCCCGGCCAGGCCCGGCTGGATGAACGCGAGCCCCAGCGGCCAGCACGCGCGGAGTGTGCCGAAGACCCGCAGCACCGTCCATGCGCCGTAGCGGGCCACGACGCGCCGGGCGAGCCGGGACCCGATCAGGCCACCGATGCACGGCACGGAGAACGCCAGCCCGTACTGCCACACCGGGAACCCGAGGTGGGACAGCATCAGCACCGACAGCACCGGCTCGCCGGCCATGATCAGGCCGTTGACCAGCAGCGCGTTGACGAAGAACCGGCGCAGCGAGGGGTGCGCGAGCAGGTAACGCCACCCCTCGACGAGGTCGCGCCACCGCTGCGTTGACTTGGGGGCGCGGCGCTGCTCGGGTTCCCTGATCGCGATGATCCCGACCGCCGAGAGCAGGTAGCTCACCGCATCCGCGACCACCGTGATCACCGGGCCGAACAGCCCGATGGCGGCACCACCCAACGGCGGTCCGACGATCGAGGCCGACCAGTTGGTGGACTCGAACCGGCTCGTGGCCACCAGCAGCTGGTCGCCGGGCACGATGGTGTTGAGGTACGCGCCGCTCGCGGCCGTGAACGCGATCTTCGCGGCCGCGCCGACGACGGACACCACCACCAGCTGTGCGAACGACAGCACGCCCAGCCAGTAGGCGACCGGGACCGACGCCAGCGCCGCGAAGCGAACCACGTCCATCGCGATCATCACCGGCCGCTTGGCGCGGAACTCCATCCAGGGCCCGAGCGGCACCGCCAGCAGCGCCCCGATCGCGAGCCCGGCCGACGACAGCGCCGCAACCTGCGCCGATCCGGCGTGCAGGACCGTGATCGCGATAACCGAGAACGCGCCGAACCCGAGCCAGGTCCCGTAAGTGCTGACCGCGTAGGCGGCCCACAGCCATCTGAACGCTTTCGCCACGGGAGAAGGAAAGCGTCTCGGCCGCCGGCGCCGCCAACAACGGATCGAGCGGCGTGGCACAACCGATCGTTGTGCGAGTAAGTTCCGGCCGTGAATCTCGACGCGGTCCGGACGTTCGTCGCGGTAGCTGAGACCGGCCGGTTCCAGGCCGCCGCCGACGAGCTGGACGTTACCCAGCAGGCGGCCTCGAAACGAGTCGCGAACCTGGAGCGGGAACTCGGCGTGCAGCTGTGCGCGCGGGCCGCGAAGGGTGTGCGGCTCACGGTCGACGGGCAGGCTTTCCTGCCCCACGCGCGCGAATTGCTCCGCGCCGCCGAATGTGCGACGGCGGCGGTGACGCCGGGGCGCCGGGCAATGCGGATCGACGTCGTCAGCCGCAGGATCGCGCCCGCCTACCTCCTGCGCGACTTCTACCAGCTGCACCCCGGCATCGCCCTCGACGTCGTTGCGCTGGTCAACGCCGACGCGCCGGCGGCCATGGCGGAGATCAGCGCCGGCACACTGGACGCCACCTTCCGGTCCCTTCGGGACTGCAGCGTCCTCAATGGACTCCGATCCGCGCGTGTCGTCGACGACCGGCACGAAATCCTGGTCGGGCCCCGGCACCCCTTGGCCAACGCCAAGTCCGTGACACCGGCCGCACTCGCCGACCACCCGATCTGGATGCCCGGCATGACCGATCCCGAGCCGATCGGCTACTACGAAGACCTGGCCCGAGCGTTCGGGCTCACCATCGACACGATCGGGCCGATGTTCGGCATCGAGACACTCCTCGCCGAGCTCGCCGACTCGACCCGGCTCGCCACGTTCGTCGGCGAAGGCTCGCGCTACCTCTGGCCGGAAAGCTATGACCTGCGCCGGATCCCGGTCGTCGACCCGACCCCGGTCTACCCGATGCGCGTCATCTGGCGAGCGGACAACCGGCACCCAGGCCTGGCGAGCTTCCTCGAGTACCTGCACACCCGGTACCAACCCGGCGCCGACGTGTGGATCCCGGACTGGGCTCGCCCAGACCCGAGCTGAATGTCACAGTGCATTCAGCTCGCCGGACGCAGGCGTGCCTTCCAGTCGCCGTGGGGTTCCAGGGTCGCGACGCGGACGTCGTCGGGGCGCCGCTCGAGGCGCACCACGAGATAGTCGTCGGACAGCCGTTCGGCGGAACCCTCGCCCCACTCCACGACGATCGCGGACTCCTCGAGATCCGTGTCGAGGTCCAGGTCGTCGAGCTGCGTGAGATCACCGCCGAGCCGGTACGCGTCCACATGCACCAGCGGCACGCCGCGCTCCCCGGCAGGGTGCACCCGCGCGAGCACGAACGTGGGCGAGCTGACCCGGCCGGTTACGCCGAGCCCCGCCGCGATTCCCCTGGTCAGCACGGTCTTTCCGGCGCCGAGCGGCCCGTCGAGCAGCACCAGGTCGCCCGCCCGCAGGGTCCTGCCGAGCGACTCGCCGAAGCTCACCGTGTCCTCGGCTGTGGCCAGTATCAGTTGTTCAGCCATCGCCAGATCCGTCGCGAGGAACTCATGTCGTCCACTCCAGCACACCGCTGCAGCAGATCGATCAGGTGGCTGTTCACCAGATCGGGCTGCTCCAGCAGCACCATATGCCCCGCCCCGCGCACCCGCACCAGCTCGGCGTCGGGCAGCTCGGCCGCGATCCGCTCCGCGTGCGCGAACGGCGTGATCCGATCCGCGTCGCCGGCGATCACGAGCACCTGCACGTGCTGCAGGCCGGCGAGCGCCGCGTACCGGTTGTGGCTGCCGAGCGTGCCGATGAAGTTGGTCAGCCCGCGCACCGTGGTCACCGCGAGCATCTCCAGCAGGAAGTCCACGATCTTCGGGTCCACGTCGCGCGACCCGAACGCCAGCCGCCGGATCGCCGGCCGCGTCAGCTGACCGCCCGCGGCCCGCACGAACTCGACCAGCCCCGGCTGCCACCCGGCCAGCCCGCCCACGCCACGGGTCAGCGGGTTGTACTTCGACAGCAGCCCGCGCGGCAGGCCGTGCGCGCCGACCTCGCCGGCGGCCGTCGCGATGAACGCGACCCCGCACACGCGCTCGGCGAACAGCTCCGGACGCAGCTGCGCCAGTTCCATGACGACCATACCGCCCAGCGAGTGCCCTATGAGGACGATCGGCCCGTCCGGCGCGACGGCGCGCAGCACGGCGTCGAGGTCCTGCGCCAGCTGTTCGATGGTGCTGGTCGCGTCGGTGGCGGCGCCCGACGCACCATGCCCACGGTGGTCGTAGTACACCTGCCGCACTCGCGGCAGCGCCAGCGCGGAGAGGTCGCGGCGCTGGAAATGCCAGCTGCGCTGGGAAAGTGCGAACCCGTGCACACCGACGACGGTGAGCTCGGCCTTGCCCTCGTCGGGCAGGATCTCCGACACCGCAAGGGGCGTGCCATCGTCGGCCGCGACCGTGGACACCTTGTCCGGCTTGAGTTCCCCGAGCCGTTCTTCGACGGACAGGCCGTCGCTGAGTCTGCGTTGTTGGGCTGCGACGGCGATCGTGGCGGCCGCGGTGCCGGTGACCAGCGCGGCCGCGCCTCCGATGATGGTGAGCAGTCGGCGCGAAGCCATGTTCACCTCTCCCCCAGGTACCGCCGCCGCACGCGGGGCCGGTACATCCCGGTGACGATCTCGTAGTCGATGGTGCCGATGGTGTCCGCCCATTCCCGCGCGGTCGGCCCGCCGCCCGCGCCGTCGCCGAAGAGGATCACCTCGGCGCCGACCGGCGGCTCGTCGTCGCCGCAGTCGACGACGAGCTGATCCATGCACACGCGCCCGGCGACCGGACGCCGCTTTCCGCCCAGCCACACGTCCATCCGGCCGGACAGCGTGCGCGGCACGCCGTCGGCGTACCCGGCGGGCACCAGCGCGAGCGTGGTGTCCCTGCCCGCGGTCCATGTCTGTCCATAAGAGACGGATTCGCCGGCTTCGATCCGTTTGGTCAGCACGACCGCGGAGCGGAAGGTCATCGCTGGGCGGAGATCTTCCTGCTGTGGCACGGGATTGAGCCCGTATACCGCGATACCGGCCCGCACCAGGTCGAAGTGCAGATCTGGCCGCGTCAGCGTGGCCGCGGAGTTCGCCAGGTGCCGCAACGGGTTCAGCCCCGCCTCGCGCGCGATCTCGTACGCCGCCTGAAAACGCCGTGCCTGCGCTTCGATCGACGGGTGCCCCGGCTCGTCCGCGCACGCGAGGTGTGACCACACCGCCACCACGTCGATGTCGGGTTCGGCGCTCGCCGCCTTGACGAGCGCGGGCCACGCGTAGGCGGGGCATCCGTTGCGAGACAACCCGGTGTCGATCTTCAGGTGTACCCGGGCGCGCCTGCCCACGCGGTGCGCCGCGGCGGCGATGCGCTCGAGTTCACCGGCCGAGCTGACCGACAAGTCGACATCCGCCGCGATCGCGGGCGCGAAGTCCACCTCGGGCAGATCGAGCCAGCTGAACACCCTCGCCGTGATCCCCGCGTCACGCAGCGCGAGCGCCTCCCCTGCCGAGCACGCGCCCAGCCAGGTGGCGCCCGCTTCGAGGGCAGCCTTCGCCACCGGCAGGGCGCCGTGTCCGTACCCGTCGGCCTTGACGACAGCCATGGTCGCGGCACCCGAGGCGGCCGCCCGTCCGGCGAGCACGCTCAGGTTGTGCCGGATGGCATCCAGGTCGACGACGACCTCGGCGCGGGTAGGGTCTGGGCTCATCGGCCGCCATTTTCCCATGAGTTCCTACCAGCCCAGCCGCTGGCCGGTCGAGCCCGCGAAAACGTGCAGCTCGTCGGGCCGGATCCGCAGGCGCAGGGTCTCGCCGATCTCCGGCGTCCTGCGCGGATCGACGCGCCACCACGGACGTGCCGTCGCCGGTCTTGCCGTAGACGTATGCGTCCGAGCCGAGTCCCTCGACCAGGTCGGCCCGCACTATGAGGGCACCGTCGGCGGCGGGTTCCAGCGACTCGGGGCGGAAGCCGAGCGTCACGTCGTTACCACCGGCCGACAGCATGAGGTCGCGGGACAGCGGGATGGCGACGTCGCCGAGCACCGCGCCGTCGTCGGTCAGGCGCGCCGAGGCGAGGTTCATCGCGGGCGAGCCGATGAACCCGGCGACGAACACGTTCGCCGGCCGGTCGTAGAGGGCACGCGGGGTGTCGCACTGCTGCAACAGGCCGTCCTTGAGCACCGCCACCCGGTCGCCCATCGTCATGGCTTCGACCTGGTCGTGCGTGACATACACGGTGGTGGTGCCCAATCGGCGCTGCAGCGCGGCGATCTGCGTCCGCGTCGACACGCGCAGCTTGGCATCCAAATTGGACAGTGGCTCGTCCATCAGGAACACGCTGGGCTCGCGCACGATCGCGCGCCCCATCGCGACCCGCTGCCGCTGGCCGCCCGAGAGGGCCTTGGGCTTGCAATCCAGGTGCTGCTCGAGGTCGAGCAGCTTCGCGGCCTCCGCGACCTTCCGGTTGATCTCGCTCCTGGGCGTGCCCGCGATCTTGAGCGCGAAGCCCATGTTCTGGCCGACGGTCATTCGCGGGTACAGCGCGTAGTTCTGGAACACCATCGCGATGTCGCGAGACCGGGGCGGCAGGTGCGTGACGTCGCGGTCCCCGATCCACACCGACCCCTCGTCGACGTCCTCCAGCCCGGCGAGCATCCGCAGGCTGGTCGACTTGCCGCATCCGGAGGGGCCCACGAGGACGAGGAACTCGCCGTCGTCGATGTGCAGGTCCAGCGCATCGACCGCGGCGCGTTCGGAGCCGGTGTAGCGGCGGGAGGCCTTGTCGAAGGTGATCGTCGCCATCAGGGGTCCTCTCCTGGATTCCGGGTGCTCGTCAGTGCGGAGCCCGATCGGTGGGGCTTGCTCAGCCGGACCTTCGTGTCCATGGCCGCGAGTTCGTCGCCGGGCGTGTCCTGGTCGGTGATCACCAAGTCGTAGTCGCTCACATCGCCGTACGCGTACGTCGCGGTGCGGCCGAACTTGGAGTGGTCCACGAGGAGCACGTTCCGGTCGGCCACGGCCAGCGCCGCCGTCTTGAGTTCGGCGTACTCGCGCATCGGGTCGTACAGCCGTCCGTACGCGACCGCGGCGGCCGAGACGAACGCGACATCGGCACGCGTCCGGCTCAGCGCGTTGATCGTGTCGGGACCGATGCACGAATCGAAGTCGGTGTAGCGGCCGCCCAGCATCAGCACCTCGATCGCGGTGCGACCGGCGGCGATCCGCGCCACCTCGAGCGAGTTGGTGATCACCACGAGCGGCCCGGTGAGGCGTTGCGCCAGCGGAAACACCGTCGTCGAGCCGTCGAGGAACACCGTCGTACCCGGTGCGACCTCGGCGATCGCGACGTCGGCCAGCGCTTCTTTCGCGTCGAGGTTGCGGGTCTCGCGGAAACGCTTCGCGGTCTCCGTCGTCAGCGCCGGGTACGCGTCGACCTTGCCGCGGAGCTTCCGGACCAGCCGGCGCCCGGCCAGGTCGTCCAGGTCGCGGTGGATCGTCATGAGGCTGACCCCGAACCGTTCGGTGAGCGCGTCGATGCGGACCTCACCCTGGTCGATCACGAAGCGCAGCACGTCCTGCCTGCGCTGCTCGACTTCGGCGTCGGAGGGTCGGGCCACAGCAGAGCCTTACCAGAGAACTCCGCGATTGTTAACACGTAACTCGAGATATTTACGGTAAGAGCCTGCGCACGTGCCTGATCGCGGCCGGAATCGCCGCTACCACACCCGACGCCGACACCGGCGCGTGCCTCGCCGCGAGGTCCGCCGCCAGCGAATGCGCGTAAGCCGCGGCCCCCGCCGCCAGCCACGGATCCAGCCCCGCCGCCAGCAACGACCCGACCAGGCCGGACAGCACGTCACCGGACCCGGCGGTCGCCAGCCAGGACCCGCGCGCCACGTTCACCAGCACGCGGCCGTCCGGGGCCGCGATCAACGTCGTGTTGCCCTTGAGCAGCACCACGGCATCGTATTTGCGAGCCGCGTCCCGCACCGCGCGCACCCGGTCCTCGCCCGGCTCGCCGCCGGTCAGCCGGGCGAACTCGCCGGCATGCGGCGTCAGCACCAGCGGCGTGCCCGGATCACGCCCGTCCAGCAGGTCCGGATGCTGCGCGAGCAACGTGGTCGCGTCGGCGTCCGCGCACACCGGCACCCCGGCCTCCAACACCTGCCGCAGCACGCCGCGGCCCTCCTGGCCGGTGCCGATCCCCGGCCCGACAACCCACGCCTGCACGCGCCCCGCGTCGGTGACCGACCCCGTCGCGACGACCTCCGGCCAGCGCGAGCGCACGGCGTCGGCCGCGGGCCCGGCATAGCGCACCATGCCGGACGTGGCCAGCACCGACGACCCGCTGGCCAGCACGGCCGCACCCGGATACGTCGCCGAGCCCGCCGCGATCCCCGTCACGCCCTGGCTGTACTTGTCGTCCTCGGGACGGGGCACCGGCCACGCGACACCCACGTCCACGGCGTCGAGTTCACGCAGGTCAGGCTCGGGCAGTTGCGGCCGCAGCCCGATGTCGACGAGCACCACCTCGCCGCAGCGCGCCGGGTTCAGCACGTGCACCGGCTTGCGCGCGCCGAACGTCACGGTGGCGGTCGCGGTGATCGCCGGCCCGGGCACCGCGCCGGTGTCCGGATTGACGCCGCTGGGCAGGTCGACCGCCAGCACCGGCCCGCTGACATGCGGCAGCAGCGACGCCGCGTCGTCCCGCAGTGCGCCGCGCGCGGACAGGCCGATGATCCCGTCGATCACGAGGTCCGCGTCCTCGAGCGCACGCGGCGCGTCCGCTGTGGCGACGACGCGTCCACCGGCACGCCGCAGAGCCGCGAGCCCGGCCTGGTGCGCCTTGTCCGGGTTGAGCAGCACGGCCGTCACGCCGACCCCGCGCTTGCGCAGGAAACTGCCTGCCCACAAGGCATCCCCACCGTTGTTGCCCGCGCCGACGAGCAGCGCGACGCGGGTCCCCGTGACGCGCCCGGCGTGCGCGGTCAGCATCCGGGCGGCATGTGCGGCCAGGCCGAACGCAGCGCGCTGCATGAGCGCGCCATCGGGCGTGACGGCCAGCAGTCGTTCCTCGGCCTCGCGGATCTGTTGTGTGGTCCAGACTCCCTGCACGGGGCCGTTCTACTCCACGGTCACGGACTTCGCCAGATTGCGCGGCTTGTCGACGTCGTAGCCACGCGTCCGGGCGATCTCGGCGGCCAGTACCTGCAGCGGCACCGTGGACACCAGGGGCTGCAGCAGCGTCGGCACCGCGGGGATCTCGACCAGCTCGTCGGCGAACGGGCGCACGGTGTCGTCGCCCTCCTCCGCGATCACGATCGTGCGCGCGCCGCGGGCCTGGATCTCGCTGATGTTCGACAACAGCTTCGCGTGCAGCGTCGCGCGCCCCTTCGGCGACGGCATCACGACGACCACCGGCAGCCCGCTCTCGATCAACGCGATCGGCCCGTGCTTCAGCTCGCCTGCCGCAAAGCCTTCGGCGTGCATGTACGCCAGTTCCTTGAGCTTGAGCGCACCCTCCAGCGCGACCGGGAAACCGACGTGCCTGCCCAGGAACAGCACCGCCTTCGAGCCGGCCATGTCCCGGCCGAGCGCGCGCACCTGCTCCACAGTGGACAGTACTTTCTGGACGGCGGCGGGCATCGACTCGAGCTCGGCGAACTCGCGCGCCATCTCGTCCGGGTACTTCGTGCCGCGGGCCTGCGCCAGCGCCAGGCCGACGAGGTAGTTCGCCGCGATCTGGGCGAGGAACGCCTTGGTCGAGGCGACCCCGATCTCGGGCCCGGCGTGGGTGTAGAGGACGGCGTCGGACTCACGCGGGATCTGC
>DATFHB010000082.1:0-8682 GCA_035248845.1 Amycolatopsis sp. | reverse complement strand
GCGCTAGGCCCGCACTCGACCCCACACGCACGTTTGACGACGAGGTAGACCCTTGCCCACGTACAGCCCCAAGCCCGGCGATGTCACCCGTGCCTGGCACGTGATCGATGCCGAGGATGTCGTGCTCGGCCGGCTCGCGACCGAGGTCGCCACGCTGCTGCGCGGCAAGCACAAGCCGACCTTCGCCCCCCATGTGGACACGGGTGACTTCGTCATCATCGTGAACGCCGAGAAGGTCGCGCTCACCGGTAACAAGCGCGAGCAGAAGTTCGCCTACCGGCACAGCGGTTACCCCGGTGGTCTGCGCAAGCGGTCCTTCGGTGAGCTGCTGGACACCCGCCCCGAGCGCCTGCTCGAGAAGGTCGTCAAGGGCATGCTGCCGAAGAACAAGCTCGGCCGCGCCCAGGCGAAGAAGCTCAAGGTCTACGCTGGCCCGGAGCACCCGCACGGCGCGCAGCAGCCGCAGCCGCACGAGATCAGCAAGATCGCGCAGGTCGCCAAGTGAGTGAGGAAACGTTCGTGACCAGCACCGAGGCCACCGAGACCGAGGCCACCGAGGCCGTTGAGGCCCCCGGCGCCGTCGAGGCCACCGCGCCTGTGGGCACCGCCGCCGAGGGCACCGAGGCGGTCGCGACCAGCGAGACGCCGGCCGCCCCGCGCCCGACCCGCGCCGCGGGCGGCTCCGCGCAGACCGTCGGTCGCCGCAAGGAGGCCGTCGTCCGGGTGCGCCTCGTCCCGGGCTCCGGCGAGTTCAAGCTCAACGGGAAGCCGCTCGAGGAGTACTTCCCGAACAAGGTGCACCAGCAGCTCATCCGCGAGCCGCTGGTCACCGTCGACAAGCCGGAGTCGTTCGACATCTTCGGCAACCTCAAGGGTGGCGGCATTTCCGGCCAGGCCGGTGCGCTGCGGCTCGCGATCGCCCGCGCGCTCGTCGAGGTCGACGCCGAGGACCGTCCGGCGCTGAAGAAGGCCGGCTTCCTGACACGTGACGCGCGGGCCATCGAGCGTAAGAAGTACGGCCTCAAGAAGGCCCGCAAGGCTCCGCAGTACAGCAAGCGCTGATCGTTCACCTTCTTCACGACTGCCCCGGCGGCGGCGTACGTTGGTTCTCACCCGTGCGCCGCCGCCGGCGTTTTCGGGACTGTGTGGCTCGAGGGGAGACTGGGTCAATGGCTCGTCTGTTCGGCACCGACGGGGTTCGCGGTCTTGCCAATGCGGAGCTGACACCGGAGCTGACGCTCGCCGTCGCGGCCAGCGCGGCCCGCGTGCTCGCCGCGCACGACCGGTCGCACCGCCCGGTCGCGGTGGTCGGCCGGGACCCGCGGGCCTCCGGCGAGATGCTGGAGTCCGCCGTCGTGGCCGGCCTCGCCGCCGCGGGTGCCGACGTGCTGCGCGCCGGGGTGCAGCCGACCCCCGCGATCGCCCACCTGGTCGGCGCGCTGGAGGCGGACCTCGGCGTGATGATCTCCGCGTCGCACAACCCGATGCCCGACAACGGGATCAAGCTGTTCGCGGCGGGCGGGCACAAGCTGCCCGACGGGATCGAGGACGAGATCGAGGCCGGGCTCAGCTCCGACGCCACGCGCCCGACGGGCGCCGAGATCGGGCGGGTCACGGACGTGACCGACGCGGTCGACCGCTACTCCGAGCACCTGCTCGCCGCCGTGCCGCACCCCCTCACCGGCCTCCGCGTGGTCGTCGACTGCGCGAACGGCGCCGCCTCCGTCGCGGCCCCCGAGGTGTACCGGAAGGCGGGCGCGGAGGTCATCGCGATCCACGCCGAGCCCGACGGCATCAACATCAACGCCAACTGCGGCTCCACCCACGTCGAGCAGCTGCAGGCGGTCGTGCGTGAGCACCGCGCGGACCTCGGCATCGCGCACGACGGCGACGCCGACCGGTGTCTGGCCGTCGACGCCGCCGGCGAGCTGGTGGACGGCGACCAGATCTTGGCGATCCTCGCGCTCGACATGGCCGAGTCCGGCGAGCTGGCGCACAACACGCTCGTCGCCACGGTGATGAGCAACCTCGGCCTGCACCTCGCGATGCGCGAGCACGGCGTCGAGATCCGCACCACCGCGGTCGGCGACCGCTACGTGCTGGAGGAGCTGCGGGCCGGCGGGTACGCGCTGGGCGGCGAGCAGTCCGGTCACGTCGTGTTCCCCGACGTCGCGACCACCGGCGACGGGCTGCTCACCGCCCTGCGGCTGATGAGCCGCGTCGCGGCCACCGGCAAGCCCCTGGCCGAGCTGGCGGGCGTGATGCGGCGGCTGCCGCAGGTGCTGGTGAACGTGCGGGTCGCGGACAAGGGCACCGTCGCGGCTTCGGAGATGGTGCGTGACGCCGTCGCCGCGGTCGAGGCCGAGCTGGGTGACGAGGGTCGCGTGCTGCTGCGGCCGTCGGGCACCGAACAGCTCGTCCGGGTGATGGTCGAGGCTTCGGCCCACGAGACGGCGCAGGCGGCGGCCGATCGCTTGGCGGGGGTCGTGTCCTCCGTTTCGTGATCGTTTTTCCGATTGCGATGTGCTCCGTTGCGCTGGTCTGTACATTCGGTGCCTATGCGACGGCACCGCGGGCCGCGTGAGTGCGTCGTAGGTTCGCAGGGTCCGTTTCCGAGCACGCGAGCAGGGGGAGACCATGGCAGGTGCGGGCTACCAGGCGGATACGGGCCAACTCAGTGCCGGCGCCAATGCCTACACCCAGGAGGGCAGCGTTCTCGGCACGGCCGCGGGCAAGCTGACGCCCACCGTTGCCGCGGGCCAGGTCGGCCAGGCGTTCTCCGATGTCGCGGGTAAGTACGCCGACGCGTTTGGCAAGTTCAAGAACGGCCTCGCCAGCTACGGCACCCACGTCACCGACTTCGGCAGCTCGCTGGGCTCGGCGACGAAGAAGTACTCGGACAACGAGCACTCGCAGCAGCACGCAATCCCGGGGCAGGACTGACCATGGGGAATCCGTTCTACCACCAGAACGAGATCCAGGCGATGTTCGCCAAGGACGCCGCCGGGAAGATGTTCAGCCCGGATGACACCAAGAGCATGCGCGCGATGCTGGACGATCCGTACGTCTCGCATCAGAACAAGCAGAACATTCTCTACGCCCTGTCCGACATGCAGGCCCTCACGCCCGACGAGATCGGCTCGTACTGCGGGAAACTCCAGGTGCCGTTGTACGACGTCGCCAACGGCGGTCAGGCGCCGATGGAGAATCTCGTGAACGCGAAGGCGTCGCTCGAGCTCGGACGTGAGGAACAGCGCACCGGACCGGAGAAGAAGGCTCTCGACGACAGCCAGAAAAGGCTTGACGAGGGCAATTTCAAGAACTCCGACGAGATCATCGATCAGGCTGACGTCGCGCTGAAGGTCTTCGACGACTTCTATCCGCGCTACACCAAGGCCGGCGGACAGTCCACTATGGGCGGTGGTGCCGACGCGCCGGGTGCCGGCCTCGACCCGCAGAGTCTGCGCGCGGCGACGAAACAGTTCCGCGGCATCGACTTCGGCGCGTTCAAGACCGACGCCGACGCACTGACCGCGGCCTCGAAGTCCGCCAACGACGCCAACCAGCAGCTGGCCACCGCGTGGGCCAACAACATGGCCGACTGGAAGGGGTCCGGCGCCACGGCGGCCGCCCAGCACAAGTCCAAACTGGACGCCGGGGCGGCCACGCTGATCCAATCGCTGGCCAACGCGCCGGGCACCGTCACCCAGGGCATCGGGACCGTCGACAAGCAGGTCACCGACTTCGCCAAGCAGGTGCACAACGTCTACGGCGACGGGAAGATGGCGCAGCTGACGCCCGCCGACGTCGACGCGCTGCTGCAGAGCAAGGAACAGCTGCCGGGGGTGATCCAGCAGCTGCAGCAGAAGATCCAGGAGCTGAACAACCGCAGCACGTTCGACAAGATCGTGGGCGGCGTGCTCGGGATCATCGCCTTCCCGTTCGTCGGCCCGGTCACCGCGATCCTCGGCGTCAGCCTGGCGCACGAGATCACCGAGGACAACATCGGCGAAGAGACCCAGAAGTACCAGCAGGCACTGGCCGACGCCCAGACGAAGCTGCAGCAGTTCACCCAGGACTACGCGACCAAGGCGAACTCGGTCCAGCAGCAGGCATCGAACACGCTGCAGGGCGTGCAGCAGTCCTACGACGCGATGCTGCAGGGGCTCGGCCAGGGGATGGACAAGGACCCGTTCGCCGATGTCACGGCGCCCAGCCAGAGCAGCGGCTCCGATTCGAGCAGCTCCAGTAGCTCCGGCGGTGGTGGCGGGAACAACAGCGCGGCCGGTGGTGGCGGTGTCGGCGCGGGTGGCGGTGGTGGCGCCACGGCGCCGGAGTCCACCACGCCGAGCGACCCGGCGCAGGTGGCCAAGGCGGCGCAACAGGAAGCGGCTCAGGGGACCAACCCCATCACCGGCAAGCCGATGGAGATCGACCCGTCGACCGGCCAGCCGTACCCGATCGATCCCAAGACCGGCGAGGCGATCAAGGATACCGGCGAAGATCAGGACACGGTGACCGTCAAGAAGGGTGACAACACGATCGAGATGTCCGAGCCGGACAAGGACGGCAAGATGGACGTCAAGGTCGACGACGGGGCCGGGCACGCCAAGGACTACAAGCTCGACTGGGGCGACGACAAGGCGAAGGCCGACGGCACCGGCACCGGTGGCGCGAACGATCCCGCCACGGGTGCGGGCGCGGCCGGTGCTGCCGCGGGCGATGCGGGTGCGGCCGGCGACAAGGTTTACACACCCGGCCCGGACGGCAAGATCCACATCGACGACGGCAACCTCAAGATCACCGCCGAGCGTCCGGAGGGGCCGGACGGGCCCACGGTCGTGACGGTCGACGACGGGTCCGGCACGCCGACCACCTACACGCTGGGCGAGGAGCACAAGGGCGTGGCGGGCGTGGCGGGTTCCGCTTCGGACACGGGAGCGAGTGCGGCCGGCCAGGGCGGGAGCGCTGCGGGGGCCGCGCAGTCCGGGGATGCTTCAGCAGCCGCCGGATCCGCGGCCGGCGCCGACGGGACTTCGGGTGGCGGTTTCCCTGCGCCGAGTGGCGTCGACGGTGCCGCTGGTGGCGGCGGTGGTGTTGACGGGGCGGCTGCCGCGAGTGGAGGCGGTGGTGACGCGGGGGTCGCGGGCGGCGATGGCGCCGCGGCGCCTGACCCCCAGCAGACCAAACCCGCGGGCGCGGGGGCCGACGCCATCGAGGCGGGGGCCGCGGCAGGTTCGGTGAGCGGTTCGCTCGGCGACCCGGGCGCACTGGGCGCCGACCCAGGCGCACACCTGGGCGACGCGAGTTCGCTGGGGCAAGGCGCGCACACCGGGTCCGTTCCGGGCCAGCCCGGACTGGGCGTGGCGCCGGCCGGTCCGGGTGACCCCGCGGCGGCCGCGGCGCAGGCGCAACCGGCTGCGGCCGGGGGCAGCGGCATGGGCAGCTTGGGGAGCATGGGCGGCATGATGGGCGGCATGGGCGGGGGCGGCGACCAGGAGCGCAGCTCGAGCGCCTACCGCATAGACGGGGGCATCTTCAACACAAGTGGGAGCGGCGGCCGGATCAGCGGTTCACTCGACGACGGTGACAGCGACCGCTCCGTGCGGTTGGAGAGGTAGGCGATGACCAGCATCGACCCCGCTGTCGAGGATCGGTTCGCGCAGATCCTCGCCCGCACCCGCGCCAACGCGGCCGACATCACCGACCGCGTCGAAGCGACGAAACGGCAGATCGCCGAGGAGTCGGAGCGGATGCGCGAGTCGAACGAGCGCCTGTGCAAGGAACTCGACGAGCAAGCCGCGGCCAGGGCGGCGAACGACGACCCGGCCGCGAAGAACGAGTGGCTCAAGCGGAACGAGGTGCAGGAGGCCACGTACCAGTTCGGCGGGCCCGACGAGCCGGCCTACGAGGCCGGCCCGGAGACCACTGAGCGCACGGCACCGCCGCCTGCGCCACCGGCGCCCGAGGGGCGTGGGCGGCACTCGCGGCGTGACGAGTTCGACGAGGACGACTTCTCGAACAACAGCTGGCTGGGCTGAGTCAGGCCGCCAGGTCCTGGTCGATGTGGGCGCGCTTGACGTCCGCGTCGAGCAGCGGCTGGTAGGACTTCGTGCCGGTCAGGTGAGTCAGGAAGAACGCCGTGAACAGCGCCCGCACCAGGCGCTGGGTGCCCCAGTGCGGCTTGCCTTGCAGCAGGCGCTGGCTCCAGTGACTGCCCTCGGTCAGCGCGAGGTGTGACGACTTGTCGAGAATCCGCAGCTGGACCGGGCCACCCCACGCCTTGGCGATCGCTTTCGCGTTGCCGACCGCGGGCGCTACCAGGTCGCCGTCCGCGGCCAGGTGCAGGCCCGGGATGGTCAGGCCGCGCGCCGCGTCCGTGGCGGGCGGCATCGTCTGCGCCGCCGCGAACGTCGCGACCGCCTTCACCCGCGGCCCGTCGGCCGCGGCCAGCACGGCCGCCCCGCCACCCGTCGAATGCCCCGCCAGACCGAGCTTTGCGGGGTCGACGCTGAGGTTGCCGGGCCCGAGCCGCACGCCCGTCAGGACGTCGAGGGTCGACAGCAGGTCCGCGGCGAACAGGCGGTGCGACGGCAGCGGACCGCGCTGCGTGGCGGGCGCCGC
This sequence comes from Amycolatopsis sp., assembly GCA_035248845.1. Lineage (GTDB taxonomy): Bacteria > Actinomycetota > Actinomycetes > Mycobacteriales > Pseudonocardiaceae > Amycolatopsis_E. The sequence continues at coordinate 2,058 of DATFHB010000082.1, read as the reverse complement.
CGCGACGATGCCCCAGCTGGCCAGGTGCCCCAGCAGCCCCCGGTACCGGCCGGGCGGCTGCAGCCAGCCGTGCCCGAACGCGATCCCCGGCAGGCCGAGGCCCGCGCGTGGCGTGAAAACCACGCCGGGCAACCCGGCCAGCGCCAGGTTGCCGCGCAGCACTTCGTGCGGTCCGGGGTGGGACAGCTCCTCGAGCAGGTCCTTGGGCTTGCTGGCCATGCTCCAGAGCGTAGCCAAGGGCGCCGCCAGAGCCGGGGAAGCCTTCCCGGTAGGTCCCGTTAGGGTGAAGGCGTGTGCGGAATTGTGGGATATGTCGGCCATCGCAGGGCCCTTGACGTCGTGCTGGGCGGACTCCGGCGAATGGAGTACCGGGGCTACGACTCGGCCGGCGTCGCCGTGCTGGACGGCCCAGGTGCGCTGACCGTCGAGCGCAAGGCCGGGCGGCTGGCGAACCTGGAGAACGAGCTGGCCGGCATCGATGCCGAGAAGTTCACCGGGACGGCAGGCATGGGGCACACGCGCTGGGCCACGCACGGCGCCCCGATCGACCGCAACTCCCACCCGCACCGGGACAGCTCCGCGCGGGTCGCCGTGGTGCACAACGGGATCATCGAGAACTTCGCCGTGCTGCGCGCCGAGCTCGAAGCCGACGGGATCGAGCTCAGCAGCGACACCGATAGCGAGACCGCCGCGCATCTGGTCGCCCGGGCCTATGACGACGGCCCGACCGCGGGCGACCTCCCGGCGACGGTGCGTTCGGTGTGCCGCCGCCTCGAAGGTGCGTTCACGCTGGTCGTGACCCATGCCGACCAGCCGGACCTGATCGTCGCCGCGCGCCGGTCCTCGCCGCTGGTGGTCGGGGTCGGCGAGGGGGAGACCTTCGTCGCGTCCGACGTCGCCGCGTTCATCGAGCACACGCGGGAGGCCGTCGAGCTGGGCCAGGACCAGCTGGTGGTGATCTCGCGCGACGGCTACACGGTCATCGACTTCGCCGGCGAACCCGCGCAGGGCAAGCCGTTCACGGTCTCCTGGGACCTCTCGGCCGCTGAGAAGGGCGGCCACGACTACTTCATGCTCAAGGAGATCGAGGAGCAGCCCGAGGCGCTCGCGAACACGCTGCGCGGGCACTTCGACGCCGGCCGGATCATCCTCGACGAGCAGCGGATGAGCGACCAGGACCTGCGCGACGTCGACAAGGTGTTCGTCGTCGCGTGCGGCACGGCCTACCACTCCGGCCTGATCGCGAAGTACGCCATCGAGCACTGGACCCGGCTGCCGGTCGAGGTGGAGCTCGCCAGCGAGTTCCGCTACCGCGACCCGGTCCTCGACCGGGACACCCTGGTGGTCGCCATCTCGCAGTCCGGCGAGACGGCCGACACCCTCGAAGCCGTGCGGCACGCGCGCGGGCAGAAGGCGCGCGTGCTGGCGATCTGCAACACCAACGGCGCGCAGATCCCGCGCGAGTCCGACGCGGTGCTCTACACGCACGCCGGGCCCGAGGTCGGCGTCGCGGCCACCAAGACGTTCCTGGCGCAGATCGCCGCCAACTACCTCGTCGGGCTCGCGCTCGCGCAGGCCCGCGGCACGAAGTACCCGGACGAGGTGGCGCGCGAGTTCGCCGAGCTCGAGTCGATGCCCGCCGCCGTCCAGAAAGTACTGTCCACTGTGGAGCAGACCCGCGATCTCGGACGGCGGATCGCCGACTCGCGGGCGGTGCTTTTCCTCGGCCGGCACGTCGGATTCCCGGTGGCGCTGGAAGGCGCGCTGAAGCTCAAGGAACTGGCGTACATGCACGCCGAGGGATTCGCCGCCGGGGAGCTCAAGCACGGCCCCATCGCGCTGATCGAAGACGATCTGCCGGTCATCGTCATCATGCCGTCGCCCAAGGGGTCGGCCGTGCTGCACGCCAAGTTGTTGTCCAACATCCGCGAGATCCAGGCCCGCGGCGCGCGCACCATCGTCATCTGCGAGGACGGTGACGAGGTGGTGGCTCCGTTCGCGGACACGCTTATCGAATTGCCGCGGACGCCCGTGCTGCTGCAGCCGCTGGTCAGCGCG
>DATFHB010000081.1:0-47976 GCA_035248845.1 Amycolatopsis sp. | reverse complement strand
GACGACGTCCTCACGGCTCTGCACCATGGTCTTCCACCACTGGCGCTTGATGTTCTCCTTGAGCTCGACCCCGAGCGGTCCGTAGTCCCAGGCCGAGCGGGTACCGCCGTAGATCTCCCCACTGGGGAAGACGAACCCACGACGCTTGCACAGGCTGACTACGGTCTCAATGGTGTTGGCGGGCACTCCACGCTCTCCATCGCTGCGGGGATGATTTGGTCCAGGGTATCCGGCCGCGTCGGCGGTCCGGCGAGGGGCTTGACAGATCACCGGGCTTGCCGTTAGTGACCACTAGACTGGAAGTCGACCACCGACGACAGGCTGGAGATCGACATGCCGACGGCGAGCCCGGACGCGGCCCTGCCCGACGAGGTGCACTCCGCGGATCCGCGCAAGCCGCACACTCCGGCGCAGCCACCCGCGACACTGGCCAACGCCGGGGAGCTGCTGCGGGCGCTGGCCGCGCCCGTCCGCATCGCGATCGTGCTGCAGCTGCGCGACGCCGACCGTTGCGTGCACGAGCTGGTCGACGCCCTCGACGTGGCCCAGCCCCTGATCAGCCAGCATCTGCGGGTGCTCAAGGCGGCGGGCGTCGTGCACGGGGAGCGACGCGGGCGCGAGGTCGAGTACCGGCTGGTGGATGATCACCTGGCGCATATCGTCATCGACGCCGTCGCGCACGTGCAGGAGGAAAGTTGAGCAGCAGTGCCGCTCCGGTGCCGGGCCGCCGCGCGACCAGGCAGCGCGCGGCGGTGGTGGAGCTGCTGGCCGAGATCGACGACTTCCGGTCGGCCCAGGAATTGCACGACGAGCTGCGCCGGCGCGGGGACGGCATCGGGCTGACCACCGTGTACCGCACGCTGCAGTCGCTGTCGGAGGCCGGCGAGATCGACGTGCTGCGCACCGACTCGGGCGAGGCGATCTACCGCCGCTGCTCGGCGCACCACCATCACCACCTCGTGTGCCGGTACTGCGGGCGCACGGTCGAGGTCGAGGGGCCCGCCGTCGAGCGCTGGGCGGAGAAGATCGCGCAGGGCAACGGGTTCTCCGACATCTCGCACACCGTCGAGATCGTCGGCACGTGCGCCGAGTGCGCGGTGTCTCGCGGGACACCCGCACCCGGTCGGCGCGCATAAACAGGCTCCGCGATGGTGGCTCATGCGCGCCTCCGTCAGTCCTCGTAGGGGTCCTGCGGCGCGCTGATGCGTTTCGCTGTCGCCAGCGTGAAGTCGGCGGTGTAGGAGGTCGCCGGTGTCGCGGTGCCCGGCACGATGTGACCGGTGACCTGCAGCCACGTGTCGTCGGGGTAGGCGGCCGGCCCGTCGAGCCGGACTTTCAGCGGGTAGGCGTCGGCGGCGCAGCACGTGATGACCATGCGCGCGAGCAGGGTCGAACCCTTGCTGTGCGTGACGAAGCCGGTGAGCTGGACGGTGCGGCCGTTGAGTGATCCGCCCGCGTCCCAGCCGGCGCGGGTGACGAACTCGGTCAGCGTCAGCGGCAACGGATCGCCCGCGGGCAGCGGCGGAAAGGTCGCGGACGGCGGCGCCGCGGGCCGCGCCTCGGCGCGGGTCACCGAGTACGAGCCGAGCGCCGGCGGCGCTACCAGGAACACCGCCAGCACCGGCAGCACCAGCAGCCACGCGGCACGAGCGGGGTGATGGTGCCCGTGGCCGTGCCCGGCGGCGCGTGCCGAGCGCAGGTCTCCGACGATCGCGATCGCGCCGAGCGCGACCATCACCGCTCCCCCGGCCAGCACCCACGGCAGCTGGGCGGGCTTGACGTAGCGCAGGTAGTCGCCGTTCAGGCCGATCTTGAGCAGGGCGCCGCCGAGCAGCACGAGCAGGATGTTCTGGGTTTCCCGCCTCACCGCGCGCTCCCGATGAGCAAACCGCCGACGCCGACCGCGCAGCACACGGCGACGACGAACGTCACCGGCGCGAAGCGGACCGCGAACGAGCGCCCGAACGTGCCTGTCTGCAAGGCGAACAGCTTCACGTCGATCGCCGGGCCGACGACCAGGAACACCAGTTTCGGCAGCAGCGGGAGCGCGGTGAGCGAGGCGGCGACGAACGCGTCGGCCTCGCTGCACAACGCGAGCGCGACGGCCAGCGCCGCCATCACGAGGACACCGACGACGAGCTGGTTGCCGATCGCGTCGAACCAGGACGGCGGCACGAGTACGCCCAGCGCGGCCGAGATGAACGCGCCGAGCACCAGGAAACCGCCGGCCTCGACCAGGTCGGTACGGGCGGTCTCGGCGAAGGTCTTCCACCGGCTGCCGCCCGGGTCGGGGAGGCGTTCGAGGGCGCGGGAGACGATCCAGTCGAGCTTGCCCCACCGAGCCCAGAGCAGGCCCATCACGACCGCGGTGGCGAGCGAGCCGAGGAAGCGGGCGAGCACCATCTCGGGCTTGCCGGGGAACGCGACAGCGGTGGCCACCAGCACGATTGGGTTCACGGCGGGCGCGGCGAGCAGGAATGTCAGTGCGGCCGCCGGCGCGACCCCCTGGCTCATCAGCCGGCGCGCGACCGGGACCGACGCGCATTCACAGCCCGGCAGGGCGACCCCGGCCAGGCCCGCGACGCCGACCGCCGCGGCGGTGCGGCGCGGCAGGACCTTCTCCAGCACCCGTGCCGGGACGAACGCCGCGATGGCGCCGGACAGCAGGACCCCGAGCACCAGGAACGGCAGGGCCTGCACACACACCGCGACGAACACGGTGGCGCCGGTGCGCAAGGCGGGCACGTCGAGGACGCGCTGCAGCCACGACCGCCCGAGGATCGCGACGAGCAGCAGGGCACACAACACCTCGACGGAGGTGACGCGCCGGCGCCTGGGCGCCCGCTGACCGGGTTCGGTGGCGAGATCCACCCGGCCGATCATGCCAGTGCCGCCCTCGGTCAGGGCTGGGACGGGGTCAGCTCGCCGCGGAGCTGGGACGCCGTGGAGATGACCAGCATGAGCAGTGTCCCGAGCGCCGCGAGGTCCAGGCCCTGCGCGGGAAACGCATACCGCAGCGTCAGGTCCAGGCCGCGGTCGGTGTGGGTGACCCCGAGCGTGCCGAACAGGCCCTGCCCGGCCCGCTCCGCGGCCGACGCCGCCACGCCCGGCTCGTCGGGCAGGTCCCACGCCACCACGCACGTCAGGCTCAGCACTGTGAGGCCCTCCGCGAGCTGCGTCGCCTGCACGACGCACGGCACGCCGGCGTGCGCGAACGTCAGCGCGCCGTCGTCGTCCACCTTGACCTCGAGGTAGCGCTCCAGCGCCTGGTGCGCCCTGGTGAGCAGCTCCGCTGCCTCCTCGTTCACGACGCTCCCTTCGCAGCCGCGTCGACCGCCGCGCCGAAGCGCCGGTCCCGTTTCGCGAACTCCAGGCACGCGGTCCACAGCTGCCGCCGGTCGAAATCCGGGAACAGGGTGTCCTGGAAGACGAACTCGGCATACGCCGACTGCCACAGCATGAAGTTCGACGTGCGCAGCTCCCCCGAGGGCCGCAGGAACAGGTCCACGTCGGGCATGTCGGGCTGGTACATGTGTTTCGCGAGCGTCCGCTCGTCGATCTTGTCGGGGTTGATCTTGCCCTCGGCGGCGAGCCGGGCGATGGCCCGGGTGGCGTCGGCGATCTCGGCCCGGCCGCCGTAGTTGACGCACATCGTCATGTTGAGCAGCGTGTTGTGCTTCGTCTTCTCTTCGGCGGCCTTCAGCTCGTTGATGACGCTTCGCCACAGCCGCGGCGTGCGCCCGGCCCACCGGATGCGCACCCCGATCGACCCCAGGTAGTCGACCTGGCGGCGGATGGTGTCGCGGTTGAAGCCCATCAGGAACCGCACCTCGTCGGGGCTGCGCTTCCAGTTCTCCGTGGAGAACGCGTACACCGACAGCCACTTCACACCCAGCTCGACCGCGCCGCTGGCGACGTCGATCATCACGGCCTCGCCACGCTTGTGCCCCTCGATGCGTGGCAGGCCACGCTGGTTGGCCCACCGGCCGTTGCCGTCCATCACCAGCGCGACGTGGCCCGGCACCAGCTCGGCCGGGATCTCCGGCGGCCGCGCACCCGACGGATGCGGGTCGGGAGCCCGCACCGTCACCGGTGTGGCCTGGCGTCCCCTGCGCAGCACCTGATTCGCCTCCCATGGTGTGTTGTTCGCTACCAATCCGACCACAGTCACGGCTGTCCGGCTTACGTGGCGACGGTTACGTACTGCTCGGGTCTGCCTACTTTTGGTCGGATTGGTAGCTCGGACTCGCCGCTCGACCCTACTGTCCGCTCGTGGTCACTTCCCGCGCGCGTCGTTCCACCAGCGGCAGGGACCGCAACTGCCGCTCCAGATGCCACTGCAGCAACGCCGCGACCAGGCCACTCGCGTCCCGCCGCGCACCGGGCAGCGACGCCTCCGCGACGCTCCAGTCCCCGTGCAGCAACGACTCCAGCAGGACGAGCACCTCGGGCGCGGGGTGCACCGACCCCGGCACGCGGCAGGTGCCGCACAGCGACCCGCCGGCCTGCACGCTGAACGCCGGGTGCGGCCCCGGCAGACCGCACCGCGCGCATTCGGTGATGGCGGGCGCCCACCCGGCGAACGCCAGCGCGCGCACCAGAAACGCGTCGAGCACCAGCGACGCGTCCCGCTGCCCGTCGGCCAGCGCCCGCAACGCGCCGGTGACCAGCAGGTACAGCTTCAGCGCCGGTTCGCCTTCCTCGGCGCTGAGCCGGTCGGCGGTCTCGGCGACGGCGCTGGCCGCCGTGTAGCGCTGGTAGTCGCCCACGATCGGCAGCGCGAAGGCGTCGACCGTCTGCACCTGGGTGATCACGTCGAGCGTGCGGCCGGTGTAGAACTGCACGTCGACGTGGCCGAACGGCTCCAGGCGCGCACCGAACCGCGAGGTGGTGCGGCGCACGCCCTTGGCGACGGCGCGCACCTTGCCGTGCCGCCGGGTGAGCAGGGTGATGATCCGGTCGGCTTCACCCAGCTTGTGCACCCGCAGCACCACACCGGTGTCGCGATAGAGACTCACCCGGACATCTTCGCACCGCGCACCGACAAAGCCACGTCAGAAACCCAGGCGCCGCAGCTGCTTCGGATCGCGCTGCCAATCCTTGGCGACCTTGATGTGCAGGTCGAGGTAGACCTTCGTGCCGAGCAGGGCCTCGATGTGCCGCCGCGCCTGCGAACCGACGGTGCGCAAGCGCTCGCCCTTGTGCCCCAGGATGATGCCCTTCTGGCTCGGCCGCTCGACGTAGAGGAACGCGTGCACGTCGATCATGTCATCGCGGCCCTCGTGGGGCAGCATCTCCTCGACCGTCACCGCGATCGAGTGCGGCAGCTCGTCACGCACGCCCTCCAGCGCGGCCTCGCGGATCAGCTCGGCGACCAGCGTCTGCTCGGGCTCGTCGGTGAGGTCGCCGTCCGGGTAGAGCTGCGGCCCCTCGGGCAGCCGCGCCACCAGCAGGTCTTCCAGCGCCTTCACCTGGAAACCGGCAGGAGCGGACACCGGGATCAGCTCGGCGAAGTCCATGACCTCTTGCAGGGCAAGGAGTTGCTCGGCGATCTGCTGCTGGCTCGCGAGGTCGGTCTTGGTGACGATGCCCATCACCGGGGTGCGCTGCGCGATCTTGCGCAGCTCGTTCGCGATGAAACGGTCGCCCGGTCCGATCTTCTCGGTGGCGGGCACGCAGAACCCGACAACGTCCACTTCGGACCAGGTCGAGTAGACGAGGTCGTTGAGCCGCTCGCCGAGCAGCGTGCGCGGGCGGTGCAGCCCGGGAGTGTCCACGATGACCAGCTGCGCGTCGTCGCGGTGCACGATACCGCGGATCGCGTGGCGCGTCGTCTGCGGTTTGCTCGACGTGATCGCGACCTTGGTCCCCACGAGCGCGTTCGTCAGGGTCGACTTGCCCGCGTTGGGACGGCCGACGAAACACGCGAAGCCGCTGCGATGCGTCACCGCACCACTTCCTGCACGTCGCCGGACAGGTCGGCGCGGAAGATCGGCGCCGCGGCGGCCAAATCCCGCACCGCCTGCACCGATGCGTTCGACACAAGCGCGTCACCGGTGACGACCGCGGCCGCCTCCAGCCCTTCCGCCCCGCTGGACACCGCCGCCGCGATCGCCGCCTGCAGCGCGGTGATCTGGAACGACGGCAGGTCGACCGTGGTCGCCGCGTAGGTGCGGCCGTCGGTGTCCCGCACTGCGGCACCTTCGGCGGCCTGGGTCCGGGCCCGGGCCGATCGGGCGAGAACGACGATCTTCTCGTCTTCCGGCTTCAGGTCGGACATCCCACTCCTATCACTCACGTTCGTCACCGTTGCCGGTAGGAAACCCAGTTAGTCTCTGCCCCGCGATCCGTTCATTATCCGCGCGGACCACCACCGTGGTGATGCGCATCCGGCCGCGCCGATCCTTGCCGCCCTCGGCGTGCAGCCGCAGGCCGCCGACCTCGGCCTCCGCGCCGGGCAGCGGGACCCGCCCGAGCCGCTGCGCGAGCAGGCCACCGACCGTCTCCACGTCGTGGTCGTCCAGTTCGAGCCCGAACAGTTCGCCGAGGTCGTCGACAGGCAGCCGGGCCGACACCCGCACCGACTGGTCGTCGAGGTGTTCCACCGGGGGCCTCTCGTCATGGTCGGACTCGTCGGTGATCTCGCCGACGATCTCCTCGAGGATGTCCTCGATGGTGAGCAGCCCGGCGGTGCCGCCGTACTCGTCGACCGCGATCGCCATGTGGTTGTGCGACACCTGCATCTCCTTGAGCAGGTCGTCCAGGCGTTTCGAGTCGGGCACGAAGCTCGCCGGGTACATCAGCTCCGCGACCGGTTTGGCGGAGCCGTCGTCGAGGTTGGCCCGCACGAGGTCCTTGAGGTTGACCACGCCCGCGATGTCGTCGACGGACTCCCCGATGACCGGGATGCGGGTGAAGCCGGTGCGCAGCGACAGCGCGAGGGCTTGCCGGACCGTCTTGTCGTGCTCGATCCAGATGATCTCGGTGCGCGGCACCATGACCTCACGCGCGACCGTGTCGCCCAGCTCGAACACCGAGTGGATCATCTCGCGCTCGGCCGGCTCCACGACACCGCGTTCCTGCGCGAGGTCGACCAGTTCGCGCAGCTCGATTTCCGAGCTGAATGGGCCTTCGCGGAACCCCTGACCAGGTGTGATGGCGTTACCGATGAGGATCAGCAGGCGCGAGAGCGGCCCGAGCACGCTGCCCAGCGCCCGCACCGGCCCGGCGACGAGGGCGCCGACCCGGTAGGGATGCTGGCGGCCGATGGTGCGCGGCCCGACGCCGATGAGGACGAAGCTGACCACCACCATCACCAGCGCCGCTACGACGACGGCGAGCGCGACGGGTTCGATCCAGCGCAGGAACACGACGGTGACCAGCACGGTTGCGGTCAGCTCGCAGCCCATCCGCAGCAGGAGCAGCAGGTTGATGTGCCGGCGCCGCTCCGCGACGACCGTCGCGAGCCGGCGGGCGCCCGGGCGACCCATCCGGATCAGCCCGTCGACCCGTGCCGCCGACACGGCACTGACCGCCGCGTCGGCCGCGGCGAACACACCGCCCAGCAGCACCAGCGCGACGGCGATGACCAGCAGTACGGCTGAGCTCGCCATGATGTCAGGCGTCGTCTACGGCACCGTCGAGACCGGCGGCGCCGAGGAGCCGGTCATCGTTCGAACGCTGCACGTCGCGGCGCTTCGCGGCTGCCCGCGCGGCCTTGAAATCGGTCAGCAGGCGCTTCTGCAGACCGAACATCTCGCGTTCCTCGGCGGGTTCGGCGTGGTCGTAGCCGAGCAGGTGCAGCACTCCGTGCACGGTGAGCAGGTGCAGCTCGTCGAGCAGCGAATGCCCCGCTGTGCGGGCCTGATCCCGCGCGAACGCCGGGCACAGCACGATGTCGCCCAACAGCGCCGGAGAGGCGTCGCCCGCGTCGGGGCGGCGCGCCGAGTCCAGTTCGTCCATCGGGAAGGCCATCACGTCGGTGGGCCCCGGCAGGTCCATCCACCGTTGGTGCAGGTCGGACATCACCTCGACGGTGACGAGCATGACGGACAGCTCCGCGAGCGGGCTGACCTCCATGCGGTCGAGAGCGAACCGGGCGGCGGAGACGATGGTGGCCTCGTCGACCGCGATCCCCGACTCGTTGGCGATTTCGATGCTCATGGACGTTCTCGCTGCCCTCGGTCCTCGGTTCGCGACAACGCCCATGAGGCACAAATGCGCTGGGTCAACTTGAGCGATTCCTCCTCCGGTCGTCACCGCTCACGGCGGTTAGTGGCGGCCCTTCCGGCCGGTCCCGGTGCCATTGCCGTTGCCCGGGCCCGCGTCCTGCGTGGCCTGCCACTTCTCATAGGCGTCGACGATGTCGCCGACCAGCCGGTGACGCACGACGTCGTGGCTGGTCAGGTTGGCGAAGTGTAGATCCTGCACACCTTCGAGGATTTCCCGCACGACCCGCAGGCCGCTGCGCTGCCCGTTGGGCAGGTCGACCTGGGTGATGTCGCCGGTGACGACGATCTTCGAGTTGAAGCCGAGCCGGGTGAGGAACATCTTCATCTGCTCGGGCGTGGTGTTCTGCGCCTCGTCCAGAATGATGAAGGCGTCGTTGAGCGTGCGACCACGCATGTACGCCAGGGGCGCGATCTCGATCGTGCCTGCCTGGATGAGCCGGGGGATCGAGTCGGGGTCGACCATGTCGTGCAGCGCGTCGTACAGCGGCCGAAGGTAGGGGTCGATCTTTTCGGACAGCGTGCCGGGCAGGAAGCCCAGCCGCTCGCCGGCCTCGACCGCAGGGCGGGTGAGGATGATGCGCGTGACCTGCTTGGCCTGCAGTGCCTGCACGGCTTTGGCCATCGCGAGGTAGGTCTTGCCGGTGCCGGCGGGGCCCACCCCGAACACGATCGTGTGCTTGTCGATGGCGTCGACGTAGCGCTTCTGGTTCAGCGTCTTGGGCCGGATGGTGCGGCCGCGGCGCGACAGGATGTCCATCGACAGCACGTCCGCCGGGGATTCACTGCCGCCCGCCGACAGCATGCCGACGGTGCGCCGCACGGTGTCCGGGCCGACCTGCTGCCCGCGCCCGGCGAGGGTGACGAGTTCGGCGAAGACGCGCTCACCGAACGCGACGTCGGCGGGGGCGCCGGTGAGGGTGACCTCGTTGCCTCTGACGTGCACGTCGGCGTCGAGCAGTTCCTCGGCGATGCGCAGGTTCTCGTCGCGCGAACCGAGCAGCGTTAGCGCCGCGGCGTCGGGGATCGGGAAGCGGGATTGCGCACTCTTCGTGGCGATCTCGGTGACATCCGTCGTGTTGGTCTGGCTGACGTCGTCGGGGACGTCGGATCGGGCGGCTCCACCCTGTGCGGTTCCGGCCACGTGCCCTCGGGCCTGCTTCCTGCGCGTGCGCTATTCGACTTTCGCTGACACTTGAATGCTAGCGGCATTGGCCCGCCTGACGCAGGTGGTTACTCGTGCCGCCCGAACATGCCCAGCTGCTCGCCGCCCAGTACGTGCGCGTGCACGTGGAACACGGTCTGCCCGGCGTCGGTCTCGGTGTTGAACACGACGCGGTAGCCGGACTGCTGGATTCCCTCGAGCTCCGCGACCTTGTGCGCGGTGGCGATGACGTCGGCGAGCAGTTTCGGGTCGGCCGCGGCCAGCTCCGCGACGGTGCGGTAGCGCGTCTTCGGTACCACCAGCACATGCACCTCGGCCTGCGGCCTGATGTCCCGGAACGCGTACGTGGTGTCGTCCTCGTAGACCTTCTCGGAAGTAATCTCCCCCGCGATGATCCGCAAGAACAACGTCTCCGCCTCACTCATAGGAAGCAAGATACCCAACACAGACACGCGGTCACGCCGACCCACTCAAGCAAGCACCTGCGGCACCGCGACGCAGTCAGGACCCGAGCAAAAGCCGCCGCACCGGGGGCCTGGGGGTCGCCCCCCAGAAAGACGGCGGACGCCGCGGGGCGGGGCTTCTGGGGGCCCTCCCCCAGAAGACACAGCAGCAAACCATTGCGAAATTTCGGAATCGAAATGAAGACGCCGCGGGCAGGGGGTCTGGGGGGCTCCCCCCAGAAGACACAGCAGCACCAGGCGCGAATTTCGGAATCGAAATGAAGACGCCGCGGGGCGGTGGGGCCTGGGGGTCGCCCCACCGCCTCCGCGGCTCCGCCGGACCGAGGGGGGAGGTGTCCGGCGGGGTCTTTGGGTACCCGGGACCAAGCCCCAGGTTTCGTTGACCAGGGTAACCGGTGGGCGCGCTCGAGCGCCAGAACCTGGCCGAAGTTTTTCCCGGTTTTCGAAGACAGCCGGTATGAAACGCGGGCCACCGCGGCATCTCGGTGAAACCAGGCACGCAAGCCCGGGCCTGGTCAGGCCCAGCGATCCGTCAGCGCGCCCAGCGCGCCGAGCGCGACCGCGCCCGCGGTGGACGTGCGCAGCACGGTCGGCCCGAGCCGGACCGGGACCGCACCGACCGCGGTGAGCGCCTCCACCTCGCCGTCCGTGATGCCGCCCTCGGGACCGACCACGAGCAGCAGCTCGCCTTCGCCGGGCATCGGCACCTCGGTCAGGCGGCGGGTGGCAGTGCCCTCCAGCACGAGGGTCAGCGTGGCCTGCCCGACCGCGGCGCTGAGGCCCGCCAGGTCGACCGGCTCCGCGACGCGCGGCACCCAGGTCCGGCGGGCCTGCTTGGCGGCGTTGCGGGCCGTCGCCTGCCAGCGTGCGAGCGCCTTCGCGCCGCGCGGGCCGTCCTCCCAGCGCGCGACGCTCCGCTCGGCCCGCCACGGCAGTACCGCGTCCGCGCCGGCCTCGGTGGCCAGCTCGACCGCGAGTTCCCCGCGATCGCCCTTCACCAGGCCCTGCACGACGGTGACCCGCAGGCACGGCGCGGGATCGGTCCAACGCCGCGCCACGGCCAGTTCCAGCGCCGCGTCACGACCCGGCCGCACAGCCTCCACGACGCAGTCCGCGGCGCCGCCGGCCCCGTCGGACAGCGTCAGCCGCTCCCCCGGCCGGATCCGTTTGACCGTCGCCGCGTGCCGGGCCTCGTCGCCGTCGAGGACGGCATGCGAAGTCATCGGCAGCTCCTCGACGAGGAACACCGGCATGGTGGTGGCGGGCATCTACTTGTGGCTCTTGGCGCGCAGCTTCGAGAACAGCCCGCCCGAGCGGCCGTTGCTGGCCAGCGTCGGGACCTCCTCGCCGCGCTCCTGCGCCAGCTGCAGCAGCAGCTCCCGCTGGGCCTCGTCGATGCGGGTGGGCACCGTGACGTCGATGTGGACGTGCAGGTCCCCGCGTCCGTCGACGCGGCCGGACGAGCGCAGCCGCGGCATGCCCTTGCCGGTCAGCAGCAGCTCGGCGCCCGGCTGCGTGCCAGGCTCCACCTCCAGGTCGAACTCACCGTCGACCAGCGTCTCCAGCTGCACCGAGGCGCCCAGCGCGGCGGTGGTCATCGGGATGCGAAGGTTGCAGTGCAGGTCGTGGCCTTCGCGCACGAACACGTCGTGCGGTTCCTCGTCGATCTCGACGTACAGGTCGCCCGCCGGGCCCCCGCCCGCACCGACCTCGCCCTGACCGGAGAGCCGGATCCGCATGCCGTCGCCGACGCCGGCCGGGACTTTCGCGGTCACCGTGCGGCGCGCCCGTACCCGCCCGTCGCCGCCGCACTGTCGGCACGGGTCGGTGATGACCTCGCCGAACCCGCGGCACACCGGGCACGGCCGGGCCGTGACGACCTGGCCGAGGAACGACCGCTGCACCGACTGGACCTCGCCCTGGCCGCCGCACGTGTCGCAGGTCTTGACGGCGCCGCCGGGCGCGGTGCCGTTGCCGCGGCACTGGTCGCACAGGATCGCCGTGTCGACCGCGATGTCCTTGTTGACGCCGGTGGCGCACTCCTCGAGCGTGAGGCTGATCCGGATCAGCGCGTCGGACCCCGGCTGCACCCGGCTGCGCGGGCCGCGACCGCGGCCGCCACCACCCGTGGCCGCGCCGAAGAACGCGTCCATGATGTCGCCGAGCCCGCCGAACCCGGCGAACGGGTCGCCGCCGCCACGCGCGCCGGCACCGTTGTCCAGCGGGTCGCCGCCGAGATCGACGATCTTGCGCTTCTGCGGGTCGGAGAGGACCTCGTAGGCGGTGGTCACCTCGCTGAACTGGTGCTGCGCGTCCTCGGACGGGTTGACGTCCGGATGCAGCTCCCTGGCCAGCTTCCGGTACGCGCGCTTGATCTCCTGATCAGACGCGTTCTTGGGCACCCCGAGAATGCCGTAGTAGTCCCTCGCCACCGTTCTCATGTCCTCCTGCAAAGGCTTCTCGCCGGCTAGCCGCCGGCCAGGATCTGCCCCACGTAGTTCGCCACCGCGCGTACCGCGGCGATCGTGCCCGGGTAGTCCATCCGGGTCGGACCGACGATGCCCATGCCGCCCAGAAGCACGTCGTCCTTGCCGTACCCGATGGACACCACCGAGGTGCTGCGCATCTGCGCGTCCTCATTTTCCTCGCCGATGCGCACCGTGACCGCACCGGGGTTGCGGGCCGCGGCGAGCAGCTTGAGCACCACGACCTGTTCCTCGAGCGCCTCCAGTACCTGGCGCAGCGAACCGGGGAAGTCGGCCACGTTGCGTGTCAGGTTGGCGGTGCCGCCCAGAATGAGCCGCTCCTCCGGGTGGTCGACCAGGTGCTCGACCAGCACCGTGCAGACCCGGGTGATCGCATCTCGCAGCTCACCCGGCGCCTCGTCGGGCAGTTCGGCGACGCGGGCGGCGGCGTCGGTGAGCCGCCGTCCGGACAGCGTGGAGTTGAGCACCTCACGCAGGCGCGTGACGTTCTCCTCGCTCATCACGTCACCCAGATCGACCGTGCGCTGGTCGACCCGGCCGGAGTCGGTGATGACGACGAGCATCAGGCGTGCCGGGGTGAGCGGCACGACTTCGAGATGCCGCAGCGCGGCGTTCGACATGGTCGGGTACTGGATCACCGCGACCTGCCTGGTCAGCTGTGCGAGCAGCCGCACCGAGCGGCGGAGCACGTCGTCGAGGTCGATCGCGCCGTCCAGGAACGACGTGATGGCGCGCCGTTCGGCCGAGGTCAGGGGCTTGATGTCGGCGAGCCGGTCCACGAACAGGCGGTAGCCCTTGTCAGTCGGGATCCGGCCCGCGCTGGTGTGCGGCTGGGTGATGTAGCCGTCCTCTTCGAGGGCGGCCATGTCGTTACGCACCGTGGCGCTGGACACGCCCAGGCTGTGCCGGTCCACGATCGCCTTCGAGCCGACGGGCTCCTGGTTCGACACGTAGTCGGCGACGATGGCGCGGAGAACCTCGAAACGACGCTCATCCGAGCTGGCCACGCCTCACCTCCGGTGTCACTGTCTCCGACACCGAGTTTACGTAAGCGGCCGGCCCGTCATCGGCGAAGTCTTCGCGAACTTCACCGATGACGGGTTCGAACACCTCCCCGGCCCGGTCTGCGGCCCCCGGCGCTACCGCACCGCGGCGATCGACGCCCCCAGGATGTCGAGCGCCTCGCGCGCTTCCTCGGCGGTCAGCGTCATCGGTGGGGCGAGCCGGATGACGTTGTCGTACAGCCCGCCCTTGCCGACCAGCAGGCCCCGCGCCTTGGTCTCCTCCAGGACAGCGGCGGCGTGTGCGGGACTGGGCGCGGGCGTCCTCCCGCCGCCGGACTCGACGAACTCGATGCCGATCATCAGGCCCTTGCCGCGCACGTCGCCGACGATCTCGTGCCGCTCGCCCAGGTCGTGCAGTCCGGCCAGCAGCAGGGAGCCGAGCTTGGCGGCGTTGTCCTGCAGGTCGTGGTCGAGGAGGTAGTCCAGAGCGGCTTTGGCGCCCGCCGTGGCGACCGGGTTGCCGCCGAAGGTCGAGATGGAGTTGGCGGTGATCGAGTCCATCAGCTCGCGGCGCGCGACGACGCCGCCGATCGCGAGCCCGTTGCCGAGTCCCTTCGCGAACGTCATCGCGTCCGGCGTGACGCCGTGGGCCTGGATGCCCCAGAAGTGCTCGCCGGTGCGGCCCCATCCGGTCTGGACTTCGTCGGAGATCAGCAGGATGCCGTGTTCGTCAAGGACCTCCTTGAACGCGCCGAAGAGCCCGCCCGGCGGCACGTTGAAGCCGCCGACGCCCTGGATCGGCTCGGCGATCAGCGCGGCGACATCACCGGAGGTGGTCGTGCGCAGTACGTCCCGAAGGTCTTCGGCGCACGCCTTGACGTAGGCGGCGTCGGACAGCCCGCTGAACGCGTCGCGGTAGCGGTAGCCGCCGTGCACGTAGCTGACCTTGACCGGCGACAGCGAACTGGCCGACCAGCCGCGGTTGCCGGTGATCGCGACCGTGCCGAACGCCCGGCCGTGGTAGGAGTTCCGGAGCGCGAGGACCTGGTTGCTGCGGCGGTACTGCGTCGCCAGCATCAGCGCGGTCTCGTTGGCCTCGGTGCCGGAGTTGGTGAAGAACACCTTCGCGTCCGGGATGCCCGACAGCGCGGCGATCTGCTCGGCGAGTTCGACCTGCTTGCGGATGAGGTAGAGCGTCGAGGTGTGCAGCACGCCCGTGCCGACCTGCGCGCGGATCGCGTCGGAGACCTCGGCGACGCCGTAGCCGATGGCGTTGGTCAGGATCCCGGCGAAGAAGTCGAGGTAGGTGCGCCCGTCGCCGTCGCTGACCCGGCGGCCCGAGCCGCGCACGATCTCGATCGGTTCGTCGTAGAACAGCGACAGCCAGGCAGGCATGACCGCGCGGTGGCGCCCCAGCAACTCCGACTCGCCCATGTGTCGAGTCTGCTGAAGGACAGCCGCGGCCAATACACGCAACTTGTACGGACTCCCCGAATCGGCCGTACAGTTTGTGTCTCATGTACCCGACGGTGGCCGAGGTGCTCACGCTGCCGGTCGTCCGGCACGGACGGCCGCGCGTCGTCGCGGGCGCGCCGGGCCTGCGCGCGCGGGTGCGCTGGGTACACGTCGCCGAGGTCGCCGACATCGGGCACCTGCTGCGCGGCGGCGAACTGGTGCTCACCACGGGCATCGCGCTGCCGGACGACCCCGAGGCGCTCGGCAAGTACCTGGACGGACTCGCCGAGGCCGGGGTGGCGGGGCTCGTCGTGGAGCTGGTGCGGCACTGGAGCGACGCGCTGCCGCACGCGCTGATCGAGGCGGCCGACCGCAACGGCCTGCCGCTGATCACGCTGTCCCGGGAGACGCCGTACGTGACGATCACCGAGACGGTCAACGGGCTGATCGTGGACACGCAGGTCGCCGAGCTGCGGGCCGCCGAGCAGGTGCACCAGATCTTCACCGAGCTGACGGTGTCGGGTGCGGAGCCCGGTGCCGTGCTGCGTGAGGTGGCACGGCTGACGGAACGGCCGGTGGTGCTGGAAACCCTGTCGCACGAGGTGCTCGCCTACGACTCGGCAGGCACGGACTCCGGCGAGCTGCTCGACGGGTGGCTGGTGCGTTCCCGGTCGGTGCACGTCGGCAACCGGACCGCGTACCACGCGGAGGCGGGCTGGCTGGTGACGATCGTCGGCGCGCGCGGGCACGACTGGGGCCGGCTCATCGTCGTGTCCGACGACGCACCGCCGCACCGGCACGTCGTGGTGGCCGAGCGCGCGGCGTCCGCGCTGGCCGTGCACCAGCTGCTGGCGCGCGAGGCGGACAGTCTCGAACGGCAGGCGCACCGGGCCGTGCTCACGGAGCTGACGGCGTCGCCGGTGCCACCGGCCGAACTGCTCGCCCGGTCGGCCGCGCTGGGCGTGCCACTGGAGGGGCGGCGGCTCGTCGGGGTCGCGATCCGGCCCCGGCTGACCGCCGGCACTACGGCCGCGCTGTCGGCGCCGGCCGTGCTGCGGGACCTCGCGGAGGCCGTGTCGCTGACCACCCGTCGGGCGAAGGTCTCGGCACTCGTGGCGGTGGTCGACGAGCTGACCGTGCAGGCGCTGCTTTCGTTGTCCCCCAAGGCAAATGTCGAGGCCGTGCTGGAGCGGCTGGCGGGCGGCGTGCGGCAGGCACGCACCGGCGCCCCCGGCCTTGTCGCGGCCGGGACCACTGTGGACAGTCCGGCACAGGCGGAGCGAAGCCTCACCGAGGCGTCCCACGTCGCGGCGGCCGCGCTGCAGTCCGGTTCGGACAGACTCGTGCACCGGCTCTCCGACGTCCGGTTACGCGGGCTGCTGCACCTGCTCGCCGGCGACGAGCGACTGCGCGCGTTCGCAGCGCGCGAGCTGGGCCCGCTGCTGTCCCGCGACGCCGCGTCCGGCACCCGCCTGGTGCCGGCGCTGCGGCACTACTGCCGGCACGGGGGCAACAAGTCCGCCGCGGCGGCCGCCGCGCACACCTCGCGGACGGCGTATTACCAGCAGCTGGCCCGGATCGAGCAGGTACTGGGCGTGCCGCTGGAGGATCCGGAGTCGATGCTGTCGTTGTATGTCGCGCTGCTGGTGCACGACCTCGGCTGAACACCACCTGTTCGGGCCGGAGGATCACCTGGTCGTGTGCGCCGGACAGGTGGTCGGGGCGAGATAGTTTGCCCATGCCTGTTTCCACGCTCGTACCGGCGATGGCTTCGATGCTCGCGATGGCGATTCCCGCGCATCCGGCCTCGGAATTGACGCTGGCACTGCACGATGCCAGGAGCGCCACCACGGTCACGCTGAACTGTCAGCCACCCGGCGGCACCCACCCGCAGCGCGCCCGCGCCTGCCGCGAGCTGACCGCGGCCGACGGCGACTTCGACAGACTGCCCGCGGACTCCGGCCTCTGCCCGCTGATCTGGGCTCCCGTCACCGCGACGGCGACCGGGCACTGGCGCGAGCGGCCCGTGCTGCACACCCACACCTACCCCAACCGCTGCGTTGCCGCGCGCGATTCCGGCCACGTCTTCGAGTTCTGAGCCGCCTGCTCGGGCGGGGCGACCACGGGCAGGTCCCATGCCGCGCGGAACGCGCCGATCGTCAGCCAGGCCAGCCGCGCGTTGACCGCGAACAACTGGCGGACAGAGGCCAGCGTGTCGAACGAGCAGTCCCCGACCCCGTCGCGCCCTCGGGCGAGATCCTGCTCGCTGAACGTAGCGCTGAAGACCTCGCGCATCGAGGCGAGGTAGTAGAGGTAGCCCAGCGTCTCGAGCTGGGTTCGCTGCAACGCCACCGTTTCCGGCTCCGTCGAGATCGGAACCGGCGGGTTAGCGACAGCCCGCAGCAGCGCGGCGGCATCGGCGACGGCGTGGGCCTCGACGTGGCGGACCAGTTCACTGGCCGCCACGTCGCTCTGCGACTCGCGCGCGACGACGGTGCGCAGCCCGGCCACCTTGCCCGCCAGATCGTCGGCGACCAGCCGGTGACATGCCTCGTCGAGCGTGCCCTCCTCCGCGGTGACCTGGCGCGCGACGCGGATCAGCTCGCGGGGCAGGCCGCCGGAAAGGCAGTGGGACAGGCACACGAACGGCTCAGGCAGGCCCAGCACGCGACTGTTCAGCACCGAACGTGCGTCGCCGAGGCTGAGGTAACCCAGCCGGAAGATCACGTCGAAGGCACTGTCGAAGGCGTCGCGGACCGGCAGCCCGCGCCGCTCGAACGAGGCCAGCGCGTCCTCGGACACCGAGACGACGAACAGGAACCCTCGCACGTCCAGGTCGAACAGAACCTTGACCTCGTTGACGAAATCCTGTGCCTCGTCCGGGGACAGGATCTTGTCCAGCTCATCGAGGATGATCACGACCGAGGGGGTCGCGATGTCGGGCAGCGCGGACAGGCAGCCGATCGCGGCACGGAGGAACTCGCCGAACTCGTGCACGATCCGCGGGTAGCTGCGCGGCTGCCTGGTCAGCTCGTGCGAGCCGGTGCGGCCGGCCTCCGCGCCGAAACCCAGCCCGATCTTGCCCGACCAGCCGGAGGTGTGCTTCTGCTGGAACTCGATCCCGTCGAGCTGCTGCCGCGCGAAGTCGCGGAGCGCGCGCAGGTCACCGGGCGCGGGAGCGGTGGGCAGCGGTGGGGGTGCGGTGGCGGGGTATCCCCGGCGGCGGGCGAGCCACAGCAGACTGGCGGCGCCGAGCACGGCCACGACCGGCCACCACACCGTCGTGAGCCAGGTGGCGAGATCGGGCTTCGGCCCGCTGATGGCGGTGGACCCGAGGTACCCGATCAGCACCCACAGCGCGACGACGAGCAGCGGCGGCACCGCGGCGCGCGCCCACGCGAGCCGGGCCGGCCAGCGGCTGGCCTTGTCCGTGACGCGCTCGTCGCAGAACCTGATGACCTCGCTGCAGCAACGGGAGAACAGATGCAGCACGAACTCCCGTGCGTCGTAGCGGACGGGCACGCTTTCCAGCAGCGCGATGTGCTGCCGGCCGGGGCCGAGGAACTTGCCAGCCCGGTACGCGTCGAGCAGGGTCGACTTGCCGCAGCCGCGCGGTCCGGCGATTCCGATGGCGCCGCCGCTGATCCCGTCGGTCAGCGAACGCAGGCGGGTGAACGCCGCGGTCTCGAACACCCGGTCGCCCGCGCGCATCAGCCCGAGGCCGGCCCGGTCCGTCCTGGGCAGTGTGGTGCTGAAGGCCGGGTTCACGACCTCGCCGAGATGCCGCGAGACGACCGAAATCGCCGTGTCGGTCGCGGCTGTCAGCCAGTCCTTGTCCGCCGAGTCCACGGCGTCGCGGGCCTGATCGACGCGGCGAAGCCACATCGCGCTGCCACGGCGGTCGGGGTCCTGCGACAGGCGCGCGGGCACCAGGCCGGGGCTGAGCGCCGCCGGGACGGCGAGCAGAAGCACCAGCAGCGACACGGCGTGCGCGGTCAGCCATGTCGCCCATTCGGGCCACGGCAACCGCACGATCCCGGCCAGCAACAGCCAGGACAGCAGCCCTGCTACCCCCGCGGCCGCGAACCCGCGCAGGTAGACCTCACGCGGAACGCGCTGTCCCGGCTGCTCGTCCTTGAGCGGCGTGGCGGTGACCTGGAGCACGACGCTCACCACGAACCCCACGCCGAGCGCGGGCACGCCCCAGACCAGCAGGGACAGCAGCCACCCCATCGCGTCGACCGACGAGCGCCACAACCGCCACAGCAGCACCAGGTAGGTGGCGACGAGCGCGGTGACGATGAGCCACCCCGCACCGTCGAGCGCGCCGCGGCCGGTGAACCGCCTGCCCGCCCACCGGGCGATCTTCACCGCGAACGCCAGCGAGCACAGCAATGCGAGCACGGTTCCCGCGAACGCGGCGAACCTCGCGAAGCCGCTCAGCGGTGTCTGCTTGAGCTGCCAGAACAGGATCGGGTAGGCCATGCCCAGCCACAGGACGAAACCGAAGGCCGCGTTCCCGGCCCGGTCGCGCGGGCTCGGCCGATGCTCGGCGGGGCCGGCGTCCGGGCATTCGAGAACGGTGAGCGCGTCCCGGGCGAGCCGGAGTGCGGTGATCTTGGGATTGGTGGCCCGCAGGATCTCGTCGCTGTCCGCGAGGGCCTGCGCGGCGAGCTCGCCGCGCACTCGGTCCTGGTCCGCAACGGGCACTTCGCGCTGAATTTCGGCGACGACCGTGGGGGTGTTCAGCACACTGTGCACGAGGTCCGGCAGGCGGCCGCGCAGCGCGGCGACAAGAGGATCACGAGCCGGCTCGGGCTTGAGGACATCGGTCACGACTGGACACCCTAGATCAATTCGGGCGCCGTCCGGGTCCGGTTCCGGAAAGATCCCACCCGATCACGACGCCGCGCGCAATCGACAGAATGCGTTTCGACGCCGGCAAAGGTGAACACTCTGCCAATGCCCGCGGCCCGCGCACGGCGAGCACGATTTCACCATGGCGTCCTCGCAGCTCACGCACCCCGACGACCCGGGTGGATCTGGCCGCCCCCGCGCCGGCCCTGCTCGGTCACGCAGCCGAAAGAGTGGAGCAAACCCATGAGCAACCTGGTCAGGGCGGCCTTGGTACAGCAGCGGTGGACGGGTGAGAAGGACTCGATGATCGCGGGCGCGGTCGAGGCGATCGGCCGTGCCGCGTCGCAGGGCGCGCAGGTGGTGTGCCTGCAGGAGTTGTTCTACGGCCCGTACTTCTGCCAGGTGCAGGACGCCGACTACTACTCCTGCACCGAGGGCATCCCCGACGGGCCCACCACGGAGCTCCTGCGGGAGGTGGCCCAGCGGCACGGGATCGTCATCGTCGCGCCGATGTACGAGCAGGAACATCCGGGCGTCTACTACAACACCGCGGCGGTGATCGACGCGGACGGTGCGTATCTGGGCAAGTACCGCAAGAACCACATCCCGCAGGTGAAGGGCTTCTGGGAGAAGTTCTACTTCCGGCCGGGGAACCTGGGCTATCCCGTGTTCGACACGGCGGTGGGCCGGCTCGGCGTGTACATCTGCTACGACCGGCACTTCCCGGAGGGCTGGCGCGCGCTCGGGCTGGCGGGGGCGACGATCGTGTTCAACCCGTCGGCCACCAGCCGCGGTCTGTCGCAGTACTTGTGGCGGCTCGAGCAGCCCGCCGCCGCCGTGGCCAACGAGTTTTACGTCGGCGCG
Organism: Amycolatopsis sp.; assembly: GCA_035248845.1. Classification (GTDB taxonomy): domain Bacteria; phylum Actinomycetota; class Actinomycetes; order Mycobacteriales; family Pseudonocardiaceae; genus Amycolatopsis_E. Next base: position 27,453 of record DATFHB010000081.1, on the reverse strand, counting down.
ATCAACCGGGTCGGCGTGGAACCGTTGGGCGACAACGACTTCTACGGTCAGACGTACTTTGTGGACCCGCGCGGCCAACTCGTCGGCGACGCCGCGTCGGATACCGCCGACGAGGTCGTGGTGCGCGACCTGGACATGGACAGGATCGCCGAAGTGCGGAACCTGTGGCAGTTCTACCGGGACCGCCGCCCCGACTCCTACGAGACGATTGTGAACCCGTGATGCGCACGTTGATCAAGGGCGGGACGGTCCTGTCCAGCACCGGTGGCGGCCTCGCGGACGTGCTGGTGGAGGACGAGAAGATCGCCGCCGTCGCCGCGCCCGGGTTGTTCGACTCGGCCGACACCGTGCTCGACGCGCGCGGAAGATACGTGCTGCCGGGCGGGATCGACGTCCATACGCACATGGAGATGCCCTTCGGCGGCACCTTCTCCGCCGACACGTTCTCCACCGGAACGACGGCCGCGGCCTGGGGCGGCACCACGACGATCATCGACTTCGCCGTGCAGGCCAAGGGAACTTCGCTCGGATCCACTTTGGACAAGTGGCACGAGAAGGCCGACGGGAACTGCGCGATCGACTACGGGTTCCACATGATCGTCTCCGACGTGCACGACTCGACGCTCAAGGAGATGGCGACCTGCGTCGACGCCGGGGTATCCAGCTTCAAGATGTTCATGGCCTACCCGGGCGTGTTCTACTCGACCGACGGCGACATCCTGCGCGCCATGCAGAAGGCCACCGAGACCGGATCGACGATCATGATGCACGCCGAGAACGGCATCGCGATCGACCAGCTGGTGGCGCAGGCGTTGGCGGCCGGCCGGACCGATCCGGTGCAGCACGGGTACACGCGCCCGTCCGCTTTAGAGGGTGAGGCGACGTCACGGGCGATCACGCTGGCCCGCGTGACGGGCTCGCCGCTGTACATCGTGCACCTGTCGGCCGCGGAAGCGCTTTCCGCGGTGGCGCAGGCGCGAAACGAGGGCCAGAACGTGTTCGCGGAGACGTGCCCGCAGTACCTTTATCTGTCCATTGAGGACCTGGATCGGCCCGGTTTCGAGGGCGCGAAGTACGTGGCCTCTCCCCCGCTGCGGGAGAAACGGCACCAGGCGGACCTGTGGCGCGGGCTGCGCACGAACGATCTGTCGGTGGTGTCGACGGACCATTGCCCGTTCTGCTTCAAAGAGCAGAAGGAGCTGGGGCGGGGCGACTTCTCGAAGATCCCGAACGGGATGCCGGGTGTGGAGCACCGGATGGACCTGCTGCACCAGGGCGTCGTGGCGGGCGAGATCTCGCTGGCGCGCTGGGTGGAGGCGTGTGCGACGACGCCGGCGCGGATGTTCGGGCTGTACCCGCGCAAGGGAGTGCTCGCGCCGGGTTCGGACGCCGACATCGTGATCTACGACCCGACGGCGAAACGGACGCTGTCCGCGGAAACGCACCACATGGCGGTGGACTACTCCGCCTATGAAGGGTTCCAGATCACCGGCAAGGTGGAGACGGTGCTCTCGCGCGGGCGGGTCGTGGTGTCCCCGGCTGGCTTCGGCGGCGCGCCCGGGCGCGGGCGGTTCCTGGCGCGCGACCGGTGCCAGTACCTGAACTGAAGGGGTCTGTGATGGATTTCGGTGTGGTGCTGCAGACCGATCCGCCCGCCTGGGACGTCGTGCGCCTGATGAAAGCGGCCGAGGACAAGGGATTCCGCTACGGCTGGACGTTCGACTCGGTCGTGCTGTGGCAGGAGCCGTTCGTGATCTACTCGCAGATCCTGTCGGCGACGTCGTCGATGATCGTCGGGCCGATGGTGACGAACCCGGGAACCCGCGACTGGTCGGTGACGGCGTCGTTGTTCGCGACGCTCAACGACATGTTCGGAAACCGGACGGTGTGCGGCATCGGCCGTGGCGACTCGGCGCACCGGATGATCGGCAAGCCACCGTCCACTCTGGCCACACTCCAGGAGTCGATGCACGTCATCAAGGAACTCGCCGAGGGCCGCGAGGTCTCCTACGGCGACAAGGCAGTGCGGATTCCGTGGGTGCGCAACGGGCGGCTGGAGATCTGGATGGCCGGCTACGGCCCGAAAGCGCTGAAGCTGGCCGGCGAGCAGGCCGACGGTTTCATCCTGCAGTGCGCCGACCCCGCCATCGCGCGGTGGACGATCGGGGCGGTCCAGGAAGCGGCCCGGGTGGCGGGCCGCGATCCGGGCGGGATCACGATCTGCGTGGCCGCGCCCGCGTATGTCGGGGAGGACGTGGCGCACCAGCGGGAGCAACTGCGCTGGTTCGGTGGCATGGTCGGCAACCACGTAGCGGATCTCGTCGCGCGGTATGGCGATTCGGGCCCGGTTCCGCACGAGCTGACGGACTACATCCGCGGGCGCGAGGGCTACGACTACGCCCACCACGGCCGCGCGGGCAACCCGTCCGCGGATTTCGTGCCGGACGAGATCGTGGACCGGTTCTGTCTCGTGGGCCCGGCGGCCGCGCACGTGGCGCGCCTGCAGGAACTGGCGGAGCTGGGCGTGGACCAGTTCGCGCTGTACCTGATGCACGACGAGCGCGAACGGACCCTCGCCGCCTACGGCGACATCATCCGGAAACTGAGCGCGCTGGCTCCCTGACGGCCAGGCGCTCACGTGACGAGGGCTTGGTAAACGAGCTGGCGCAGGCGCTGCCGGATGGGGTGGGTGCTGCTCGGCAGGAGCTGGGTCAAGAACATCGCCGTCAGCCGCTCCACCGGGTCGACCCAGAACGCCGTCGACGCCGCGCCGCCCCAGGCGTACTCGCCCTTGCTGGACAGGGTTTTCGCCTTGACCGGGTCGATCAGGACCGAGAACCCGAGCCCGAAACCGAAGCCGTCGAAGGGCATTTCCGCGTACAGGGGGCGTCCGTAGGCTTCCAGGTCCACATCGCCCGGCAGGTGGTTGGCCGTCATCAGGTCCACCGTCCGCGGGCTCAGCAGCCGCACCCCGTCCAGTTCCCCCCTGCGCAGCAGGAACTGCGTGAACCGGTGGTAGTCCCATGCCGTCGAGACCAGGCCGCCACCGCCCGACAGGAACGTCGGCCGGCCGCGGCCGACCTTGCTGAACGCGTCGTTCCGCACGGCCTTGCGGGTACCCGGCTCCGGGATGTACAGCGGGCCGAGCCGGTCGTCGTCGACGCCGAACGACGTCTCGAACATCTCCAGCGGGCCGAAGATCCGCTCCTGGAAGAACGCGTCCAGCGACTGCCCCGACACGACCTCCACGAGCCGGCCCAGGACGTCGGTGGACACCGAGTAGTTCCACTCGGTGCCCGGCTGGAACGCCAGCGGCAGCGCGGCCCACTTCCCGACGCACGCCGCCAGGTCATACCCAGGTGGGGTACCCCATTCGAAGCCCTGGGCGCGGTACATCGCGTCCACCGGGTGCGCATGATGGAACCCGTAGGTGAGCCCGGATGTGTGCGTGAGCAGGTGCCAGACGCGGATCGGTTCGGTGGCGGGTTCCGTCGCCGGCCGCAGCGCCGAACCCTTGGCGTACACGCGCGGGTCGGAGAACTCGCGCAGCCACCGGGAAATCGGGTCGGTCAGGTCGAACGCGCCCTCCTCGAAGAGCATCATCGCCGCGACCGTGGTGATCGGTTTGGTCATCGAGAAGATGCGCCACCGCGTGTCGTGTTCGACCGGCAGGCCGGCCTCGATGTCGCGATGCCCGTAGCACGAGGAATGCACGACCTGCCCGTGCCTGCTGAGCACGATCTGCCAGCCCGGCAGCCATCCGTTATCGACATACCGGGCGAAATGCCGGTCGATCCGGCTGAGCCGATCGGTGTCGAAGCCGGCTTCCGCGGGCTCGGTCTCCACCTTGAGCGCCATACCCGCACTGTGGCGGGCGACGGCGGGCACGTCAACCGGTGCGCTCGGCGGCCTTCTCGACGCGCCATTCCTCGTCGGTCCGGCCGCGCCGCCAGTACCCCGAGATCGACAGCAGGTCCTTGCGCACACCCCGCTCGTCGAGCAGGTGGCGCCGCAACTCCCGGACGAACCCGGCCTCGCCGTGCACGAACGCCTGCACCGTCCCGGCCGGGAACTCCAGCGACCGCACCGCGGCGACGAGGTCCCCGCCGGCGCAGCGATGCACCCACCGGATCCGCGCGTCGGCCTTGGTGTCCAGCGGCTGCTCCTCGCTCGCGTCGGCGACCTCGACGAACACGTGCGCGAGCGCGGTGGACGGCAGGGTTTCCAGCGACACGGCGATGGCGGGCAGTGCGGCCTCGTCACCGACCAGCAGGTGCCAGTCCGCGTCTTCGCGCGGCGCGTACGCCCCACCGGGCCCCGCCAGCAGCAGTGGGTCGCCGGGCTTCGCCGCCCGCGCCCACGGACCCGCGAGCCCCTCGTCGCCGTGGTGCACGAAGTCGATCGTCAGCTCGTCGCCGTCGTAGGCCCGCACGGTGTAGCTGCGCTGCGCCGGCCACTGCTCGCGGGGGAACTCCGCCCGGATCCGGCCCACGTCGAACGGCTCCGGGTAGGCCACGCCCGGCACCGGGAACAGCACCTTGACGTAGGCGTCGGTGAACTCGTTGGGCTGAAATGCGGCCAGGCCCTCGCCGCCGGCGACGACGCGGATCAGGTGCGGGGTCAACTGCTGTGTGCGCAACACTTCGAGCCGCGCGACCGGCCTGCTGGTCCGCTCTGCCATCGGCGTTTTCTCCTTCGTCCCGGATACCCCCAAGACTTAGGCTACCCTAAAATTGAGGCTGCTCGCAGACGCCGATCAGCGTAACCGGCACCGCCCACGCCGCGCGCACAGCACCGGCGTGCGCCCCGGATCCGGGGCCGGGCCCGCCCTAGGAGATCGCGTCGAGCAGTTCGCCGATCGCGTCCAGGCGGTGCGCGCCGACGACGGAATCGCAGTATGGCCAGGCCGCCGCCATCCCGCCGACCGCCGGGCGGTATCCGGCTCGGGCCGTGCGCGGGTTCACCCACACGATCCGGTACGCCAGCAGCGACAGTCGCGCCATCTGCCGGCGCAGATCGTCCGGCGGGCCGGTTTCCCAGCCGTCCGAGATGATCACCACGACCGCGCCGCGCGCCATACCGCGGGCCCCGTGGCGGTCCAGGAACTCGCGCAGGCTCGCGCCGATCCGGGTACCGCTCGACCAGTCCGGCGCCTGCCTGCCCGCGCGCCGCATGGCCTCCGCCGGGTTCGCGGCGAGCGCGCGCGTGAGCCGGGTCAGCCGCGTGGCGAACGTGAACACCTCCGCGTGCGCACCGCCCGCCGCGCACACGAGCAGTTGCAGCATGGCGCGCGCGTGCGCCTCCATCGACCCCGAGATGTCGCACAGCACCACGAGTTTCCGGCGCTTCTCCCGCGGCGTCCAGCGGCGGAGCACGGCGGGTTCGCCACCGCTGCGTCGCGCGTGACGCAGGGTCTCGCGCAGGTCGACGCGCCGGCCCCCGGCCGCGGGGCGTTTGCGCCGGGTCCGCCGCATCGGGGTAACCAGGTGGAACCGGCTCATCGCCGCCCGCAAGACGGCCAGTTCGTCGGGATCGAGGTCGCCGAAGTCCCGCGACGCCAGCCGTTCCGCCGCGCTGCCCGCCAGCGCCGAGCGCATCTCCCGCGAGGCACGCGTGCCCGACGGGGTGAATACGCCGGCCGTGATCGTCTCTTGTGGACGGTCACCGCGGAAGTCGGCCGGTTCGGGACGTTCTTCGAAGACCGCGTCGAACACGCGGCGCAGGATGGCGATCTCGTCCGGTGTGGACACCAGCGTCGCCAGCGCACACCAGTACAGCTCCTCGGTGCGCCGCGGCGAGATCACCAGGATCGCCTCGGCGAAGCGCGCCGCGCGGTCTGCGCCGACCGGCACGCCCTGCGCCCGCAACGCCGCGCAGAACCGGGCCGACAGCGCCGCCAGGTCAGCCGTCACCGGCGACCTCCGCGAGCGCGGCCTCGGCCGCCTGCCGGTCCTCCTCGTACTTGAGCACCGCGCTCATCGTGTGCCGGATCGCCGGCTCGTCCAGCGCCTCGACGCCCAGCACGTGGAGCGCGGCGGCCCAGTTGATCGCCTCCGCGACGCCGGGCGGCTTGTACAGCTCGAGCCCGCGCAGAGTCCGCACGGACCGCGCCACCCGCGGGGCGAGCCAGTCAGGCACCCCGGGCACGCGCAGCCGGATGATCGCGGCGACCCGGTCGACATCGGGATGCCCGATCCACTGGTACAGGCACCGGCGCTTGAGCGCGTCGTGCAGCTCCCGCGTGCGGTTCGAGGTGAGCACGGCGATCGGCGGCACCGTGGCGCGCCGCGTGCCGAGCTCGGGAATCGTGACGGCCGCTTCGGCGAGCAGTTCCAGCAAGAACGCCTCGAACTCGTCGTCCGCGCGGTCCACCTCGTCGATCAGCAGCACCGCCGGCCGCGGCCCGGGATGCTCGATCGCGGCCAGCAGCGGCCGCGCGAGCAGGTAGTCGTCGCTGAACAGGTCCGCCTCGGCGGGGGCCTCCCCGCGTGCCTCGGCGAGCCGGATACCGAGCAGCTGGCGCGGATAGTTCCACTCGTACAACGCGTCGGCCGACGAAAGTCCCTCGTAGCACTGCAACCGGATCAGTTTCGTGTCCAGCGCCCGCGCAAGCGCTTTCGCCGCCTCCGTCTTGCCGACGCCGGGCTCGCCTTCGAGCAGGATCGGCTGGGTCATGCGCACGGCGAGGAACAGCGCCGTCGCCAGCGCTTCGTCGGTGAGGTACCCCGCCTTCTCCAGGTCCTGGGAAAGCGCTTTGACGGTTTCAGGCATCGACGTACCGCTCGGGCTCGTCGGCGAAAGCCTGGCGGCAGCCGGGGCCGCAGAAGTAGTACGGCCGCCCCGCATGCGAGAACTGCGGGGTGTCCTTCGTGATCGCGACGGTCATCCCGCACACCGGATCCAGCGCCTCGGCCGGTTCCGGGACGGCCGCCGGTTCCGGCGTGGTGCCGCGCGGCCGGGCGGCGATGATCTCCGCGTACACCGAGACCGCGATCTCCGCCGGGGTGCGGGCACCGATGTCCAGGCCGGCCGGGGTATGCACGCGCCCGCGGTCGATGTCCAGGGTGGCCAGCACCGCGCGGCCACGGCGACGGCTCGCGATCAGTCCGATGTAGCCGATCCCGGCGGCCACCGCCTCGCGCAGCTGCTTGTCCTCATCGCGGCCGTGCGAGGCGACGATCACCGCGTCGGCATCGTCGGGGATCGCCCCGCCGGCACGGACGTCGTAGCCGAGCGCGCGCCCGGTCGAGACGAGCGCGCGGGCCACCGGCGCGTCGCCGAACACGACGACCAGCGCCGGCGGCAGCTGCGCCTCCAGGAAGATCTCGAGCGTGCCGCCGGACAGACACGGGTTGCCGACCGTCACCACACCCTCCTCGACCCGCTCCTGCCCGGCTTCCGGCGTGATCCGCAGCAGCGTGGACCGCCCGGTGCCGAGCAGCCGGACTCCCTGCAACCGCACCGTCGACTCCGCGCACCCGCCCCCGACGAAACCTTCGATCGTGCCGTCCGGGAGCACCAGCGCGCAGTCGCCCGGCTTCGCGCTGGTGGGGCGCTGGACACGGACGACCGTCGCGAGCACGAACGGTCTGCGCCTGGCCCGCAACTCCTCCGCCTGCGCGAGCAGTTCCCGGGTGGCCATCAGGTGATCGCCAGATCCGTCCGAAGTGGACTCCCCTGCATCGCCCGCCAGACCGCGGCCGGCGTGAGCGGCATGTCCGCGTGCCGCACACCATACGGTTTGAGCGCGTCCAGCACCGCGTTGACCACCGCCGCCGGCGACCCGACCGTCGCCGATTCGCCGATGCCCTTGGCCCCGATCGGGTGATGCGGCGACGGTGTCACCGTCTCACCGAGCCGCCACGACGGGCACTCCAGCGACGTGGGCAGCAGGTAGTCCATAAAGGACCCGCCGAGGTGGTTTCCGTCCTCGTCGAACGCCATCACCTGCATCAACGCCATCCCGATACCATCGGCGAGCCCTCCGTGCACCTGGCCCTCGACGATCATCGGGTTGATCCGCACCCCGCAGTCGTCCACGGCCACGAAGTCGCGCACCTTCACCTGGCCGGTGCCGGAATCCACGTCCACCACGCAGATGTAGGCCCCGAACGGGAAAGTCAGGTTCGGCGGGTTGTACACACAGGACGCGTCGAGGTGACCCTCCACGCCCTCGGGCAGCTCGAGGCTGGAGTGCGCGGCCATCGCGATGTCCTGGATGGACTTTCCGGCCTCGGGATCGCCGGCGACGAACCAGCGGCCCTTCTCCCATGCCAGGTCGTCCGGGCTCACCTCCAGCATCGCCGACGCGACGATCCGCGCCTTCTCCCGCACCCGGCGCGCCACCACCGCGGTGGCCGCCCCCGACACCGGCGTCGAGCGGGAACCATAGGTACCGAGGCCGAACGGGGTCTGGTCGGTGTCGCCGTGCACGACGTCGATGTCGTCCGGCGAGATGCCCAGCTCTTCGGCGACGATCTGCGCGAACGTCGTCTCGTGCCCCTGCCCCTGCGACTGGCAGGACAGCCGCAGCACGGCCTTGCCCGTCGGGTGCACCCGCAGCTCCGCCCCGTCGGCCATGCCGAGACCGAGGATGTCCATGTGCTTGCGCGGGCCGGCACCGACGGCCTCGGTGAAGAACGCCACCCCGATCCCCATCAGGTTCGGATCGCCGGAGTCGCGCCGCCGCTTCTGCTCCGCGCGCAACTCGTCGTACCGCACCATTTCCAGCGCCAGCCGCAGCGCGCGCGGGTAGTCGCCGGAGTCGTACTCCCAGCCCGTCTTGCTCCGGTACGGGAACTGCTCGGGCCGTAGCAGGTTGCGCATGCGCAGCTCCGCCGGGTCCAGGTCGAGGTCGTAGGCCAGCACGTCCACCAGCCGCTCGACGAAGTACACGGCCTCGGTGATCCGGAACGAGCACGCGTAGGCGACGCCACCGGGTGCCTTGTTGGTGTAGACGCCGGTGACGGTGCAGTGCGCGGCCTCGATGTCGTAGGAACCGGTGAAGACGCTGAAGAACCCGGCCGGGAACTTCGTCGGCTGCGCGGTGCCGTTGAAGGCGCCGTGGTCCGCGATCACGTTCACCCGGATACCGAGGATCTTACCGTCCTTTGTGGACGCGATCTCGCCGTGCATGTGGTAGTCGCGGGCGAAGGACGTGCTCATCAGGTTCTCCGACCGGTCCTCCATCCACTTCACCGGTTTGCCGGTGACGATCGAGCCCACGACGGCGCACACGTAGCCGGGATAGATGCCGACCTTGTTGCCGAACCCGCCGCCGAGGTCCGGCGACACGATCCTGATCTTGTGCTCCGGCAGGCCCGCGACCAGCGCGTACACGGTGCGGTGCGCGTGCGGCGCCTGCGAGGTGGTGTAGACGGTCAGCTTGCCGGTGATCGGGTCCATGTCCGCGACCGCGCCGCAGGTCTCCATCGGCGCCGGGTGCACGCGCGGGTACAGGATGTCCTGCACGGTGACGACCTCGGCGCCCGCGAACACCTCGTCGGCGCGGGCCCCGTCGCCGGATTCCCAGTCGAAGATGTGGTTGTCCGTGCGGCCTTCGACGTCGTCGCGGATCACCGGCGCACCCTCGTCCAGAGCCCGCCGTGCGTCGATGACCGGCGCGAGCGGCTCGTAGGAGACGTCGATCAACTCCAGCGCGTCGCGCGCCGAATAGCGGTCCTCCGCGACGACGAACGCGACCTCCTGGCCCTGGAAGCGCACCTTGTCCGTGGCGAGCACGGCCTGCACGTCCTGGGACAGCGTCGGCATCCACGCGAGGCCGAGCCCTTCGAGCGTCTGCCCGGTGAGGACGGCCCGCACCTTGGGGTGCGCCTCGGCCGCGCTGGTGTCGACCGACACGATCCGCGCGTGCGCGTACGGGCTGCGCAGCACCGCCCCGTACAGCATCCCGGGCAACGTGATGTCGTCGACATAGGTGCCGTGGCCGCGGATGAACCGGGGATCCTCCTTGCGGTGCATCCGGCCGTAGCCCATCGGAGTCTCGGTGGGTGTCATGCAGCCTCCTTCATCGACGCGGCAAGCCGCGGCTGTGTTGCCACGTCGGCCAGGCATGGCACCGATGATTCGGACCTGCAAGCAGTCCTCATGCCTGCACCTCCGTCGGAGTCTCCTCGACGATCGGCTCCACACCGTGTCCGGTGTCGTGCTCGGCGGCCCATTGCACCGCGCGCACGATGTTCTCGTACCCGGTGCAGCGGCACAGCTGCCCGGAGATCGCCTCACGAATGTCCTCTTCGGACGGTGCAGGCTGGTGGTCGATGAGCCACCGCGCGGTCATCATCATGCCCGGCGTGCAGAATCCACATTGGAGCCCGTGACACTCCATGAACCCCTGCTGCACGGCGTCCAGCCCGGCCGCGTCGGCCAGGCCCTCGACGGTGCGGACGCGATGCCCGTCCGCCATCACGGCGAGCACTGTGCACGACTTGACCGGCACGTGATCCAGCCACACCACGCAGGTTCCGCAGTTCGACGTGTCGCAGCCCCAGTGCGTGCCGGTCAGCCCCAGCTCGTCGCGCAGGAAATGCACCAGGAGCAGGCGGGGTTCGACGTCGCGCTGGTAGGACTGGCCGTTGACCGTGACGTTGATTTCCATCTCAGCTGCCCCCGTTCCGGTGGCCGTGCCACCGCCCCTTCGCCCGCCGCAGCGCGCGAGTGGTGAGCGTCGCGGCGAGATGCCGCTTGTAGTCGACCGGCCCGCGCTGGTCCGCAACCGGATCGCAGTGCCGCGCGGCGATCTCACCGGCACGGGCGAACCGGTCGTCGGTCGCCGCACCGCCGGTGAGGAACTCCTCGGCCTCCGGCGCGTGGAAGTGGGGCGCGCCCAGGGCAGTCAGGCCGATGCCGGCCTCGGCGACGGTGTCGCCCTCCAGCCGGAGTTCCGCCCCGACCGCCGCGACGGCCCAGTCTCCCGCCCGCCGCTCGACCTTCTCGTAGGCCGACGCCGAAGAACGGATGGGGACGCGCACCTGCACGAGCATTTCGTCACCGCCCACCGCGGTTTCGTAGGGGCCGGTGAAGAACTCCCGGATGGGCACGATCCGCTGCCCGTCTCCGCCCTGGATCACCGCATCCGCGCGGACGGCCGCGAACGCCGCGGACAGGTCCTCGGACGGATCGGCCTGACACAGCGATCCCCCGATGGTGCCGCGGTTGCGCACGACCGGATCGGCGATGACGCGTTCGGCGTCGTGGAAGATGGGGAAGTGCTCGCCGACCACCGCGGAGGCGAGCAGGTCAGCGTGCCGGACCAGCGCACCGATGCACAACAGGTGCTCCTCGACGCTGATGCGGGCCAGCTCGTCGATCTCGTTGATGTCGATGAGCGCGAGCGGCTGCGCGAGCCGCAGCTTCATCATCGGGATCAGGCTGTGGCCACCGGCGACGAGCCGGCTCTCCGGCCCGTACTTGCCGAGCAGCGAAAGCGCGTGCTCGACGCTCGTGGCCTTCTCGTACTGGAACTGTGCGGGCACCTGCATGGTGGGCAGCGTGCGACGGCGCCAGCGGCAGGGCAACGGGCGCATAAGTGTTCGGTTATGGCGGCTGATCCGCGACGGCGTCCGGATTACGCTCGGTGCATGACCCTCGGTCAGCTGAGCGCGTTCGTGCTGGTGGCGCGCCTCGGCTCGGTGACCGGCGCCGCGCGCACCCTCGGGGTGAGCGAGCCGGCGGTGTCGCAGGCGCTCGCGGCCCTGCGGCAGCACCACGGCGACAAGCTGATCGTGCGCACCGCCGGCGGGATGACGCTCACGCCCGGCGGGAGCCGGCTGCTGCCGATCGCGTCGCAGATGGTGGCGCTCGGCGCCGACGCCGACGCGGCGGTGCGCGAGGCGAAAGGGCTCGCGGAGCGGTTGCAGGTCGCGGTCACGAGCACGCTGGCGGAGTTCGTGGCGAACCCGTTGCTGGAGGCGTTCGCGGCGCGGTCCGGGAAGTCCGTCGACGCCTCCGCCGGGCTGGCGCAGACCGCCGAGATGCCGGTGCTGGTGAGCAACCGGCTCGCCGACGCCGCGCTCGGGCCGCGGCTGGACGGCGGCCTGGACAGCACGCCGGTGTTCCGGTGCGGTCTCGTCGCGCTCGCCTCGCCGCGCGCGCAGCACCGCGGCCCTCCGTCGTCGTGGCAGTGGCTCGTCGGCCCGTCGGGCGCCGATCCCGGCAGCGACACCGCACGGCTGCTGGCCCGCCTCGGCGTCCCCGACTCGGCCATCCGGGTCTTCGCGAACCAGACGGCGGCCTGGTCGGCCGCGGCGAGCGGCACCGGCGTGTCGGTCGGGATCGAGCACCTGGCGGCGCCCCAGCTGCGGCGCAAGGAACTGCTCGTGGTGCCCACTCCCGCGACACCGGTCATCGTGTGCTGGCACCTGACGACCCTCGCGCGCGACCGTCTGTCCCCCGCTGCGGCGTCGCTACGGCACTTCCTCAGCACCCCGGCGGCGATGCAGGTGATGCGCTCCCCGGGCGCCGGTGTCCCGCCGTCCCGCTTCCGCCCCCCGGTCTACGTGACCATCTGGAGCTAGCAGTTCACCCTGCCAAGCGGCGCACCACGGCGTCCGCCAGCAGCCGGCCGCGGTCGGTGAGCACGGCGCGGCCGCCGCGCAGGGCCGCGAGATCCAGCAGACCCTCCGTCGCCGCTGTCGACGCCTCGCGGGTGCCGTCGGTGTCCAGTGCGTCCAGCGGCAGGCCCTCCGCGAGCCGCAGCTCCAGCATGATCCGCTCGAGATGGACGTCGTCGGCGGTGAGCACCTCCCGCCCGTGCTCCGGCGACTCCCCCGCGCTCAGCAGCGACGCGTACCGAGCCGGGTGCTTCACGTTCCACCAGCGCACACCGCCGACGTGCGAGTGCGCGCCCGGCCCGGCGCCCCACCAGTCCCCGCCGCGCCAGTAGCCCAGGTTGTGCCGGCACCGCGCCTCGTCCGATGCGGCCCAGTTCGACACCTCGTACCAGGTCAGCCCGGCTTCCGAGAGCCGCGAGTCGATCAGCTCGTAGTACGCCGCGAGCACGTCCTCGTCGGGCGCCGGCAGCTCGCCGCGCCGCACCTGGCGGGCCAGCGCGGTCCCGTCCTCGACGATCAGCGAGTACGCCGACACGTGGTCCACCCCGGCCTCCAGCACCGCGTCCAGTGACGCGCGCAGATCCTCGACCCGCTCGCCCGGCGTGCCGTAGATGACGTCCAGGTTCACATGCTCGAAGCCCGCCGCCCGCGCCTCCCGCGCCGCGGCGACCGGGCGGCCGGGCGTGTGCGTGCGGTCCAGCACCGCCAGCACATGCCGCGCCGCGGACTGCATGCCCAGCGACACCCGCGTGTACCCGGCGTCGCGGATGCCCGCGAAGAACTCCGGCGAGGTCGATTCCGGGTTGGACTCCGTGGTCACCTCGGCGCCGGGCGCCAGCCCGAACGAGCCGCGCACCGCGTCGAGCACCGACGCCAGCCCCTCGGCACCGAGCAGCGACGGGGTGCCGCCGCCGACGAACACCGTCTCGGCCGGCCGCTGCCCGATCCGCCGCACCCCCAGCTCGAGCTCCCGCTTCAGCGCCTCCAGCCACGACCGCGGCGACGCGGCCGAGCCCAGCTCGCCGGCCGTGTAGGTGTTGAAGTCGCAGTAGCCGCACCGGGTCGCGCAGAACGGCACGTGCACGTAGACGCCAAACACCCCACGATTGTCCCCCACCTGCCGTAACCCGCTGCGGCGAGGAGGGTGATGCTCGTCCCAGCACGTGAACGGAGCTGGACCACATTGTGGGCGCGTGGCACGCTGATGTGGTGACTTATGCCGGTGTCCTCCTCGTGGCTCGCCGCCACGTCGATCTCCGGCGTGTCGCCAGCGCGCTCTGCCGCGTGTCCTACTGACGCCGCCACCACTCACCCCGCGGGCGCCGGACGCGCGAACCACCTCCCCTCACCACCGCCGTGACCAGGGGATCACTGCGCGCCGACGCCCTCCGACTCCCGGAGGACACCCCATGGCTCCGCCGACGCGCGACACCTCGACCGCCCGCGCCCCGCGCGCCAAGCAACGGCGCGGCGAGGGTCAGTGGGCGCTGGGCTACCGCGAGCCGCTCAACCCCAACGAGCGCTCCAAGAAGGACGACCACCCGCTCAACGCGCGCAGCCGCATCGAGAACATCTACGCCGCGGGCGGCTTCGACTCGATCGACCCAGGGGACCTGCGCGGCCGTTTCCGCTGGTACGGCCTCTACACCCAGCGCAAGCCCGGCATCGACGGCGGCCGCACCGCCACGCTCGAGCCCGAAGAACTGGACGACGAGTACTTCATGCTCCGGGTCCGCATCGACGGGGGCATCCTGACCACCGAACAGCTCGCGCTGATCGGCGAGATCTCCGAGACCTACGCGCGCGACACCGCCGACATCAGCGACCGCCAGAACGTCCAGTACCACTGGATCCGGATCGAGGACATGCCCACGATCTGGGAAAAGCTGGAAGGCGCCGGCCTGACCACGATGACCGCGTGCGGTGACAGCCCGCGCGTGATCCTCGGGTCGCCGCTCGCGGGCATCGCCGAGGACGAGGTCATCGACGGCACCCCGGCGATCGACGAGATCAAGCGCCGCTACCTCGGCAAACCCGAGTACGCCAACCTGCCGCGCAAGTTCAAGACCGCCGTGACCGGGCTGCAGGACGTGGCGCACGAGATCCACGACGTCGCGTTCGTCGGCGTCGTGCACCCCGAGCACGGCCCCGGCTTCGACGTGCAGGTCGGCGGTGGCCTGTCCACCAACCCGATGATCGCGCAGCGCCTCGGTGCCTGGGTGCCGATCGACGAGGTGCCGGACGTGTGGGAAGGCGTCATCTCCGTCTTCCGCGACTACGGCTACCGGCGGCTGCGCTCCCGGGCGCGGATCAAGTTCCTGGTCAAGGACTGGGGCGCGGAGAGATTCCGTGAGGTTCTCGAATCGAACTACCTCAAGCGCAAGCTGATCGACGGCCCCGCGCCGGTGGCCCCCGAGGTGCAGCACGACCACGTGGGCGTGCACCGGCAGAAGGACGGCAACTTCTACGTCGGCGCGGCCCCGATCGCGGGCCGGGTCTCCGGCTCGACGCTGGTCGCGGTCGCCAAGGCCGCCGAGCGCACCGGTTCCGGCCGGGTGCGGCTGACGGCGCAGCAGAAGCTCGTCGTGCTGGACGTGCCCGAGTCCGAGGTGGCCGGGCTGCAGACCGAGCTGGCCGAACTCGGCCTGCCGACCAAGCCGTCGCCGTGGCGGCGCGGCGTGATGGCCTGCACCGGCATCGAGTTCTGCAAGCTCGCGATCGTCGAGACCAAGGCCCGCGCGCGCGACCTGGTCAGCGCGCTGGAGGAGCGCCTGGCCGACATCCAGTCCGATGTGGACAACCCGGTCACGGTGCACATCAACGGCTGCCCCAACTCGTGCGCCCGCATCCAGACCGCGGACATCGGCTTCAAGGGCCAGATCGTCACCGACGACGAGGGCAACCAGGTCGAGGGCTTCCAGGTGCACCTCGGCGGTGGGCTCGGCCTGGACACCGGGTTCGGCCGCAAGCTGCGCGGGCACAAGGTCACCGCGGACGAGCTGGTTCCCTACGTGGAGCGGGTCGTGCGGAACTACCACAAGCAGCGTTCCGAGGGCGAGCGGTTCGCGCAGTGGGTCGCGCGCGCGGAGGAGAGCGATCTGCGATGAGCGGCGACGACCGAAGGGAGGAGGCGCTCCGATCGACACGGTCGGTTTGCGCCTCATGGGCGTCGTCGTGGACCGGGGAACGAGGGGAGCGACGACGCCCATGAGCGATCGAGCCACGCCTTTTTACTGCCCCTTCTGTGGTGACGAAGATCTGCGCCCGGAAGAAGCGGACGCGTGGCTTTGTTCTGCTTGCAGACGAGTCTTCACTGTGAATTTCCTGGGAATCCGGCTACCCGAGGGAGCGTCATGAGGACTGCTTGCAGGTCCGAATCATCAACGCCATGCCTGGCCGACGCGGCGACACAGCCGCGGCCCGCCGCGTCCATCAAGGAGGCCGCATGACCACCGTCACCGGTAGGGAAGAGCTGAAAGCCTTGGCGGACAAGGCTTCCGCGGAACTTGCCGACGCGAGTGCGATCGAAGCGCTGGAATGGGCCGTGGGAACCTTCGGCAACGATCTGATCGTTGCCTCCAACATGCAGGATGCCGTGCTCATCGACCTGGCCACCCAGGTGCGCTCCGATGTGGACGTCTTGTTCCTGGAGACCGGTTACCACTTCGCCGAGACGATCGGTACCCGCGACGCCGTCGCCACGGTGTATCCGGACGTCCGCATCGTCAACGCCGCCGCGGAACAGACCGTCGCGCAGCAGGACGCCGAGTACGGCCCGAGGCTGCATGACCGGGACCCCGGCCAGTGCTGCCACCTGCGCAAGGTGATCCCGCTGCGCAAGACGCTGGCGAACTACTCGGCGTGGGTCACCGGCGTCCGCCGCGTCGACGCGCCGACGCGCGCCAACACCCCGATCGTGCAGTGGGACGACCGCAACGGCCTGGTCAAGATCAACCCGATCGCGCCGTGGACGGACGACGAGTTCCACGCCTACATCAGCGAGCACGGGATCCTCGAGAACCCGCTGGTGTCCGAGGGTTACCTGTCGATCGGGTGCGCACCCTGCACCGCGAAGGTCGCGCCCGGTGCCGACCCCCGCAGCGGCCGCTGGGCCGGAAACGCGAAGACCGAATGCGGCCTGCACGGCTGAGAGAGGAACGACACGTGACCACTCTGGAAGCCTCCGCGACCGACCCGGCCACCGACAACCTCGCGGCGCTGGAGAGCGAGGCCATCCACATCTTCCGTGAGGTGGCGGGCGAGTTCGACCGGCCGGTGATCCTGTTCTCCGGCGGCAAGGACTCGACGCTCCTGCTGCACCTGGCGATCAAGGCCTTCTGGCCGGCGCCGGTGCCGTTCCCGCTGCTGCACGTCGACACCGGGCACAACTTCGACGAGGTGATCGCCTTCCGCGACCACGTCGCCGAGAAGTACGGGCTGCGGCTGATCGTGGCCGACGTGCAGGAGTGGATCGACGACGGGCGACTCTCCGAGCGTCCGGACGGCACCCGCAATCCCTTGCAGACACAGCCTTTGCTGGACAGCATCACCGAGCACAAGTTCGACGCCGTGTTCGGCGGCGGCCGCCGCGACGAGGAGCGCGCGCGGGCCAAGGAGCGCATCTTCAGCCTGCGCAACGCGTTCGGTCAGTGGGATCCGCGGCGGCAGCGTCCCGAATTGTGGAACCTCTACAACGGAAGGCACCGTCCGGGGGAACATGTACGCGTGTTCCCGCTCTCCAACTGGACCGAAGCCGATGTGTGGAACTACATCGCGCGCGAAGGTGTGGAGCTGCCCTCGATCTACTACGCCCACCAGCGCGAGGTGTACCGGCGCGACGGCATGTGGTTGACCGAGGGTCCCTGGGGCGGTCCGCGTGACGGTGAGGAGGTGCAGAAGTTGTCGGTGCGCTATCGCACGGTCGGTGACGGTTCCTGCACCGGCGCCGTCGAATCGACCGCGACCACGGTGGATGAGGTCATCGCCGAGGTGCTGGCGAGCCGGCTGACCGAGCGCGGGGCGACCCGCGCCGACGACCGGCTTTCCGAGGCCGCGATGGAAGACCGCAAGCGGGAAGGCTACTTCTGATCATGAGTTCGCTTCTGAGGCTGGCCACCGCCGGCAGCGTGGACGACGGTAAGTCCACTCTGGTCGGCCGGTTGCTCTACGACACCAAGTCGGTGCTGGCCGACCAGCTCGACGCGGTCACCCGCGCGAGCGTGGACCGCGGTCTGTCCACTCCGGACCTGTCGCTGCTGGTGGACGGGCTGCGGTCGGAGCGCGAGCAGGGCATCACGATCGACGTGGCCTACCGCTACTTCGCCACGCCCAAGCGGTCGTTCGTGCTCGCCGACACCCCCGGCCACGTGCAGTACACCCGCAACACGGTCACCGGCGCCTCCACCGCGCAGCTCGCGGTGCTCCTGGTCGACGCGCGCAACGGCGTGGTCGAGCAGACTCGCCGGCACGCGGCCGTGCTGGCGCTGCTGGGCGTGCCGCGCCTGGTGCTGGCGGTCAACAAGATCGACCTCGTCGACTACGACGAGGAGACGTTCCGGGTCATCGCCAAGGAGTTCACCGACCACGCCAGCTCGCTCGGCTACGCCACGGGCTCGGTGCTGTCGATCCCGGTGTCGGCGCTGGTCGGCGACAACGTGGTGGACCGCTCGGACCGGACGCCCTGGTACGACGGCCCGACGCTGCTGGAGCACCTGGAGGAGGTGCCCGTCGCGCCGGACCCGCACGACGCACCGTTCCGCTTCCCGGTGCAGTACGTGATCCGCCCCCGCACCCCGGAACACCCCGACTACCGGGGCTACGCCGGCCAGGTCGCGGCCGGCACCGTGCGCCCGGGTGACGAGATCGTGGTGCTGCCCGCCGGGCTGCGCACCACGGTCGAGGGCATCGACACCGCCCACGGCCCGCTCCAGGAGGCGGCCGCGGGGCAGTCGGTGACGCTGCTGCTGGCCGACAATCTCGACATCTCGCGCGGCGACGTGATCGCCACGGCCGCCGAGGCACCGGTCGCCACCGACGCGATCGACGCGACGCTGGCGTGGCTGTCGGAGAAGCCGCTCAAGCCCGGTGCCCGCGTACTGATCAAGCACGGCGCCCGCACCGTGCAGGCGTTCGTCGAGGAGCTGTCCTCGCGCTTCGACGAACAGAAACTGTCCACTGTGGATAGCCCGGAAGCGTTGCAGCTGAACGAGATCGGCCGCGCCCGGCTCCGAACCGCGGAACCGCTGGCGGTCGACGACTACACGGTCAGCCGCTCGGGCGGCGCGTTCCTGGTGATCGACCCCGCCGACGGCAGCACGCTCGCCGCCGGCCTGGTCGGCGCGCCCCTTCCCGTCCTCGGTTCCGACCGAGACGTCGTTTCTCCCGGTCCCTGAGAAAACAAAGAGAGAAAGGTCCCCACCCGTGAGCACTTTGCGGCGCAGCACCCGCATCTTGGCTGTGGCAGCCACCCTCGTTACTGCTTTCACAGCTATCGCCGGATGCTCCCGGGCGGACCGTAGCAGCGACAGCACCACCGCGACGACGGCTGCCGGCACGCCGGCCACCGAAGTGCGGCTGGGCTACTTCCCGAACGTCACGCACGCGTCGGCGCTGATCGGGCTGGACAAGAACTATTTCCAGCAGGAGCTGGGCAGCGGTACGAACCTGATCCCCACCAAGTTCAACGCCGGGCCCGAGGAGGTCTCCGCGCTGCTGGGCGGCTCGCTCGACATCGGCTTCATCGGCTCGGGCCCCGCGATCAACGCGTTCGCCAAGTCCGACGGGGACGCCGTGCGGCTGATCTCGGGCGCCACCTCCGGCGGCGCGCAGCTCGTCGTGCAGCCCGACATCAACACCGCGCAGGAGCTGCAGGGCAAGATCGTCGCCGACCCGCAGGCGGGCAACACGCAGGACGTCGCGCTCAAGAAGTGGATCGCCGACCAGAAGCTGACCGGCGTCAACGTGCAGAACTCGGACAACGCGGTCACCCTCACCCAGTTCAAGCAGAAGGCGGTCGCCGGTGCGTGGCTGCCCGAGCCGTGGTCGTCGCGGCTGGTCACCGAGGCCGGCGCGAAGGTGCTGGTGGACGAGAAGGCGTTGTGGCCGGAGGGCCGGTTCCCGACCACGGTCGTGGTCGTGCGCACCCAGTTCCTCGAGGAGCACCCGCAGACCGTGCAGGCGGTCCTCAAGGGCCTGCTGGACTCGAACAACCTCGCCGCCGGCGACCCGACCGAGGCCAAGGCCGCCGTCAACCGCCAGCTCAAGTCGCTGACCGGCTCGGGGCTCGCGCAGCCGGCACTGGACCGGGCGTTCGCCAACATCGAGCTGACCACCGACCCGCTGGCGTCGCGGTTCCCGCAGCTCGCGCAGGACCAGGTCACGGCGGGTATCGCCAAGACCGCGCCGAAGCTGAACGGCTTCTTCGACCTCACCACGCTCAACACCGTGCTGTCGCAGGCGGGCAAGCCGACCGTGAACGCGGCCGGGCTCGACCAGAAGTAACCCCACTCCCCCGACAAACCGGGAAGGCAGGCGAACCCCGATGACCGCCACGCTGGACGACAAGACCGCCAAGATCGCGACCGAGCACGCGGTGCGGCTGGCCGGTGTGCACAAGAGCTTCGGCCAGGGCATACGGTCCGTCGTCGCGCTCGGCGGCGTCGACCTCGACGTGGCGCCCGGCGAGTTCGTCTGCCTTCTCGGGGCGTCGGGGTGTGGCAAGACCACGCTGCTGAACCTGATCGCCGGCCTGGACAAGCCTTCGGCGGGCGAGATCGAGCTGAACAGCGCGCGCCCGGCGGTGATGTTCCAGGAGGCGGCGCTGATGCCGTGGCTGACCGCCGCGGCGAACGTGGAACTGCCGCTGAAGCTGGCCGGCGTCTCGCGGTCGGCGCGCAAGACCCGCACCGGTGAGCTGCTGGAACTGGTGCGGCTCGACGGTGTCGGCCGCAAGCGCCCGCACGAGCTGTCCGGCGGCATGCGGCAGCGGGTCGCGCTCGCGCGGGCACTGGCCTCGGCGCTGCACACCGGAAAGGACACCGCCGAGTCCCCCGCTTCGCTGCTGCTGATGGACGAGCCGTTCTCCGCGCTCGACGCGATCACGCGTGACGTGCTGCAGGCCGAGCTGATCCGCGTGTGGCGCTCGACCGGTGCGTCCGTGGTGTTCGTGACGCACGACGTGCGCGAGGCCGTGCGGCTGGGCCAGCGCGTCGTGCTGCTGTCGTCGCGGCCGGGCCGGGTCGTGCAGGAGTGGCACACCGGGGACGTCGCGGGCACCGACGAGGCCACCGTCGTCGACATGATCAACCACCGTCTCCGCGAGGTGATCTCCAGTCATGCCGCAGCTTGACGACGTCGACGCCGCGGCGGTCGAACGGGGTCTCGACGCACTCGACACCCCGCCCGACCTGCAGCAGGGTCAGAACCGGCTGCGCCGGGTCGCCTACGCCGTGCTGCCGCCCGTGGTGTTCCTGGTGGTCGTCATCGCGATCTGGCAGGCGTTGTGGGCGGCCGCGTTCTGGCCCGAGTACAAGCTGCCCGCGCCGCTCGCGGTGTGGGACGAGCTGTGGACGCGGATCAGCGACGGTGAAGCGATCAGCTTCATCTGGACCTCGGTGCACCGCGCCGTGTTCGGCTTCCTCATCGCGATCGTGATCGCGACCCCGCTGGGCCTGATCGTGGCGAAGGTGCGGCTGGTGCGCGCGGCGATCGGGCCGTTCCTGTCGGGCCTGCAGAGCCTTCCGTCGGTGGCGTGGGTGCCGGCCGCCGTGCTGTGGTTCGGCATTGAGCCGCCCGCGTTGTACGCGGTGCTGCTGCTGGGCAGCATCCCGTCGATCGCGAACGGGCTGGTCGCGGGTATCGATCAGATCCCGCCGATCCTGCCCCGGGTGGGCAAGGTGCTCGGTGCCGGCCGGCTCGCCGCATCCTGGCATATCCTGCTGCCGGCGGCGCTGCCCGGTTATATGGCAGGACTCAAGCAGGGCTGGGCGTTCTCGTGGCGCTCACTGATGGCGGCGGAGATCATCGCGACGTCTCCGTTGCTGGGCAAGGGCCTCGGCGCCTACCTCGACGACGGGCGCAACCTGTCGCAGATAGAAACGGTGCTGGCCGCGACCGCGCTGATCCTGCTGGTGGGCGTGGGCATCGAACTGCTGGTGTTCCGGCCGCTGGAGCGGGCGGTGCTGCGAGCACGGGGCCTGAGCGGGGCGTCGTAGTGCGCGCTCCGCTCGTCGTCGCCGCCCACGGCAGCCGGGATCTCGCCTCGGCGGCGACGATCCGCGCGCTGTGCGCGGACCTCGGCGCTCATGTGTCCTTTTTGGACTTGTCGGAGCCGTTGCTGACGAACGTGTTGCGATCGCTGGCGGGCGCTGGTCACCGCGACGCGGTCGTGGTGCCGCTGCTGCTGGGCAGCGCCTACCACGCCCGGGTCGACCTGCCCGCGCTCGTCCGCGACGCGCCGCTGCGGGTCTCCGTCGCGGACGTGCTGGGCATCGACCCGGTACTCGAGGACGTCGCTCTCGACCGGCTCAGCGAAGCCGGCGCGGACCCTGGCGATCGGTCGCTGGGCGTGGTGCTGGCCGGGGTCGGCTCGTCGCGCACCGCCGCGAACCAGGCCGTCGTCGACCTGGCCGGCCGCTGGAACGCGCGGTACCGGATGCGCGTCGTGCCCGCCTTCGCCACCGCGCGCCCGGACGTGCCCTCGGCCATCGCGAAGCTGCGGGCCCGAGGTGCCGAGCGGATCGCGGTGGCGTCCTGGTTCCTGGCGCCGGGACTGCTGCCCGCGCGGATCGCGGCACAGGCGCGGGCGGCCGCTCCGGACGTCCTGCTGGCCCGCTCGCTGGCGCCGGATCCGCGGATCGCAGAGCTGATCCTGCGGCGGTACAACGACATCCTTCCCGCGGCCGCCTGAGTATCGTGGACCACATGAAGGTCCGGATCGGCGTGGGACTCGGGGCGGAAACCGACCCCACCGATCTTTCGGACATCGTGGACCGGCTGGAGGCGGCCGGCATCGACTCGGTGTGGTTGTCGGAGCAGGTGTACTCGAGCGCGGTGGACCCGTTCATCGGCATGGCGCACGCGCTCGCGCGGACCAGCAAGCTGAAGGCCGGCACGTCGGTGGCGGTGCTGCCCGGCAGGCATCCGGTGCTGGTCGCGAAGCAACTGGCGTCGCTGGCCGCGCTCGCGCCGAAGCGGGTGCTCCCGGTGTTCGGCCTGCGGCCGGCACGGCGATCCGAATGGGGCCTGTTCGAGGTGCCGGCCGGGCGCCGGGCGGCGGTGTTCGACGAGTCGCTCGCGCTGCTGCGCGCGGTGCTCAGCAGCGAGCGGACTGAGTTCACGGGCGAGTTCTTCGAGGTCGACGGCGCCTACGTCGGCGAGGCGCGGGTCGACATCTGGCTCGGCGGGGCCGTGCCGGCGGCGTTCCGGCGGATCGGCCGTTACGGCGACGGCTGGCTCGGGAGCTTTCTCCCGGCGACCGACGCGAAGCTGGCCCGTGAGGCCATCGAAGCCGCCGCGGCGGCCGCGGGCCGCGAGATCGAACCGGACCACTACGGGATCAGCCTGCTGCTCGCCGAGGGCGGCCTGAGCCCGGACCTGCTCGCGACCGCCCGCTCCCGCCGCCCGGACGCCGACCCGACGGACCTGATCGCCACCAGCTGGCCCGAACTGCAGCGCCTCCTCGACGGCTACCAGGCCGCGGGCCTGACGAAGTTCGTCGTCTACAACCGGGGCCCCGCGCCACGGGACGAGTTCCTGGACCGTTTCGCGCAAGAGCTACTCCCCCGGCAAACCTGACGCGGACGGGCATACCAGAGGGAATTGACGCGCAGAGTCGTAGCTGGACCTCGCCCGGCTCCGCGGCTGAAACGGTCCGCAGCGGACGCTGTGTGAGCTGTCACAGCGGCCCCGCGCGGAGCGGGATATCCTCCGGGCCATGTCCGACGAACTGGTGCACTACTCGGTGGCGAGCGGCATCGCGACCATCACGCTCGACTCGCCGCACAACCGCAACGCCCTGTCCGCCCAGCTGCGCCGCGAACTCCGCGCGTGCCTCGCCAAGGCGCGCCACGACGACGCCGTGCGGGCCATCGTGCTCACCCATACCGGGAAGGTCTTCTGCTCGGGCATGGACCTCAAGGAAGCCCGCGGCACCACCGCCGGCCAGCAGGGCGTCAACGAGTTCCCCGAGATCCTCGACCAGCTGTGGAACAGCCCGAAGCCGGCCATCGCGAAGCTGCGCGGCCCGGCCCGCGCCGGCGGGATCGGCATGGTCGCCGCCTGCGACATCGCCGTGGCCGTGCCGGAGGCGACCTTTGCCTTCTCCGAGGTGCGCATCGGCGTGGTACCGGCCGTGATCTCGCTCGTCGTGCTGCCGCGTGTCACCCCGCGCGCGGCGCAGGAGCTGTTCCTCACCGGCGAGGTGTTCGACGCCGGGCGCGCCGCCGAGATCGGCCTCATCACGGCGGTCGCACCCGCGGAGAAACTCGACGACGAGGTCGCCCGCTACGCCCGGTCGATCGCACTCGGCGGCCCCAATGCCCTGGCCGCGACCAAGGAACTGCTCGCCGGCCCCCGACACGCCACCCCGTCCGCCGGCTTCCAGGCGATGAACGAACTGTCCGCCCACTTCTTCGCCGGCGAAGAGGGCCAGGAGGGCATCACCGCCTTCGGCGAGAAGCGCAAGCCCCGCTGGGTCCCCGCGGACTAGTTGTCGCCGAGGGCGACTGTGAGGCGGCGGCTGTCGGCACGGTCGCCGCCCGGCGCGAGCGCGCGCTCGGCGTCGGACAGGACGCCACGGATCGCCAGGTACGCCTTCGGCTCGGCGGCACGCAGGTCCTCCGACCCGCTCCAGATCAGCACGTGCTCGCCGGTGGGCAGCCACGACAGGTCCGTCAGGCAGTCGTAGAGGGCGTCGAGGTTGCGGCCGAACCAGTCGGGGAACGACAGAGCCTCGGCGATGGCGTCCAATGTGGACATTTTGTCCAGCGGCCGCCCGGGCAGCACGTGCCAGTGGGCGCCGCGGGCACGCGCCGCGGCGATGGCCTTCGAACTCGTGTCATCCATGGCTTTCCACTTGCTATCTGGCGGGATCGACGACGACAAAGGACGCGTAGTGGTCGCCGGTGTAGAAGAGCTCGTGCGTGCCGCCGGTGATCAACCGCCGCGCTCCCCGGTCCTTGCTGCCCGGTGTGGGCACCGTGAACTCATGGTAGTAACCGGCCTGCTGCTGCGGCAGTTCCTTCTCGTTGTTGTAATACGTGCTCCCGTCCTGCGGGTACGGGTACGGGCCACCGCGCTGGATGAGCCGGTAGGTCTGGCCCGCTTCGGCCGGCAACGAGGACAGCGGCTTCGTCGCCATGCCGGAGCCGGCGCCGCTGCTGAGATCCTTGACCAGCCACCCACCCAGCACGAGCACGATCAGCCCGGCCAGCGCGATGGTGATCCGCCTTCTACTTGACACTCGCGACACCCTAAGACCGAGGCGAGGCGTCCTCGTCACGGGCCGAGCAGAACCACGCCGCGACCCGGTCGACGATCCGATCGATCAGCCACGCCGCGCCGAGGCATAACGGCCCCAGCACCGCGATAACCAGCAGGAACTGCAGGGGGAACCACAACTGCGCGAGCCACAGCTCGGCGTTGTCCCACCAGTTCGCCAGTCCGTTGAACACAAGTCACAGCGTACGCGCAGGTGCGCCGGGGTACGTTGCAGGCATGTTCGCCGTGTATGCCCAAGAACCGAACCAGGACAGCCCGCTGGACTCGCTCGTCGTCGGTGAGCGCCCGGAGCCGGACGTTCCGCAGGGCTGGGTCAAGGTCGCTGTCAAAGCCGCCAGCCTCAACATGCACGACATCTGGACGCTCCGGGGCGTCGGCATCAAGGCCGACCAGTTCCCGATGATCCTCGGCTGCGACGGCGCCGGGGTCACCGAGGACGGCACCGAAGTGGTGATCCACTCGGTCGTCAACGCGCCCGGCTGGCAGGGTGACGACACCCTCGACCCGAAGCGCACCCTGCTCACCGAGAAGTACCAGGGCAGCTTCGCCGACTGTGTCGTCGTGCCCGCCCGCAACGTGGTCCCGAAGCCCGCGGGCCTGTCGTTCGCCGAGGCGGCGACGATGGGCACCGCCTGGCTGACCGCCTACCGCATGCTGTTCGTCAAGTCGGGCCTGCGCCCGGGCCAGACGATGCTGGTGCAGGGCGCGTCCGGCGGCGTCTCCACCGCGCTGATCCAGCTCGGGCGTGCCGCCGGGTTCCGCGTGTGGGTAACCGGCCGCACCGAAGAGAAGCGTGCACTGGCCGCGCAGCTCGGGGCGCACCAGACCTTCGAGACCGGCGCCCGGCTGCCGGAACGGGTCGACGCGGTGTTCGAAACCGTGGGCAAGGCCACCTGGGCGCATTCGGTCAAGTCGCTCAAGCCCGGCGGGATCGTCGTCGTGTCCGGATCCACGAGTGGGCCGGACCCCAGCGCGGATCTGCAGCGCGTCTTCTTCCTGCAATTGCGCATCGCAGGCTCGACGATGGGCACCCGCGACGAGCTGGCGGACCTGCTCGAGTACGTGGATCTCGCGGGCATCAAGCCGCAGATCGGCGCCGAGCTTCCGCTGGCGGACGCCGCGAAGGGCTTCCAGGACATGCTCGACGGGAACACGGCCGGGAAGATTGTTTTCACTCGCTAACGCGGCCACTACGCGCCTGACCTGCGCAGACGCTGCCCCGACACCGCTCCGACACTCGTTTGTGATCAACGACATAGGGCGGTAAAGCGAGATTTACTCGCTAACCTGAATACATGACCGCACCGCGGCGGGAGAAGCTCGAGCAGCCGGGCTCCGTACCGGCCGGCCCGGACGAGATCCGGGCCGGCCACCGGAGCTATGCCGGCGTGCGTACCCGCGTTCTGGAAGTCGGTTCACGGCGACGTTCCCGCACCAGGGCCAGATTCGTCCTGCTGCACGGTTACTGCGACAGCGCCGACACCTGGCGACCGGTGCTCACCCTGCTCGCCGAAGCGGGCATTCCAGCCATCGCGGTCGACCTGCCCGGCTTCGGCGAAGCCGACCCGTTGCGGCCCGGCCCGCTGCTGCCACAGCTGGACCTGTTCCTCGACGCCGTCCTCGAGGAGCAGACCCGCTACGGCCGAGTCCTGCTGGCGGGGAACTCGCTCGGCGGCACGATGAGCCTGCGTGCCGCGCGCACCGCGCGCCACCCGCTCGCCGGGGTGGTCTCCATCGCCGCACCGGGCATCGTGGACTCGTGGCTCGTCCGTGCCGTCGGGATGTACCCACTGCCGCTGCGGCTGGCCGCGTCACTGCCGATGCCGGTGCCGGGGTTCCTCGTCCAGCAGATCGCACAGTATGTCGTGCCACGGCTGCTCTACGCCGACCACGGGGTGGCCGCGGCCGAACACGTCCGGCGGTTCACCAGCCTGTTCCCCGACTACCGGTCCACCACGGCGCGCCTGCAGCAGGCCCGCCAGCTGGTCGACGAACTGCCCGGCGCGTACGAAGGGCTCGACAGCATCGAAGCGCCGCTGCTGATCGTTGCGTGCGGCAAGGACAAGCTGGTCAGCGCGGCGGCCGGGCAGCGACTGCACGCCCTGGTGCCGCAGAGCAGGCTGCACGTCCGCGACGACTGGGGCCACTGCCCGCAACTCGACGACCCGTCCGGGCTGGCCGAGCTGCTGACCTACTTCGCCGCGAGCGCCAACCGGAAGACCAAGGTGGCACCGGCCACAGTGGACGCCGCGGCCGGCTGAGTCACCACCAGATCAGCACGTAGCCGGCGGTACCCGGGTGCGCGGCATCGCCGCCCGCGCCGGTACCCGAGGGCGGCGCCACGGCCGCCGCTCCCGCAGCGCCACCGCGGTCACCGTTGCCG
>DATFHB010000080.1:0-4994 GCA_035248845.1 Amycolatopsis sp. | reverse complement strand
GGGCTGCTGGTGTCGTCGTAGAGCTTCTTCAGCGGCTGCCAGTCGCCGTCGTGCACCCACCCCGCGAACGCGTTGGCCATGTCCTCCCAGCCGAAGCGGTAGTAGCCGGCCTGCAGGAAGATGTCCGTCCACTCGTCAGGGCCGATCACTCCCCCGGCGGGCTTCTTGGCAAGGTCGCGCTGGGTCGAGTACCAGAGGTCCTCCACGACGTCGCCCGACGAGCCGAGGTGGTAGACGCTGTTGTACTTGGCGATCCAGTCGAAGTAGATCTTGATGTTGCGGTCGAAGGCCACGTCCTGGTCGAGATTGGCCTGGTACCAGACCTTGCGCGGGTCCACGTTGCTGTCGAGCACCATCCGGCGCATGCGCTGCGGGTAGAGCGTGGCGTACACCTGGCCGAGGTAGGTGCCGTAGGAGAAGCCGTAGTAGTTGATCTGGTCCTGGCCGAGCGCCCTGCGCAGGCTCTCCATGTCCTGCGCCGAATCGGTGGTCTTCACGTGGTCGAGCAGGGCCCCGTTCTGCGCGCATGCGGTCGCGTAGCCCTTCGACGACGACAGCCAGGCCTGTTCGAGCTGCGACGTCGCGGGCACGTAGTTGGGGCGGTTGTAGCCGAAGTAGCCCGGATCGCACGAGAGTGCGGGCTTGCTGGAGCCGACACCACGCGGGTCGAACCCGATCCAGTCGTACGAGTCGCCTGCGCCGCCCGGCACGTCCTTGCCGAGCACCGAAAGGCCGAGCCCCGAGCCGCCTGGCCCGCCGGGGTTCACCAGCATGACGCCCTGCGACTGGGCGGTGGTGTGCCGCACGCGCGACACCGCGAGCGAGATCTTGGCGCCGGCCGGGTCGGCGTAGTCGAGCGGCACCTCGAGGAAACCACACTCGGCGCCGGCCTTCTTCAACCGAGCCGAATCACAAGTGCCCCAGGTGATGGGCACCGGGGTGAACTCGGTCGTGGCGGGCGCCGCGGCGGCCGAGGGCATGGCCACCACGCAGCCTGCCAGCACACTGGCCGCCGCGAACGTGGAGACGAGTTTGTTCACAATGGTCCTTTTCGTCGACAGGTCCGCTGCTTGCGAGCGAAAGCGAGCAACGCTACGGAACAACCTCTCGGATGGCGACCATTTCCGCCACCCCACTTTCGTTGGAATCTCCGGCTAGCCTCGGCGGGTGGACACAATGGACGAATTCCTGGAGGCCGTTCGGTCCGGGCTCGCGCACGCGGCCGATCCGGCGAAGGCCCCGGACATGCGCCGGTACATGAAGTCCGAGATGCCGTTCCGGGGCGTGCCGAAGCCGGCCCGGCAGCGTGTGACACGCCGCGTGTTCGCCCAGTATCCGTTGCCGGACAAGGAAACCTTCGTCGCGGCCGCGCGCACGTTGTGGCGAGAGGCCGCGTTTCGCGAGGAACGGTACGTGGCGATCGACCTGACCGGGGACCGCCGGTACGCGCGGTGGCAGGAAAGCGATCTCCTTGCCCTGTACGAGGAGTTCATCGTGACCGGCGCCTGGTGGGACTACGTGGACGAGGTCGCGAGCCGCCGCGTCGGCCCGCTGCTCCGCGCGGAGCCCGAGGCCATCGGCCCGGTCCTGCGCCGATGGGTGCAGGACCCTGACCACTGGCGTCGCCGGACGGCGATCATCTGCCAACTCGGTGCGAAGGAGGACACCGATCTCGACCTGCTGACGCACGCGATCGAAGCGAGCATCGACGAACCGGACTTCTTCCTGCGGAAGGGAATCGGGTGGGCGCTGCGGCAATACGCACGGGTCGACGCGGAGTGGGTGCGCGCCTTCGTGGCGGCGCATCCCGCACTGTCGCCGCTGTCGGTACGCGAGGCACTGCGCCACGTGGGCGCGTAGACCGGCATCCACCGCGCGTAGGTGCGCGGCACATCGCGGTGCCGCGCACCTACGGAAGCGTCAGGCGCGCAGGGCGGCGCCGTGGCGGGAGGCCGCCCGGGCGACGGCGGAGTCGCGTGCCTTGGTCGCCTCTTCCACGGTCAGGGTTCGGTCCGGCGCGCGAAAGCGGAGCTTGTAGGCCAGTGAGCGCTTGCCCTCACCGACCTGGTCGCCGGCGTACACGTCGAACAGCGCGACGTCCTCGAGCAGGTCACCGCCGCCGGTGGTGATCGCCTCGGCGAGGTCCGTGACCGGGACCTTCTCGTCGACGACCAGCGCCACGTCCAGCAGCACCGGCGGGTACGCCGAGACCGAGGGCGCCGGACGCTTGTCCGGAAGCGGGATCGCATCGAGGTCGAGTTCCATCGCCACGGTGCGCTTCGGCAGGCCCAGGGCCTCCACGACCTTGGGGTGCAGCTCGCCCGCGTGCCCGACCGGCCAATCGCCCACCAGCAGCTCGGCGCAGCGGCCGGGATGCCACGGCGCAAGATCGGCCGACCGCACGGTCAGCTCCACGCCGGACGCCTGGCCGACCAGCCTCGCGGCCTGCACCGCGTCCGCCCAGCCGGCCTGCTCACCCGCGCCCCACCAGCCGGACCGCGCCCGCTGCCCGGTCAGCACCACCGCTACATGCAACGGCTGCGCCGGGACGGCGGCCTCCAGTGTGGCCAGCTCCTCGTCCGTCGGGCGGCGGTCCACACCGAGCTCCGGCATCTGCGGCTGCGCAGCGCCCGGCAGCACGACCTGCCCGACGTGGTACAGCGCGATGTCGCGGAAACCGCGGGAAACGTTGCGCTGCAACGTGTCCAGCAGACCCGGCAGCAGCGAACTCGCCATCTGGTCCTTTTCGGACTCGAGCGGGTTCCGCACCTGCACGGTGCGGCGGCGCACGTCGTCCTCGGGCAGGCCGAACGCGTCCCACGTCGCGGCCGACATGAACGGGAACGGCAGCACCTCGACGTACCCGGCCTCCGCCAGCGCGCGCGACACCGTGCGGCGGCGCCGTTGCCGCTCCGTCAGCCCGGCGCCGGCCGGGGCATGCGGCAACGTGGACGGGATGCTGTCGTATCCCTCCAGCCGCAGCACCTCCTCGACCAGGTCCGCCGGCTGCGCCAGGTCGCCACGCCAGCTCGGCGGCACCGCCCGCACCTGCGCGGCACCCTCGTCGGACGTCCCGACCGTGACCTTGCAGCCGATCTGCCCCAGCCGCCGCACCGTCACGCCACGTTGATAGCACACACCCGCGATCCGGTCCGGCAGGTCGATCCGCATCGTGATCGGCGCCATCGGCGGAACCTCGCCGGCGTCGGTGCGGCCCGGCAGGATGCTGCCGTCGCCATAGCGGCGCAGCAACCGCGCGGCCAGCTCCACCGCGGCCGCGCACAGCGCCGGATCCGTGTAGCGCTCGAACCGCTTGGCGGCCTCGGAGAACAGCTTGTGCCGCCGCGCCGTGCGGCTGATCGACGGTGGGTCCCAATGTGCCGCCTCGAGCAGCACGTCCGTACTGTCGGCGCTGATCTCGGTGCTGGCGCCGCCCATCGTGCCCGCCAGCGAGATCACGCCGGAGTCGTCGGCGATCACCATGTCGTCCGGGTCGAGCGCGCGCTCGACATCGTCCAAAGTGGTCAGTTTCTCGCCCGGCTTCGCCCGGCGCACCACCAGATCGCCCTTCACCGACGACGTGTCGAACGCGTGCAGCGGGTGACCCAGCTCGAGCATGACGTAGTTCGTCACGTCCACGGCGAGCGAGATCGACCGGATCCCGGCCAGCAGCAGCCGGCGCCGCATCCACCACGGCGTAGGCGCGCCCGCGTCGAGACTCGTCACGCGGCGCAGCACGAACCGCGCGCAGCCGTCCGCGTTCTCGATGCGCACCGGCCACGCGTCACCCTCGGGTGCGGGCAGGTCCAGATTCGCCGGGTCACCGAACGGCATGTCCAGCGCACACGCCAGCTCGCGCGCCAGCCCGCGCACCGACAGCGCGTAGCCGCGATCCGGGGTCGGCACCAGCTCGAGCACGGTGTCGTCCAGGCCCAGGATCTCCGTCGCGTCGTCGCCGGGCGAGGCCGTGGCGGGCGGCAGCACCAGAATCCCCGAGTGGTCGTCGCCCAGGCCCAGTTCACGAGCCGAGCAGATCATCCCGTCGCTGATCTTGCCGTAGGTCTTGCGCTGCGCGATCGTGAAACCGCCGGGCAGCACGGCGCCGGGCAGCGCGACGACGACCAGGTCGCCCTCGGCGAAGTTCGTGGCGCCGCAGACGATCCCGCGCGTCTTGATGCCCGCCGGACCCGCCTGCTCCTCGTCGTCGTCGGTGATCTCGTCACCGGTCTCGACGCGGCAGTAACGGATGGGCTTTTTGAACTCGGTCAGTTCCTCGATCTCGGCGACCCGGCCGACGACCAGCGGCCCGGTGACCTCAGCGAGCGCGCGCACGTCGTCGACCTCGATGCCGATCCGGACGAAGGCGTCGGCCAGCTCCTGCGGTCCGACCTCGCCGGCGTCGAGATGCTCGGTGAGCCAGCTTACGGGGACTCGCACTATGCCTCCTGTGTCCTGCGTGGCCCGGGTGCGGATGTCCCGCAAACGCACACCCGTACCCGGGCGGCCTGAATGATCGGGGCTTCGCCATTGTCGATCATTCAGGCCTCCGTTCCGAAGGGAAGGGTGAACCGCACATCACCCTCGACCATGTCTCGCATGTCGGGGATGCCGTTGCGGAACTGCAGTGTCCGCTCGAGGCCCATGCCGAACGCGAACCCGGAGTACACCTCGGGATCCACCCCGCAGGCACGCAGCACGTTGGGGTTCACCATGCCGCAGCCGCCCCACTCGACCCAGCCGGGTCCGCCCTTCTTCTCCTCGAACCACACGTCGACCTCGGCCGAGGGCTCAGTGAACGGGAAGAAGTGCGGGCGCAGCCGGGTCTTCGACTTCTCCCCGAACATCGCTCGGGCGAACGCGTCGAGGGTGCCCTTGAGGTGCGCCAT
The DNA here is from genome assembly GCA_035248845.1 of Amycolatopsis sp. Classification (GTDB taxonomy): domain Bacteria; phylum Actinomycetota; class Actinomycetes; order Mycobacteriales; family Pseudonocardiaceae; genus Amycolatopsis_E. The sequence continues at coordinate 108 of DATFHB010000080.1, read as the reverse complement.
CGTGACGCCCTTGTCCACCGCGAGGCCCTCGACCTGCGAGAACACCGGGGTGTGCGTCGAGTCCAGCTCGTCGGTGCGGTAGGTGCGGCCGGGGCACACGACGTAGAC
>DATFHB010000079.1:0-30209 GCA_035248845.1 Amycolatopsis sp. | reverse complement strand
GCGCAAGCACCCCGAACCACCCGCCCTACCAACCGCCGCCTGGATCAACAAACCCGACGAAACCGACACGCAACAGGAACCGCCAGTGGACTCAACAAATCCCTGAACAACCCTGCCTCAAAAATCTTGACACGTTCCGCTTCGAGTCCGAACTCGTCGTGGTGATCGGCCGTCGTGGTCGCCGAATCACTCCCGAGTGTGCGGACAGCGTCGTCTTCGGCTATACGGCCGCCAACGATGGCTCGGTCAGGGACTTTCAGCGGCACACATCGCAGGTGACCGCGGGCAAGGTCTGGGACAAGCTGACCCCACTTGGCCCCATGGTCGTGCCGGCGAGCCAGCTCGGCGGTGCGCGGCCCGATCTGGCGATCACGGGGCTACTCGACGGGCAGGTCGTGCAGGACGACCGGACCAAGAACATGGTCTTCGGGGTGCCTGAGCTGGTCGCCTATCTCAGCACCATGATGACATTGGAGGCGGGCGACCTGATACTGACGGGTTCACCCGCCGGAGTCGGTTTCATCCGTACACCACCGTTGTTCCTGCGTAGCGGAGCACAGTTCGAAGTCCGGATCGAGGGCATCGGATCGTTGCGCAACACCTATGTCGAGGAACAAGTCGGCTGAGCGCACACCACCGTCCGATGTGGATAGAAGCGCGACGGTCGGCACACGACGCAACCGTAGATTGGATTGACAGTATGACCGCCCGCTCGCTCGAAGATCGTTATCTGGTCGAGGACGGCGCTGTCTACCTGACAGGGCTTCAGGCGCTTGTGCGGATGCTGCTCGACCGGCAGCGCCATGACGAACGGCGCGGTCACCGCGGATCGATCTATGTGACGGGATACGAAGGCTCCTGTTCGGTGACGAGCAGTTCACGAACATGCTCCTCGTCGGCGCCGCCTTCCAAGCTGGCACGTTGCCGCTGTCGGCCGACAGCATCGAGCAGGCGATCCGGCTCAACGGCGCCCGCGTCGAGACGAACCTGGCGGCCTTCGGGCACGGACGGCGCATCGTCGCCGGGCCGCCGGAACCGGCCCCGGAGGACCCCGCCGGGCCCACGGATGTCGACGCATTGATCGCACGGCGGACGGCCGAACTCACCGCATACCAGGACAGCCGCTACGCCGGGCGGTTCGCTAGCTTCATGGAGGGTGTGCGCCGTCGCGAGACCGAGGCCGCCCCTGGCAGCACCGCGCTGACCGAGGCGGTGGCCCGCAACCTCTTCAAGCTGATGGCATACAAGGACGAATACGAAGTGGCCCGGCTGAGCCTCGACCCCGCCTTCGAAGAGCGGCTCCGCGAACAATGGGGTCCCGGGGCGAAGATCAGCTACCGGCTTCATCCGCCCGTCCTGCGTGCCCTCGGGATGAAGCACAAGATCGCGCTCGGCCGCTGGTTCCGGCCCGTGTTCCTCATACTGCGTGGGATGCGGCGCTTGCGCGGCACGTTCGCCGACCCGTTCGGTTACGCGCGCGTGCGCCGGATCGAGCGACAGCTGATCACGGAATATCGCGACGCCGTCGAATCCGTTCTTTCGGTTCTGGACGATGGAACACTCGCATCGGCGGTCGAATTGGCCGAGTTACCGGACCTGGTTCGCGGCTACGAGGAGATCAAGCTCGAGGGCGTCGGCAGATTCCGTGCCGAACTGGCGCGGCGCATACCCGAACCGGCCGGAGACACTGTGAAGGAGCGCGTGTGAAGGGCACCAGTTCACCAGGTGACGCGCCGGCCGACAGCTGAGGGCGCTGCTCGCCAGCGCGGCCGAGATCAAGGTTGGCACAGGAGAACGTCAATACTGTATTTCTCATGGAGGTAAGGAAAAATGACGGTCCACAGAGTGGTGGTCGCCAACGCCGATGGCGTGAGCCGGGTCATCGAATCCGGCAGGCCGCCGCGTTCGGCCGAGTTCGCTGCCCCCAAAGGGCTCGAGCAGAACCTCATCTGGTGCACGCCTCCGCTGCCGACGGTGCACCACGACGGATCAGATCCGACTGTCTCGGCACGAACCTTCGTCCCGCAGCCCGGCGGCACATCGTTCATGGTCATGACCATTCCACCGGACTCCGTCGCGTCCGATCCCTCGTTCGACCCGGCGGTCGCCGCTGCCGAACTCGTGAAGCACGCTCCCGGGATCGCTGAGACTTTCGAGCCGGACAACCCCGGCATGCACACCACCTCGACCATCGACTACGACATTGTGCTCGACGGTGAGCTGTGGCTTGAGCTGACCGACGGCGAGGTTCGGCTGACCGCAGGCGACGTGGTCGTTCAGCACGGCACACGGCACGCCTGGCGTAACAAGAGCGACAGGCCGGCGACCGTCGCGTTCATCCTCATCGGCGCCCAGGCCGCACCGAAGAAAGCTGAAAGCGAGTAACGGCTACCGATGTGTCGGACACGACGGCGGAGAAGCCTGCCGTGGCGAGGCAGTCCGGGTCCGATGGCCATCCAGCGGAACGGAAAACTGGAGGCCACGCTCCGGCGGGTGTTATCAACACCATGTCGGTCACAGTAAATCGATCTGCGATGGCGAATCACAGCGGTTTCTGGCCGTAACGGCCGTTCGAGTCCAGTCGGAGGTTTGCATGCGTACGGTTGATACCGATGTTCTGGTGGTTGGGGCAGGGCCGGCCGGACTTGCGGCATCGGTCTTGCTTGCCACACAGGGCGTCTCGGCCGTCACCCTGTCCCGCCATCCGGGAACGGCTCCCCAGCCGCGGGCGACGATCAACAACCAGCGGACCGTCGAGATGTACCGCGACATGGGCATCGAGGAGCGCATGCGGGGGGTGTGCACGCCTTTGCTCATGCACGGCAACAATGTGCTCGCGACCAGTTTCACGGGCACGGAGATCATCCGCTACCGGTCCTACGGAACCGGTGCACGGACCGCGGACTACGCTGCCGCCAGCCCGTGCGACGGGCTCAACGCGCCGCAGCACCTCATCGAGCCGGTGCTGCTGACGACGGCTGTCGAGCGTGGTGCCGATGTGCGGTTCTTGCACGAACTGGTGGAGATCGAGCAGTCCGAGGAATGCGTGCAGGCCCGGGTGTCCGAGCGCAAGACCGGAGAGGAGTACCTGATCCGCGCCAAGTATGCGATCGGCGCCGACGGCGGTCGCTCCCAGGTGGCGGAGCAGATCGGTTTCGGCTTCGAGGGCGAGACGGCGGTCAAGAACATGGTCAACATGTGGCTGGAGGCCGACCTGGCGAAGTATGCGGCCTACCGGCCGAGTGCGATCTACCTCATCTCGCAGCCCGGTGGCGATTCCTGGGTCGGATCCGGGTCATTCGTCTGTGTCCGCCGCTGGAACGAATGGGTGTTGTCGCGGGAATACGACCCCGCCGAAGGCGAGCCGGACACGTCCGAGGCCGCTGTCGTCGAGTTCGCCCGGTCGCTGATCGGCGACCCGAGCGTGGAGATTCGCGTGAAGGGCATCAGCAAGTGGCATGTCAACCATCTTGTCGCGACCGAGTACCGCCGCGGCCGGGTGTTCCTCGCCGGGGATGCGGCGCACCGCCACCCGCCTGCGGGCGGCCTGGGCGCGAACACGTCCATGCAGGACAGTTACAACCTGGCCTGGAAGCTGGCTTTGGTGTTGTCCCGACGCGCCGGTGACGACCTGCTCGACAGCTATGACGAGGAGCGCCGGCCGGTCGGCAAGCAGGTGGTGGACCGGGCGTACCACAGTCTGAAAAACATGGGAGCGGTCTTCGCGGCGCTCGGCATGCGCCGCGGGCAGTCGCCCGAGGAGGGCTGGGCGGCGCTGGATCTGCTCGCCGCGGACGACGAAGCCGGAGCCGAGCGGCGCGCCGCCCTCGCGAAGGCTGTCGCGCTGCAGAACTACCGATCGAACGCTCTCGGCGTCGAGCTCGGGCAGCGCTACACCTCTCGTGGGGTCGTGGGGGACGGCACCCCGTTCCCGGAACCAGAACGCGATCCGGAGCTTTACTACCAGCCGACCACTCACCCTGGTGGCTATCTGCCCCATGCGTGGGTGGAGCACGACCACCAGGAGATCTCCACGCTGGATCTCGCCGGCCACGGGCGCTTCTGCCTGATCGTCGGGATCGGAGGCGGGCCCTGGGCCGAGGCGGCGACCAAGGTCGGTGCGGAGTTCGGCATCGAGCTACCCGTCTACTTCGTCGGATATCGCTGCGAGTACGACGACGTCCTCGGCGAGTGGGAGGCGCTGCGCGAAATCGACGACCGCGGCGCGCTGCTCGTCCGGCCCGACCGCTTCGTCGCCTGGCGTTCACCCGGGCGACCGGACTCACCGGAGGAGGCACTGCGCGCGGCTGTCCGGCAGGTTCTCGCCGTCGATGGCTAGGCCTGGCCAGGCCGGGATCGCGGTCAGTGCCCGGACAGCGTGCGTTCCAGCGCACTTGCGGCGGCGGTCACGGCGCGGGGTGCGTGCCGCAGGGTTGGGCTGTTCCAGGCCTCGACACAGCCGATCGCCGCCACGCCCCCGCCCCGCAGCCTGAACCCCGCGGCCACGCTCTTGATCCCCGGCAGGAACTCCTCGTCAGCGACCGCGACACCGGCCTGTGACGCCCGTTCGAGGTGTGCGCGGAGCTGAGCGGGGGAGGTGATCGTGCGCTTGGCGGCCGCCGGCAGGCCGCCACGGTCGCCGAAGAGCAGTAATTCTCGTTGCTCGGGGTCCAGGCGCGCGGCGATCGCTTTTCCCACCCCGGTGCAATGCAAGGGCAGGGAGAAGCCGATCAGCCGGGGCGACCGGGCGGATTCGCGAGTGAACAGTCCGTCGAGGATCAGCGACTTGCGGCCGCTCAGGATCGCGAGGTTGGGCATCGCTCCGGTGCGTCGCTGCAGTTCGATCAGGTATGGGATCGCGGCGACGCGGAGTTCGTTGATCGCCGGATTGGCGTTGGCGAGCGCGAACAACTTGCTCCCGACGGAGAATCCCTCGTCGGAATGCTCAAGCAGGCCCAGCTCGACCAGCTTCCAGCACATCCGGTGCACGGTCGTTTTGGCCAGGCCGGTCTCGTTCACCAGCTCCACGATCGTGAGCGCCCGCTTCTTGGCCGCGCACGCTTCCAGCGTCAGCATGATCCGCTGAGCCACCGGCTCGCGAGTGGATGCCACCGCTGCCCACGTGCCGACCCGTTGTCCCCCGGCCGGTGATTTCTTGACACGGTCGGCCGCGGCGTCCTGCCCTGTGCTCACTCGGCCTCCACTCGTCCTTGAGTGCGTCGGCCCCACCGCTCGGTGCTTGCGGCGCAAATTCGGCAGCTACCGACCTGTTGCACTTTACCAGCTACGCAGGGACTCCCCGCGCCACGAACTGCGGTAACACTTCAGATGTGGATCAGCCGTACCCCCGAAGTTCTGCCAGGCGCAAGCGGACGCCCATATCCTTATCGTGGCGCGCATTGTTGGCTATCAAGGCAGGAACTGCTCGCGGCGGAGCGCGAAGTTTTCCTCTGGCTGGGGAATTCGCTACCCGCACCTCATCTCGCTGTGTGAGAACTGGTGGTGGACCTCGCTGACTCACCCGGAAGGTGCCCGTGAACCGCTTGGTGTCCTCGCCGATCTTCGTGCTGTCCGCGCCCCGCTCCGGCTCGACGCTGCTGCGTTCGGTGCTGGACAGCCACTCCCGCGTGCACGCACCGCACGAACTCCACCTGACGCTGCTGACCGTGCATGAGCGGGAGTGGGTCGCCGGGGATGTCGCGGAGCGGTACGCGAGCATCTCACTGGACACGCTCGGCCTGAGCGTGCGCGAGCTGGAGCACCTGCTGTGGGACCGGATGCTGCACCACGAACTCGGGCGCAGCGGCAAGGACCTGATCGTGAACAAGACCACCAGCAGCGTGTTGTCGTGGCGCCGGATCGCGGAGTGCTGGCCCGACGCGCGCTACGTGTTCCTGCTTCGCCACCCCGCACATATCGCCGGTTCACTGGCCCGCGCCTGGCCGGACCGCGCCGACATCGACCCGGTGCGGCGGACGTTGGAATTCGTGGCGGCGATGAACGACGCCCGTGCCGAACTGTCCGGCCACGAGGTTCGGTACGAGGACCTGACCGGCCGGCCGGTGGAGACCACCCGGGGGCTGTGTGCGTTCCTCGGTGTCGATTGGGAACCGGACATGCTCGACTACGGCCGATTCGACCACGGACCGTACGTCCGCGGCATCGGTGACTGGAGCGACACGATCCGCTCCGGGGTCATCCAGGCGAACCGGCCGCATCCCGCCGCAGGGGAGATCCACGGCGACCTCGAGCCGGCGTGCCGAGCCTGGGGCTACCCGGCCTCGCTGGAGTCCGGGAGGACCCGCGCGTGGGCAGATGCTTACCCGTCAGGCCCACTCGATCACCACAGCAGCTGAACTCCTGCCAGGGTCTGGAACGCCTCGTCAGCTGTTGCCGGGGGCAGTGACGCCGTCCTGCATTGTGCGGCGATCAGGCGGTCGAACGGATCCCGGTGGCCCCATTCCATCGATCCCGCGAGGAGGCCGTGCTCGTCGGTGACGTGGATGCTTGTCACATCGAGCCGTGCGAGATGCTGCGCATAGGCCCGCACCAGCACCTCCGCCTGCGGCAGCCTCCCCAAACGTTGCTTTTGTTGCAATTTCCCATGCTCACACCGGTACCCCGACCGGGCGGTCATCGGCCTCGGCCCGATTGATCTGTCGCGGCGCGTCAATCCGCAATTTGCACGCATGCCGCGGGTCCGGGGTCCGCGGGTCACCCAGCCGTCGCGCCTGTCGTCGGTCCGCCGCTGCGCCGGAGCGGACACTCCGGCGCAGCGCCCCGTCAGGGGGCCGATGTCACCGCGAAGCCGTGGTCACCGAGCGCCGTAGCGCCGGACACGCCCGGCACCGGCACCGGCACGGCGCTGGAGCTGCCTTGTTTGCCGTCGCCCAGTTCGGCGCCTTGGCCGCCGCCCCACGCCCAGACCGTGCCGTCAGCCTTCAGCGCGTAGGCCGCGGCATCTCCGCCCGCGATTGCCGTGGCGGTCAGGCCGGACACCTGGACGGGCGTGCCGGAGTAGCACGTTGTGCCGCCCGGGCAGGTCGTGCCGTTGCCATAGCTGCCGTTGGTGTTGTTGCCCCACGACCACACCGTGCCGTCGTTGCGGAGCGCGTAGTCGGTCTGCGCGTCCGTCGCCGCAAACTGGGTCACATTGGTCAGCCCGGGGACCAACACCGGGGCGTTGTCCTGCGCGGGGAACCCGGCGGGGCCCCACCGCCAGACTTTGCCGTCGGACGTCGCGGCCAGGCCGGCGCCGATCACCGCCACCCCCGACAGGCCGGTCACCTGGACCGGCACCGCCGATGCGCAGTTGGGCCCGTGTGGCGAGATCCCCTCGTTCGCCGCGCAGGTGCTGTCCGTCCCGCTGGTGCCGTTGCCCAGCTCGCCGCGGACGTTGGCGCCCCACGACCACACGGTGCCGTCGGAGCGCAGCGCATACCCGTTGTTCCCGGAGCCGGCGATGGCGACGACGTTCGTCAGGCCGTTGACCTGCACCGCTGTGGTCGCGATGGCATTCTCGTCGGTATTGCCGTTCCCCAGGCGCCACATGCCGTTGCCGCCCCAGGACCAGACCGTCCCGTCGGACCGTAGTGCGTACATGCCGGAGAGGGCGGTGATGTTCGACAGTCCCTGGGCCTGTATCGGAACGGGCGAGTCGAACGGTGCCCCGGCATTGCCCCACGGTGCCGGATTGACCGCCTCGCCGGAGGCGCCGTTGAGGAGTTGTCCGGCTCCGTTCGCGCCCCACGCCCAGACGGTGCCGTCGGATTTCAGCGCGTACGCGTTGCTGAGGCCACCGGACACGCCGACAACGCCGGAGAGGCCGAAGACCGCTGCCGGACCACGGGGCATGAAGGACGTAGTGCCGTCCCCGAGCTGGCCGTAACCGTTGATGCCCCAGGCGGACACGCAACCGGACGTGCATGCGGCGAGGCGCGGTCCGAAGTAGCCGAACAGGTCGATGACCATGTCGACATTGCCGTTGAGGTTGTACAGGTCGATCGAGCGGTCGGTGCCGAAAGTGACGGCGGCAAGGTTGGCCGCGGTCTGGTCGGCGACGAGGTTGAGGTTCGACGCGGTGGGCAGGCTCTGGCCGGCCGGGTATGCGGTGACGAACGTGCTGTCGGTGACGTTCGTGCCGGTCAGGTTGAGCATCGCCGACGTGGCACCGGCCGGCAGCCAGCCGCCGAGCGCCTGGCGGCGCGTCGATTTCGGACCGAGCGGGGTGAGCGAGAGCCCGGAGGCGTCGCGGGTATCCAGCAGCCGGATCGGGCTCAGCGGGTAGAAGACCTGGCCGGCCTCCGGTGAGTAGTAGCCCGCGAGGTCCGCGACGAGGTCGACCTGGCCGTTCTTGTTGTAGAGGCTGACTTTGCGGTCCGCGCTCACCTTCGCGGTCACCAGGTTCGGGGTGATCTGGCCGGGCGCAGCGTTCACAGTGGACGCGAGCGGGCGGCTGGCGTCGGCCGGCCACGCGGTGACGAACGTCGACTCGGTGGGATCGACCGCCGTCAGGTTGAACACCACTGCGGTCGTGCCCGCGGGCAGGCTCGAGGACAGGTCCAGTGTGACGGTCTGGTCGGGCTGCAACCGGGTCACGCCGCCCGTGCCGTCGCGCGTGTCGAGGATCCGGTGGGGCGCCATGGCCGTGAAACCCGCGCCGGAGCTGGGCGAGTAGTACCCCTGGACGTCGATGACGGCGTCCGCCGCGGCAGGCCCGGCATGGACCATCACCCCACCAGAGAGCGGGACGACCGCGGAGTTGGCGCGGATGTCGCCGGCACCGAAGTTCACAGTAGACACTGATGTCGGGTATTCCGCGGGCGCGACGGTCAGATAGGTAGCCGCCGGAGCGTCCAAACCGGTCACGTTCAGTACCACCGCTGTGGCGTCGGCCGGGAGGTGGGCGGCCGAAAGGTCGAAACTGTGCCCACTCCGAGCGGGAATCTGACCGGAGTTGCGGGTATCGAGCACACGGACGGGCACGATCGGCGTGTACGTCGAGCCCGCGGTGGCCGCGGCCGCCTGCGCTGGTGCCGCCTCGCCGGGTACCGCACCCCCCAGCAAACCCGCGAGCAGGGCAGCAGCGACCACACCCCATTTACGAGATTTCACGAAAATTCCCCTCAGAAACCGGAAAGGCCCCAGAACAGGGAAAGTTTTACACAAGGATCGCGGTTGTGCCAGAGGCAGCAAACGGGCGAAACCAGACAATCAGTTCAGTCGGGTAGTGGTCGGCCGGGCGCCACGCTGGGCGGGGCCGGCTGTCAGGCACCGCGCCGGGCGGTGCGGCGCAGCCAGAGCAGCCCGATCACCGGCAGCACGAGCGGGATGAACAGGTAGCCCTCCCCGTAGACGGACCACACGGTGGCGTCCGGGAAGGCCTGCCGGTCGAAGATGCTCAGCGTGCCGACGACGAGGACGCCAAGTAGTTCAACGCTCAACGACACCAGCGCGACACGCCACGACGTGGATCCCGACCGGGCGAGCGCGACGGTGGCCACGATGTAGAACACGGCGGCGACCGCGGACAGCACGTAGGCCAGCGGCGCTTCCTGGAACCTCGTCGCGATCTGCACGGCCGCTCGCGATGTCGCCGCGAGCGCGAAGATCGCGTACACGGCGACGAGGATCCGGCCGGGCCCCGTGGCGGTCTTCTTCGTGACGTTCTCAGACAAGGGCCCCGCCCCAGATCTCGTTCAGCCGCAGCACCATCACGGCGACCGCGACGCCCGCGACGCCGAGGACCATGGTGCTGGACCGGCTGCGTTCGGCCAGCGCCCACAGTGCGCCCACCGGGATGATCACCAGCGAGCCGATCAGGTAGGCCAGGTAGGTGGCCATGTTGCCCGGTTTGCCGCCGCCGATCAGCAGCACCACACCCACGACGAGCTGGGCGATCACCAGCAACTCGACCACGGCGAGCCCGACGAGCAGCGGTTTGCCCGGGTCCCGGTTCCGCGCGGCGAGCACGAACGCCCACACCGCGACGAGCAGCGCGGCCAGGCCCACTGCCAGCGCGAAACCAGGGATCACGCTCCGCAGCTTAGTTGCGTGCGAACGGATGACGGCGGGGAGTCCCGGGCCCGGTCAGCCGCCCTCGGCTCCGGGCGCCGAACGGTCGAGTCTAGGACTGGGTTCCTGCTGCCGCCACTTCGCAAACGCGAAAGGGTCTTCGCCGGCGACGGACCGTGATCTTCGCAGGCAGTAGGCCGGACAGTTGCCGACCAACCAGGTCGTGCTCGATCGGCTCAAGGGCGCAATTTGCACGTTCCCGGTCCGAGTTGCCGCGATGTGTCCGGCACGGAATGTTACAGCTCGAACGAGTGACGCCCGCTCGTGTCGATATCACGCTCGGTTCCGCTATCTCGGGGCAATTGGCATTTCTTGCTGCCTCGAACAGCCGAGTCGTAAACCCTGGTTGGCGGATTGGCTGGTAGGGGGCGGGTAGGGGGAAGATGAGCCATCGCCAAAAAATGCGGGAGGACGGTGCCGGATGGATCTGGAGTATGAAGCTTACTGCTTCGCGGATCCGCTGTTTTTCGACGAGCAGCGTGGTACCGGCCGTCCGGGCGACAATTTCGAGCCGGACCTGCCGCTGCCCGGCCACGGCTGGGTGTCGGCCGAAAGTGGAGTGTGGCGCTACCTGCGTCCGCTCGAGGGAGAAATCCCGGACCAGGGCTGGAAAATCCACGTTTCGGGCACGCCGTCCAACGTGGATCGCGTGCTCGCCGCGGTGCACCGCTACTGTGTGGCAGGCACGTTCGCGTTCAAGCATCTGCGCACTCGTTCGATGGTGCTGGCGCACAATTCAAAATACGCCCCGAGGGAAGCGAGCGGGAAACTCGCCACCATTTATCCGAGAAGCGGAGAAGAGCTGGAAAAGGTCCTTTTCGACCTCGATGTGGAACTGGGCGGAGAACCGGGCCCGTACATTCTCAGCGACCTCCGGTATGGCGCCGGACCGCTTTATGTCCGGTACGGCGGATTCAGTGAGCAGTGGGTCGAGGCCGGCGGCCGGCGCGTCCTCGCGATCCGCAAGCCGGACGGCACGCTGGTACCCGATGACCGCAAGCCGGTTTTTCACCTGCCGGACTGGCTCGAGCTGCCGGACTGCCTGGCGCCGCATCTCGCCGCGCGCCGGGCCGGAGACCCCCAACAGTTCCCGTATCAGGTGAAGGCTTCGCTGCACTTCTCCAACGGAGGCGGCGTCTACGCGGTCGCGCACCAGGACAGCGGCGAGGAGCTCGTGCTCAAGGAGGCGCGCCCGCACGCGGGCCTCGACCGTGACCAGCGTGACGCCGTGACGCGGCTGCATCGGGAACACGAGGTCCTCGGACGGCTCGCCGGCATTCCGGGGATCCCCGCCGTCCGCGAGATGTTCGTGGTGTGGGAGCACCATTTCCTCGCGATGGAGCGCGTCGAGGGCCGCACGCTCGGGTCGTGGCTCGCTCGGAACTACCCGCTCACGCGGCGCGATCCGGACGAGCGGGACCTGCCGCGGTACGCCGAACGCGCGCTCGCCTTGTTGTCGCGCCTGGAAACGCTCCTCGCGGCGGTGCACGAGCGCGGGATCGTGTTCGGCGATCTGCATCCGATGAACGTCCTGGTCGGCGACGACGATCAAGTGTCGCTGGTGGACTTCGAACTCGCCTTCGACGTCACCGGGCCAGGCCGCCCCACGCTCGGTGCCCCGGGATTCAAACCCCCGCGCGACCGCACCGGCTTCGCCATCGACGAGTACGCGCTCGCGGCGCTCAAACTGTGGATCTTCCTGCCGCTCAACGCGATGCTGGAGCTCGCGCCGGGCAAACTGCCCGGACTGGTCGATTTCGTCCGGCGGCGCTTCGAACTTCCCCGCGGCTACCCCGCCGCGGTGCTCAGCGTGCTCGGGACGCGCGGCACCCAGGTAGCGGAGAGCGAGCCGGAGCTGGAACGGTCGCTGCTGCGCAAGTCCATCGCGGTCGGCATCCAGGCGAGCGCGACACCCGACCGCACCGACCGCCTGTTCCCGGGCGACATCGAGCAGTTCCGCATCGGAGGCGCGTGTTTCGCGGTCGGCGCCGCGGGTGTGCTGCATGCGCTGCACGTCGCCGGGGCGGAGCGGCACCCGGAGTACGAGCGCTGGCTGATCGAGTCCGTCCGGCGGGATCCGCCCACCCGCCCTGGCTTCTACGACGGCGCGCACGGGATCGCCTACGTGCTCGAGAACCTCGGCCACCGCGACGAGGCCGACGAGTTGCTCACCGCATCGGGCGGTCTCGTCGAGCAGACCCGGGACCACGGCCTGTACTCGGGCCTGGCCGGGATCGGGCTGAACCTGCTGCATTTCGCCGAGACGCGCGGCGACGCCGGGTTCCGCGAGCAGGCAATCCGGATCGGGGTCCGTGTCGCCAGGACGGAGCCGGAGCCGCCGGGCAAGTTCGCCAAGGCCGGGTTGATCCACGGCTGGTCGGGCGCGGCGCTGCTGTTCGTGCGGCTGGCCGAGAGCACCGGCGACGAGGCGTGGCTCGATCTCGCGGACCGCGCCCTGTGCCGTGACCTCGAAGAATGCGTCACTTCGGACGACGGCACGCTCCAGGTGCGCGACGGCGAAGCCCGCACGCTGCCCTACCTGGCGGTGGGTGGCGCGGGTATCGCGGTGGTCGCCGAGGTGCTGGTGGCGCACCGGCCCGCCGCCGAGAGCGTGGCGCGGCTGCCCGGCCTGCGTGCGTCGTTCGGTGGCGAGTTCGTGATCCAGCCCGGCCTGCTCTACGGGCGGGCGGGACTGATGACAGTGGCCGACGGCGCGGCGGTCACGCGGCACCTGTCCCGGCTCGGCTGGCATGCCGTTCCCTACGGCGGCGGTGTCGCGTTCCCGGGCAACCGCCTGTTGCGCCTGTCGATGGACGTCGCCACTGGTGGGGCGGGCGTGCTGCTCGCGCTCGCCGCCCTCGACGGTTCCCCGGTGCTGCCGTTCCTCGGCGGCCCGCAGACTCCCGGTCGTGTCCGGCCGGGGAAGTAAAAGAGAAAGGTAAGAGAAATGGATCTGGTCCTCGACCTGCAGGCAATGGAGGCCCCGGAAGCCATGGAAGGCGGCCATGGTGGGCATGGGCACGGCTGCCCCACCAGCAACCTGAGCCTGCTGGCGGCCTGCGCGCACAGCACGCTCAGCCTGCTCGGCTGCTGGTAATACTTCCTCGAGACGGGAGCGGCGCAGGCCAAGTGCGCCGCTCCCGGCCTCCATTCTGACATCGAAAGGCCGGCGCTATGACGCACAGCGGCGACCGCCTGCTGAAGGAAGTCGCCCGGCTCAACCGGGGGCGGACGGGTGTCGTCGTCGTGATCACCGTGCTCGCGGCCGGGGCGGGGCTGCTGCTTCCCGGGGCACTCGCCGCCGCTGTCGACGCTGCCATCGGTGGGCACCTCGAGTGGAGTCGGGTGTCGTGGGTGCTCGCACTCGGGCTGGCCGAGATCCTCGCCGAAGTGCTCGGCGGCATCCTCACCGTCCGCACCACCAGCGCCGCGACCGCGTGGCTGCGCCGCCGCCTCGCCGATCACCTGCTCGCCCTCGGCGTCCGGTCCCGCTTCGCCGAGGGCGACGCGCTGAGCCGGCTCACCGGCGACTGCGTCAGCGCCGGCGCGGTCACCTGCGTCCTCATCCAGCTCGGCTCGTCGGTCCTGATCTCCGTGGGTGCCGTCGTTCTGCTGGTGCTACTCGACCCGTGGCTCGCCGTCGTGTTCGTCGCGAGCGTGCCGGCCGCGATGCTCATCGCACGCTCGCACCTGCGGCACACGGCCGACGATATCCTTGCCTACCAGCAGGTTTCGGGCGAAATCTCGGCGCGCCTGCTGGACGCCGTACGCGGTCTGCGCACCATCGCCGCCTCCGGGACCGCCGACCGCGAAACCACCCGCGTGCTACGTCCCCTACCGCAACTCGGTGAAGCCGGCGCGGGCATGTGGCGCACCCAGGCCCGCATGGTCTGGCGCGCCGCGCTGCTGCTGCCCGCGGTCGAACTGGCCGTGCTCGTCGCCGCCGGGTTCGGTGTGCTCGACGGCCGCCTGACCATCGGCGACATGCTCGCCGCGCTCGGCTACGTCGCGCTCGGCATGAGCCTCGTCAGCCAGATCCCGCTGCTGACCACCCTGACCCGCGCCCGGTCCTGCGCCCAGCGCATCGCCGAGGTCCTCGCCGAACCCGCCCGCTCGAGCGGGAAACTGCTCGGCCCGCTCGGCCCCGGCACGATCGTCACCGAGGACATCACCATCCCCGGTGGCGCTTTTGTCGCCGTGGTCGGCAAATCCGGTGCCGGAAAGTCCACTTTGGTCGCCCAGCTCGGCGGGCTCACCCCCGCCGACGTGCTCCTGGACGGGATGCCGCTGGCACGCATCCGCCCCGAGGAACTGCGCACCCTCATCGCGTACGCGTTCGAGCGGCCCGCGCTCGTCGGCGGCACGGTGGCCGACGCCGTCGGATACGGCACGTGGTCCGGCCGCGCCGCCGTCCGCGAGGCGTGCCGCGCCGCGCAGGTGCACGACCTGGTCGTCCGCCTGCCCGACGGATACGACACCCCGCTCGCGGAGGCGCCGCTGTCCGGCGGTGAGGCGCAACGCATCGGGCTCGCCCGCGCGCTCGTCCGCCACCCGCGGGTGCTGATCCTGGACGACGCCACGGCGAGCCTGGACACCGTGACCGAGTCCCTTGTGGACAGTGCGATCACCGGGCTCGGGTGCACCAGAGTCGTGGTGACCCACCGGCCCGTCACGGCCGCACGCGCGGATCTGGTGCTGTGGATGGAAAAGGGGCGGATCCGCGCGATGGCCCCGCACGAGCGGCTGTGGCGCAACCCGGAGTACCGGGCGGTGTTCGAATGAAGCTGTACTGGAGGACGCTCGGCGCGCAGTGGCGCGGCGCGGTCGCCCTGCTCGCCTGCTCGATCGCCGAGGGGCTGCCCGCGCTGGCCTCCGGCAAGCTCGTCCAGCAGGCCATGGACCAGGGCTTCGCCGCGGGCAAGGCGGTCACCGGCGTGCTGTGGCTGGCGGCGTTCGGCGGGGTCGCGCTGGCCGGCGCCATCGGCACCCGGCTGGTCTGGCATCAGCTCGGCGGGCTCGTCGAACCCGTCCGGGACGCGCTGGTCACCGCCGTCGTGCGCGGCGTGCTGCACAACCCGTCGCCGCGCCGGAACCAGCCCGACGCGAGCGCCGTCGCCCGCATCACGCAGCACGTCGAGGTCGTGCGCGACGCGACCGCAGGGCTGTTGGTGCAGGCGCGGGGCATGCTGGTCACCACCGCCGCCGCGCTGATCGGCCTGCTCGCCGTCGCCGGGGCGGTGGCGTGGCTGGTCGCGATACCCGTGGTGCTGGCGCTGATCCTGTTCGCCGGCCTGCTGCCGACGCTGACCCGCCGCCAGCGCACCGCGACGCTCGCCGACGAGGCGACCGCCGAGGTCGCGGGCACGGTGCTGGTGGGGATGCGGGATGTGGTGTCGTGCGGCGCGGAGCCGGTGGCGGCGCTGACCCTGCACGACGTGGTCGACGGGCAGGCGAGGGCGGCGGTGCGGATGGCCAACGCCACCGCACTGCGCACGATGGTCATCGCGCTCGGGGGGTTCGTGCCGTTGCTGCTGGTGCTGATGGTCGCGCCGGGCCTGGTCGCGGAGGGCCGGCTGTCCGCCGGTGCAGCGCTCGGCGCGGTCGTCTACCTCGCGACCAGCCTGCAGCCGGCGCTGCAGGGCCTCGCCGCGACGTCGAGCACGGTCGTCCTGCGGCTGTTCGTCGCGCTGCGCCGGATCGCCGAGGTCGCCGAGGTCCCGCCGGTGTACCCGGGAAACCGCACCCCGCGCGACGAAACGGTCGAGGCCCGCGGGCTGACGTTCGGCTGGGGCGAGCACGCCGAACCGATCGTGCGCGGCCTGGACCTGCGGCTCACGACCGGCGCCCACCTCGCGGTCGTCGGGCCCAGCGGCATCGGCAAGTCGACGCTCGCGTCGCTGCTCACCGGCATGGTCCGCCCGCAGGCCGGGCTGGTCCTGCTCGGCGGGGTGCCGGTGCACGACGTGCGGCCCGACCTGCTGCACAAGCTCGTCGCCCTGGTCCCGCAGGAGACGTACCTGTTCGCCGGCACGGTGCGGGAGAACCTCGCCCTGTTCGCCCCGACGGCCACCGACGAGCAGCTCGTCCAGGCCGTGCGCGCGGTGCACGCCGACGAGGTCGTGGCGCGGCTCGGCGGGCTGTACGGCGAGGTCACCGACGTGTCCGCGGGCGAGGCGCAGCTACTCGGGCTGGCGCGGGTGTACGCGAGCCCGGCGCTGGTGGTGATCCTCGACGAGGCCACCTCGCACCTCGACCCGGCTGCCGAGGCCCGCGCCGAACGGGCGTTTACGGAGCGTGACGGGATTCTGGTCGTGATCGCGCACCGGCTGTCTTCGGCGGTGCGCGCGCAGCGGGTGCTCGTGATGGACGGCCGCGACACGCTGCTGGGCACGCATGACGACCTTGTGGACGATTCGCCCCGTTACGCCGCGCTCATGCGGGCGTGGACTGATCCGGTGGCGGCTTAAGCGCTGGGTCGAATGTGAGGTCGGACACTCTACGCAGAGATGATCTCGTACCACGGTCGGTACCTTGTTATCACTTGACCGGACTAGTCAACGCTGATTACCTTGATCCATCACGTATCAGCATGGATGGACCGTTGCGCGCATGGCGGTCCGGGTCATGGCCGAGGCAGGTGTGCGGCGCGCGTATACCGTGCCCGGAAACTCGTTCCTGGAACTGGCCGACGCAGTTCAATTCGACTCCTCGATGTCGCTCATCCACGCGCGCCACGAGTTGAGCGCCGCGTTCATGGCGGAGGCCGAGGGCAAGCTGCGGGACGTCCCCGCGGTCGTGCTCGGCCACGAGGGCTCGGCCGCGATGAACCTCGTCGCCGGCGTGCGCACCGCGCACGAGGACGAGATCCCGCTGCTCGTCGTACTCGCCGATCCGCCGTCGGTGAACCTGACCGGCGCCGGTCCCGCCGGCCCTGACCAGCTGGCCTTCTTCCGCCCGTACGCGAAGTGGACGGTGCGCGCGGAGACCGCCGCCGAGGTGCCGGAACTGCTGGCCGTCGCGCTCGGCGAGGTGCAGCGCGGCCGCCGCGGACCCGCGGTGCTGGCCGTACCGACGGACTTCTGGGTCGCGCCCTACGACGCGCCTGAGCCCACGGTGCCACCGAATCCCGACAACACTGGCGCGCTCCTGCGGTCGGCGGACGAGGTCGCCGCGCTGCTCGCCGACGCCCGCTACCCCGTCGTGATCGCGGGCAGCCGTGCCCGGCCCGCGCGCGACGAGCTGATCGCGGCCGCCGACAGGCTGGGCCTGGCGGTGTACAACGCGTTCCGGCGTCAGGACGCGTTCCCCGAGACGCACCCGCGCTACGCCGGCCACCTGGGGATGGGGATCCCGCAGCGGCAACTGGACGCGCTCGACCGCGCCGACGTGGTGCTCGCGGTCGGCGCGCGCCTCGACGAGGTCACCACACAGAACTACCGGTACCCCTCGCCAAGTCAGACGCTGGTGGTGATCGGCACAGGCCCGCTCCCGTCGCGGCGGCGCGGGCTCACACTGCGGATCGAGTGCGAGATCGGCCCGTTCCTGCGTGAGCTGTCCGCGGTCGCGCAGCCGCGCGCGCGCCGCAGTTCCGCGGCGAACGCGGTCACACACACGTTCATGACCCCGCCGGACACCATCGGCAGCGTGCTGGTGCATCCGGCGGAGGTGGTGCACGCGGTGCGCCGGGCGGTGCCCGAGGACGCGATCGTGACCTGCGATTCCAGCAGTTTCGCGCAGTTCGTGCACCGGCACTGGTGCTTCACCGAACCGCACACGCAGCTGGGCCCGGCCGACCGCACGCTCGGCTACGCGGTGCCGGCCGCGGTCGCCGCGAAGCTGGCCGCGCCGAAGCGCACCGTGGTCGCGATGGCCGGGGACGACAGCCTGATGATGACCGGTCAGGAGCTGGAGACCGCGGTGCGCTACCGCGCCCCGGTGATCGTCGTCGTGATCCAGAACGGGCTGCACGGCGAGATCGCGATGCACCAGGCGCGCAGTCACGGGCGGTTGTCCGGGGTGGCCGTGCCGATCATCGACTTCGCCTCGTGGGCGCGGGCATTCGGCGCCGCCGGCTACACCGTGGAGTCGCCGGAACAGATCGAGCCGACGGTCAAACGCGCGATGCAGCACCAGCGGCCGAGCGTGATCGATGTGCGCACGGACCCGGACGTCATCAACCCCGATGTCCGCCTCCGTGAACTTTTCCGCGCCAACCACTCCGAATAGCGCCCGGCACTTCGGCCATACTGGAGCTGTGTAGTCCGTGTGTGGGCGGTTCGCTTTCCGGGTAGCCCTCGCGTACCGTCGGGGTTTGGTTGCCGATTCCCCAAAACCCGAAAATGGTCTTCCCGTATGCCCGTTGAAGCCCCCGTCCGGAAAACGAAACCGATCATTTCGGGTACTCGCTCGATGCCCGAACACGTGCTGGTCAAAGTGTTCGTCCTGCTGCCGCTCGTCGCGCTCGCGGCCGCCGTCCCGTTCGCGTGGGGGTGGGGGCTGAGCGTGCTCGACATCGGCCTGGGGGTGGCGTTCTTCGTGGTGTCCGGGCTCGGCGTGACCGCGGGCTACCACCGGCTCTTCACGCACGGCTCGTTCAAGACCAACCGTCCACTGCGGATCGCGCTGGCGATCGCAGGCAACCTCTCCGCGCAGGGCCCGGCTACCACGTGGGTCGCCGACCACCGCCGGCACCATGCCTTCTCCGACCGCGTCGGCGACCCGCACTCGCCGTGGTTGTTCGGCACCGGGCCGAAGGCGCTGGCCAGGGGTTTCTGGTACGCGCACATGGGGTGGCTGTTCGAGCGCGAGGTGACCAACGTGGAGCGGTTCGCGCCCGATCTGCTCGCCGACCGCGACGTGCGCTCGGTAGACCGACTGTTCCCGTTGTGGATCAGCCTCACGTTCCTGCTCCCCGGTGTGCTCGGCGGGCTCATCACGTGGTCCGTGTGGGGCGGCGTCACCGCGTTCTTCTGGGCCGGGTTCGTGCGGGTCGCGGTGCTGCACCACGTCACGTGGTCGGTGAACTCGATCTGCCACATGATCGGTGAGCGGCCCTTCGCCAGCCGCGACAAGGCCGCGAACTTCTGGCCGCTGGCGATCTTCTCCTTCGGGGAGTCGTGGCACAACCTGCACCACGCCGATCCGACGTGCGCCCGGCACGGCGTGCTGCCCGGCCAGATCGACATCACCGCGCGGCTCATCTGGATCTTCGAGAAGCTCGGCTGGGCCTGGCAGGTCCGCTGGCCCACCTCGCGCCGGCTGGACCGGCTGGCGCTCGAGCCCGATCTGTGATCTACTGGTCACGGTCTCAAGTTTTTGTGTTCGTGTTCACCCACGCTCGCAAGACGCAGCGGGCGTAGTGGTTTCCCGTTCGGGAGAGCAAACCGTCTCGCAGTGACCCGGAGCATCGAAACGGTGCTTTGATTGTTTTTGTATTTTGGAGAATATTTTTATGGTTCAGGGCACCGTGAAGTGGTTCAACTCCGAGAAGGGGTTCGGCTTCATCACTCCCGACAACGGTGGCGGCGACGTGTTCGTCCACTACTCGGAGATCCAGGGCAACGGTTTCCGTAGCCTCGAGGAGAACGCGCGCGTTCAGTTCGAGATCGGTCAGGGCCAGAAGGGCCCGCAGGCCACCTCGGTGAGCGTCATCTGATTTCGAGTCTTCGCCGCAGGCCCCCGTCTCGTTCGAGGCGGGGGCCTGCGTCATTCCCCCGTCGGGCCAACCCGCCGTAATCGACGGGAGTCGATGGCGAGGCACTTGTCGACTCGGATACCTTCTTGCGAGTGGGTACTGGGCGAGGGGTGGAATCATGACGAGCACCGCGACGCGTCCGTCGGTGCCGGGCGGTCCGATCACCGAACCACCCGGGCCACCCGAAACGGGTCGCAGCGGCGTCGCGGGGCTGCTCGACCTGCCGGTCGCCGCCGTCCGCGGCGTCATGCGCTCGGCGCGCAAGAGCCCGGGGCGGCTCACCGTCATCGGCGTCGCGCTCGTCCTGCTGGCGCTGCTCACCGGCCTGGTCGGCACCTTCGCAACGCAGGGCAAGAAGGACACGATCAACGACCTGATCGACCACCGCGAACCGCTCACCGCGGCCTCGCAGGAGGTGTACCGCTCGCTGTCCGATGCGGACGCCACCTCCGCCAACGCCTTCCTCGTGATCGGCACCGAATCGCCGGAACTGCGTGACCGCTACGACCTCGACATCGCCCGCGCGGGCACGGCGCTCGCGAAGGCCGCCTCCGACTCCGACGGGGTCGCGGACGCCTCTGCCAAGGTCGAGATCATCGCCAGCAACCTGCCCGTCTACACGGGACTGATCGAGCGCGCGCAGGTCAACAACCAGCAGGGCTTCCCGGTCGGCGCGTCCTACCTGCGCGAGGCGTCGAACCTGATGCAGACGGTGATCCTGCGGGCCGCCTCCGACCTCTACCAGATCGACACCGACCGGCTCACCGCCGAGCAGGACGAGGTCAGCGGCTTCCCGTGGTTCACCGCGATCCTGGTGCTCGCGCTGCTCGGGGCGCTGATCGCCACGCAGATCTACCTGACGCGGCGCACCAACCGGGTGCTCAACGTCGGGCTCGTCGTCGCCAGCGGTGCGGTCGCGGTGATCCTGTTGTGGGGCGCGGTCGCGCTGACCGTGCAGGCCGTGCTCGTCGGCAACGGCGAGGACGACGGCAGTCACCCGGTCGACGTGCTCGTCCGGGCGCGCAGCGCCGCCGTACAGGCCCGTGCCAACGAGATGATGACGCTCGTCGCGCGTGGCGACGGGGCCGCCTACGAGCAGAACTTCCAGAAGCTCGCGCCGGTGTTCACGGCGGAGTTGCATCAGGCGCGCGGCCTGCTCGACGGCGATGCGAGCGCCCAGATCGACACGGCCATCGCCGGCGCCGACGCGTGGCTGAGGACCCACAAGGACGTCCGTGCGCTCGACGACGGCGGCGCCTACGGCGACGCGGTGAAGAAGGCCATCGACCCGAGGGCCGGCGACGGTGCCGCCGCGGAGTTCACCAAGCTGGACGACGCGCTGGTCAAGGCCATCGACATCGGTCGCCAGAACTTCCTCGACGAGACCCGCGGCGCGGACCGGGCGCTGACCCTGCTGCCTCCGGGCATCGCGGTGCTCGCCGTCGTCGCGGCCGCAGGCGTCACCATCGGCGTCCGCGACCGCCTGCGGGAGTACCGGTGAGGGGACACCCGAAGCGGCTCGCGGTGCTCGTCGCGGCGGTCGGCTTGCTCCTCGCGGGGTGCGGCAGCGCGGGCACGCCGGTCGACCCGGCTCCGGTCGGTAGCGTTCAGCAGCCGGAACCGGCGGGCGTCGGCGGTATGCAAGGCGGCGGCGCGACCGACTCGACCACCTGCGACACGCGCAGCCTCGCACCGGCGAACGGCATCCCAATAGGGTCCACAATGGACAAGATTCGGCAACGCGGGCGGCTGATCGCCGGCGTCGACCAGACCACCTACCTGTTCGGCTTCCTCAACCCGAAGACGGGCAACCTCGAGGGTTTCGACATCGAGATCGTCAAGCAGCTCGCGGCGGCGATCTTCGGCACCTGGCAGGGCCACATCCAGTGGACCGCGATCCCGTCGTCGCAGCGCGAGAACGTGCTGAAGAACACCAGCGTCGACGTCGTGGTGCGGACCTACAGCATCACCTGCGCGCGGCTGAAGGACATCGGCTTCTCGTCCACCTATTACACAGCCGGCCAGCGGGTGCTGGTGCCGAAGAACTCCGGGATCACCGGCCTGTCCGGCCTCGGCGGGAAGAAGGTGTGCGCCACCAAGGCGTCCACGTCCCTCACCGCCATCGCGCAGTCGCCGTCGCGGCCCGTCCCGGTGTCGGTGAGCAACTGGTCGGACTGCCTGGTGATGTTGCAGCAGGGCCAGGTCGACGCGATCTCCACCGACGACGTGATCCTCGCCGGCATGGCCAAGCAGGACCGGAACCTGCAGGTCGTGGGCCCACCGTTCACACAGGAGAACTACGGCGTCGGCATCCCGAAGGGCCAGGACGACATGGTCCGGTTCGTCAATTCCGTTTTGGACAACGTACGCGGCAACGGGGTCTGGCAGCAGAACTACAACTACTGGATCGCGCCCATGCTCGGACCGGCCTCGCCGCCGGCCGTTTCGTACCAGTGAGGGTTGAGCAATGACCGATGAGCACAGCCGGCCGAGGCACGCCGCGCCGGACAACGCGCCCATCAGCGGGCAGCTCGACGAGCCGGCCGCCGAGGCCACCCAGTTCATCCGGCCGGTGCAGCCCGCGCAGCCGGCGGAGCCGCAGGCCACGAGCGTGCTCGCGACGGCGCCGCCGACGATGAGCATCATGCCGCCGGCCCCGCTCGCGCAGTCGCACGGCACCGGGGTCGAACTTCCCGACCCCGGCACGGAAAGCGTGCTGCCGGAGAGCACCAGCGGTCGGCACACCGGGTCCGGCAGCGGAAGCGGTCCCGGCACGGGACCGGGCACCGGGACGGGCGCCTTCCCCGGCACGTCGCGCCGCAGCGGCCGGCGCACGTCCCGGCGCGGGCGGCTGGGTGCGGGCCTGGTCGAGGTGCCGCCGGTGCCCTACCGCGACCCGGCGTCGGCGGTGCTGTCCAACCCGGTCGTGTCGGAGGAGAAGCGCTACTGCGGCAACTGCTCCGCCAAGGTCGGCCGCGGCGAAGCGGGGCCCGAGGGCACGTGCCAGAAGTGCGACACGTCGTACTCCTTTCTCCCGAAGCTGCAGGCGGGCGATCTCGTCGGCGGGCAGTACGAGGTGCTCGGCGCGATCGCGTACGGCGGTCTGGGCTGGATCTATCTTGCCCAGGACCGGAACGTCAACGACCGCTGGGTTGTCCTCAAAGGACTGATCGACACCGGCGACGCGACGGCGATGGCGGCGGCGGTGAACGAGACCCGGTTCCTGGCCGAGGTCGAGCACCCGAACATCGTCCGGATCTACAACTTCGTGCAGCACCCGGACCCGAAGACCGGCCACTCCGTCGGTTACATCGTGATGGAGTACGTCGGGGGCCAGTCGCTGCGCCAGCTTGCGCTGCAGCACTACCGCGAGGTGGGGCGCCCGGAACCGCTGCCGATCGGCCAGGTCATCGCGTACGGGCTGGAGATCCTGCCCGCGCTGGGGTACCTGCACAGCCAGAGCCTGCTGTACTGCGACCTCAAGCCGGACAACGTGATCCAGACGCACGAGCAGCTCAAGCTCATCGACATGGGCGCGGTGCGGCGGACGGACGACTACGCCAGCCCGCTGTTCTTCACCACCGGCTACAGCGCGCCGGAACTGGCCACGCAGGGCGCGTCGGTGGCGTCCGACCTCTACACCGTGGGCCGCACGCTGGCCGTGCTGAGCTTCGAGTTCAACGGCTACACCACGAAGTACAAGGACACGTTGCCGAGCGCGGACGAGGTGCCGCTGTTCAAGCTTTTCGGGTCCTACCACCGGTTCCTCAAGCGCGCGACGCACCCCGACCCGGACCGGCGGTTCATCAGCGCCGAGGACATGGCCGACCAGCTCGCGGGGGTCTTGCGCGAGATCATGGCGCTGGGCACCGGAAAGCAGAGTCCCGGGGCGTCCACTGTGTTCGGTCCCGAGACCACCGCCTTCGGCGTGGACCTCGTGGTGCCCGAGCCGGGGCAGCCGGTACCGCTGCCGTCGGGTGCGGACGTGGTCGGTGGCCTGCCGATCCCGCAGGTCGACACGAGCGACCCGGCGGCCGGCGTACTCGCCACCACTCCGGCGCTCGACCCGGAGGGTCTGATCGCCGCGCTGGCCGGTGCGGCGCGCGAATCCATCGAGGTCCGGCTGCGCATCGTGCGGGCCCGGATCGAGCTCGGCGAACTGGCCGAGGCGCAACGGCAGCTGCAGGCGGCGCAGTACCTCGCGATCCGCGCCGGCTACCCGCACGACTGGCGCATCGACTGGCACCGCGGCCTGATCGAGCTGGCCGGCGGGCGGCAGCGCGTGGCGCAGATGGCATTCGAGGCCGTCTACGACGACCTGCCGGGCGAGATCGCGCCGAAGCTCGCGCTCGCGGTGAGCGCCGAGGGCGTCGGCGACCACTTCGCGGCATCCCGGCTCTACGAGCTGGTGTGGCGCACCGACCGGTCCTATGTGAGCGCCGCGTTCGGCCTGGCGCGGGTGTACCTGGCGCAGGGCGCCCGGACGAGCGCGGTGGAGGTGCTCGAGTCGGTGCCGCCGTCGTCGACGCACTACGTGGCCGCGCAGGTCGCCGCGATCAAGATCAAGACGCGGTCGCTCGGGAACGGTTCGGTGTCCGAGGACGACCTGGCCGAAGCCGGTGCCCGCCTGGAACGCCTCGCCCTCGACGTCGAGCGCCGCACGCGGCTGTCGGCCGAGGTGCTCGAGGCCGCGTTCAGCTGGGTGCGGGGCGCCCCGCCAGGGCACCGGACGCCGACGCGCGTACTGGGCTGGCCGCTGGCCGAGCGCGACGTGCGGTTCGGGCTCGAGCGCTGCTATCGCGCCCTGGCCCGGCTCGCGGGCACCCCGGACGAGCGCATCGACCTGGTCGATCGCGCGAACGCGATCCGGCCGCGCACCCTGACCTGACGGTTTGCGGGAGACGAGAACCACGAGTCGCAGGAAAATTACTACCAACTGCCACCGAGCGACTAAGGTCGCAGCTTTGACCGCTGCACGGAACTGGTGAGTAGGAGGTCGGGGCGTATGGCAGAAGCGGCTCAACAAGCGGAGGTCGACCCGAGAACTGTCAAGCGGGCCGTTATCGCGTCCGCGATGGGTAACGCTACCGAATGGTACGACTACGGTGTGTTCACCTCGGGCGCGATCGCGACAAGCATCGGTACCGTCTTCTTCCCGGGTGAGGGCAACGCGGTACTCAAGTCGCTGGCGCTGGTCGCGATCGGTTTCGTGGTGCGCCCGTTCGGCGGCGCGTTCTTCGGCCCGCTGGGGGACAAGCTCGGCAGGCAGCGGGTTCTGGCGATCACGATCCTGCTGATGTCCGGCTGCACGTTCCTGGTCGGCTGTATCCCGACCTACGCGGCGATGGGGATCGGCGCGCCGATCCTCGTGCTGTTGCTCCGGCTCATCCAGGGCTTTTCCACGGGCGGCGAGTACGGCGGCGCGGCCACGTTCATCGCCGAGTACGCGCCGACGAAACGGCGGGGTTTCTTCGGCAGCTTCCTGGAGTTCGGCACGCTCAGCGGCTACGTGCTGGGTAACGTCGTCGTGCTCACGGTGACCTTGTCGTTCAGCGCGGACCAGGCCGACTCGTGGGCATGGCGCATCCCGTTCTTCGTGGCGCTGCCGCTCGGCCTCGTCGGGCTGTACTTGCGGTCGAAGCTCGAGGACACGCCGGAGTTCAAGCGGATGGAGAAGGCCGGCGAGAAGGCCGAGAAGGCGCCGCTGTGGGAGACGCTGACCGGCAACTGGCGGATGATCCTCAACCTGATCGGCATCGTGCTGCTGCTCAACATCGCGGACTACATGCTGCTGACCACGATGCCGACGTACTTCACGGATACGTTGAAGATCAACGACAACACTTCGACGATGATCATCATCGGGGTCGAACTCGTCCAGATGGCGTTGATCGCACCGCTGGGCGCGCTGTCCGACCGGATCGGCCGGAAACCGTTGCTGATCACGGCAGCGGTCGGTTTCCTGGTGCTGAGCTACCCGTCGATCAAGCTGATGCAGAGCGGAAGCCTGCTGTGGCTGATCGTCGGCTTCGGCATCGTGGCGTTCCTGCTCGTGCTGATGCTGGCGGTGATCGGCTCGACGTTCCCGGCGATGTTCCCGACCCGAGTGCGGTACGGCTCGTTCGCGATCGGCTACAACGTCTCGACGTCTGTGTTCGGCGGTACCTGTGGCGTGGTCGTCACGGCGCTGATCCACGGCACGGGCAACGACGACTGGCCCGCGTTCTACCTGATGATCGCCGCGGCCATCGCACTGTGGCCCATCCTGCGGATCCCGGAGACGTCCCGAGTGCCGATCTCGCAGGTCAACCTAGAGCGCGTGCCGGCCGGCGCGGGCACCGGCTGATCTCGGAAGGGCAAAAGGACCGCGCTCTTACTCGGGAAGGGCGCGGTCCTTTTGTGTTGACTACTCGGCGACCTGAGCGGCGGCTG
Organism: Amycolatopsis sp.; assembly: GCA_035248845.1. Lineage (GTDB taxonomy): Bacteria > Actinomycetota > Actinomycetes > Mycobacteriales > Pseudonocardiaceae > Amycolatopsis_E. The sequence goes on along the minus strand of DATFHB010000079.1, from coordinate 4,009 downwards.
CGGGGCGAGGAGCGAAGCGCCGGCGGGACCAGGCCACCAACGCCGAAGCAACACCAACCGCAAGGCCACCTTCCACCAGCAGCGCGGTGAACACCATGGGACTTCCTCCTCTGCGTTCTCGTCCGGCTGCACCAGCCGGTATCGGGATGGTCGGGACCAATCGGCCCCACCAGGATCATCGCCGCACCGGCCCCGTGTATTTCGCCGTGACGGACCGTGGAGCGGTGACGTGCACCACTGTTCCACGGCGGGTCTCAGCTGTTCAGCGCGGACAGCTTGGTCCAGTCGCTCCAGGAGTAGGTCCAGTCGGCGTAGTCGCCGTCCTTCGCGGAAAGCTGTTGCGTGCTACCGGTGATCTCCACCGGGTCACCGGTCAGCACGCCGTCGTAGTAGATCTTGGCGTTCGCCGGTGACAGGTTCAGACAGCCGTGCGAGATGTTCTTCTTTCCCTGTGCCCACACCGAAGCCGCGAGCCCGTGGATGAACTCGCCGTTGTTCGAGATGCGTACCGCCCACGGCACGTTGACGTCTGTGTAGCCGTAGCGCGGGTTGCTCATCGAATACACCGGGGCCTTCGACATCACGACATGGGTACCGCTGTGCGTGACGCGGCCCGGGTCCGAGTCGAGGCCGTAGCTCACCGGGTAGTCCGCGATCTGCTGGCCGTCGCGGATGACCTGCATCCGGTGCGTCGTGGTGTCGCCCTTGACGATCTGCGAGCGGCCGATGGTGAACGACGAGTTGAGGTCGGACTTGCCGTAGACGCCGTCACCGATCTTGATGCCGTAGATGTCGGCGCGGACCGTGACCTTCGTGCCCGGCTGGTAGTAGTCCTTGGGCCGCCAGTGCACCTCGGTGTCGGACAGCCAGGCCCACGAGCCCTCGGTCTTCGGTGTCGTCTCGACGGTGAGCGCGCGCTCCGCGGCTGCCTTGTCGGTGACCTTGGTCGAGAAGGTGAGCGCGACCGGCATCGCGATGCCGTAGGTCTGCCCGTCCCCCACGTTCATGCTGGCTGAGATCTGGCGTTTCGGTGTGACCGTGTTGAACGACCCCGTCAGCGGCACCTGCTTGCCGTCGGTGCCCGTAGCGGCGCCCGACCAGGTGTAGGTCCTGCCGTAGCCGAGCGGCTCGGTGCTGCTCCAGGTGTGCTTGTCGGCGGAGAGCTGCCCCGCGACCTGCTTGCCGTCGCCGTTGGTCAGCGCGACGGTGGAGATTTCGCCGCTCGTCACGGTGACCTGCACCGGTTCGCCCGGCGCGAAATTCTGTGTGCCCGCGGCCGGCTGGACGGCAAAAGTGGCCGGGCCCGTCGCCGGTGCGGCCCCGCTCGCGGGCGCCTGCGTGCCCGTTGCCGCCGTGGTGGTCGGAGTGCTCGTGCACCCGCTGACCCCGAGTGCCACGACCATGCCCAGCCCGATCACAGCCGCCGGAAGCCGTCTTCCGATCTTGAGTTTTCGCACCTGCTGCTTGCCCCCTTGTTTCCCCATTTGCCACACAAGACGCCCAAGTTGCGCCAAACGTTGACAGCCCAAGATGTGGCTGAGGTCACGTTCGGAACTGGCTACCCGGTTCTCACAAGCGTATCGGGCAGATCGACGGTCGCCGGGCCGACACCGTAGGACGTTGCGGTGACATCTGGGTTCTGCGGCGAAGGGGGCTTCAGATTTCGTGAGATCCCGGTAGGCTTCGTGCAGGCCGTCGTTTTGCGTGTTAGTGGCTTCACACTCGCGGAACTTCTGACGCGGGCCGGAGCCAGCACGCGCTCTTTGCTCGTCTCGTTGGAACCGCCCGGGGCGGCCCGGGTGCCGTTACGGCGGTGCTCGATGCGGATGTAACGAGGAGTAAAGCGGTGGCGCAAGGCACTGTGAAGTGGTTCAACGCCGAGAAGGGCTTCGGCTTCATCGCCCAGGACGGCGGCGAGGGCGATGTTTTCGTGCACTACTCGGAGATCGATGGGCGCGGCTTCCGCACCCTCGAGGAGAACCAGCGCGTTGAGTTCGAGGTCGGGCAGGGCCAGAAGGGTCCGCAGGCCCAGAAGGTGCGCGTCATCTAGGCGCGCCTCCTGCTGAACGTGCAGGCCCCCGGCGGGTTCCGCCGGGGGCCTGTTCCGTTTGGGGCCCTACGCCTGTGGGCGGGCCCAGTTGGCGTCGAAGACGTGCTGGTCGGTCTCGGAGGTCCCGGCGTGGTCGGCGAACTGCCGACGCTGAGACGAGGCGGACTGCGCTTCCCAGGACAGACGTTCGAGGACCCATTCCCTGGCCAGGGCCTGCGGCGAGGTGCCGCGTTCCTCGGCGAGGTCGCGCAGCTGGCTGCTCGCGACGAGGTTCATGCGCAGCTGGTAGACCTGCGCCTCGCCGAAGCGCTTGCCGGTGCCGGTGCTTTCGGGGCCGGTCTCCGGTGCGAGCGCCTTCAGGTAGCTGGTCAGCTCGTGGTCCTCGACGAGCTCGTCCTCCTTGGCGGCAACGTCACGATGACGCCCTGGATTCACGGGCTTGAGATTGGTGCGGGTGTTACCCCGGCGACCGAGCGATGGAAGAGGCACGGGGCCCACCATAACGTTTGGATCTCGCCACCCGGCCCAATGTGACTCACGACACGCGGGCAAAGACGCAACCTTGCTCCATCCAGGTGTTTCGGCACCCGCATGCCGCAACCCTCCAGCAACCCTCCGCAGTCCCCGCAGGCGCAACGCCTGCAAATAACCACCAAGCTAGCCAGGAAATGGCCGGGGGTAACGGGGGCGCCGCCCGGGAGAGAAACGGAACCCTGCGAAGACGCAAAAGCGTCGAGCAGAAAGGGAGAGGCCCCCGCGCCAGGGGGAGGAACGCGGGGGCCGGAGGGGATCTCCACAGGCGCTGACCGGGGGTATGTCAGCACGTCGATTGTTACATGAGTGCGGGCGCACATGCGAGTGGTGGACCCGAAAAATCGTGCGCGCTGTCATGCGCTGGTTGCCGGGCGTTCACCTTGTTTCGTGGCTGTGCGTGGGCATGCCGGGGCCGCAGGTTCACTCTGCGGGGGGCTGTGGCTGGCCGTTTCGGGTCGCTAGCCTCGCGGCCAAGTTGCTTGTGCGGACGAGACTTTAGGAGGAGCTATGAGCGGCTCGGTGGAAGTTCGGCAGTTCCTCCTGCGGCACGATGGCGGCGATACGGGCAGCGGTATGGCAGGTCTGCCGTCGCAGCGCACCGGGCACGGGGACACGTCCCGGGTGTCGGACGATCAGGTGCGCCGTGCGCGCATGGCGGTCGCCGCCGGGGCAACGGATGCCGAGGACTGCGCGCAACTGCTGGACATGCTGGGCCTGTTGCCGGATGACGAAGGCCGGGTGCCTGCGCAGCGGTAATGGCCGGCTGCGGTCACGCGGCGGTTGCGCGTCTTGAGTCGGGCTGGCCAGAGGACGCCCTCTGGCCGCACCTCTGACCAGCCCGCCTGGGGATACTTACTGACAGTGGCACGTTGTCGGCCTTTGTTGCCGGCACCGGCCGAATGCTGTGTTGGCCGGGCGGTCGCCGACCGATGGGCGGCCGCGCCTTCAGGGCACCGCCGGCCCCCGGCGATCGGGCCGAGTTGCCGATCTTGCGCCGAGGCTCCGTAGTGACCGCCGACAAGCCATGTTTCCGCAGGTCAAAGGCAATTTTTGTGGTTATGGCATACCGGCTTGGGGCAGGGTACCGGTGTGCCCTATGCTAGTAATCGCTCCCGGGGGGACCTGAGAGCGCGGTCGGTCGGTTCGCCGAAACCGTCCGAGCTCCCATCGTCCAGTGGCCTAGGACTCCGCCCTTTCAAGGCGGCAACGCGGGTTCGAATCCCGTTGGGAGTACGCAGTATGCAAGGCCCTGTGGCGCAGTTGGTTAGCGCGTCGCCCTGTCACGGCGAAGGTCGCGGGTTCGAGTCCCGTCAGGGTCGCAAAAGCGTCTGGCTCGCAGCCGGCGTTCGCGGCCAGGTAGCTCAGTTGGTACGAGCGTCCGCCTGAAAAGCGGAAGGTCGCCGGTTCGACCCCGGCCCTGGCCAC
>DATFHB010000078.1:0-30958 GCA_035248845.1 Amycolatopsis sp. | reverse complement strand
CGACGCCGTGCTCGGGTCGAACACCTCGACCCTGCCGATCACCGGCCTCGCCGAGGGCGTGCGGCGGCAGGAGGACTTCATCGGCATCCACTTCTTCTCGCCGGTGGACAAGATGCCGCTCGTGGAGATCATCCGCGGGGAGAAGACGTCCGACGCGACGCTGGCGAGGGTCTTCGACTTCACCCAGCAGATCAAGAAGACGCCGATCGTCGTCCACGACAGCCGCGGCTTCTTCACCTCCCGCGTCATCGGCACGTTCCTCAACGAGGCCGTGGCCGCGGTCGGTGAGGGCATCGAGCCGGCGTCGATCGAGCAGGCCGGTGCGCAGGCCGGGTACCCGGCGCCGCCGCTCCAGCTGATGGACGAGCTGACGCTGACCCTGCCCCGCAAGATCCGCGAGGAGACGCGCGCCGCGGTCGAAGCCGCGGGCGGTGTGTGGAACGCGCACGCCTCCGAGGCCGTCGTCGACCGGATGATCGACGAGTTCGACCGCTTGGGCCGCTCGACGGGGACCGGCTTCTACGAGTACGTCGACGGGCAGCGCACCCGCATCTGGCCGGGACTGCGCGAGGCGTTCAACAGCGGCAGCAAGCAGGTCCCGCTCGAGGACCTGCGCGACCGGATGCTGTTCGCCGAGGCGCTGGAGACCGTCAAGTGCTTCGACGAGGGCGTGCTCACGTCGGTGCCGGACGCCAACATCGGTTCGATCATGGGCATCGGCTTCCCCGCGTGGACCGGTGGTGTCATCCAGTACATCAACGGCTACGAGGGCGGCCTGGCCGGTTTCGTCGCGCGGGCGCGCCAGCTGGCCGAGCGCTACGGTGACCACTTCCAGCCGCCGCAGTCGCTGGTGGAGAAGGCCGACAAGGGCGAGATCTTCGAGTAAGTCCTAACGCGACGGTGCCCTCTCCCGGGTTCGGGGGAGGGCACCGTTTTGTTACAACAACGGTGGGATGTGTGCGTCGATGAGGTGGGGGCCCGGCTCGGCGACCGCGCGCTGGAACTGGTCCGCGAGCTCCTCCGCCGTGGTGGCCTTCGTCGCCGGGACACCCATACCTTCGGCGATCTTGACGAAGTCCATGTCCGGCCGGGAAAGGTCCAGCAACTCGTTCGCCTTGGGGCCGCCCGCTTCGGCGCCCACGCGCTGCAGCTCCAGCCGCAGGATGGCGTAAGCCCGGTTGTTGAGGATCACCGTTGTCACATCGAGGTTTTCCCGCGCCTGCGTCCACAGCGCCGAAATCGTGTACAGCGCGCTGCCGTCGGCCTCCAGCGCGATCACGGGACGGCCGGGCGCGGCCACCGCGGCACCCGTCGCGACCGGCAGGCCCTGACCGATCGCCCCGCCCGTCAACGTGAGCACGTCGTGCCGCGGCGCGCCGGCCGTGGCCCGGGGGAGCAACAGACCGGACGTGTTGCTCTCGTCCGAGATGATCGCGCCTTCCGGCAGCACCGCGCCGATCACGTCGGCCCAGTTCTGCGGGGTCAGCGGACCGCTCGGCAGCTCGGGTCGTTCTGCTTGCTGTACAAGGTGTTCCGTGCCCGGGGCGACCAAATCTGCGACCGACTCCAGCGCGCCGACGACATCATGACTCAGGTCGGCCAGCGTGTGCACCTGCACGCCCTCGGGCACGATCTCACTCGGCTGACCAGGGTAGGCGAAGAACGAGACCGGCGCTTTGGTGCCCACGACGACGACGTGCTTGATGCCCTGCAGCTGGTAGGTCGCCTGCTCCGCGAGGTACCCGAGCCGCTCGAACGCCGGCAGGCCGGCGCCGCGTTCCAGCCGCGCGGGAAAGGTCTCCGCGATCGGCTTCGCGCCCGTCGCCGCCGCGATCCGGCTCAGCGCGCGCAGCCCGGGCTCTCGGCAAGCGGGGCCACCGAACAGCAGGGCGACCGGCTCGCCCGTGCGCAGGATTTCGGCGACGGCCTTCACCGTCGTCTCGGCGACCGCGTGCGGAACGCGCGGCGGGACAGGCGGCACCGACGCGCCGCCGTCGTTCCACGAGATGTCCGCGGGCAGGATCAGCGTGGCCACGCGGCCAGGCGGGTCCTGGGACGCGGCCACCGCGGCGGCCGCGTCCGCGCCGACGTCGGCGGTGCTGTCCGAGCGCCGCACCCAGCCGGCCAGCGACCCGGCGACGGCCTCGATGTCCGACTGCAACGGGGCATCGTATTTCTGGTGGTAGGTGGCGTGGTCGCCGATGATGTTGACGATCGGGGTGTGCGCGCGGCGTGCGTTGTGCAGGTTGGCCAGGCCGTTTCCGAGGCCCGGGCCGAGGTGCAGCAGCGTGGCCGCAGGCTTGCCGGCGATGCGCGCGTACCCGTCGGCGGCGCCGGTGACGACACCCTCGAACAGGCCGAGCACGCCACGCATCTCCGGTACGGAATCCAGGGCCGCGACGAAGTGCATCTCGGACGTGCCGGGGTTGGAGAAGCACACGTCGACACCGCAGTCGACGAGCGTGCGGATCAGGGACTGCGCGCCGTTCATGGGTCTCCTAATCGAAAAGGACGCCGGGGTTCAGGATGCCGTGCGGGTCGAACGCCTGCTTGATGCGCCGCAGCAAAGCCACCTTCGCGGGATCCTCGAGCGCCACGTAGTGGTCCTTCTTCGCCTGGCCGATGCCGTGTTCACCGGAGATCGCGCCCCCGGCGGCGATGCCCGCGGCGAAGATGTCGTGCAACAGCTTGTGCCGTTTCTCCGCGTCCTTGCAGAAGATCGCCAGGTGCACGTTCCCGTCTCCGGCGTGCCCGCAGCCGAGCGCGCCGGCCTCGGCCGCGATGGCGAGTTCCCGTGTGGCGGCAAGGAAACCGGGCATCTCGGACCGCGGCACCACCACGTCGATCACGTCGTCGGCGCCGGCTGCCTTGGCCGTCCAGAAGGCCTTCTCGCGCGCCTCGATCAGCTTGCGCGCCGACCCGCCGTCGAGCACGTACACATCCGTCGCACCCAGTTCGCCGAGCATTGCGCCGGCCCGCTCGACGTCACCGTCGAGGCGCGCGCCGTCGCGATTCTCCAGTCCCACCACCAGGTACGCCTGCGTTGCGCTCTTGACCTCCTCCGGCACACCCAGCTCGAGCTGCTCGGTGTAGGAGATCGCGGCCATCGTCAGGTTGTCGATGTACTCGAGGATGTTCGGCGTCAGCCCGCTCGCGATGATCTTCGGTACCGCGCGCATCACCTGATCGAGATCGGTGAACGGCGCCAGCAGCGTGGCGCCGTGCGCGAGCCGCGGGTGCAGCTTGACGATCACCTCGGTGGCCAGCGCGAGCGTGCCCTCCGATCCGATGATCAGCTGTGTCAGGTCGTAGCCGGTGGAGATCTTGGCCGTCCTGCCGCCCGTGCGAATGATCTCGCCGGTCGGCAGGACCGCTTTCAGGCCAACGACATTGTTGCGGGTGACGCCGTACTTGACGGCCCGCATCCCGCCCGCGTTGGTGCCGACGTTGCCGCCGACGCTGGCGCTGAGCTCTCCGGGATAGACCGTGTAGGCCAAGCCCTCCGCCGCGGTCCGGGCGTCCAGTTCGGCCAGCGTGACGCCCGGCTGGACCACCGCGACCTGGTTGTCGGCGTCGATCTCCAATACGGCGTTCATTCGCTCGAACGAGATCAGCAGGCCGTCCTCGCGGGGCCGCGCCGCGCCGGACAGGCCGGTGCCGGAGCCGCGCGCGGTGACCGGGACGCGGTGCTCGGCGGCCGTGGTCAGCAGCGCGGCGACCTCGTCGGCTGTCGCAGGTTTGGCCACATAGGCCGGTTTCCGGGGCTCGCAGGTCAGCGACTCGTCGCGTGCGTAGTCCGCACCGACCCGCGCGCCACTGTGCAGGTTGTGCTCGCCGACGATCTCGGCGAACCGCGCCGCGATATCGCCCATGACGTCCACCCGCCTTCCGTGTGCCCGCACTGCCTGTCGCTGGGCAGCGTAGTAGCACGGACTTTACCCGGCGGGTCGTGAAGACTATTCATGTCCGGCGGTGATTCACTCCGCCCGGGCGAACGAGAGGGTCTCGCCCTCCACGCCGCGCAGCCACAGGTCCTGGGCGGCAGCCGCCATTTCCGGCAGGCCCTCGATGATCGTGGCGAACACGTTTCCGGGGACCCAGCCCGCATCACCATTGATGAGCAGATTGTTCCGGCCGTAGAAAATGGCGAGATCGGTCGCGCCCTGGTCGCTGTGTGCTTCGCTCGAATCCTCGTAGCCATACGCCGGGTTGCCGATTTCCCACGCCTCGAACCCGAAATACACGACGTCACCCGGAATGGGGGTGATCGTCGGGTTCTCGCGGCCCGGCTTCGGTTCGGCGAACGGCGGCACGAGCGTGTACACCTCGTTGCGCGCGTACTTGGCGTGGTAGGCGGAACCGCTCTGCGGCAGCGCATCCCACACGGCCCGGCACGTGCGCGGCGCCTCCTGGTCGAGCAGCACGGCCCGGCAGGACACGCCACGCTTGTCGAGGCTGATGGTGATGTAGCGGCTCATGCTCAACCCTTCGTGACGGCGGCGACGATCTCGCCCCAGGTGCTCAATGCCTCATCGACCTGCTCGGATGTAACCACGAGCGGCGGGATCATCCGTACCACGTTCATGTACGCCCCGCAGGTGAGCAGCAGCAGCCCGCGCCGTGCCGCCTCCTGTTGCGCCGCCTGCGCGGTCGCGGTGTCCGGCTTGCCGTCGGCGGTGGTGAACTCCGACCCGACGAGCAGGCCCAGCCCGCGCACGTCGCCGATCGCGGGCGTCTTGTCGCCGACGAGCCGGGCGCCCTCGAGCAACTGCTTGCCGCGCGCGGCCGCGTTCGCGACGAGGCCCTCCTGCTCGATGACGTCGAGGGTGGCGAGTGCGGCCGCGCAGGAGACCGCGTTGGCGCCGTAGGTGCCGCCCTGTGAACCCGGAAACGCCTTGGCCATCAGGTCTTGCGAGGCCGCGATGCCGGACAGCGGGAAGCCGCTGGCCAGGCCCTTCGCGATCGTCACGACGTCCGGTTTGACGCCGAAGTGGTCGTGGCCCCAGAACTTGCCGGTGCGCCCGAAGCCGGTCTGGATCTCGTCGAACACCAGCACGATGCCGTGCTCGTCGGCGCGCTCGCGCAGCCCGCGCAGGAACGCGCTGTTGGCCGGCACGTACCCGCCCTCGCCGAGCACGGGCTCGACGAAGAACGCGGCCGTTTCGCCGGGGGAGGTGACCGTGGCGAACAGGTAGTCGAGCTCGCGCAGGCAGAAGTCCGTGGCCGTCTGCTCGTCCCAGCCGTAGTGGTATGCGTAGGGGAACGGTGCCATGTGGACACCGCCCATGAGCGGCGAGAAGCCGGCGCTGAACCGGGTACCGGACGTGGTCATGGTGGCGGCGGCGACCGTGCGGCCGTGGAAGCCGCCCTGGAAGACGATCACGTTCGGCCGGCCGGTGGCCTGGCGCGAGAGCCGCAGCGCGGCCTCGACCGCTTCGCTGCCCGAGTTCGAGAAGAAGAGCGAATCGAGGCCGGCGGGCAGCACGTCGCCGAGCCGTTCGACCAGTTTGAGCAGCGGCTGGTGCATAACGGTCGTGTACTGGCCGTGGATCAGCTTGCCGATCTGCTCCTGTGCCGCGCGCACCACCTTCGGGTGGCAGTGGCCGGTGCTGGTGACCCCGATCCCCGCGGTGAAGTCGAGGTGACGGCGGCCGTCGACGTCGTACAGGTAAGCCCCCTCGCCGTGGTCGACGACGACCGGGGTGGCTTGCTTGAGTAGGGGTGAGAGCTGGGCCATCCGAGCGGCTCCTTGCCAGTTGTAGATTGTTGACAATCTGTCTAGCATGGCTGCCAGAGGCATGCAAGCGGGGACACGAGGAGGAGCGGGCGTGAGCGAGACCAGCGTCGTCGAGGCCGTCGACAAGGAACTGTTCATCGGGGGGAAGTGGGTGCCGGCCGCCGGGGGCCGCACCTTCGCCGTCGAGGATCCGGCGACCGGTCAGGTGCTGTGCCAGGTCGCCGACGCGTCGCCCGAGGACGGCATGGCGGCGCTCGACGCGGCCGTCGCCGCGCAGGCCGAGTGGGGGCGCGCCGCACCCCGCGAGCGCAGCGAAATCCTGCGCCGCGCGTACGAACTGCTGAACGAGCGCAACGAGGACCTCGCGTTGCTGATGACGCTCGAGATGGGCAAGCCGCTCGCCGAGGCACGCGGTGAAATCGCTTACGCCGCCGAGTTCTTCCGCTGGTTCTCCGAGGAGGCTGTGCGCATCGACGGCGGCTACCAGGTCGCGCCGAACGGCAGCGGCCGGTTCCTCGTCACCAAGCAGCCGGTGGGCCCGACGCTGCTGATCACGCCGTGGAACTTCCCGATGGCGATGGGCGGCCGCAAGATCGGCCCCGCGATCGCCGCCGGCTGCACGATGGTCATCAAACCCGCCGCGCAGACACCGCTGTCGATGCTCGCGCTCGCCGCGATTCTCACCGAGGCCGGGTTGCCCGCCGGGGTTCTCAACGTCGTCACCACCACCGACCCTGGCGGCGTGATGGAGCCGGTGATCCGCGACGGGCGTGCGCGGAAGCTGTCGTTCACCGGTTCCACCGCGGTCGGCCGGAGGCTGCTGGAGCAGTGCGCGGAGAAGGTGCTGCGGACGTCGATGGAACTCGGCGGCAACGCGCCCTTCGTGGTGTTCGACGACGCCGATCTCGACGCCGCCATCGAGGGCGCCATGCAGGCCAAGATGCGCAACATCGGCGAAGCCTGCACGGCTGCCAACCGGTTCTACGTGCAGCGCGGGGTGGCCGACGAGTTCGCACGCCGGCTCACCGAGCGCATGTCGTCGCTGCCGCTCGGCCGCGGCACCGAGGCCGGCGTGGTCGTCGGCCCCTTGATCGACGCCGACGCGGTCGCGAAGGTCACCACGCTCGTGCAGGATGCCGCAAACCGCGGCGCGAAGGTGCTCACCGGAGGGTCCACAGTGGACGGTCCGGGTCACTTCTATCAGGCGACCGTGCTCGTCGACGTGCCGCGCGACGCCAAGATGGCCAGTGAGGAGATTTTCGGCCCGGTCGCGCCGGTCTCGGTGTTCGACACCGAGGAGGAAGCCGTCGCGGCGGCCAACGACACCGAGTACGGGCTGGTCAGCTACCTCTACACCAGCGACCTCAAGCGCGGGCTGCGCGTGTCGGAGGCCCTCGACGCCGGCATGGTCGGCCTGAACCAGGGCATCGTGTCGAACCCGGCGGCGCCGTTCGGCGGCGTCAAGCAGTCCGGCCTCGGCCGCGAAGGCGGCAGCATCGGCATCGACGAATTCCTGGAGATCAAGTACATCGCCGTCGCCCTATAACCCGCGAGTTGAGGTTTCCGTGCGCGCGAGTCCAGGTTTCCGCGTGCGCGAGTTGACGTTTCCGTGCGGGCCAACTCGCCGGCCGGGAACCCCAACTCGCGCGGCAAGAAACCTCAACTCGCGCGGCAGGAAACCTCAACTCGCGCGGCAGGAAACCCCAACTCGCGCGGCAGGAAACCCCAACTCGCGAGGCAGGAAACCTGGACTCGCGGGGTTAGGGGAAGAGGGTGGTGCCTGGGGCCAGGCGCTGGACGGCGTCGTCCATGTGTGCTTCCAGCAGTGACAGGGCCAGCTCCTGGTCGCCGTCGCGGATGGCCGCCGTGATGCGCTTGTGCTCGGTCACGCGCTCTTCGTCGCTGGCATAGGTGCGGTGCAGCGCGGACAGGCACATCCGCGTCTCGATCAGCAGCGTCCTCGCCATCCGCACCAGCCGCTTGCTGCCCGACGCCTCCACCAGCACCTCGTGGAACCGGATGTCCGCCTCCGACACGGCATGCCCGTCGTCGGCCTCGGCCATCTCGCGCACGGTCTCCTCGAGCAGCATCGCCGCCGCGGCCTGGTCGCGGCCGAGCACCCGCAGCACCGCGGCGCGCTCGATCGCGAGCCGCGCCGAGTAGATGTCGTGGATATCGGTGGGCTCGAGGTCGATCACGAACAGCCCGCGGTGGCGCTCACTGCGCAGCAGGCCCTCGGACACCAGGCGCTGCATCGCCTCCCGTAGCGGGCCGCGTGACACCTGGAACTTCCCGGCCAGCTCGGTTTCGCCGAGTTGGGTGCCCGGCGGCAGCGAGCCGTTCATGATCGCCTCGCGCAGCTGGCGGGCGATGATCGCGGCGGTCGACTCGCGGTTGACGGGCTCAATCTCGGCTAGCGCCATCGGAACAACGCCCCCAGTTCCTCGGACACGGGCACCTCGCCCGCGAGCCGCAGACCTTCCCAGATCGTCACCTGGTTCGCGGTCAGCACCGGCTTGCCGAGTCGTCCCTCGATCGTGGTGATCTCACCCAGAGTACGCATGGCGGTGTCCGGGATGAGCACCGCGTCGGCGTTCGGGTGATCGTGGCTCACGGCCAGCTCTACGACGGCTTCGGGGGACAGCCGCCCCACCTCGGCTGCGGTGTCGATGTCCGCGCTGGACATCGCGACGATCTCGACACCACCGGCGGCCAGGAACTCGACGAACAGCTTCGCCACGTCTTCCGGATAGCTCGCGGCCACCGCGACCCGCTTCAGCCCCAGCGCCTGGGCGGCCCGCACGAACGCGAACGACGTGCTCGACGCCGGTTTGCCCGTCGCCCCGGCGAGCTTGTCGACCTGCTCGTGCGCGCCCTGCCACCGGTACACGAAGCTCCCGCTCGTGCAGGCCCACACCACCGCTTCGGGTTCGTGTTTCGCGAGCAGTGCCGCACCCTCGGCCAGCCGTCGTTCGCTGCCCAGGTCGAGCAGCTCGGGCACGGCGTGCAGGTCGGTGCCGTAGATGTGCTCCAGGGGCAGCGAGAAGCGCGAGCCCAGCAGCTGCTCGGCGAGCGGGTAGTCGTCTTCGGCGGCGTGGTCGGGGTAGATGAAGCCGACGGTCGGCATGCGGCGCGCCTCCAGTCTGTTTTGCAGGTTGTAGACAATCCTACGATACTTCGCGCAGCCACTTGCCCGGCCCGACGATCGGCAGCTCCATGCGCTTGAGGCAGGCCCACATCGTCAGCTGGTTCGCCGTCAGGACGGGCTTGCCGAGCGCCACCTCCAGCGGCTCGATCAGGTCGTATGTCGGCAGGTTGGTGCAGCTGACGAAGATCGCCTGCGCGTCGGGGTGGTCGGCACTGAAGATCCGCTCCGCGATCGTGCGATAGCTGACCTTCCAGATGCCGCCGCCCAGGCCGAGATGCTCGCTGGACATCGTCTCGACGCTGATCTCGGCCAGGAAGTCGTGCAGCTTGCCGGTCAGGTCCGCGTCGTAGGGCGTGATGACCGACACGCGGCTGAGGTCGAGCCGGTCCAGCACCTCGGCCAGCGCACCTGACGTGGTGACCGCCTCCGGCGCGCCGGCGTCGCAGATCGCCTTGCGCAGTGAGCGTTCGTAGTCGATGCCGTTGACGAAGCTGCCCGACGTGCACAGATACGCGACGACCTCGGGTTCGACGTGCAGGACGTCGCGCGTCGCGGCGGCGAGATGCTGGCTGTTGCTGACCAGCTGCGCCATCTCCATGCTGACCGGCACCGGCTCGTACGGGGTGCGCGCGAGGTGCAGGGACACCTCCATCGGTACCCAGCGCCACAGCTCGCGTTCGAGGGCGAGGTCGAACGGCGCGATGACGCCGATCCCGCGCTGCGCAAGTGGGCCGTCGAAGGCAGGAAAGTCAAAATCCAAGGCTTGGCTCCGAAGGTGACGCTCTTTTAGAGAAAGCCTCCGGGGGGTGGCTCCTCGGATTGTTGACAATCATACGACCGGCTCTTACCGTGTCAACGTGATCGGCACGGAGAGCCCGGTGCTGGCGGTGCTGTGCGGCGACAAGCAACCCCCGGACATGGAGCCCATCGAATCGGACGCTGTTGTGCGTTACACCGACGATCGAGGACTACCCGAAGCGCTGAGCGGAGCCGACGCGCTCTTCGTGTATGACTTCTCCTCCACCGCGGTGCCCAGCGCCTGGCACGCCGCCGATCGGCTGCGGTGGCTGCATATCGCCAGCGCCGGCGTGGATCCGGTGATGTTTCCCGCGTTACGTGAGTCCGACGTGGTCTTGACCAATTCGCGAGGGGTCTTCGACGACTCGATCGCCGAATACGTCCTCGGCGTCGTCATCGCCTTCGCCAAGGATCTCGCGCGGTCCCTTGACCTGCAGAGAAACCGTGAGTGGCGGCATCGCGAGAGCGAGCGCATCGCGGGCAAGCGGGTGCTCGTCGTGGGGACCGGGCCCATCGGCCGCGCCATCGCGAGGATGCTGCGCGCGGCGGGCATGTCCGTGTCCGGTATGGGGCGCCGCGCCCGCGCCGGCGATCCGGACTTCGGTGACGTGCACGCCTCGGCCGACCTGCTGGCGCACCTGCCGGACTACGACTATGTGGTCGCGGTGGCGCCGCTGACCGAGCAGACCCAGGACATGTTCGGCATCAAGGCGTTCGACGCGATGCCCGCGCACGCCCGGTTTGTCAACGTCGGACGCGGGGAACTCGTAGTAACGGCGGAGCTGGTCCAGGCTCTGCGCGAGCACCGGATCGCGGGCGCCGCGCTCGACGTGTTCGACACCGAGCCGCTGCCCAGCGATCATCCACTGTGGACAATGGACGATGTGTTGGTCTCGCCGCACATGTCCGGCGACTTCGCCGGCTGGCGCAACACGCTGGTCGAGGTGTTCGCGGACAACTTCCAGCGCTGGCAGACTGGCCGCCCGCTTCGTAATGTGGTGGACAAGCAGCTGGGCTACGTGCCGTCGGGGCACTGAGGAGCATGATGGGCACCCTGTTGACGGCGAGCGAGCTCGTCGCCGCATACTCCGCGGGCGAGATCTCGCCGGTCGAGGCTACCGAGGCCGCGTTGCGGGCCATCGAAGAGCGGGACGGCGAGATCAACGCGTACTGCCTGGTCGACGCCGAGGTCGCGCTGGAGGGCGCGAAGGCCTCGGAGACCCGGTGGCGTGAGGGTAACCCGATCGGCTGGCTCGACGGGGTCCCGACCTCGATCAAGGACATGTTCCTGACCCAGGGGTGGCCGACGCTGCGCGGCTCCACCTGCATCGACCCCGGCCAGCCATGGGAGGTGGACAGCCCGGTCACCGCACGGCTGCGCGAGAACGGGCTGGTGCTGCTCGGCAAGACCACCACGCCCGAGCTGGCGTGGAAGGGCGTCACGGACAGCGCGCTCACCGGCATCACGCGCAACCCGTGGAACCCGGAGCTCACCTCGGGCGGGTCCAGCGGTGGCAGCGCGGCCGCGGTCGCCGCGGGCATGGGGGAGCTGTCGGTCGGCACCGACGGCGGCGGCTCGGTCCGCATTCCCGCGTCGTTCTGCGGGATCGTGGGGCTCAAGCCGACGCACGGGCGGATTCCGCTGTACCCGGCGAGCCCGTTCGGGCCGCTGTCGCACGCCGGGCCGATGGCGCGGTCGGTGGACGACGTCGCGTTGATGCTGGACGTGCTCGCGCTGCCCGACCCCCGCGACCCGGCCGCGCTGCCCGCGCCGGTCGGCGCGTACCGCGAGGCGGTGCGGCGCGACGTGCGCGGGCTGATCGCGGCGTTCTCGCCGACCCTCGGGTACGCCGAGGTCGACCCGGAGGTCGCGCGGATCGTGCGCTCGATCGTCAACGCGCTGGCCGGCGCCGGGCTGCGCGTGGAGGAGACTGATCCGGGCTTCACCGACCCGAAGGAAGCGTTCGACGTGCTGTGGTCGACAGGTGCGGCGCAGTGGCTCAACACATTCCCGCCCGGGTCGGAGGAGAAGGTCGACCCCGGCCTGCGGCGCGTGTGGGAGCAGGGCAGGACCCACTCGGCGGCCGACTACCTGGCGGCGAGCGGGGAGCGGGCGGCGCTGGGCATTCTGATGGGCGAGTTCCACACCCGCTTCGACATCCTCATCACTCCCACCGTCGGCATCCTGCCGTTCGAGGCCGGACACGAGGTGCCGCCGGGCAGCGGCCAGTCGAGCTGGCCGGAGTGGACGCCGTTCACCTACCCGTTCAACATGACCCAGCAGCCCGCGATCAGCGTGCCCGCCGGGCTCACCGAATCGGGCCTGCCGGTAGGGCTGCAGATCGTCGGTCCGCGCCACTCCGACGACTTGGTGCTCGCGGTGGCGAAGCTCGTCGAGGAGATCCAGCCGTGGCCCGCCAGCCGGATGACGTCGGCCGGGTAGGTCGGTACTGGGTCCACTTTCCCTTACCGCACAGCGGATTCCAGCTCGGACAGCGCGGTATCCAGGTGGAGCAGGACGCGCTGCAGATGCGGCACGCTCCGGCGGCACCCGGTGATGCCGAAGTCGAGATTCTCGCCGGTGCTGGTAACCGTGATGTTCAGCGCCTGGCCGTCCAGCAGCACCGACGCGGGGTAGATTCCGTCGAGCTTCGCGCCGTTCCAGTACATCTGCTGCCGCGGGCCGGGCACGTTCGAGATCACCAGGTTGAACGGTGGCCGCGTGCTGCCAACGACCCCGGGAACCGTCGAGATGCCCAGCTGCGCGACGTTGAGCCCGGACAGCAGCAGCGCCTGGATCGGCGTGAGCTGCTTGAAGATCCGTTTCGCCTCGCGCATGGAATGGTGGATCGTCGACAGCCTCGCGGCCGGGTCTTTCTTGTCCGTCGCGAGATTCGCCAGCACCGCGCCGATCTGGTTGCCGCTGCCGGGCCCGTCCGACTGCTTGCGCATCGAGACCGGAACCATCGCGACCAGCGGGTCGTCCGGGAGCGCGCTCTGCTCGATCAGGTAATCGCGCAACGCGCCCGCGCACATCGCGAGCACGACGTCGTTGCGCGAGGTACCCGATGCGTGTGCGACGGTGCGCACCCGCTCCAGCGGCCACGACTGCGCGGCGAACCGGCGGGCGCCGCCGATCGGGACGTTGAGCATGGTCCTCGGTGCCTGCATCGGCAGGGTCAAGGCGTTCTCGCGGAAGGCTTCCCTGGCCAGTTTCAACGCCGCGGGCGCGAGCCCGGCCAGCTGCTCGACGGAACTGCGCGCGGTGTGCAGTGTCGAACCCGTGGAGCGCGCCGGCTTCGGCCTCACCGGCCGGGGCCTGCCCCACGGCGGCGGGCATTCGTGGTCGTCCGGGTCGGCGGACAGAGTGCTCTGCAGGTGTTTGAGCGCGGAGACGCCGTCCATGAGCGCGTGGTGGATCTTGCTGTACATCGCGAAGCGGCCATCGTGCAGGCCCTCCACGAGGTGGATCTCCCACAACGGCCGGTGCCGGTCGAGAAGCGTGCTGTGCCAACGGGAAGTGAGTTCGAGCAGCTCCCGGACGCGGCCCGGCTGGGGCAGCGCGGAATGGCGGAAATGGTAGTCCAGGTCGACGTTGTCGTCCTGCGCCCAGGCGAGATAGCCGATCGAGTTGACCGGCCGAGCGGGGTGACGGCGGAACTGGGTGGGGATGTCGTCGTTTTTGACCAGATCTTCACGCAGCCCGCGCAGAAAGTCGCGGTCCGCGCCCTCAGGTGTGCGGAACAGCTGCAGACCACCCACGTGCATCGGGTGCTCGCGGCTCTCGACCAGCAGGAACATGGAGTCGGTGAAGGGCATCAGCGTCATGGTTGCCCGCCTCTCGTGCCGGTACGCCCGTGCCGCGAGTCTACGCACAATGCCCGCCGCGAGACCCGCATCCAACGTGCTGGTACGACCCGTTTCGGACCATCTCGAAACCGACCCGTTGCCGACGCGTGCCGCACCCCGGCAAAGGGGTGGACGTCACACCGAGAGTGTGATCATTCCGTGTGGGCCTAACCTGGTCGGGTGATGAGAAGCGGCGCCCAGCACCTGGTTGGCGTTTTGTCCGAGCTAGGGGTGGAAGTCGTTTTCGGGTTACCCGGCGTGCACAACCTCCCGATCTGGGAAGCCATTGCCGAGACGAGCATCCGCCTGATCGGGGTCCGGCACGAGCAGACCGCCGCCTACGCGGCCGACGGCTACGCACGCGCGACCGGGCGGCTCGGCGTCGCGCTGGTGACCACCGGGCCGGGTGCGGCCAACACGCTCGGCGCGGTCGGGGAAGCGATGGCGTCGGCGTCGCCGGTCCTGGTCGTGGCCACCGACATTCCGTCGCAGCTTCGCCGGCCGGGCGTGGTGCGCGGCGTGCTGCACGAGACGGGCGACCAGGCCGCCCTGTTCGGGCCGGTCACCAAGTCCGCCACCACCGTCAGCCGCGCCGAGGACCTCGGGTCGGCCATCTCCCACGCCGCCGGTCTCGCCGTCCGCCCGCAGAGCGGCCCGGTCTACGTGGGCATCCCCACCGACTTCCTGCGCACGCAGACCTACCGCGCCTCGGTACTGGAGCACACCGAACCGCTGCAGATCCTCAACATCGAGGACGTCGGCCTCGCCCGGCAGCTGCTGACCACCGCCGCGCGCCCGCTCATCTGGGCAGGTGGCGGCGCGCTCCGCGCCGAAGCCGGGCCCGCGATCGCGACTCTGGCCGAACGCCTGCCCGCGCCGGTCGTCACGACCTACGCCGCGCGCGGGCTGCTGCCCCTCGGGCATCCGTGCGCGGCGCCGAACCCCGTGCACGCGCCCGAGGTCGGCGCGCTGTGGGACGAGGCCGACGTGGTGCTCGGCGTCGGCACCGACTTCGACGGGCTGATGACGCAGAACTGGCTCATGCCCAAGCCGCCGAAGCTGATCGCCGTCAACGTCGACCCGAAGGACGCCGCCAAGAACTACCCACCGGACCTCACGCTCGTCGGCGACGCGCGCGATGTTGTGACCCAGCTGGTGGCCAACCTCGCGCCGCAGCCCGGCCTGCGCGACCTCGCCGGCCGACTGCGCGGCATCGAGAACACCGTGCGCCGCCGGATGCGGGCCGACGAGCCCCACGCGGCGGACTTCCTCGGCACCCTTGAGGAAGCCCTGCCCGACGGCGCCGTCGTGGTCGCCGACATGTGCATCGCCGGGCACTGGGTAGGCGGCTACCACCGCGTCGCCGCGTCGCGGCGCTTCGCGTACCCGATGGGCTGGGGCACGCTCGGCTTCGGCTTCCCGGCCGCACTCGGCGCCGCCGCGTCAGGCACCCGCCGCGTGGTGTGCGTCAGCGGCGACGGCGGATTCCTCTACGGCTGCGGCGATCTCGCGACGCTCGCGCAGGAGTCGCTGCCCGTGACGGTGATCATCGTGGACGACGGCGGCTATGGCATGCTCCGGTTCGACCAGGACCGCGAAGGTGTGCCCCAGCGCGGCGTGAACCTGCACACCCCGAACTTCGTCGGACTGGCCAAGTCGTTCGGTGTGCACGCCGACCAGGTGAAGGGTTTCGGCCGGGCGTTCCGGCGCCTGCTCGGGGAGCTCGTGCGCGCCGACGAACCGAACGTGCTGGTGGTGCGTGCGGCCCTCAAGCCGCCACTGAACACCTCGCCACGGTGGTATCGCGCCAATCGATGAGCCTCACCCCTTTCCGGTCGGCCGCGTCGCTGTCACTGCAGGCACAGCTCGTTGCCTTCGGGATCCGCGATCGTGACCCAGGTGTAGGGACCCTGCTGCCCGCGGCGCAGCAGGATGGCCCCGCGTCCGAGTAGCCGCTGCAGTTCGGCTTCGCGCGTCTCGTTGCCCACGTAGACATCCAGGTGCACGCGGTTCTTCACCGTCTTCGGCCCGGGCACCAGTTGGAAGAGGATCCGCCGCGCGTTCTCGGGGTGCCGGATCGCGGCGCCCACTTTCCACACCAGAACCCCGTTGTAGGTGGTGGTGTCCTCGTCGCGTGCTTGGCCCTCGGCGACCATGCGGCGGATGAAGGCTTCGTCGCTGGGCTCCGCATCCCAGCCGAGCGCCTCGGCCCACCAGTCGGCGAGCTGGTGCGGGTGGGCCGAATCCACGGTGACCTGGAAGTCGTATGCCATGTGACGAAGCTAGCGTGACCCCCCGACATTTTCGGTTCGTCAGTACGCGGCTAGGTGTTCCAGCAGGAGCGCCGTGAGCGTCTCGGGTGCCTCCTCGGGTACCCAGTGCGTGACGTCCTCCAGCATCTGGAAAGTGTAGGCCGAGGTGACCCAGTGTTCGGTCTCGAACGCCGCGACCGAGCCGAACGCGACGTCTTCGGTGCTCCACACGTACAGCGTGGGTGCGTCGACCTTTCCGATGGCGGATTCGGGGCGGCTTGCGCGGTACCAGGCCAGCGCCGCGGTGAGGGCGCCCGGTTCGGACATGCGCAGCACGTACTCGTCGACGCGGCTGCGCGGCACCTTCCACTCGAACATGCGCCGCAACGCTTCGGCATTGTTGGCCAGCATGCGCTTCTCGGTGCCCCGGTCGCGCCAGTCGCGCAGGTAGCCCGACCGCATCTGCTGGTCCTCGTCGGCGAGCAGCGCGTGCGCGAGCGCGCCGGGGTGCGGTGTGGACACCGCGGTCAGCGTGCGCAGCCGGTCGCCGTGCTCCGCCGCGGTCCACCACGCGACGAGGGCGCCCAGGTCGTGGCCCACCAGGTCGAACCGGCTGCAGCCGAGCTGGTCGGCGATCGCCAGCACGTCCCCGACCAGCGACGTCACGCCGTACTCGGCGACCGCTTCGGGCCGTACGCCAGGGGAGTAGCCGCGCAGATCGGGCGCGACGGCGCGGTAGCCGCGGCTGCCCAGCACCGCGACCTGGTGCTCCCAGCAGATCCCCGCCTGCGGGAATCCGTGCAGCAACAGGACGGGCCGTCCGTCGGCCGGCCCGGCGGCGATCGCGTCGAAATGGCCCGCAGGCGTGGGAATGCTGAGGTGCTCGATCACCCCCGCACCTTAACCGGGGGCACCGACAGGGCTACGCGGCTTCCTCGTCCTTCACCAGCAAGTCCCAGTGCTGCTGGGCGGCCGGACGCCACTCGGCGTGCTTGCGGTGGAACAGTTCCGCGGCCTGCACGCCGCTCCAGTTCGGCGGCAGCAGGCGGACCGGCAGTTGTGGGTCGAGGAACGGGAACCGCCGCCACTCGTGCACGAGCCGGGTCTGCGCGTACAGCACCTCGTCGCCCCCGGCGGGGCGCAGCCCGGTGAACTCGCCGATGAACCGCTCGTAGCGCTCTTCCAGCGCGGTGAGGTCCCAGGCCCGCGCGACCATCGCGTCCTCGTCGCCGATCCTGCCGTAGTTGGCGACGAACGACATGGCCTGGCGGTGCAGCCCGAGGTCCCGCACGATGGCGTCGGCCTCGTCCTGACGGCTGGTGTCGGCACTGATCCAGGCGCCGGCCGTGGGGGAGCCGAAACCGGCCCACGTCAACCGGGTGCGCAGGCTGTGCCGGAGGTCGCGTTTGGTCTCCGGGACCGACACCAGCAGCATCAGCCAGCGCCCGTCCCAGCCGGCGTGGTCGCGGCCGAACGTGTAGATCCGCTCGGCGCCCTCGGTGAGCAGGCGGCGGCCCGGCGGCGTGAGCGACCAGCGGACCCGGCGCCCGACGCGTTCGGACAGCAACCAGCCTTCGGCGGCCGTGCGCGCCAGCGCCTGGCGTGCGGACTTCTCTTCGACGCTGAGCATGCCCAGCGCCTCGACCAGCGTCGACGTCCAGACGGGCCGGCCCCGCGGCAGGACGAACTCGCCGAGCACGGTCATCAGCAGGGAGCGGGCGCTGGTGTGGCTGACCTCGCGCCGCCTGCTCACGGTGGGGCGAGCCGCGAAGTCCCCCATCACTGCCCACCTCCTGTGACCGGCGGCATCGACGTGGCTGAACCAGGTTGGTCAACCTACGGTATACCGCCGGTCCGGGGGCGGGACCGGACGCTCAGTGGTCAGCGCCCGAAGGCGGCCAGATCCGCGTGGTCGCGTCGTGGGGTGTCGTCGGGAGAACCGTCGTTCCACGGTTCGTGAATCACGCACTCATCGCGAGCGCATTGCCCGCACAGTGGGCGATTCTTGGTGTCGAGGCACCATTCTTCGGTGCGCGGTGTCAGATATTTCGGAACCAGGCAGGCGAAACAGACGTCTCCAGGCTCGAAATCAATGCGAATTGCCATGATTGCTTCCCCGGTATGTCGGCTGAATGCATGGTAAGCACAGGTGGGGCACAGCCAGAAGCAGTGTCACCGTAATGTAGCAAACTCCCGTATCGCTGGCTGAAACACCAAATTTCCTAGTGCAAGATGCACTCAGGGAATTGCCGGGCCCCCGCGCGGGATGTCAGTGCGGCTAGCCTCGCCACATGACCGCCGAGGATGGACTGCTCGAGCCCGTGGGCACCGGGTCGCGCAAGGGCCTGTTCCGCTATGAGCTGCTGGGTTGCGCGCGCAACGGACATCTGCTGGTGGGCCGGGATGTCGCGCGTGTCCGGGCCGAGGACGCCATGATCGTGCGCGAGCACGGCGGGCTGCGCTGGCATCGCTGTCTGCGCTGCGACGCGTGGGTGCCGTTGCGGCCGCCGCCCGCGCCGCAGCGCGAGTTCTGTCCCGCACCGGAGGACGTGGACATCCCGCTGCGCGGCCGGCTGCTTCGCGACCGCTATGTATTGCGGCTGATCGCGCTCGACCGCCTTGTGCATTTCCTGGTACTTGCCGTGCTGGCGGTCGGAATCTTCGCGTTCGCCCGGGAACGGGATGCGCTCAGCGGGACGTTTTTTCGCATTGTCGACGCGATCCAGGGCGGTGTCGGCGGGCGCACCGGCACCTCCGGCCAAGGACTCCTCGGCGAGCTCACGAAGGCTTTCACCACACGTGGTTCGACACTTTCCCTCATCGGACTGGTCGTGGCGGCCTACGCCGTGCTGGAAGGTGTCGAGGCGATCGGACTCTGGCTGGGGAAGAGGTGGGCCGAGTACCTGACGTTCGTCGCGACGACCGTCCTGCTGATCCCCGAGGTGTACGAACTGTCGCACCGGGTGTCCGTGCTGAAGATCCTCACCCTGGTCATCAACCTGGCCGTGGTGGTGTACCTGCTGGTCGCCAAGCGCCTGTTCGGGCTGCGCGGCGGGGGCCGGGCCGAGCGCGAGGAGCGCGCCCGCGACCTGGGCTGGCCCGCGCTCGAGCGCGTCCTGCCCGGTCCCGCCGATTCGCGGTGAGCCTCACCCAAAGCGCGGGACGGACTCCAGCAGGGGGCTGAGGTCCGCGCCCGAGGGCACCTCGGCGGGGGCGTGCCCGCGCCGGAACAGCCGGGCGCCCACCTCGTCGCCGCCGAGGCGCAGTGACGAGTCCACGCGTCGCAACCAGGTGCCTTCCCGCATGGCCAGCACGGGTACGTCGTTGCATTCGAGGAACTGCTCGATGCGTTCTTCGCGGGTCTCGCCCATGTGGTTGCCGCCCGCGACCGGGTCGAGGTAGTGCGGGTTGATCTGGAACGGCACGAGCCCGCCGGCCTCGAACGCCGGTGGCTGCGTGATCGGCATGTCGTTGGTGGTGCGGATGGTCGGGCACGCGACGTTCGTGCCCGCGCTCGATCCGAGGTACACGGTGCCGTGCGTTACCCGGTCGCGGATCGGTGCCAGCAGCTCCCGGGCGTAGAGCGCGCGCAGTAGCCGGAACGTGTTGCCGCCACCGACGAACACGGCCTGCGCGGAGTTGAAGAGCTTGATCGGATCGTCTTCGTGCGCGCCGACCACGTCGATCCGCAGCGGTTCCAGAGCCCTGGCCACCTGGGCGGTGTACCCGTCGTGATCGCTCAGCGCGAACGGCACGAACACCAGGCGGCGAACGCCGGCGAGCACGTCGGCCAGCGCGTCCATCGCGTGTTCGAGGTATTCCTTGCCCGGAGCGGTCGAGTTGGAGAGCAACAGCAGTCGCATACGTACCTTCCCGGGCTCATTCGCGTCGTCGCGGCGCTTGCCTATCACGTTCACCCACGCGAAGGTCAGAGCAGAGTGAGCGTGCCCACAGGGGAGACCTGCGGCGGAAATCGCTCGAAGTCCTAAAAGGACGGTTGCGTCGGCGGCTATGCTGGTCGTGCGAGGATGCCGACCGGCTGGGGGAGGTGCCGCTGTGGCGGACCGGAAGAGTGTCGACCTCGTTCTCGAGGGCGGCGGGGTGAAGGGAATCGGCCTGCTGGGCGCGGTGCTCGTGCTCTACGACGCGGGCTATCGGTTCGAACGGATCGCCGGCACGAGCGCGGGTGCCATCGTGGCGTCGCTCGTCGCGGCGTACCAGCACGCGGGCAAGGACCTGCATGAGCTCGAAGAGGTCATGCACACCTGCGACTACGGCAAGTTCGCCGACGGCTCGCCGCTGCACAAGGCGACCGGCCCGATCGGTGACGCGGTGTCGTTGCTGCTGCACAGGGGCGCGCACAGGGGCGACTACCTCGCCGAGTGGCTTGGGCCGCTGTTCGAGGCCACCGGGGTCACCACGTTCGGCGACCTGCGGATCGACGATCCGAAGACCTCGCTGCAGGACTACCAACGGTATTCGCTGGTGGTGCACGTCAGCGACCTGTCGCGTCGGGCGCTGGTGCGGCTGCCGTGGGACTACTCGGAGTACGGCCGCACCGCCGACGATCAGCCGATCGTGGACGCCGTGCGCGCGTCGATGTCCATCCCGTTCTTCTTCCGACCCGTCGAGTTCGCCACCGGCGAGCACCGGAGGGTCACCTGGGTCGACGGCGGGCTGCTGTCGAACTTCCCGATCACGGTGTTCGACCGTACCGACGGGGTGCAGCCGCGCTGGCCCACGTGGGGCGTCAAGCTGTCCGGGCAGCCGCGGATCGACCACGACAAGCCGATCCGCTCGGTCCTCGGTCTCGTCGCTGGTTCGCTGGAAACGCTGATGTCCGACTGGAACCGGTACCGCCTCGAGGACGAGGGCGTGAACCAGCGGACGGTGTTCGTCAACACCGACGGCGTGTCGGCCATCGACTTCGGATTGTCGCTGGACACGCAGAAGGAGCTGTTCAAGAACGGGGAACAGGCGGCGCAGCGGTTCCTGCGGCAGGTCCCGCCGGAGTGATGGCCGGCGCCGCCAGGGTGCGGCGTTCCGGCGGAGGGTCCCGGTCCTCCAGCAGGTCCGCCGGATGCATCTCCAACGCATCCGCCATGCGGAACAGCGAGTCGAGCGTGATGTTGCGCGGCGGGCGCATGCGCGGGTCCTGCTTGCGTTCCGGCTGATCCAGCCGGGAGCGCTCGAGTTCGGCCACCACCGACCGCGACACGCCGGCGCGGTCGGCCAGTTCCTCCTGGCTCAGATCCCGCTCGCGCCGGGCGCGGCGGACACGCGTGGCCAGCTCGCGCAGCCGGGTGTCCAGTGCGTCCCGATGCTCGCTCATCGACGGAAAGCCTACCCGTGCCCTCTGACCCCGACAATTTGTCGTTTCCATGCTACTTTTTAGGACATGAACGTAGAGCTGAACGAGCCCGGCTACCTGTACGAGGCGCTCGCGAACCAACTCGCCGAGCGGATCGAGTCGGGAGAGTTTCCGCCGAACACCCCGCTGCCCGCCGAGGGGCAGCTGGCGCACGAGTACGGAGTCTCCCTCGGCACGGCTCGCCACGCGACGCGGCTGCTCCGCGACCGCGGCTTGGTGGTCACGATCAAGTCGAAAGGCACCTATGTAACCAGGAGGCCGGACCGGCCGCCGCCGGGCTACACCACCTGACCTCGTACCGCGCGCAGTGCCGCGAGGTCCACAGTGGACGGTTCGGCGGCCAGCCAGCCGCCGATCTCGTGCACGAACTGCTCCGGTGTCATGGGCGGGGCGGGCAGATCGAAGTCCTCCTCGGCAGTGATCTCGCCCGCCCTGCTCGGGTACACCACGAGCGCGCCGCGGATCTCCAACCCGGGCAGCAGCCCGGTGTAGGCGTCGATCGCCTCCAGGAGCCGGGTCGCGCCGCCCCGGAACAGCCGGTCGTCGCGCCACAAGGTGCCGTCGCCGTCGGCCGCGTAGTGACCGGGCAGCCACGTCTTCGATTCGATCAGCACCAGCCGCCGCCCGCACAGCACGGCGTGGTCGATGTCGGCGAACACCGAGCCCGGCCACGCCAGGCCGTGGAACACGCGCACCCCCGGCAGCCGCGTCAGGTACCGGGCCAGCAGATCGGCGGTGAGCCGTTCGCCCCACTGGTCCGGGTCGGCGCCGGGGCGCCCGAACACCTGCGTCGGGCCGAACTCCGTCAGGAACCGTTCCCGGGCGTGCCGCAGCTGCAGATGGCGCCGCGTCAGCCAGATCGCGATCGCCGTCGCGAGCAGCAACCACACCGTCAGCAGCAGCCAGTTCGTCGTCAACGGGACGATCACCAGCAGCAGCCAGCCGAACAGGACCGCCACCGGCGCGTGACCCGGCGGTGCCGTCGACGCCGGCCACGCGCACTCGTCGCCACGAGCCCACCACGGCAGGCTGTCCGGGTCGAGCCGCGGCATGGTCGCCACGTAGCCCGCGTCCTCGCCGAAGTGGCGGGGCCGGCGGCGCGCCCGCACGCGCACCTCGGCGGGCGCCAGGCCGCGGTCGTAGTCGGCGCGTGCTCGCGGGTCACTCAGGGTCTCGTAGGCGAGGCGAAGCCGGTGGAACTCGTCGGGCGAGCCGCCCGCGTCCGGATGCATCGCCCGAGCGAGGGCGCGATAGGCCGACTTGATCTCGGATGTGGACGCGTCCCGGGGCACCCCGAGCAGCTCGTAGTAGCCGAGATCATGCACGCGGTCACAATACAAGTCGGCACGGCTACGCGATGACAGGTTCTCCGGCGGGTGATCTGGCTCGAAGACTGGGCATCCGCACGGGCCGTCGCCGTGCCGTGCGGGTTGCTGGCGATCATGGCAGGGGCCGTGTTGTACCTGCCGCCGCCGGCCTGCACCATCGCTGCGACGTGCCTGCGATCGTCGCGGCGGTGGCGCTCGTCGGATCAGGCGTGTGGTTCGGGTTCAGATCAGCGAGCCAGGGTCGGCGGGCACATCCGCGGCGTGTTCGCGCAAGGCGCTGATGTCGAGCACTTCCAGTGCACGCGCGTGGGTCGACGCCAGCACGACCGGCGGCGCCGCCCCGGCTTCGTAGGCCTCCTGCCAGCGCGCCGCGCACACACACCAGCGGTCACCCGGCCGCAGGCCCGGGAACCCGAACTCGGGGCGCGGGGTCACCAGGTCGTTGCCCGCCCGCGTCTGGTGGTCGAGAAATTCCCTGGACACGACGGCACAGACGGTGTGATTGCCGAGATCGTCGGGCCCGGTGTTGCAGCAGCCGTCCCGGTAGAAGCCGGTGAGCGGTTCGGTCCCGCACGGCTCCAGGTCACCGCCGACCACGTTGCGCTCGTTCGCCATGTCACCAGCTTGGCATGTCGCCCGACGACTGACGACCGATGAGTTTCGTGTCGTCGCCCGGTCTGTACTTCCAGCGAGTGTCAGGGAGATGCTTATGACCATGACGATGACCGAGAGACCCGCCGCCGGTGAAGACTTTCTCCGGCAGGCCGATCCGTTCCGACGTGAGCTGCTCGCGCATTGTTACCGCATGCTGGGTTCGGTGCACGACGCCGAAGACCTGGTGCAGGAGACCTACCTGCGCGCGTGGAAGTCCTACGACAAGTTCGAGGGCCGCTCGTCGCTGCGCACCTGGCTGTACCGCATCGCGACCCGGGTGTGCCTGACCGCATTGGAGAGCCGCGGCAAACGGCCGCTGCCGACCGGTCTCGGCCAGCCGGGATCGCAGGCGAGCGACGAGCTGGTCGAACAGCCCGAGGTGCCGTGGCTGGAGCCGGTACCGGACGCGATGGTGGGTGCCGACCGCGCCGACCCGGCCGCGATCGTGACGTCGCGCGAGAGCATCCGGCTGGCGCTGATGGCGGCGCTGCAGCACCTGCCGCCGCGGCAGCGCGCGGTGCTGATCCTGCGTGACGTGCTGCAGTGGCGTGCCGCTGAGGTCGCGCAGGTGCTCAACACGACCACCACCGCCGTCAACTCGATCCTGCAGCGCGCCCGCGCGCAGCTCGCGGAGGTCACGCCCACCGAGGACGAGGTGACCGAGCCGACCGAGGCCGAGCAGCGTGAGCTGCTGGACAGGTACGTGACCGCGTTCGAGCGCAAGGACATCGCGGCGATGGTCGAGCTGTTCACCAAGGACGCCGTCTGGGAGATGCCGCCGTTCGTCGGCTGGTACCAGGGCCCCGACAACATCGCGCGGCTCATCGACACCCAGTGCCCCGCGAAGGACCCCGGCGACATGTACCTGGTGCCGACCTGGGCGAACGGCCAGCCCGCGTTCGGCCTGTACATGCGCGACGGCGACGTGTACCGGCCGTTCAACCTGCCGGTACTGACGTTGTCGAAGGACGGCGTCAAGCACGTGTCGTCGTTCTTCGACACCAGCCTGTTCGCCAAGTTCGGGCTCCCGGAGAGCGTCCCGGTGGTGCGATGATCGACGACGGCGTGGCGGCGCTGCTGGGCGGGATCGGGCTGCTGGAACGCGCGGTGAACTACACGCTCGGCTGCCTGCTCCTGGTCACGCCCGCGCAGCTGGCACGCCCCACGCCCTGCCGGGCCTGGGATCTGGAGGCCCTGCTCGCGCACATGAACGACTCGCTGCTCGCGCTGCACGACGCGGCGGTGGACGGGCACGTCGACCTCGACGTACCCGATCCGGTGCCCGGCGACCTGGTCGCGACCCTGCGCGACCGGGCGTGCCGCCTGCTCGGCGTGTGGGCCGCCGCTGAGACACCCGGTGCGGTCTCGGTGGGCGAGCACGCGCTGTCGACGAGCATCCTCACCAGCACCGGTGCCGTGGAGGTCGCGGTGCACGGGTGGGATGTGGCGCAGGCGTGCGGGCGGCCGCGCCCCATCCCGCCGGCCCTGGCCGAGGAACTGCTGGAAGTCGCGCCGTTCTTCGTGACCGACCTCGACCGCCCGGGCCGCTTCGACCCGGCCGTCGCGAGCTCGCCGACGGCCCCGGCGAGCGAGCGGCTGCTGGCGTTCCTGGGGCGGCGGCCCTGACAAATCGCGTCCGCGACCGCACGATCGCCGTCGACCGGACCCACACCTGCAGCGCACGATGAGCCTTGAGACGATGAGGTCATGGGCACCGCTGTCACTGAGGCCTTGCGTCGGACCGGCGTCACCGAGGTCGACGACTCGCGGCACCGCCGCGCCGAGTACTCGACCGACGCTTCGCTCTACCGGGTGCGGCCGGCGGCGGTGGTGTTCCCTCGCCACATCGACGAGGTCGCGGCGGCCGTCGAGGTCTGCCGATCCCTCGGCGTGCCGCTGACCGCACGCGGCGCGGGCACGTCCATCGCGGGCAACGCGGTCGGCACCGGGGTGGTGCTGGACTTCTCCCGGCACCTGAACAAGGTCCACGGGATCGACCCGGAGTCGGGAACCGCAATGGTCGATCCGGGCGTCGTCCTCGACGACCTGCAGCGTCACGCCGCGCCGCATGGGCTTCGCTTCGGGCCAGATCCTTCGACGCACAACCGCTGCACGATCGGCGGCATGATCGGCAACAACGCGTGCGGCTCGCGCGCGCTGGGTTACGGGCGCACCGCGGACAACATGCTCGAGGCCGACGTCATCACCGGCACCGGGGAACTGCTGCACGTCGCGGCCGGCGCCGATCCTGCGAGCTCTCCGACGCTGACCGCGCTTGATCGGCTGGTCCGGTCGAGGCTGGACGTGATCCGCACCGAACTCGGCCGCTTCAGCCGCCAGGTGTCCGGCTACTCGCTGGAGCACCTGTTGCCCGAGCGCGGTTTCGACGTGGCGAAGGCGCTGGTCGGGTCGGAGGGGACGTGGGGTGTGCTGCAGCGTGCGACCGTCCGGCTGGTGCGCGCGCCCAAGGTCACCACGCTCGTCGTGCTGGGCTATCCCGACATGGCCGCCGCGGCGGACGCGGTGCCGGCGCTGCTGCCGCTGGGTCCGACGGCCCTGGAGGGACTCGACGCGCGGATCGTCGACGTCGTGCGCAACCGCAACGGCGCCGTGCCCGACCTGCCGCGCGGCCAGGGCTGGCTGTTCGCCGAACTGCGCGGCGACGATCCCGCCGACGCGAAGGCGGTAGTTGCGGCGTCCGGCACGCTGGAGGCGCGGATCGTGCGCGACAGCGGGGAAGCGGCGGCGCTGTGGAAGATCCGCGAGGACGGTGCGGGCCTCGCCGCGCGGGTCTACGGCGACCGGCCCGGGCACGCCGGCTGGGAGGACGCCGCGGTGCCGCCCGAGCACCTCGGCGCGTACCTGCGCGAGTTCGAGGCACTGCTCGCCGAGCGGGACCTGCGGGGCGTGCCGTACGGGCATTTCGGCGACGGCTGCGTGCACATCCGCATCGACTTCCCGCTCGACGAAGCCGGCGGCCGCGGGGTGTTCCGTGATTTCCTGGTCGATGCCGCGAAACTGGTCGCGGGCTACGGCGGGTCGATGTCCGGCGAGCACGGGGACGGCCGTGCCCGTGGCGAGCTGCTGCCACTGATGTATTCGCCGGCGGCGCTGGACACGTTCGCGGCGGTCAAGGACATCTTCGACCCGCAGGACGTGCTCAACCCCGGCGTCATCGTGCGCCCGCGTCCTGCCGACGTGGATCTGCGCGAGGTCACGGCGTTGCGGCTCACGACCGGGCTGGGTTTCGGCTACCCGCATGACGGCGGCGATTTCGGCAAGGCCGTGCACCGCTGCACGGGTGTGGGCAAGTGTCGCGTCACCAGGCCGGGTGGCGTGATGTGCCCGTCGTACCGGGCGACCCGCGATGAACGCGACTCGACGCGGGGCCGCGCGCGGGTGCTGCAGGAGCTGGCCAATTCCGAGGCGCCGACCGATTGGGGCTCGCCCGAGGTCCTCGATGTGCTCGATTTGTGCTTGTCCTGCAAGGCTTGCTCGTCGGACTGCCCCACCGGCGTCGACATGGCGACGTACAAGGCCGAGGCGCTGTACCAGCGGTACCGGCGCCGCCCGCGGCCGGCCGCGCACTACGCGCTCGGCTGGCTGCCGCGGTGGGCGCGGCTGGCTTCGCGGATGCCGAGCCTGGTCAACCGCGCGATGGCGGGGCCACTGGCATCGCTCGGCAAGCGGGCGGCGGGTGTCGACCCGCGCCGTTCATTGCCGGTGTTCGCGCCCCGGACATTCCGCCGCTGGTTCGCCGATCACCCGGTGGCGAGCGGGCGACCGGTGACGCTGTGGGTGGACACTTTCACCGATCACTTCATCCCGCAGGTGGGCATGGCGGCCGTGCAAGTGTTGGAGGAAGCCGGTTTCTCAGTGTCCATTCCGGACACAAAGCTGTGCTGCGGGCTGACCTGGATCTCGACGGGCCAACTCGACACCGCCCGCAAGCTGCTGGGCCGCAGCGTCCGCGCGCTCGCGGCGGCGGGCACCCCGATCGTCGGCCTCGAACCGTCGTGTACGGCGGTGTTCCGCAGCGACGCGGCGGAACTGCTCGGCCCGGCGCCGGAGGTCACCGCCGTCGCCGGTGCGATGAAGACCCTCGCGGAACTCCTCGGTGAGGTCGACGGCTGGCGGCCGCCCGACCTCACCGGGACGAGTGCCGTCGTGCAGCCGCACTGCCACCACCACGCGGTGATGGGCTTCGCCGCCGACAAGAAGATCCTCGACCGGGCCGGCGTCGACACACGCGTGGTCGGCGGATGCTGCGGCCTCGCCGGCAACTTCGGCGCGGAGCAAGGACACTACGACGTCAGCGTCGCGGTCGCGGAGAACGAGCTCCTACCCGCAGTCCGCGAGGCCGGCGACGCGACCGTGCTCACCGACGGCTTCTCGTGCCGCACCCAGCTCGACCAGCTGGCCCACCGCGAGGGCATCCACCTCGCGGAGCTCCTGGCCGGGAAGGGCAAGCGGCGTCAGTGAGCTGCCTTGTGGGCCCGGAGAGACTCGAACTCTCACTGGCACGGACCTAAACCGTGTGCCTCTGCCAATTGGGCTACGGGCCCGCCCGGCCAAAGCCTAGCGCCCGAGGCGTGCGAGGCTCGCGGCGTGGCCGGTACGACGTGGGGATCAGCGTGATCTACGGTGGTGCCCTGCCAAGGTAGAGGAGGACTGGTGGCTCGCGACCCCAACACCATCGAGCGTGACATCGAGCAGGCGCGCAACGCGCTGGCCTCGACGTTGGACCAGCTCGGCGACAAGGCCAACCCGAAGCGGCTGGCCGACACGGCGAAGACCAGCGTCAGCGCGAAACTGAACGACCCGAAGGTGAAGTTCCCGCTGATCGGCGTCGGTGTGCTGATCGGCGCCCTGCTCGTGCGCAAGCTCTTCCGCTGAGCGCCGGAACTGCCGTGAGGGGTCCCTCACGGCAGTTCCCGAAATCAGGCGCGGGCCGAGGAGACCTTGCCGCCCGTCACGGTGATGGTGGTGGTCGCCGCGGCCGGTTTCGACTTGTCGAGCGCGTCACCGATGTCCGTCGTCAGCTTCGCGGTCGGGCGCCGGGACGCCTTGTTCTTCGGCTTTTCGGCCGGGGTTTCGTCCGACTTCTGTGCCGGCACGGTGCGCTCGGAGCCCTTCGGCTCCGCGGGCGCGTCGGAGGCCGACGACTGCTCCGGTACCTCGAGCGGCGCCGGCTCCGGGCGGGTGAGCCGCGCGGTCATGTACGCCGCGGTGAACTCGAGTGCGCTGCCGTTGAGCAGGTGCACCACGGTGGCGCCCTTCGCGCCCGCGCCGAGCTTCTCGACGAGCTGGTCCACGCTGTCTCGGGCGGCGATGATGCCGGGCGCCCGACCGCTGAGCGTCTTGTCCTGCCCCGTGACGGTAACGGTCCAGTCGTCGTCCTCCTGGACGTAGATGGCCGTGATCGGTTCCGCCATGTCTTCTCACACCCCTGCCGCTGGCTGCATGCTCTTCGCAAGTGGGAGCGAGTAGCCGCCGGATCGTGACGCCAATCGTCGCTACCCCGATCGGGTGTACCTGCGCTGCCGTTCGCCGAACTTGCTGTCCGCACTATCGATACCGCATTACGACTCTGTGTGACAAGTTAGCACCGAAAATGTGCCGTGCGTGACGTCGGACGCGTGTGCTGCACGTGCATTTGCACGACTGCCGCAAGCGGGGTCACCGTGCGCGTTCACCCAAGCCCGTCCACAAGACGTCCATCGCATAGTCGGTCGCCCGATCGGGTGTCACGTCATCGTGTCGCTCACACCAGATGGCGAGTCGCTCGCAGGCTCCGACGACGCATTCCGCCGCGGCTTCCACCCGCAAGGGGGACCCCGCGTCGAAATAGCCTGCCATCAGCTTGGCGATCAGATCGGTCTGCTGGCGCCGCGTCGCCTCGATCTCCTCGGACGCGGACGACCCGATGAGCGACATCTCGTGCCGGAGCAGCGACCACGCCTGCCGCCGCTCCCGGACGTAGACGAAGAACGCGTGCAGGCCCCGGCGAAGCGCTTCTTCGGCGGACGTCGCGCCGACCACGGCCTGCTCGGTGACTTCGCGCAGCTCGCCCCGCGACTGCGCGATGCACGCCAGTAGCAGCCTTTCCTTGGAGCGGAAGTACTCGTACAGCATCGGCTTGGACACGCCGACACGCTCGGCGATGTCGTCCATGGAGGCCGCAGCGTAGCCGTGTTCGGCGAACACTTCCTCGGCCACCTGGATCATCTGCCGCTCACGTTCGGCTCGCGGCATGCGCTTGCGGCGGCTCGGGGTGCTCACATACTGACTCTACCGGCCCTAACCTACTTCAAGTAAGGTGGACTCGCGGTAACACCAACGCCTCGACGCGGAGGGAACAGATGGGCGAGCGGACCGAGACGGGCGTGGTCATCGTCGGCACCGGGTTCTCCGGCCTCGGCATGGCCATCCAGCTGCGCAAACAGGGGCGCGACGACTTCGTCATCCTGGAGAAGGCCGACGAAGTGGGCGGCACCTGGCGTGACAACGCTTACCCCGGCTGCGCCTGCGATATCCAATCGCACATGTACTCGTTCTCCTTTGAGCAGAACCCGAACTGGACGAGGTCCTTCTCGCCGCAGCCCGAAATCTGGGACTACCTGCGGCGGGTCGCGAAGAAGTACGACCTGTACCGCCACGTCCGGTTCGGACAGGAGATGACCGGGGCCCGCTGGGACTCCGACGAGCACCGCTGGCACGTCGCCACGAGGGGCGGCGACGGGTTCGCGGGCAAGTACCTGGTCAACGGTGTCGGCGCGCTGCACATCCCCCAGATTCCGCAGCTCGCCGGCATCCACCGTTTTCAGGGCGAGACCTTCCACTCGGCGCAGTGGAACCATGACTTCGACGTGCGCGGCAAGCGGGTCGCCGTGATCGGCACCGGGGCGAGCGCCATCCAGTTCGTCCCTCAGCTCGCGCCCGACGCGCGCGAGCTGACGCTGTTCCAGCGCACGCCGCCGTGGGTCATGCCCAAACCGGACCACGCCATGCCCGCCTGGGTGCGGGCGCTGTTCCGCGCGGTGCCGGGCGCCCAGCGCGCCTACCGCACCCTGCTCTACTGGCTGCTCGAGGCCCGCGCGATCGGCTTCAACGGGCACCCGGGCGTGATGAAGATCGGGCAGCGTTTCGCCAAGGCCAACATCGACCGCAGCATCGCCGACCCGCGGCTGCGCGCCAAGCTCACGCCCGACTACACCATGGGCTGCAAGCGGGTGCTGATCTCCAACGACTACTACCCGGCGCTGGCCAGGGACGACGTCGGCGTCAACACCACCGGTGTCAAAGAGGTCCGGGCGCACAGCGTGGTGGACGGCGACGGGGTGGAGCACGAGGTCGACGCGATCATCTACGGCACCGGCTTCCACGTCACCGACGCCTTCGACACCATCGACATGCGCGGCCCCGCCGGCCGCAGCTTGAGGCAGGACTGGGCCGCCGGCATGGCGGCGTACTACGGCATGACCGTCGCGGGCTTCCCCAACATGTTCATCCTGGTGGGCCCGAACACCGGCCTGGGCCACAACTCGATCGTGTTCATGATCGAGGCCCAGACCGAATACCTGGCGAAGCTCCTGGCCCTGGCCGACGCCCGCAACGCCAAGACGGTCACCCCGACCCCGGAGGCCCAGAACCGCTTCACCGCCGCCATCCAGCGCGCCCTGACCACGCAGGTGTGGAGCGCCGGCGGCTGCCAGAGCTGGTACCTCGACGAGCACGGCCGCAACACCACGCTGTGGCCGGCCTCGACGTGGGACTTCCGCCGCCGAACGCGAAAGTTCGATGTGGCGGCATACGACGTCC
>DATFHB010000077.1:0-7118 GCA_035248845.1 Amycolatopsis sp. | reverse complement strand
ACTTAGCATCCGGCGGACCGGCGCTGAGCGGAGGCTCCGGGATTTGAACCCGGGAGGGGGGGTTACCCCCAACCGCATTAGCAGTGCGGCGCCATAGACCAGACTAGGCGAAGCCTCCCGGACGACCACTGCTCAGCAAGCCTACACAGCCGCACAACGCCGTTTCAAAGCACCCCCTCGCGAGCTGCACGAGCGTCCCACCTGCGGGAAACGGCGTCATGCCGACGAGCGCCCCAGCAGGCGGAGCAGCCGGCGGGAGCGGCCGCCGAGGCCCTCCGCTTCGAAGACCGCGACAGACGCCGACACGCGGCAGTTCCCGCACACCCGGGTACACCAGGAACCGCGGCACCCGCCGCGGCTGGAACTTGGCATTGAACCGGTACAGCCTTTCGATCTGGATCCACCGGGACACCCAGCTCAGGACCTTCGCCGACCGGCGTGCGACCGGGCCGGCTCCGATACGTCGCCCCTGCCCCATCAGTTTCCGGAACGCCGCGAAGTTCAGCGAGACATGTTTCACGTCATGATCGCGAGCGGCCAGCAGCAGCTCCGCGATCATCAGTTCGTTGACACCGTTGTCCACGGCCCGGTCGCGACGCATCACGTCCAGGGACAGCCCGTCGGAGCCCCACGGGACGAACTGCAGCAGGCCCCGGATCCGCCCGTCCTGCGACGCCGTGACCAGTACCGAACCGGGATCGCCCATCCGTCCGAGCGCCATCGAGAAACCGCGTTCCGCGTCGCTCCCGCGCCATGTCGCCGCCAGCGACTCCAGCTCCGCCAGTTCGCCGGGCGCCAGGTCCTCGACACGCCGCACCCGCACCTCGTAGCCTGCCCGCTTCGTGCGCGACACCGCTTGCCGCACGCCCCGCATCACGCGCCCGTCCAGGTGGTACCGCGCCCACACGGTCGCGCCCAGCTCCGAGCAGCCCATCGCCGCCGGCACCCAGCCGTGCCGCGCGCACACCGCCAGGAACTCCTCGATAGCGCCCGGCCACGAACTTGTCGTCTCGCAGCGCGAAGTAGCCCAGCGAGTCCCGCGCGCCGTGCTGGGCAAGCAGGCCGCGCAGCCGTTCCTTGTCCTCATCGGACAGGTGCGGCGCGGGCTCCGCCGAGCGCAGCAGGGAGTACGCCGCGACCAGCACCGCGCCCAGGCCGAACAGCATGCCGACCGACGTCGCGAGCTCCTGCATCCACTCAACGCGGAACGTCGCGGGCCCGCCGACGCCGATGAGCGCCAGTGCGGACTCCTCCAGCCGCCCGCCGATGCCCAGCGGACCTAGCGCGCGGCGTGGCGCGAACGTCAGAGCAGCGCGAAGTTGATCACCAGGCCGGCGAGGGCGAGCTGCACGAACACCCGTGCCCAGCGCCACTTCCCGGTCACCGGATCGGGCAGCGCGACGAAGAGCCGCCGGTTCACGACCAGCGTCGCGGCGAGCGCGACCGACACGAGCCCGGCACCGAACACGTGCCGCAACCCCAGGTGCGACAACGCCAACACGCAGCTGGCGGCCAGCGCCAGCTGCCACGCGCGGCGCTTGCGCCGGCGCAGGCCGGACGCCAACAGGATCAGCAGCACCCCGGTGACCAGCACGACGGCGGCCGCCGCGGTGGTGGCGTCCTGCGGCAGCTCCAGCCACTCCGCGACGCGGCCGCGCATCCCGTGCCGCGCCGCCGGCAGCACGACCGAGACCACGGCGACCAGCCCGACGAGCCTGGTTACCCAGGTGATGGCGGCCACCGACGCCGCGCCGGTCAGCCGCCACAACGGTCGTTCGCCGGGCAGCGTCCTCCTCGTCGTCCTCCCCGTCGCCAAACCCGTCCCCTTCACGCCCGTCTGGCCAGCTCCACGAACGACTCCAGCGCATCCGGATTGGCCAGAGCGTCCCGGCTGACCGCACGCTCGGGCGCCACGCCCGCAAGGATCTTCTTGACAGGGACCTCGCATTTCTTGCCGTTGAGCGTGCGCGGCACCGCCGCCACCTCGATGAACCGGTCCGGAACGTGCCGCGGCGACAACGCGACGCGCAGTTCCCTCCGCAGCGCCGGTTCGACCGCGGCCAGGCTCACGCCGACCGCCGGCACGACGAAACACAGGAGTTCACCGGAGGCGTCGATCACCAGCGAGTCGGCGACCTCGTCGAACCCCTCGACGACGCGGTAGAACTCGGCGGTGCCCATCCGCACGCCGCCGCGGTTGAGCGTGGAGTCGCTGCGGCCGTAGATCACCGCGGATCCCCGCCGGGTGAACCGGATCCAGTCGCCGTGCCGCCACACGCCCGGGTAATGGTCGAAGTACGCCTCGCGCAGCCGCGCGCCGTCCGGGTCGTTCCAGAAGCACACCGGCATCGACGGCATCGGGCGGGTAACGACCAGCTCACCGACCTGCTCGACGACCTCGTTGCCGTCGTCGTCGAACGCGCGCACCGCCGCGCCGAGCGACCGGCACGACAATTCTCCCAGCCACACCGGCACATCCGGCGCTGACGCGACGAAGGCCGCGCACAGGTCCGTGCCGCCCGACACCGAGCAGATCTGCAGGTCCTTGCCGACCTTCTCGACGATCCACCGGAACCCCTCGACCGAAAGCGGCGCGCCGGTCGACCCGACGGCGCGCAGGCTGGTCAGGTCGTAGCGCGCGGCCGGTTCGAGGCGCGCCTTGAGGCAGCTCTGGATGAAGGGTGCCGACGTGCCGAAGTAGGTGATCCGGTGCTGCTCGGCCAGTCGCCACAGCGCGCCGAGATCGGGATGGCCGGGGCTTCCGTCGTACAACACGATCGTCGCCCCGACGAGCAGGCCCGCGATCACGAAGTTCCACATCATCCAGCCGGTGGTGGTGAACCAGAAGAACCGGTCGCCGGGCCGGAGATCCATCTGCAGCGCGAGCGCCTTGAGATGTTCGACGGTGATGCCGCCGTGCCCGTGCACGATGCCCTTGGGCAGGCCCGTCGTGCCGGACGAGTAGAGCACCCACAGTGGATGGTCGAAGGGCACGGGTTCGAACTCGAGCGTCGCGCCGGAATGCTCGCCCAGCAACGCATCCCACGCCAGCGCCCCGTCGGCGGTGCCCGTGCCGACGTAGTCGACCAGCACGGTGGCGGTCAGCGACGGCATCTGGT
This sequence comes from Amycolatopsis sp., assembly GCA_035248845.1. Taxonomy (GTDB): domain Bacteria; phylum Actinomycetota; class Actinomycetes; order Mycobacteriales; family Pseudonocardiaceae; genus Amycolatopsis_E. Next base: position 3,999 of record DATFHB010000077.1, on the reverse strand, counting down.
CCCGCAGCTGGTTGACCGTGCGGCGCACGTCGAAAGACCGTCCATTGTAGACGTAGGCGTTGACCGCGATCAGCACCTTCGGTTCGATCTGGGTGAACCGGTCGGCGACGGCGCGCACCCCGAAGTCGGGTGAGCACGACGACCACGTCGCGCCCAGGCTCGCGGCGGCGAGGAACGCGACCAGCGTCTGCGGGCAGTTCGGCGCGAGCGCGACGACCCGGTCGCCCTTGCCGACGCCCAGTTCGGCGAGCGCCGCCCGCGCGGCCGCGACCTGGCCGCGCAGTTCGCCATAGGTCAGCCGGGACCCGGCGCCGTCCTCGCGATGGAAGATCACGGCCAGCTCGTCGTCGGCCTTCGGCGCACCGGCGACACCGCCGACCAACGCGTTCTCGGCGTAGTTCAGTGTGGCGCCGGGAAACCAGCGCGCGCCGGGCATCCGCCCGTCCGCCAGCACCTCGTCCGGTTTCGCGTGCCAGCGCAGCCCGAGGAACTCGGCGACGCCGCCCCAGAACCCATCGGGTTCGGTCACCGAGTACTGCCACAGCTCGTCGTAGTCCGCGACGGTCACGCCATGTTCGGTGCGCAACCAGTCGCGAAATGCCTGGATCCGGGTGCCGGCGACCTGCTCGGGAGTAGGACGCCAGAGGACTTCGGGAATGTCTGCGGCGTAGGTCACACGCCGACTGTACTCAGCGGAGGTGTGCGTCGAACCAGCTCAGCGTGCGCTGCCAGGCCTCCACGGCTGCGTCCGGATCGGCGTCGAACCGGTGGTTGGCGCCGGGGTACCGGACGACGTTGGTGACGACGCCAGAGGACGCCGCCGCCTCCCGCAGCTGCTCGACCTCGGCCGCGCCCAGCTCGTCGCCGGCGTCGCCGTAGATGCCCAGCCACGGACTGGTCAGCTTGCCCGCGATGTCCAGCAGCGCGGGCAGTTCCTTCGTCCCCTGCCCGCCGACGCTGACCGCGGCGCCGAGCTTCCGGTTGGACGCGACCAGCAGCGCGGCGACCCCGCCGAGGTCGAAGCCCACGACGCCGAGCAGGTCGGCCTGGACGCCGCGATCGACGAGCCACGCGAGCGTGACGTCGGTGGCGGCGAGGATGTCCTCGCGAGTCGGTTCGCCGTCCACATGCGGCGCGACGGCGAGCCACCCCTCGTCGGCGAGACTGCTGATGAGCAGACGCATGCCGTCGGTCACCCCGTCACGTTCGTGCAGGACCACGAGCCCGCCTCGGACGACGTTCTCGGGTTCGGCGTAGGTCAGCTCGGCCGCGCGGCCGTCCTCGCGCTCGTAGTGCTCGGTGTGCGTCCGCATCATCTCACCACTCAACCACCCCGGAGTGAACGTAAGTCAACACGCACGTCACCTCAATCGACGCGTTACCGTGGCAGCAGCCGTCTTTTCGCCCAGAAGGAGCACTCCGCATGCCCGTGCAGCCTCGCGCCGATCTCGACTCACTGCCCAGCTACGTCGCAGGTCGCACGGTGCCTGGGGCCGTCAAGCTGTCCAGCAACGAGACGCCCTACGGTCCACTTCCGAGTGTGTCGAAGGCCATCGCGGACGCGACGGCGAACGTCAACCGCTACCCCGACCCCGGAATGACGCAACTGGCGGCGCGGCTGGCGGAAAAGATGGGCGTGCCGGTCGGGCAGATCGCGGTGGGCTGTGGCTCGGTGTCGTTGTGCCATCAGCTGATGCACGCGATGTGCGCGCCGGGCGACGAGGTGGTCTACGCGTGGCGGTCGTTCGAGTCGTACCCGATCGTCACCCAGATCGCGCTCGCGACGCAGGTGCGCGTACCGCTGGACGCGACGCACACGCACGATCTCGACGCGATGGCGGCAGCGGTCACCCCGCGCACCCGCGTGGTGATCATCTGCAACCCGAACAACCCGACCGGCACCGCGAACCGGCGCGCGGAGCTGGAGCGGTTCCTGGACCGGGTGCCCTCCGACGTGCTCGTGATACTCGACGAGGCCTACCGTCATTTCGTCACCGACCCCGAGGTGCCGGACGGCCTCGACTACGTGCGCGCGCGAGAGAACGTCGGGATACTGCGCACCTTCTCGAAGGCGTACGGGCTCGCGGGACTGCGGGTCGGCTACTTCGTCGGCCCGCCGGCGGTCGCCGAGGCGATGCGGAAGGTGTACGTGCCCTTCAGCGTGAACTCGCTCGCGCAGATCGCCGCGATCGCATCGCTGGACGCGGAGGACGAACTGCTCGAACGCTGCGAAACCCTTGTGGCGGAACGGGAACGCGTGCGCGGCGAGCTGATCGAGGCCGGCTACGAGGTGCCGGACACGCAGGCGAACTTCGTGTGGCTGCCGCTCGGCGACGAGGCGCTCGCGTTCGCGGAGCACACGCTGGCCAACAAGGTCGTCGTGCGCGCGTTCGCCGGTGACGGGGTGCGGGTCACGATCAGCCACCACGACGAGAACGACCTGTTCCTGCACGCGGCACGCAGCTACCGCAGCAAGAGCTGAACGATCGCGGCCACGCCGACCACGACGATCACGATCCGCAGCACGGTGGGCGGCAGGCGCCGGCCGATCTTGGCGCCCAGCTGCCCACCCAGCGTGGAGCCGAGCGCGAGCAGGCCGATCACGGGCCAGCTGACCGGGGCGATGAACGCGTAGATCGTGCCCGCGACCACGTTCACGACGGCCGCGAGCACGTTCTTGATGCCGTTGAGCCGCTGCAGCGAATCGGTCAGCAGCATGCCCATGACCCCCATCATCATCACGCCCTGTGCGGCGGTGAAGTAGCCGCCGTAGATCCCGATGAGGAACAGCAGGAACAGCAGCAGCGGGCCACCGTGCGGTCGCACGCCGTCACCTTCGACGGACCCGCTGTGCGCCGCTGGCCCGGCCGTGACCTGCGTGTCACGCCGCCGCGCGACGAAGGCGGACACCCGCGGCTGCGCCACCACCAGCACCACCGCGATCCCCACCAGCACCGGAACGACCTTCTCGAAAGTGTTGGGAGGCAAGGAAAGCAGCAGCACCGTGCCGCAGATGGCGCCCACGAACGAGGGCACCGCGTAGCGGGCGATGCGCCGCCCCTGCCCCCTGATCTCGTGGCGGTACCCGATGGCTCCGCTGATCGTGCCCGGCGCGAGACCGACCGCGTTCGATGTGGTCGCGGTCACGGGCGGGTACCCGAGCGCCACGAGCACCGGGAACGTGACCAGCGTGCCGGAGCCCACGACGGCGTTGATGGCACCCGCCCAGATGCCGGCCGCGAGCACGATCAGGGCGTGCCACCAGTTCATGCGTCCATGGTTTCACTCCTGGTAGCCAGGGGTACCTAGGCCTCATGCAGACGACGATGTTGCGCCCGCTGGTGCGTGCGCACGGCCTGTCGGCCTACTTCGCCGCAGGTGTCCGATTTGCCCTATGTCGTGCCGGCGCGATGTCGCGGCACCGATGACACCTGCCCGGCGGCGGTCCCCCGATAGAGGCATCATGATGCGCAGGCAGTATTCGAACAACGGCGAGGTGAACGTGATCGACTGGGAACCCCCGCCCCTGCACGCGCACAACGACATCGAGCTGCGGCTGGGTGCCGACCTGGTGCACCTGCCGATCGTGCGCTCGGTGGTCGCGACGATCGCGACGCGCGCCGACTTCGACCTCGATGCGATCGCCGACCTGCGGCTCGCCGTCGACGAGGCGTGCTCGAGTCTCATCACCCGAGCCATCCCCGGCACCACGATGCGCTGCCGGTTCACCGTGTCCGACGACGAGCTGCGGTTCGTCGGCACGGTTCGGTCGGACACCGACAGCACGCCGAGCACCAAGTCGTTCGGCTGGCGCGTGCTCACCACGCTGACCGACGCGGTGGACACGCGGGTGTCCTCGGAGGACGGGCAGCCTGGGCACCGGGTGGACATCGAGCTCACCAAGCGTCGCGCGTTGCTGGACGTGCCAGGGGCAGGCGCGTGACCGGCTTCCGCGCGGAGCCAGCACAGCCCACTTCGTCGAACGAATACGAGCACCTC
>DATFHB010000076.1:0-53643 GCA_035248845.1 Amycolatopsis sp. | reverse complement strand
GCGCACCTCGCCGGCGCGGACCGCCTCCAGGTACTTGACCGGGATGGCCTCGTTGACGACCTCATCGAGCACCGGCTCGCGGCCGATCCGGCTTTCCAGGACGCGAGCGGGCGCCTTGCCGGGACGGAAGCCCGGGATGCGAACCTGCTGGGCGATCTTGCGGTAGGCGCGGTCGAAGTTCGGTTTGAGTTCGTCGAACGGCACCTCGACATTGATCTTGACCCGCGTCGGGCTGAGCTGCTCGACGGTGCTCTTCAACGTGTTCTCCTCGAGCCGTACAGGGTTTGGACTGTGTTAACCGATACGGGGCACGCGTGTGCCCGAAGTCCGAGTCTAGGCCAGGCACTTGACATGCCTGGCCCTGGCCTGCATCAGCGGTGTGACGAAGCCGGAGTTTACATCCGCGAAGCGGTTGTCTAGGTTCTTGCCCGATCTGGTCCCCCATTCGTAGGAGGCCCCCGGGGTGCGCGTTCCCGCGGTGGTGGCGCCCACCTTGTTCCTGTGCGCCGGTGCCCTCGCACTCGGCACCGCCGCGACCTGGCTCGCGCTCGGGCCACAGGTGTCCGCCCTGGTCACGGTGCCGATGCACACGGCGGCGATGTTCGCGCTGTGCGTCGTCGTGCACGAGGCCAGCCATCACGCCGCGGGCCGGCTGACCTGGGTCAACGACACGCTGGGCCGGATCGCGATGCCGTTCGCGGCGGTCGTGGGCGCGTTCCCCGCCGCCCGGTTTCTGCACCTGGACCACCTGCGCACCGGCCTCGACGGGCACCGGTCGGCGTGGAACCGGCGCGGCCCACGGTGGCAGCGGCCGCTGCGATGGGCGCTGACCGACATCTGGTACGCCTGGGAATACCTGCGGCGCAGCACCGACCGACCGCAGCTCGAGGTGGCCGAGTCGGTCGCGATGCTGGCGCTGATGCCGGGCACGCTCGCGGCGGTGCTCGGCAGCGGGCACGGCCTGGAGCTGCTGGTCGTGTACCTGCTGCCACAGCGGATCGCGGTCGGGGCCGCGACGTGGTGGTCCGAACGGCCGCCGCGCAAGCCCTACCGCTCCGGCGGCCCGTCGTGCTACCGCTACGAGCAGCCGTGGCGGGCCGAGCGCGCGCCGTCCGAACGGGTCTCCGCGCGACCCACGCAGTTCCACTCGCTCGCCGTGTCCGAGGTGCGGACACTGGCCGAGCAGGTGGTGCTGATCGGGTTCGCGGTGCCGGACGAACTCCGCGAGCACTACGCCTTCACCCCGGGTCAGCACGTCGTGCTGCGGGCGGTGGTCGAGGGCGAGGTGGTCGAACGGCCTTACGCGATCTGCTGCCTCGCCGGGCTGCGGGTGGCGGTCAAACCGGTGCCCGGCGGGCTGTTCTCGGGCTACGCGACGACACTGGCGGTGGGCGACCGGATCGACGTGCTGCCGCCGTCGGGGACGTTCACGCTGGACCCCGGCAAGCGAGAGTCGAAGCACTACGTGGCGATCGCCGCGGGTATCGGTATCGCGCCGGTGCTGCCGATGCTGACCCACGCGCTCGACACCGCGCCGCGTTCGCGGGGGACGCTGCTCTACGTCAACCGCAGCGGCTCGGACACGCTCTTCGCCGCCGAGCTGGCAGAGCTGGCCCGGCGGTTCGACGGGCGGTTGCGGATCCACCATTTCCGCACCGACGAACGCGACCCGGACCTGCGCCCGCCGCGGCCGGCTCGGCCGTTCGACAGCATCGGCACGGCGCTGGCGGTGTCCTACGAGCGCTACCGGGCGGGCCGGCTCAACGGCGGCCGGCTGCGGGCCCTGCTGGACTCGCGCCTGCACCCCGCGAAGATCGACGAGTGGCTGCTGTGCGCCCCCGCCGAGGTGGCCGACCCGCTGCGCGCGGTCCTCTCCGAACACGGCGTACCCGCCGGCGCCATCCGGCAGGAACGGTTCAGCCGCGCAGCCGGAGCGCGAGCCTCGGACACCGCCTGACCGCGCGCTGCGGCCAGCTCAGCCTCGACCAGAGTCCGGGCGTCGGCGAGTGCGTGCGGCTCGGTGACCACGACGCGGGCGGTGGTGCTCCACACCGGCCACTGTGCGACGGCGTCACCGGTGAGCCGTTCCGTGCTCATGTCAGGAGCCTCCTGAGCGTCCGTGCGCCGACTGCTGCTGGTCCGCACCGTCCGAAGTGGACTAAGCGCTGGGGAGCCGTTCGGTGCTCATGGGTTCCGCTCGGTCCACGTCCTGCTCGATGACCAGATTCGGACCGAAGGCCCGCAACCACACAGGGGACACACAGGAAACTCACAACGACGCCACACGCGCCGGCATCATCGTCAGGGCATGAAGGTGCGGAAATCTGCTCTGGGACCGGCGCGACCGCGCGTGCGGCCGTTGCGGACCAAGCTCATCGCCGCACTGGTCGTCCTGCTCACCGTCGTGTGCCTGACGATCGGCGTGATCAGCGAGTTCGCGCTGAGCGCGTTCCTGACGCGCCAGGTCGACAGCCAGCTGCGGGACACCATCAGCCGGGCGCAGCTTGCCGAGCGCGGGCGCGGCCCCGACCCGGACCACACCCTGTCCATCTCGGGCACCGTCACCGGCACCGTGCACGCCTGGATCTCCGGCACCGGCAAGCACGCCGAAATGCTTGCCCCCCAAGGCGACTCCCAGCAGGCCCACCCGGTCGCCCTGAGCGACGCCGACACGCAGGCGCTCAGCACCGTGCCGCCCGACGGCAGCATCGAGACCGTCTCGCTGTCCGGCGGCGCGTACCGGGTGGCCGCGATCACCACGCCGGCAGGCACCGAGGTGTTCGGCCTGCCGCTCGGGCAGGCCGACGACACGCTGTTCACGGTCGGTTTGATCCTGGGCGGCGTGGCGGCGGCCGCCGTGCTGGGCGCCGGGGTTGTCGGCGCCGTCGTCGTCCGCCGCACACTGCGCCCACTCGACCGGGTCGCCGCGGCCGCGTCACAGGTCACCGGGCTGCCGCTGGACCGCGGCGACGTCGCGTTGTCGGTGCGCGTGCCGGTCACCGACACCGATCCGGCGACGGAAGTCGGCCAGGTCGGCCACGCGCTGAACCGGATGCTGGGGCACATCGACAACGCGCTCGACGCGCGGCGGGCCAGCGAGATGCGGGTACGCCAGTTCGTCGCCGACGCCAGCCACGAACTGCGCACGCCGCTGGCCGCGATCCGCGGCTACGCGGAGCTGACCCGGCGTGCGACGGGCCGGGTACCGCCCGAGATCGCGTACGCGATGAACCGGGTCGAGTCGGAGGCGGCGCGGATGACAACGCTCGTCGACGACCTGCTGCTGCTCGCGCGGCTGGACGCCGGGCGGCCGCTGGAGCAGGGCCAGCTCGATCTGCGCCGGCTGGTCGCGGACGCGGTGGGCGACGCGCACATCGCGGGCCCGCTGCACCGGTGGCGGCTGGAACTGCCGGACGAACCGGTCATCGTGTCCGGCGACGCGCAGCGCCTGCACCAGGTGCTGGCGAACCTGCTCGCGAACGGCCGCACGCACACCCCGCCGGGCACGACCGTCACCACGCGGCTGGACGTCTCGGCGGACGGCTGTGCGGTGCTCACGGTGACCGACAACGGTCCCGGCATCGCGCCCGAGCTGCTGCCGACCGTGTTCGAGCGGTTCGCGCGCGGCGACTGGTCGCGGTCGCGGGCGGCGGGCCGCACGGGGCTGGGCATGGCGATCGCGGCGGCCGTCGTGGCGGCGCACGATGGGACGGTCGGCGTCCACTCACGGCCGGGCCGCACCGAGTTCGAGGTCCGGCTGCCGCGCACAGCGTGCTCACAGGAACGGCACAACCATGGCCAGGCTCGGCCCGACACGGTGAAAGCATGACCGCCCTAGCCGACCGTTCGGCCCCTCCCCGTGTTTCCGACCGCCACGGCGGCAGTCGCCGCTGGGTACGGCCGGCGCTGATCGGGCTGCTGCTCGCGACGGCCGTGCTGTACCTGTGGGGGCTCGGCGCTTCCGGCTGGGCCAACGCGCCCGCGGCCCTGTGGATCATGGGCCGGTCGGTGCGGATCTTCGGGCTCACAGGTTCGCTTCACACCGGCCACAGGCCCGCCACAGCCGGGCGCTCGACGCTGGAAACAGCAGAGATCAAGGAGGGCCATCATGATCCACTCCCTCACGCACGCCGCTTGGCACAGTGCGAGCGCCCGGGGGCCGCGGTCGGTCAACGCCGACGCGGCGGGCGCCTACGGCGAACCGGCCGTCTTCGCCCTCGCCGACGGGGTCGGCGACTCCGCCGCGGCGGCCGAGGCCGCCCGGCTCGCCGTGTCGGCCGCCGTCCGCACCACCGCGAGTCCGGTGGACGCATTGCTGGTCGCGCAGGGGGCGGTCCGCAGTGCGTCCACCGGTGACTGCGTGCTCGTCGTCGCGAGCCCGGCCGCCAGCGGCTACCGGATCGGCTGGGTCGGCGACGTGCGCGCCTACGCGTGGGACGGCGCGACGCTGCGGCAGCTCACCCGCGACCACACGCTCGCCCAGTACATCCGCGACCGCGGCCAGCCCGCCGCGCCGCACCTGGAACACCTCGTCACCACCAGCGTCCGCACCGCGGGCGCGACGGAGTTCGGCCGCGCCGCGGTGCACCGGCCCGCGGGCCTGCTGCTCACCAGCGACGGCGTGCACAAGCGTCTGCCGCTCGCCGCGATGTCCGAACTGTTGCGCCGGCCGGGCAATTCCGCGCAGGCTCTCATCGACGCCGCACTCGCGGCCGGGGGCACCGACAATGCGACCGCGCTGTTGGTCGAATGCCCGGCGCCGCCGCTGGACGCGACCACCGAGGCATTCGCCGTCGCCGCTTAATCGCGTAGCGCCGTTGCCGCCCCAAATCCTCAGGGCTACCATCGGTTCCTTGAGCGCGGTCGCACCGCATCGCCGGGGAATAACGGGGCAGCAACCGGAACATGGCGCACGGAAATACCCGCGGCGATATTTTCCTGAATTTCCCCGCGATACCGGAACGACACACGTTCAGCGCAGTGCAAAGGTGGAATCAGCATCGCGGTCACCGACAGAAAACTTACGGTGACCCCGGGTAGTGCGGCAAGGAACACCGCACCGTCATCGTTGCGCCGTCGGTGTCATTCGCGGTGGCGAGTCCGGTGCGTACCGCAGTCGCGCACTGCCTAGGCTGACACCCGATCCGGGTTCGAAACTACGCGTTTGGGGAGCAGCATGGCCACCATCCCGGTGTTCGGCCACCGTGAGCCGTTGACGCGGAGCGATCTGGAGTCAATCACCGATGACACCCACCGCTATGAGCTGGTGGACGGGGTGCTCCTGATGAGCCCATCACCCCGTCCACTGCATCAGCGCGTCGTGGCCCGGGTGCTGGCCGCGGTGACCAAGGACTGCCCCCGCGATTGTGAAGCGCTGCCCGCGCCGGTGGATGTGATTCTCGCCGACGACACGGTACTGATCCCCGACGTCGTGGTGGGACGCCGGGACGACTACACGGAACGGGCACTCGCCGGGGTGCCCGTTCTCGCTGTGGAGGTCATCTCGCCGTCGAGCCGGCTGATCGACACCAAGCTCAAGCGGGCGCGCCTTGCCGAGGCTGGCTGTGCGCATTTCTGGCTCGTCGACCCGTATGTGCCGAGCGTGGTGTGCCTGGCCTTGCGCGGGCATGAGTATGTGGTGGCCGCCGAGGCAGCAAAGGACTCCACCATCCGGCTCACCGCGCCATTTCCGGTGACCCTCAATCCGGCAGACCTCGTCTCCGATTACTGACAATTTGTTGGGCCTTTACCAACGGTTTTGCCAATTCAACTCGGGCATTTACCCTTGATCGCGTGATCCGGTTGTGGCCGCTGACCGGGAGGGCACGCGAGCTGCGTTTCATCGCCGAAACGGCGCGCCGGGAGGGGGCGCCGGGGATTGTCGTGGCCGGTCCCGCGGGGGTCGGCAAGACCCGGCTGGCGCGCGAGGCGCTGGAGCAGGCCGAGCGCCGCGGCGCGGTGGTCCGCTGGGCGGGCGCCACCGAGTCGGCCCGGTCGCTTCCGCTGGGTGCGTTCGGCCCGCTGGTCGGCGAGGCCACGGCCGAACCGGCGCGGTTGCTGCGCCGCGCGATGGACGCGCTGCTGGGTGAACCGCGGCAGGATGTGGTCGTCGGTGTGGACGACGCGCATTTGCTCGATGACGTCTCCGCGCTGCTCGTGCACCAGCTCGTGCTGCGCCGCGCGGCCACCCTCGTGGTGACGTTGCGCAGCGGCGAAACCGCGCCGGACGCGATCACCTCGCTGTGGAAGGACGGTCACCTGGACCGGCTCGAGCTGCGCCCGCTGTCCGAACCGGAAACCGGGGAACTGCTGGAGGCGGCACTCGGCGGGCCGGTCGACGCGCACGGCGCGCACGCGCTGTGGAAGATCACCGGCGGCAACGTGTTGTTCCTGCGCCATCTGGTCGAGTCCGAGGTCGCCACCCGGCGGCTGCACGAGTACGACGGGTTGTGGCGGTGGTCGGGGCAGTTCGAGCTCTCCCCCCGGCTGACCGAACTGGTCGACGCCCGCATCGGGCAGCTGTCGTCCGGGATGCGGGACGTGATCGACCTGCTGGCGTTCGGCGAGCCGCTGGCCGCGGCGACGCTCATGGCGCTCGCCGAACCGCGGGCCGTGCAGGAGGCGGAGGAACGCGGCCTGATCACCGTCGAAGCCGAGACGCGCCGCCTCCCGGTGCGGCTGGCGCACCCGCTCTACGGCGAGGTGCAGCGGGCCCGCACGAGCGTGCTGCGCGCGCGGGCCCTGCGCGGCAGGCTCGCGGCGGCGACCGGCACGCGGCGCGCCGGTGACCGGTTGCGGCGCGCGGTGCTGACGCTGGACAGCGATCTGGCCGCCGATCCGGGGTCGCTGATCGAGGCCGGATGGCAGGCGACCGACCTGTTCGACCTGTCGCTGGCCGGGCGACTGGCGCGGGCCGCGTGCGCGGCGGGCGGCGGGTTCCCGGCGCACCTGCTGCTGTCGTACGTGCTGTCGTGGCAGGGCTACTCGGACGAAGCGGAGCAGGAGCTGGACGGGGTGTTCGCGCTCGCGGTCTCCGACGACGAGCGCGCGGCGGCGACGATCCCGCGCGTGGGCAACCTGTTCTTCGGGCTGCGCCGCACCCGCGAGGCCGAGGCGGTCCTCGACGACGCGCTCGCGCGCACGCCGGCGGTCGCGCTGGAGGCGATGCGGTCGGCCGTGGACGGGTTCCTCGGGCGCCCGCGGAAAGCGCTCGCGCGGGCGGAACGAATTCTCGCGCGACCGGATCTGCCGCCGCAGGCGGTGTTGCTGGCGTGCTGGGGGCTCGCGCACGGGCTCGGCGCGCTGGGCCGCGCGTCCGAGCTGCGGACCACACTGGACAAATGGCGGGTCTCCGAGGCCGCCGCCACGATCCTCCACTTCGGACTCGCGCAGCTGCGGCTCACCGCGCTGCGCCTGGCCGGGCTGCTCACCGAGATGCATGAGGTGGCGACACACTACGCCGAGCTGGCCCAGGACATCCCGGGCATCGCGCAGCCGATCGCCGACGTGCTCGGCGCGGAGGCGGCGATCGCGCGCGGGCAGGTGCGCACGGCCGCGCGACTCGCGCGCGAAGCCCGTGCGGCGGTGTCCGACGAGGCCGACCCCGGCGGGTGGGTGTTCGGCAGCCAGCTGGCGCTGACGCTGGCACTCGGCATGGCGGGCGACGCCGGCGGCGCGCGCTCCGCGCTGGCGGATCTCGCGATCGCGGCGCATCCGGCGTTCGTGTTCCGCGAGCCGGAGGCCGCGCTGGCCCGGGCATGGGCAGCTGCGGCGGAAGGCTCCGTGAGCGAGGCGGCCGCACTCGCCCGCGACGCGGCGCGCACCGCGGCGGACCTGGACGCACCCGCGCTGGAGGTCGTCGCGCTGCACACGGCGGTGTGTTTCGGCGACCGCACCACGGCGGACCGGCTCGCCCACCTGGTGTCCTCTGTGGACGGAAGGCGGGCGGCGGTCGCGGCGCGGCACGCGGCGGCGCTGACAGCGGGCGACGGCAACGGCCTGGACGCGGCAGCAGCCGAGCTGGAGCGGATGGGAGCGTTGTTGCTCGCCGCCGACGCCGCCGCACAGGCGTCGGCCACCCACGAACGGCATGGGGACCGTCAGCGGGCGAGGGCGTCGGCCGCACACGCCGTCGCACTGGCCACCGTGTGCGAGGGCGCGCGCACCCCGGCGCTGGTGGCGATCGAGCAGCCCATGCCGCTGACCGCGCGGGAGCGCGAGATCGCCATGCTCGTCGCGGCGGGTCTGTCCAATCGCGACATCGCCAGGCGGCTGACGGTGTCGGTGCGCACCGTCGAGGGGCACGTGTACCGGTCGTGCGCGAAGCTGGGCGCGACCGACCGCGCCGGGCTCGCACAGGCGATCACCAGCCGGAAAAACAAGTAGTGCACTACGCGTGACGGGACGGCGGCCGGCCCACAGGATCACCGTCATGCGAAGTGCGTTGCGAGCGAGCTGGCTGTTCGACGGCACCGGGCTGCGTCCCGATCCGGTCCTCGTGCTCGACGGCGAGCGGATCGCCTCCGTCGAGTACGGCGCCTCGCCGGAGGGTCTGCCAGTCACCGACCTCACCGGCGCCACGCTCCTGCCCGGGCTGGTCGACACGCACGTCCACCTCGCCTTCGACAGCGGCCCGGCTCCGGTCGCGTCGCTGGCCGCACGGTCCGAAGCGGACGCGCTCGCCGCGATGGCGGTCGCTGCACGCGCCGCGTTGCGCGCGGGGGTCACGACCGTGCGCGACCTCGGCGACCGCGACTACCTCGCGCTGCGGCTGCGCGACACCGCGGGCCCGCTGCCGACGATCCTCGGCGCCGGGCCGCCGATCACCACGCCTGGCGGGCACTGCCATTTCCTGGGCGGTGTCGCGGAACCCGGTCCGGCAGGGATGCGCGCGGCGGTGCGGGAGCACGCCGAACACGGCGTCGACGTCATCAAGATCATGGCCAGCGGCGGGCACCTGACCGAGGGCACCCACCAGCACCAGACCCAGTTCGGCGCCGAGGAGCTGGCGGCCGCCGTCGACGAGGCGCACCGGCACGGGCTCCCGGTCACCGCGCATGCCCACGCCACGCAGTCGATCGTGAACGCCCTCGAAGCGGGCGTGGACGGCGTCGAGCATCTGAGCTTCTGGAGCGCCGACGGGGTCGACGAGCCGCCCGGGGACATCGTGCGCACGCTGGTGGCGGGGCCGGTCGCGGTGGGCGCGACGCTCGGACTCCGGCAGGACCCGGCGTACCCGCCGCCGCCCGGCGTGGTGCGGCGCGTGCCGCTGATGATGGCGAACCTGAAGCGGCTGCACGACGAGGGCGCCCTGATCTGCGTCGGCACCGACGCGGGCATCGGGCCGCCCAAGCCACACGGCGTGCTCCCGCACGCGGTCCGGCAGCTGGTGCAGATCGGGTTCGATCCCGCGCAGGCGCTGCGAACCATGACCGAGGTGGGCGCCCGCGTGTGCGGGCTCGGCGACCGGAAGGGGCGCCTGGCGCCCGGTTTCGACGCGGACATCCTGGCCGTCGACGGCGATCCCGTCACCGATCCCGAGGTGCTGCACCGGATTCGCGCCGTGTACGCGCGCGGAACGTTGGTAGCGTGATGCGGATGACCGACAAGGACATCATCGGCGGCATCGACGCGCTGATCGCCGAAGAGCACGAGTTGCGCGAAAAGGCCGTCGGCGCGGGGCTGGACGACACCGACACCGACCGGATGCGCCACCTCGAAACGCAACTCGACCAGTGCTGGGACCTGCTGCGGCAGCGACGTGCCCGGCGCGAGTTCGGCGAGGACTCCTCGGGCGCGCAGGTACGCCCGGCCGGCGAGGTCGAGTCCTACCGGCAGTAGACCGGACAAAGCACCCACCGCGGGCCCGTCCGCGAGGGTGTTGGGCGGCTGTTCACCTCGGGCGGCGGAGACGTTCACGCGGCGGGGCGAACATCTGGCCCATGACACTCAGCAGACGAGGACTGTTCGCGGGTGGCGCCGGGATCGGCGGTGCGGTGCTGCTCGGCACTCCGGGCATCGCGTCGGCCGCGCCGGAGCTGTGGACGCAACCGGGTTCGCTGGGCGCGCCTCCGGTGTCCGGGCTGCATCTGCAGTTCGGCGCGGACGCGTCGAAACAGGCTGTGGTTTCGTGGCACACCACGGCTTCCGTCGCGCACCCCCGGGTGCTGCTCGGCACGCCGGACGGCGGCCTCGGCCACCCCGTGCCCGCCGACACCACCACCTACCGGGACGCGAAATCCGGCACCGAGGTGCAGGTGCACCACGCGCGGCTGGACAACCTGCACCCCGGCACCGACCACGTCTACGCGGCCGTGCACGACGGTGCGGCGCCCGAACTGGGCACGGTGCGCACCGCTCCCCGTGGCCGGGGCGCATTCCGGTTCACCAGCTTCGGCGACCAGGGCACCCCGACCCTGGGCAAGCAGGCAAACGGAACCTACGTCAACGACAACCTCGGCTCGCCGTTCGCCGGCGACGTGACCGCGGCTGTCGAAGGTGCGGCGCCGCTGTTCCACCTCGTCAACGGCGACCTGTGCTACGCGAACCTGTCGACCGACCGGATCCGCACCTGGTCGGACTGGTTCACCAACAACAGCCGCTCGGCGCGCCACCGGCCGTGGATGCCGGCAGCGGGCAACCACGAGAACGAGCTCGGCAACGGCCCGATCGGGTACGGCGCCTACCAGAGCTACTTCAGCGTGCCCTATTCCGGCTCGGACGACGAGACGCGCGGCCTGTGGTACGCGTTCACCGCGGGTTCGGTGCGGGTGATCAGCCTCAACAACGACGACGTCGGCTACCAGGACGGCGGCAACTCCTACGTCCACGGGTATTCCGGCGGCGCGCAGCAGCGCTGGCTCGAGGCGGAGCTGGCGGCCTCACGGTCCAATCCGGACATCGACTGGATCGTGGTGTGCATGCACCAGGTCGTGATCTCCACAGTGGACAAGTTCAACGGCGCCGACCTCGGTATCCGCGAGACGTGGGTGCCACTGTTCGACAAGTACGGTGTGGACTTGGTGGTCTGCGGGCACGAGCACCACTACGAGCGTTCGCACCCGATCCGCGGCCAGCAGCCGACGGACACGCGCACACCCATCCCGGTCGACACACACACCGACGTCATCGACACCTCGCGCGGCACGGTGCACATGGTGATCGGCGGCGGTGGCACATCCGCGCCGTCGAACTCGCTGTTCTTCTCGCCCGCGAAATGCCGCGTCATCACCGGCGTCGGCGCGACGGACCCGAGCACCGGCAAGAAGCCGCCGATCTACGTGCTCGAGGACGCGCCGTGGTCGGCCTTCCGCGCCCAGGACTATGCCTACGGCTTCGCCGCGTTCGACGTGGACCCCGGCCGCCCCGGCGGCAACACGACGATCGACGTCACCTACTACGCCGTGACGGGCCCGTACGGCACGACGTCGGCTGTCGACAAGTTCCGCCTCACCAGGCCCCGGCGAGGCTAGCCGCGCGGGGTCTCGACGGTCCGTAGCTTCGCGCCGCTCCAGTCCGTCTCCGCTTCGATCACCGCGATCGAGGAGGTCCGCAGGTCGGCCGTCGCCCCGGTCAGCCGCTCGACGAGCAGCGACAGGCCGGGGTTGTGGCCGACCAGCACGACGGTCCGCACGGCGCGGGGAACCTCGCGCACCACGTCGAGCAGTGTCGGGACGTCGGCGTCGTAGATCCGCGGCTCGTACCGGACCCGCGGCTCCCGCGGCAGCTCCGCCGACACCCGCTTCCAGGTCTGGCGGGCGCGCTTCGCGGGTGAGCACAGCACGAGCCCGATGCGCCCGGTGTGCTCGGCGAGCCACTCGCCGGCCGCGGGCGCGTCCCGTCGCCCCCGGCCGGCGAGCGGCCGGTCGAAGTCCGGCACGTCGTCCGGCCACGCGGACTTCGCGTGCCGGAGCACGATGAGGGTGCGCGTCATCCCCAAACCATAGGCTCACGCAGGCGTGGGCAGTAGCACGGTGACCGACAGCCCGCCACCGACCACCGGTTCGGCGGTGACGATCCCCTCGTGCGCCTCGACGGCCGCCCGCACGATCGACAGCCCCAGCCCGGCGCCGCCACGCGCGGTGCGGGCCACCCCGGCCCGGCGGAACGGTTCGAACAGCTCCGCCACGGTCGCCGCGTCGATCAGCCCGCCCGACGAGCGCACCCGCAGTGTGGACCAGTGCGGGCCGCGCTGGGTGACGACCTCGATCCAGCCGCGCTCGACGTTGTGCCGCACGGCGTTCTCCAGCAGGTTCCCGGCGACCCGTTCGAGCAGTGCCGGATCCCCGCAGACCGGCGCCGGACCGGTCTGGAACCGGGCGTCGATCCCGCGCTGGTCGGCCTCGCCGCGCACCGCCCGCCACGCCCTCGCGACGAGCGCCGCGAGGTCCGCCTGCTCCTTCATGACGAGGCCGGCGCTGTCCGTGCGCGCGAGCAGCAGCAGCGACCCGACCAGCTGACTCGCGCGTTCCGTGGCGTCGCGCACCACCGCGCCCATCCGGCGCAGCTCGGCCTGGTCGGCGCCGGGATCGGACAGCGTCACATCCAGTTCGGTGCGGATCACGGACAGTGGCGTGCGCAGCTCATGGCTCGCGTTGGCGACGAAATGCCGCTGAGTTTCGAACGCCGCCTGCAGCCGGTCCAGCATCGCGTCGAACGTGTGCGCCAGTTCGGCCAGCTCACCACGGGTCTCGACCTCACCGATGCGCTCGCCGAGCGATTCGACCGACAGCCGCTGCGCGGTGCCGGTGATCTCCCGCAGCGGCCGCAGCACCCGTGAGGTGAACGTCCACGCCAGGATCGCGGTGGCCGTGACCACGCAGAAGAACGCGATCGAGCCCGCGAACAGTACCTTGTCGCGGGCGTGGTCCCGCAGGTGCGCAGCCAGCGCCGACGCGTCCACGTCCACGCCGTCGACCCGCACGACCGACCCCGGCGGCAGCTGCGGCACAGCCGCCACCGCGTCGCCGACCAGCATCCACGCCAGCCACAGCAGCACGAGACTGACCCCGGCCGCGAGCCCGGTGGCCAGCAGCGTGATGCGCGCGCGCAGGCTGGTGACCGTATGCGGCCACGACGCCCGCCGGTTCACTCCTTCGCGGAACCGGTGCTCGGCACCCGGTATCCCGATCCCACCACGGTCTCGATGATTCCAGGTTCGCCGAGCTTCTTGCGCAGGGTCATCACCGTGACCCGCACGGTGGTGGTGAAGGGGTCTGCGTTCTCGTCCCACACGCGTTCCAGCAGTTCCTCGCTGCTGACCACCGCGCCCTTCGCGGCCAGCAGCACTTCCAGCACGCCGAACTCCTTGCGGGTCAGTTCGACGGGTCCGCCGGCGCGGCGCACGGTGCGGCGTGCGGGATCCAGCTGCACGTCACCGGCGGTGAGCAGCGGCGGCGCGGCCGGCGTGGCACGGCGGCCCAGCGCGCGCACCCGCGCGACCAGCTCCGGGAACGCGAACGGCTTGGCCAGGTAGTCGTCGGCGCCCAGGGACAGGCCCTCGACGCGGTCGTTGACGGTGCCGCTCGCGGTCAGCATCAGGACCCTGGTCAGCTCGCCGGAGGCGACGATCTCCTTGCACAGGTCGTCGCCGGACATGCCGGGCAGGTCGCGGTCCAGCAGCACCACGTCGTAACGCGTGATGCTCGCCTTCTCGTGCCCGTCGTCGCCGTTGAGCGCGATGTCGACGGCCATGCCTTCCCGGCGCAGGCCGCGGGCGATCGCGTCCGCCAGTGGTTCCTCGTCCTCGACTACCAGAATCCGCACGTCATTCACCGTGCCACAAGTTCCTGAGAAGCACCTTTATGGCTTCTTAGACTCGGAGTCCAACGTCTCGTGCTGGGGGTCGGGCAGCAGGCTGGACGCCCATCCGGTCACCTTCCGCGCCACGTCCTGCGCGGTCAGCCCGACCCGGGCCAGCACCTCCTCGCGCGACCCGTGCGCGTGGAACCGCTGCGGCACCGCCAGGTCCCGCAACGGCACGTCGCACTCGGCGTCCCGTAGCACGGCCGACAGCGCCGAGCCGAACCCGCCGTGCCGGCCGCTGTCCTCGATCGTGACGACCAGCCGGTGCTCTTCCGCGAGCCCGACCAGCTCCGCCGGCACCGGCACGACCCACCGCGGGTCGACGACGGTCACGCCGATGCCCTGGTCGGCCAGCCGCTCCGCCGCCGCGAGCCCCAGCGGCGCGAACGCGCCGACCGCGACCAGCAGCACGTCCTGGCTCGCGCCGTCGGCCGGCTTGCGCAGCACGTCGATCACTCCGATGCGCTCGACCGCGGGCACCGAGTCGACCACGCTTCCCTTGGAGAACCGCAGCGCCGTCGGCCCGTCCGAAACCGCGACCGCCTCCCGCAGCTCCGCCCGCAGCGTGCCGGCGTCGCGGGGCGCGGCGACCCGGATGCCCGGCACCATGCCCAGCAGCGACAGGTCCCACATGCCGTGGTGGCTCGGCCCGTCCGGCCCGGTGATGCCGGCCCGGTCCAGCACGAGCGTGACCGGCTGGCGGTGCAGCGCCACGTCCATCAGCAGCTGGTCGAACGCGCGGTTGAGGAACGTCGAGTACACCGCGACCACCGGGTGCAGCCCGCCCATCGCGAGGCCGGCGGCAGAGGTCAGCGCGTGCTGCTCGGCGATGCCGACGTCGAACCAGCGGTCGGGGAAGCGGTCGGCGAACTTGTCCAGCCCGGTCGAGCGCAGCATGGCCGCGGTGATCGCGACGACGTCCTCGCGCTCCCCGCCGATCCGGACCAGCTCCTCGCCGAACACCGACGTCCAGCTACGGCCCTTCGGCTTGGGCAGGCCGGTCTCGGGGTCGATCGGGTCGGTCTGGTGCATCTGGTCATGGCCGTCGTTGACCGCCGGCGGGTAGCCGTGGCCCTTCTCGGTGACGGCGTGCACGAGGACCGGGCCGCCGAACGCCTTCGCCGCGTGCAGCGCCTTCTCCAGCGCCACGAAATCGTGCCCGTCGACCGGTCCGAGGTACTTCAGGCCCAGGTCGGCGAACATCATCTGCGGGCTCAGCGCGTCCTTGATGCCGGCCTTCGCGGCGTGCAGCGCGGCGTAGATCGGCTTGCCCACGACCGGCGTGTGCAGCAGCAGTTCCTTGCCGCCGTCGAGCACGCGCTCGTAGCCGGGCTGCAGCCGCAGCGACGCGAGGTGCTCGGCGAAGCCGCCGATGGTCGGCGAATAGGAGCGGCCGTTGTCGTTGACCACGATCACCACGGGACGGCCCGGCTCGGCGGCGATGTTGTTCAGCGCCTCCCAGCACATGCCGCCGGTCAGCGCGCCGTCCCCGACGACGGCGACGGTGTGCCTGCCACCGCCGGCCAGCTCGAACGCCTTCGACAGACCGTCCACATAGGACAGCGCTGTGGAGGCGTGGCTGTTCTCGACGAAGTCGTGCTCGCTCTCGGACCGGATTGGGTACCCCGCGACACCACCCGTCTGGCGCAGTAGTTCGAAGCCCTCGCGGCGGCCGGTGAGGACCTTGTGCACGTACGCCTGGTGCCCGACGTCCCACACGATCGCGTCGCGCGGCGAGTCGAACACCCGGTGCAGCACCATGGTCAGCTCGACGACCCCCAGGTTGGGCCCGAGGTGACCGCCGGAGGCGCGCACCTTGTCGACCAGAAAGTCCCGGATCTCCCCCGCCAGCTGCTCCAGCTGACTCTGCCCCATGCGTTTGAGGTCGGCTGGTCCGTGCACAGACTCCAGTAGCGCCACATTCCACCTCACCCTGTCGAACCTCGGACCGTCCGCACAGTCTACGGAGGATCAACGGGCGGGCGCGCCCCGACGCCGGATGCGTCACGTCGACGCGGTCACCGGCTGCGGCAAACGCGTGTGAGTAAGGTCACGGATCAGCGCGGCTGGGGGACGTCCTGCCATTGCCCGGTGAACTGTTCGCGCAGGGCGGCGCCGCGAGCGCGGGCCCGTTCGTACAGGCGGCCGAATGTGAACGCCGCCTTCGCGGGCGCCGTGTCGTCGCGGGACAGGCGCTCGAGCAGCACGCGGGCTTCGACGAGGTCGTGGTAGTCGCCCAGGGTCGTCTGGATGCCCTTCGCGGCAGCGCGCCACGAGTCGAGCCGCGACCCGAATGCGGGGCTCGCGGTGTCGGCGGCGTAGCGGGCTTGCTTGGCCTTCTTGCGGACCTCGTGCAGACCCTCGTCGACCGAACCCTCGTCGACGCCGTCTACGGCCTTGCTCAGCTTGCGGTGGGCCCGCTTGATCGCCCGGCGGAGTTCCTTGCGGGCGGGCCGGTCGGCGTTGGCGGTGAGCGGCGGTTCGTGGATCAGGTCTTCCAGCGAGCCGAGCAACGCGGCGTAGCGGTAACCGTTGAGCAGGTCGACGGCGGCGGTCCGCGACTGGGCCTCCGCCTGATCGAAGTGGTGGGTCAGGGTCGCGCCGCCCGGCCCGGACAGGTCGTCGGCGAAAAGGTCGCGCAGGACTTCGGTGTCGCGGGCGTCCGACAACACGCCGCCGGCCCATCGCAGCTCGTCGGACACGGCCTTGGTGCGGTCGCGGTCGAGCACGCGCCGGAACGTCGTGAGCGCGCTGCGCAGCCGGCGCATGGCCACCCGCAGCTGGTGGACCGCGTCGTCGGCGTCGTCGCGCACCCCGATGTCGTGCTGCCGCACCGCGTCGACCTGCCGCCGCAGGTAAGCCAGCACCACTTCCCCGGCCGTGGACCGCCGGCCGACATCGCTGCGGGCAGGCCGGTCCTCGGCCATCAGCCTGCTCAGCTTCGACGGCCAGTGCGAGGGCCGGGCGCCCGCGCGGGTCAGAGCATCGCCCAGGGTGTCCAGGAGGTCCCCCGCGGCGCCGGCGTCGAGTTCGATCTCCAGTTCCCGCCAGCTGTCCAGGTGGACCACCTCGCCGGGCAGATCGGCGGTGACGTGGTCGTCGGTCAGGGTCGCCAGCCGCCGGTCCGCCTGGTCGACCAGGTCGTAGCTGTCGCGCTCGGTGCGGATGTGCGCGACCTCGACCAGGTCGCCGGCGTCGAGGGCGACCCGTTCGGCCAGTTCGGGCGGGACCAGGGTGCCACTGGCCGCCAACGGGAGCTGCACCTCGTCGCGAGCGTCCCGCTCCACGGGCACCTTCAGGTGCCAGCCCGCGTCGGCTCCCCCGGTGCGCTTGCGCAGCGTCACGTTCGACCGCAGCAGACGGTGGTCGGCCGTGTCGAAGTACGTCGCCGTCAACACGATCCGGTCGGGTTGACATTGCCTGGCAACCGGACCGGCGCCCTCCAGCCTCGGCACCGGCCGATCGGGATCAAGATCGAACTTGCGTTCTCGCTCACGGAACACGGTCGTCATCTGGTCCGGATTCCCCGTCCGGCCACGGGGAAACCTCGTGCACCCCCGCGGGTAGCGGCGCCGTGTGCAGGTGGGCGAGCAGCGTCGCGCGGAAGGCGCGGGCGGCGTGAGTCGGGGCGGTATCCGTGCGGTGAGCGAGCGCGATCGTCCGGCTGATCACCGGGTCGCGCAGCGGCGCGGCGTACAGCCCGGCGCGCCCGGCGACGACGATGCTCGGCACGATCGCCACCCCGAGCCCGATCTCCACGAACCGCAGCACCGCGTCCATCTCCCCGCCCTGCACCGTGAACCGCGGCTCGAACCCGGCCGCGTGACAGGCGTTCAGCGTCGTGTCGCGCAGGTCGTAGCCCTCCCGGAACATCACCAGCGGCCGGTCCCGCAAACTCCGCAGCGAGACGGATTTGCCCAGGGGCTCCGCGGACGCCACGACCAGCCGCTCCTTGAGGATCGGCGTCTTCGTCAGCGCGGCCTCCTCACCCCGTTCCGGCGCGGTCAGCACCGCCAGGTCGAGTTCGCCGTGCGTCAGCGCCCCCACCAGGTCCTTGGAGCCGCTCTCCGCCACCACGAGCTCGACGCCCGGGTACTCGCCGTGGAACCGCCGCAGCACGTCCGCGAACAGGCTGACACACAGGCTCGGCGTCGCTCCTACGCGCACGCGGCCGCGCCGAAGTCCCACCAGCTCGGCGATCTCCAGCCGAGCCGTGTCCACATCGGACAGAATGCGGCGGGCGATCGGCAGCAGGGCCTCACCGGCCGGGGTGAGCGTGATGTTCCCGCGTGCCCGGCTGAACAGGGCCGCGCCCAGCTCGTCCTCCAGCGCCCGGATCTGCTTGCTCAGTGAGGGCTGCGCGACATACGCCCGCTCGGCGGCGCGCGTGAAATGCCGCGTGTCCGCCACGGCCAGGAAGTACAGGAGCTGCTGCAGCGTCATAGCCTCAGGCTATCTAATCGAGCACTTCCATATATTGGACGCCTGATCGAGACCGACTTAGCGTCGGAGCGTGGCTGTTCTCGACCCACCCAGAATCCGGCGGCTGTGGTCGTCCACCGTCGGCAAGAAAGCCGTCATGGGCGTCACGGGCCTGCTGCTCCTGCTGTTCGTGACCGTGCACATGCTGTCCAACCTCAAGGCGTTCATCTCGCCCGCGAGCCTCGACCACTACGCCGCCTGGCTCCGCACCCTGCTCGACGGCGCACTCGGGCACGGCGGGTTCCTGTGGATCGCACGGATCGGGCTGGTCGTGTGCGTCGTGCTGCATGCGACCGCGGCCGTCCAACTCGCCCGGCGCGCCCGCGCCGCCCGGCCGGTCCGGTACCGGCAGCGGCCCCGCATCCAGGGCGACTACGCGGCCCGCACGATGCGGTGGGGCGGCGTGATCCTCGCCCTGTTCGTCGGCTACCACCTGCTCGATCTCACCGCGGGTTACCTGAACCCGCACGGAGTCTCGGGCCAGGTCTACCAGAACGTGGTCTCGGACTTCCGGCTCTGGTACGTGACACTGTTCTATGCGCTGGCCGTACTCGCGCTGGGCCTGCACATCCGGCACGGGCTGTGGAGCGCGCTGCAGAGCCTCGGTGCTTCGACCGCCGCACGGCGCGCGTGGCAGATCACCGCGACGGCCTACGCCGCGTTCATCACCGTGGGCTACCTGTCCGTCCCGTTCGCCGTGCTGACCGGATTGCTGAGGTGAAGGCGTTGTACGACGAAGGAACACCGATCGCGGATACCCGCGCACCTGACGTCGAGCTGGAGAACCGTTGGGAGACAAGAAGGTTCTCCGCGCGGCTGGTCAACCCCGCGAACCGGCGCAGGCTGCGCGTGATCGTCGTCGGCACCGGGCTGGCCGGCGGGTCCGCCGCGGCGACGCTCGGCGAGCTGGGCTATCAGGTGAGCACGTTCTGCTACCAGGACAGTCCGCGCCGCGCGCACAGTATCGCCGCGCAGGGCGGGATCAACGCGGCCAAGAACTACGCCGGGGACGGCGACAGCGTCTACCGGCTGTTCCACGACACGATCAAGGGCGGTGACTTCCGGTCCCGGGAGTCCAATGTGTACAGACTTGCCGAGCTGAGCGTGCGGATCATCGACCAGGCCGTCGCGCAGGGCGTTCCGTTCGCCCGCGAGTACGGCGGGCTGCTCGATACCCGGTCCTTCGGCGGCGCGCAGGTATCCCGGACGTTCTACGCGCGGGGCCAGACCGGGCAGCAACTCCTGCTGGGCGCGTATCAGGCGCTGGCGCGGCAGATCCACGCCGGGCACGTGCGGATGCATCCGCGGACCGAGATGCTGGACCTGGTCGTGACCGGTGGGCGGGCGCGCGGGATCGTGGTGCGGGACCTGCTCACCGGCGAGATCTCGACGCACCTCGCGGACGCCGTCGTGCTCGCGACCGGCGGGTACGGCAACGTGTTCCACCTGTCCACGAATGCCAAGGGCTGCAACACGACCGCGATCTGGCGTGCGTACCGGCGCGGCGCCCTGTTCGCGAACCCGTGCTTCACGCAGATCCACCCGACGTGCATTCCGGTCAGCGGCGAGCATCAGTCGAAGCTCACGCTGATGAGCGAGTCGCTGCGCAACGACGGCCGGGTGTGGGTTCCCGAGTCGCCGCACGACGAACGGCCGCCACGGGGGATCCCCGAGGCCGAGCGCGACTACTTCCTCGAGCGGCGCTACCCGGCGTTCGGCAACCTCGTGCCCCGCGACATCGCGTCGCGAGCCGTCAAGGCGGTCTGCGACGCCGGACGCGGGCTCGGGGTCGGCGGGCTGGGCGTGTACCTCGACTTCGCGGACGCGTTGGACCGGCTCGGGCGCGACGGGGTGGAAGCCAAGTACGGCAACCTGTTCACGATGTACGCGCGGATCACCGGCGAGGATCCGTATCGCGTCCCGATGCGGATCTTCCCGGCCGTGCATTACACGATGGGCGGGCTGTGGGTCGACTACGACCTGCGGAGCACGATACCGGGCCTGTTCGTGATCGGCGAGGCGAACTTCTCCGACCACGGCGCGAACCGCCTCGGCGCGAGCGCACTGATGCAGGGCTTGGCCGACGGGTACTTCGTGCTCCCCACCACGATCGGCGACTACCTCGCCGATGGTCCTTTTGAGACTGTTGACAGGTCCGTGGTGGTCGAAGCAGAGTCCGAGGTGGCGGCTCGGCTTTCGCGACTGCTCGCCGTCCAGGGCGACCGTACCGCAGAGGACTTTCATCGCGAGCTGGGACGCCTGATGTGGGACGACTGCGGCATGGCACGGACCGAACAGAGCCTACGGAAGGCGCTGGAGGCGATTCCGTTGCTGCGCGAGGAGTTCTGGCACCGTGTCCGGGTTCCCGGCGAAGGCGCGGAGCTCAACCAGGCCCTGGAAAAGGCCGGCCGGGTCGCGGATTTCCTCGAACTGGCCGAGCTGATATGCGTGGACGCGCTGCACCGCACCGAATCGTGCGGCGGGCATTTCCGGGAGGAGAGCCAGACGGCCGACGGCGATGCCCTGCGTGACGACGACCGATTTTCCTACGTCGCCGCCTGGGAGCACGCCGGCACGCGGCCGATCCTGCACCGCGAGCATCTACGTTTCGACCGAGTCACCCCGAGTCAGCGGAGCTATCAGTGAAACTCACCCTGAAGATCTGGCGTCAGCACGGTGCCGGGGATCGCGGCCGGCTGGTCACCTACCGGCTGACGGACCTGTCGCCGGACATGTCGTTCCTGGAGATGCTGGATATGCTCAACGAGCGACTGACCGGCGAGGGCGAGGACCCGGTCGCGTTCGATCACGACTGCCGCGAGGGCATTTGTGGCGCCTGCGGCCTGATGATCAACGGTGTGGCGCACGGCCCGCAACGGGCGACCACGACGTGTCAGCTGCATCTGCGGCACTTCGCGGACGGGCAGACCCTGACGGTCGAACCGTGGCGGGCGCGGCCATTCCCCGTGGTCAAGGACCTGGTCGTCGACCGCGGGGCGCTGGATCGCGTGATCGAAGCGGGCGGCTACATCACTGCGCCGACCGGCAGCGCCCCCGACGCGCACGCGACTCCGGTGCCGAAGCCCGCCGCGGACACCGCTTTCGAGGCCGCTGCGTGCATCGGCTGCGGCGCCTGCGTGGCGGCGTGCCCGAACGGTTCGGGAATGCTGTTCACCGCGGCGAAAACCACGCACCTCGGGCGGCTCCCCCAGGGTCAGCCGGAGCGCGGCACGCGCGCGGTCGCGATGCTCGATGCCCACGACGCCCTGGGCTTCGGCGGCTGCACCAACGCGGGCGAGTGCACCACGGTGTGCCCGAAGGAAATCCCGCTGAGCACCATCGCCCACCTCAACCATGACGTACTGAGCGCCACCCTGCGGAACCGGTAAATCCTTACACAGCAACGAATGTGAGCCACGGTGGCGCTGGACAACCGCTCCCGCTCACGACGGGTCGGCCACCACCAAGGCGAGGCACTCGACATGATGGGTCATCGGGAAGGCGTCGAAGGCGCGCAGCTGCGCGAGCCGGTAGCCGGACTGCCCGAGCGTCGCGAGGTCCCGCGCCAGCGCGGCCGGGTCGCACGCGACGTACACCACCCGCGACGGCCGGCGCTCCACAATGGACTCCACAACCGCCCGGCCCGCGCCGGAGCGGGGTGGGTCCAGGACGACGACGTCGGGGCGGCCCGGCAGGTCCCGCAGCACGTGCTCGACCCGGCCCGCGCGCCACCGCACCTGCGGCAGGCCGGCCAGCGTGGCTTCGCCGTCGGTGACCGCGCGGTGTCCCGACTCGACCGCGACCACCTCGCCGTCGGGGCCGACCTGGTCGGCCAGCACCGAGGCGAACAGCCCGACGCCCGAGTACAGGTCCCAGGCCACGCCGCCTGCCGGCGCGGCCGCCCACTCCCCCGCCACGGCCGCGAACGTCTCGGCCGCCGTGGGGTGGACCTGCCAGAACCCGTGCGCGTCCAGCTTCCAGTCGCGCCCCGCCGCGTGCTGCACGGCGAGCCCGCCACTGAGCTGCCGGGCGCGACGCTTGCCGCGCACCACGCTCAGCTCGCGCACGTGGGTGTGCCCGTCGCCGTCGTGCGTGAACTCGATTTCCGCACCCGGCCGCCACTTCCGCGACAACACCGGCTCCAGCGGCAGCGAGATCGGGCAGTCGTCGAGCGCCACGACGCGGTGGCTGTGGTGCGCGCGCAGGCCCGCGCGGCCGTCGCGCCCGGCGACGAGCCGCACCCGGGTCCGCCAGCGCAGCGACCCGCCGGGCAGCGCCTCCACCTGGACCGGCCGCGAGATGCCGGCCAGCCGCTGCAACTGCTCCTCGACGACGCGCGCCTTCAGCTCACGCTGGAACTCCGGCGCCGCGTGCTGCCAGTCGCAGCCACCGCACAGGCCGGGCGCGGCCACCGGGCACGGCGGCTCGACCCGCTCGGGTGCGGCGCGCAGCACCTCCACGGCGTCGGCGCGGCAGAACGATCCGCCCTTGTCCTCGGTGATCTCCGCGACCACGAGCTCGCCCGGCAACGCGTGCCGCACGAACACGACCCGGCCCTCCACGCGGGACACGCAATGCCCGCCGTGCGCGACCGGTCCCACCTCGGCCTCGACCCGGCGCCCCGCCCAACTGGTCACCGGCGATCGCCTGCCTTGCGCTCGGTCGACTCGTACAACCCGCGCCGCACGTCACCGGCGGCGGGCCGCGCGCGCATCACGCGCTTGACCGCCTTCGCCGACGACGCGAGCTGCCACGGCACGCTCGTCACCATCACCCCTGGCTGAAACAGCAGCCGTCCTTTCAGCCGCAACGCGCTCTGGTTGTGCAGCAGCTGCTCCCACCAGCGCCCGACGACGTACTCGGGGATGAACACGGTGACCACGTTGCGCGGGTTGTCGCCGCGCACGCGCTTGACGTAGTCGACGACCGGCTTGGTGATCTCCCGGTACGGCGACTCGAGCACCTTCAGCGGCACCTTGAACTGGTGCTTGTCCCATTCCGCCGTCAGCTCGCGGGTCTCGGCGTCGTCGACGTTCACCGTGACCGCCTCGAGCACGTCCGGCCGGACCGCCTTCGCGTAGGCCAGCGCCCGCAGCGTCGGCCGGTGCAGTTTGGACACCAGCACGATCGCGTGGTTGCGCGACGGCAGCACCGTCGGCTGGTGGCCGTCGGTCTCCGCGAGCTCCTGCGCCACCCGATCGTAGTGGCGCCGGATCGCGGTCATCAGCAGGTAGATCGCGGCCATCGCGGCGATCGCGATCCACGCGCCGAGCAGGAACTTCGTGATCAGCACGATCACCAGCACCGTGCCGGTGCAGGTGAGGCCCACGGCGTTGACGGTCTGCGAGCGCCGCATCCGGCGCCGCACCGCCGGGGCCGTTTCCCTTGCCAGCAAACGGTTCCAGTGCCGGATCATGCCCGCCTGGCTCACCGTGAACGACACGAACACGCCCACGATGTAGAGCTGGATGAGCCGCGTGACCTCCGCGTCGAACGCGATGATCAGAAGTAGCGCGAACGCGGCGAGCAGCAGGATGCCGTTGGAGTACGCCAGCCGGTCGCCGCGCGTGTGCAGCTGGCGCGGCAGGTAGCGGTCCTGGGCGAGGATCGAACCGAGCACCGGGAAGCCGTTGAAGGCCGTGTTCGCCGCCAGCAGCAGAATGATGCCGGTGGCGAACGAGATGTAGTAGAAGGCAGGGGGGAAACCCGCGAACACCGCCTGCGCGATCTGCGTGACGATCGTCTTCTGCTGGTAGCCGGCGGGCGCGCCGGACAGCTGCGTCGCCGGGTCCTCGGCGAACTTGACGTCGGTGATGATGGCCAGCGAGATGATGCCGATGAGCATCGTCACGGCGAGCACGCCCATCAGCAGCAGCGTCGTGGCCGCGTTCTTCGACTTGGGCTTGCGGAACGCCGGTACGCCGTTGCTGATCGCCTCGACACCGGTCAGCGCCGCGGCGCCGGAGGAGAACGAGCGCAGGATCAGGAAGACGAAGGCGAACCCGGTGAGCGACGCCTCCTCGTGCAGCTGGAAACCGGCGCTCTCGGCGTGCATCGGCTGGCCACGCAGGGCTTCGAACAGGCCCCACGCCACCATGATGAGGATGCCGACGATGAACCCGTAGGTCGGGATGGCGAACGCCTTGCCCGACTCGCGCACGCCGCGCAGGTTGAGCGCGGTCAGCACCGACACGATCAGCACCGCGCACAGCACCTTGTGGTCGGCCACGAACGGGATGGCCGAGCCGATGTTGGCGACGCCGGACGAGGTCGACACGGCGACGGTCAGCACGTAGTCGACCAGCAGTGCGCTGGCGACGGTGAGGCCGAACTTGCCGCCGAGGTTGGTGGTGGCGACCTCGTAGTCACCGCCGCCGCTGGGGTAGGCGTGCACGTTCTGCCGGTAGGACGCCACCACGACCAGCATGACCACGGCGACGGCGACGCCGATCCAGGGCGCGAGCGCGTACGCGGACAGGCCCGCGACGCTCAGCGTCAGGAAGATCTCCTCAGGCGCGTAGGCCACGCTGGACAGCGCGTCCGAGGCGAAGATCGGCAGGGCGATGCGCTTGGGCAGCAGTGTGTGGGACAGCCGGTCGCTACGGAACGGGCGGCCCAGGAGCAGCCGCTTGGCGACGGTCGCGAACTTCGGCACGGCAGCAGCGTACTTCCTGCCGGACAAGGTAGGTTCACCGCTGGCGGGATGCGGGTAACCGCCGTCCGGGTGACCTACAGGAGGCATGCGCGTGCACGTGGTGATCATGGGATGTGGCCGGGTCGGCGCCTCCCTTGCCGCGGCGCTAGAGCGCCTCGGGCACGAAGTCGCGGTGATCGACAAGGTGCAGGAGGCGTTCCGCCGGCTCGGCAGCGACTTCCACGGCCAGCAGGTCGTCGGCGTCGGGTTCGACCGGCAGGTGCTGATCGACGCGGGGATCGAGCGAGCCGGCGCGTTCGCGGCCGTGTCCAGCGGCGACAACTCCAACATCATCTCCGCCCGGGTAGCGCGCGAGACGTTCGGCGTCGAGCACGTCGTGGCCCGCATCTACGACCCGAAGCGGGCCGCGGTCTACGAACGGCTGGGCATCCCGACGGTGGCCACGGTGCCGTGGACCACCGACCGTTTCCTGCGGACCCTCCTGCCGGAAGGCGTGGCCTCCGCGTGGCGCGACCCGACGGGCAACGTCGCCGTGCTGCAGCTTCCGCTGCACGAGGACTGGGTGGGTCGCAGCGTGAACGAGCTGCAGGACGCGACGGGGGCGCGAGTCGCGTTCATCATGAGGTTCGGCACCCCCGTGCTGCCGGACTCCAAGACCGTGCTGCAGGCCGACGACCTGGTGTACGTGGCCGCGAAGTCCGGCACCGTCAGCGATGTGACCAGCGTTGGGGCGCGTGCGCCCGAAGAGGAGAACTGATGCGGATCGCGATCGCGGGTGCGGGTGCCGTGGGGCGTTCCATCGCCATGGAACTCCTCGACGGCGGGCACCAGGTGATGCTCATCGAGCGGCAGACGTCCCAGTTCGAACCCGAGACGGTCGACCAGGCCGACTGGGTGCTGGGCGACGCGTGCGAGGTGTCCACGCTCGAGGAGTCCGGTATCGAGCGCTGTGACGTGGTGATCGCGGCGACCGGGGACGACAAGGTCAACGTCGTGGTGTCACTGCTGGCCAAGACGGAGTTCGCGGTGCCGCGCGTCGTCGCGCGCGTGAACGACCCGGACAACGAGTGGCTGTTCACCGAGGCGTGGGGCGTCGACGTGGCCGTGTCCACGCCGCGGATGCTCGCGGCGATGGTCGAGGAAGCGGTCAGTGTCGGTGACCTGGTGCGGCTGATGACCTTCCGGCAGGGCCAGGCGAACCTGGTGGAGCTGACGCTGCCTCCGGAGACCCCGCTCGCGGGCCGGCCGGTGAGTGAGATCGGGCTGCCACGGGACGCGGCGCTGGTCACGATCCTCCGCGGCGAGCGCGTGATCGTGCCGCAGCCGGAGGACCCGCTGGAAGCCGGTGACGAGCTGCTGTTCGTGACCTCGGCCGAGGTCGAGGCCGACATCCGGACCGCGCTCGGCTACTAGTTTCGCCGACGCCGTCCGCGACGGGTTCGTCGAGAAGGGCTGCGCTCAGACCTCGTTCGCGCGCTGGGCGTACTTGACGCGCAGGGCGGCCTCGGTGTCGGCCGCCGCGGTCTCGCGGGCTTCCTCGATGTCCTTGAGGCGCTTGTCGGAGCGGCGCACGGCCCACACCACGACGAGCAGCGCCAGCCCGTACAGCGGCCAGCCCATGGCGATCTTCGCGAACGCGAGCCAGCCCGTGTAGTCCTGGTTGTAGAGCCACCGCTGCACGATGAACCGCGCGCCGAACACGGCGGCGAGGGTGAGGGTGGCGAGGTCGTAGCCGTAGCGGGACGGCTTGTCCTTGTGCCACGCCGTGCCGGCGCCGTTGATGTAGTTCCAGATCAGGCCGGCCAGCGGCCAGCGCACCACGACCGACGCCAGGAAGACGCCGCCATAGACCAGGCTCGCCCAGATCCCGAACAGGAAGAAACCTTTGGCCGAACCGGTGCGGTGCGCGATGAACGCCGCGATCGCGACCCCGAAGAACCCGGAGATGGCCGGCTGCAGCGGCTCCTTGCGGACCAGCCGGAGCACGGCGATGGCCACGGCGCTGCCGAGGGAGCCCCAGATCGCGGCCTGCAGGCCGAAGAACGAGTTGACGAGGACGAAAACGACCACCGGCACCGACGAGTAGACGAGGCCGGCGATACCGCCCATCTGCTCCAGGGCGGTGGGTTCCGGCTTGTCTTGCTTCTGCTCGTCGGTGCCGGCGGGTTCAGTCACAGTGTGTTACCAACTCAGGAGGTCGTCTGCAGCTCGTAGAACGGGTTGTACAGCACCTTCTGGCCGTCGCGCTCAGCCATCCGGCCGCGCACCTTGATCGTCCTCCCGGGCTCGATGCCCGGGATCCGGCGCCGTCCGAGCCAGACTAGCGTCACGCCTTCGGTTCCGTCGAACAACTCAGCCTGTAGTGTCGCTGCCTCGTTCGTGGGACACAGCTCGACACTGCGAAGTCTCCCGAGAACGGTCACTTCCTCGCCCGACCGGCAGTCGCATGCGCGCTGCGCTCCGACCGCCACGGATTTTTCGGATAGGTCGTCGGCGTCCAGCTCTTCGACATCGCTGGTCAGTTTCCTCACCAACCGGCTGAAGTAGCCGCCGTCTTTGGCGGACATAGGCTGTGCTCCTGTGGTCCGGGGCCCCCGACTTGATTCGGCCCGTACATGGTCAAGGCTAACTCGTTCCACGCAAGGGAAACGGCTTTGCGGCAAGATCGCAACGTGACCTCCGCAATGGCCGGACCAGCGGCTCTGCTCTTACCGGGCAGCGGTTCGGACGAGGTTTTCGTCCGGTCTGTTTTTGCAGGTCCGCTGGCCGCCGCGGGGCTGGGACTGGTGGCGCCGGCTCCCCCATCCGGCCGCAAGGTCGCAGTGGGGTTCCTCACCATGATCGATTCCGTCGCGCAGCGTCAGGGACGGCCACTCATAGCGGGCGGAATCTCCTTCGGCGCGCACCTCGTGGCCGAGTGGGCGGTGAGCCGTCCTGGCCGGTGTGCGGGCCTGTTGCTGGCGCTGCCCGCGTGGCACGGCGACCCCGATTCGGCGCCGGCGTCGCTGGCCGCGCGGGCATCCGCGGACCTGGTCGAGCGCGAGGGCCTGGAAGCCGCGCTGCGGATGTCCGTCGCGGGGGTGCCACCGTGGCTCGCCGCGGAACTGACGCGCGCCTGGCGGCGGCACGGCGACGGGCTCGCGGCCGGCCTGCGGGTCGCGGCCGGACACCCCGCGCCGACGCTGGAAGCGTTGGCACAATTGGACATTCCGGTCGGTATCGCCGCTTGCGTGGACGATCCGGTGCACCCGTCCG
This sequence comes from Amycolatopsis sp., assembly GCA_035248845.1. Lineage (GTDB taxonomy): Bacteria > Actinomycetota > Actinomycetes > Mycobacteriales > Pseudonocardiaceae > Amycolatopsis_E. Next base: position 25,448 of record DATFHB010000076.1, on the reverse strand, counting down.
AGGTGGCACACGCCTGGGCGAGCGCACTGCCCCGTGCCGCCGTCCGGGAAACGACCCTGACCGCACTGGGCGAAGACCGCGAGTCACTCGGCCGCGCCGCCGTCGAGGCCTGGCTCACCGTCCGATAGCACCGCGGCCGCCGTGGCGGATCGGCACCGGGGAAGGGACGTGTCAGGCCTGCTGACCCTGCTGCTGCGCGATGTGCTCGGCGACCGCGTCGGGCAACGTGATCGGCAGCGGGGTACGCACCGGCATCGGCGAGTCGCCACGCACGACGATCGTGTCGCGCACGATCTCGCGCAGCACATCCGGCGCCTGCGCGGACTCGGACTGCGGGCCCGCGATCACGCCGCGCAGCATCCAGCGCGGCCCGTCGACGCCGACGAACCGGAGCGCGACGTCGCCGATCAGCGCCGACAGCTCGAACCCCCACTCGCCGTCGCCGGTCGAAACCTTCGCGCCGTCGGCGCGCAGCTGCTCGGTCAGCTCCTCGCCGACCTCCCGCCACAGCCCGCCCGAACGCGGCGCGGCGTAGGCGCTCACGGTGACCTGTCCCTGCGGCGTGACGACGTGCACGGCACGCACGCCGCCCGCCGACGGGTCCATCTCGACCTGGACCTGCGACCCGTCCGGCACCGGCACCCGCACCGAGCCGAGGTCGATCCGCGGCACCTGGTCCGCGGGCGCGTCGGCGAGGTCGAACGGCCCGTCGGTGATGATCGGGCCCGGCTCCTCGAGCTCGTCCCCGACGTCGTCGATCTCGTCCGGTTCCGGCGCGGCGTGCCGTCCACGCCGCGGCTCGGGCGCCGGCCGCCGCTTGCGTCCGAAGATGCCCACTAGCTTCTCGCTCCTTCTCCAGCATCCAGCGTGGCATGCCCGCCGGTCGATCCGTAACCGCCCGAACCGCGTTCGGACTCGTCCAGCTCGGCCACCTCGACGAACTCGGCGGTCTCGACCCGCTGCACGACCAGCTGCGCGATGCGGTCACCGCGGCTCAGCGTGATCGGCTCGCGGGGGTCGTGGTTGATCAGGCAAACCCGGATCTCGCCGCGGTAGCCGGCGTCGACGGTGCCCGGCGTGTTCACCACCGACAGCCCCGCCCGGGCCGCCAGGCCCGACCGCGGGTGCACGAACGCGGCGTAGCCGGCGGGCAGGGCGATCGCGACGCCGGTCCCCACCACTGCACGCTCACCAGGCGGGATCACCACGCCGGTGGTCGTCACGAGATCGGCGCCGGCGTCACCGGGACGCGCGTAGGCGGGCAGCGGTACTTCCGGGTCGAGCCGAGTCAGCAGGACCTGCACAGTGGACACGGGCGGCGAGACTACCCTGGACGCGTGGGTGACAACGCAACTACGGCCGACGGGCCGGTGCAGGCCGCCGTCGTACACCATTCCGAGCGGCTCTACGTGTCGTGGTGGGGCTGGCCGCTGCCGCTGCTGGCGGCCGGGCTGATCGCGGCCGAGATCCACATGGGCTACCCCGGGGTGCGGGCGTGGCTGCCCTACCTGATCCTGATCCCGCTGATGGCGGCGTGGCTGCTGCTGATGAGCCGCACGCGGGTCGCGGTGCTCGGCGACGAGCTGTGGGTCGGCAAGGCGCACCTGCCGCTGAAGTTCGCCGGCGAGGTCGAGGTCATCACGAAGGACCACAAGCGCAAGGCGCTGGGCCCCGAGCTGGACCCCGCGGCGTTCGTCGTTCATCGCGGCTGGGTGGGCCCGCTGGTGCGCGTGCATCTCACGGATCCCGAAGACCCCACGCCGTACTGGATTTTCAGCACACGAAAGCCGGAGGCTATGGCCAGGCTACTGCGCAAGCATTAGCCCGGCCGACCTCCTGACTCACGCACAGTCCCGGCAGATCATCCGGCCGCCCGACTCCTCGGCCAACCTGCTCCGGTGGTGCACCAGGAAACACACCGAGCAGGTGAACTCGTCCGCCTGCTTCGGCACCACCTTGACGGTCAGATCCTCGCCGGAGAGCCCGGACAGGTCCGCACCGGGGAGCTCGAAGTTCTCCGCGGTCGCGTCCTCGTCCACGTCCACGACTCCGGACTGGTTCTCGTTGCGCCGGGCCTTCAGCTCCTCCAACGAGTCTTCGGCCAGCTCGTCGGCTTCGCTGCGGCGCGGAGCGTCGTAGTCGGTCGCCATTGTCCCTCACCCCTGCGATCAGCATCGATATCTGTCATGAAGGGCCCGCGATTGCGCTTCGCTGACTCTTCGTGCCGCTGGACAACGTTCCAGCGCCCCTTTTTGTGCCCGGCGCGGTAGTGAGTCAGGTCTCTCTTTCCTCACCCGGGTGAGACCGCTGTTCTACGGCCGGAGCCCGGAGAGGGTAGCTCACGTATTACCCGGGCCCGCAACGTGTTAGACGAAGGTAGCCATACGTCACCCGGCGGGGGGAACGGCGGGGCCCGAGTCACGGTCACCGCGGCACGGGGCCGATCGGGTATCGGGTGATTCACGAACAGCATGTAACGCTTAGGCTGCTCGGAAACGACGGTCGGGGTAGCGGAGACTGTCGGGAATCCGGGAAGGGAACGGGCAGGTGGCGTCGGGGATCGGTTTCGGCAACCGCAGAACACGGGGCTACCGCAGACGACGTCCGTTACCCGCGATGATCTTCATTGCGGTGCTGGGGCTCGTCGCGATGGTGATCTGGGTGCGCGCGATCACCAGCCACGCGGACATCGACGACGTGCTCCGCTGCGACCCGCCACCCACACCGGTGCCGGGTATGACGTTCACCTCACTCACGCACGGCGCGCTCGACGACACCGCACCGCTGCCGCCGGACAAGGTTGCGGTGAAGGTGCTCAACGCCAGCCAGCAGCGCGGCCAGGCGGCCATCACCACCGAGAGCCTGCGCGAATTGGGGTTCTCGCAGATCGCGCAGCCCGAGAACGACCCCTCCTACCCCGCGGGCCAGGAGGCCAAGTGCCGTGGGCAGATCCGCTTCGGGGACAACGGGGTGTCCGCCGCGCGCACGCTCAGCATCGTGTTGCCGTGCGTCGAACTGGTGAAGGACACCCGCGCGGACGCGTCGGTGGACCTGTCCATCGGCAGCGGCTTCGGCGACATCCGGCCCACTCAGCAGGCCCGGCAGGTGCTGCAGCAGCTGCAGGCCTGGTCGGCCCAGCATCCCACCGGGGGCGGCGACCAGTCCGCGTCCGGCGCCCCGGTCATCGACCGGATGCTGCTCTCCGCCGCCCGCGACACCAGCTGCTGAGGCGAGCGACGGGGGGTCAGACCTCCTTGACGCCGCAGGCGATGAGGGTGGTGCGCAGCTCTTCGGCGATCGAGGGCGCCGCGACCAGGGTGGCGTCGGGGCCAAGGTCGGGATCGTCCCCCGGCAGGTGCACCACCGCGCCGGCCTCCTCCGCGATCAGCGCGCCCGCGGCCCAGTCCCAGCGGTGCAGGCCGTGCTCGAAGTACCCGTCGGTCCACCCGGCCGCGACCGCGCACAGGTCCAGCGACGCCGAGCCGGGCCGCCGGATGTCGCGCACCCGCGGCAGCAGCCCGGCGACGACGCGGGCCTGCCGTTCGCGGCGCTCGGCCTGGTACGAAAAGCCCGTCGCGATCAGCGCGAGATCCAGCCGTGGCGGCGCGGACGTCCGCAGCGGCTGCCCGTCGAGCCAGGCGCCCGCGCCCCGGACGGCGGTCCAGCAGCGCCCCGAGACCGGTTCCACGACCGCGCCGGCAACCGAGACGCCGTCGATCTGCGCCCCCACCGAAACCGCGAAAACCGGGTAGCCGTAAAGGAAATTGACGGTTCCGTCGATCGGGTCGACGACCCAGGTGACGCCGGCGCCCGCGGCGCCACCCTCCTCCTCGCCGAGCACCTGGTCATCGGGCCGCAGCGCGGCCAGCCGACGGCGGATCAGCTGCTCGGAGGCGCGATCCACCGCGGTGACCACATCGGTGTCGGTCGTCTTGGTGTCGACGTGCACGCTTTCGCCCGCGAGCAGGGCGGAACGCGCATCGCGGACCAGTTCGGCCGCCTCCCGGGCGACGGCGACGGCGGTATCTTTCAAATCGGACTCGAAGGCTCCCACACACCCATGTGACCACACCTGGCTAAAGTCCCGTGGACAGGCTTCTGAATCGAGAAGGAAGGGAACGCGCCAATGACGGCGACCCGAGGCTTCGGCATCGACATCGGCGGCAGCGGTATCAAGGGCGCCCTGGTCGACCTGGACAAGGGCGCGCTGATCGGAGACCGCCTCCGGATCGACACGCCACAGCCGTCGACACCCGACGCGGTCGCCGACGTGGTGGCCGAGATCGTGCACCACTTCGGCTGGGACGGCCCGGTCGGCATCACGCTGCCCGCCGTCGTCAAGAAGGGCGTCGCGCAGACCGCCGCGAACATCGATCCCGCCTGGATCGGCACCGACGCGGACACGTTGTTCGCCAAGCGGATCGGCCGGCCGGTCGAGGACGTGGCGATGCTGAACGACGCCGACGCCGCCGGCATGGCCGAGATCCGCTACGGCGACCCGATCGCGCGGCGCGGCGTGACCACGCTGCTGACGTTCGGCACCGGCATCGGCAGCGCCGTCTTCCAGGACGGCAAGCTCGTGCCGAACACCGAGTTCGGGCACCTCGAGGTCGACGGGCACGACGCCGAGAAGAAGGCCGCCGCCTCGGTCAAGGACAACGAGGGCCTGTCGTACCACCACTGGGCCAAGCGGGTAAACCGTTACCTTTCCGTGCTCGAGAACCTGATCTGGCCGGACCTGTTCATCGTCGGCGGCGGGGTGAGCAAGAAAGCGGAGAAGTGGGTGCCGCTGCTGGATATCCGCACCAAGATCGTGGTCGCATCGCTGCAGAACAACGCGGGGATCGTGGGGGCCGCCGCGGGCGCGGTCGAGGGCATCGAGCACTGACGCGGAGCCGCGACATCGCTGGATCCACGATGATCGCCCGCAACGCTTCGGCGTATCGTCGTTACAATGGAACACGGCCCACGGTCGCGGGCAGCAAAACCGCAGGCCGGGGGACGTTCCCCGAATCTGAGGCAGCCGGGACCCACCAGCTCGGCTCGCCGTGATCGACCGCTGCGAAAGGGCGTACGTGGCAGCCGCAAAAACCGCTACCCGAAGCGGCACCCAGACAACGAGCGCCGCGCAGGCTTCGTCGGCCGGCGCGAGCGCGGAACCCGACGCAGGCGCTGAGGCCGCCGCTACCGAGCAAAACGGCACCGCCGCCAAGAAGGCGACCCGCAAGGCTCCGGCCAAGCCGGGTGCGAAGAAGGTCCCCGCCAAGACGCGCAAGGCCGCCACCAAGGGCGAGGACTCCGGCGAGCCCGACGGCCCGGCCGACGGCGAGGAGATCGAGGACGTCGATCTCGACGCCGACCTGGCCGACCTCGAAGCGGTGGAGGTCGACGTCGTCGACGCCACCGTCACCGAGGAGGCGGACGACGCCGAGGAGGAAGAGGAGACTCCGCGCGCCGAGCGCAGCAGCAGCAGCGGCGGCAGTAGCAGCGGCGGCCGCAGCAGCAGCAAGAGCGGCGCCAAGTCCTCGAACGACCCGGACTTCGTGTGGGACGAGGAGGAGTCCGAGGCCCTGCGGCAGGCCCGCAAGGACGCCGAGCTCACCGCCTCCGCCGACTCGGTCCGCGCCTACCTCAAGCAGATCGGCAAGGTCGCGCTGCTCAACGCCGAGGAGGAGGTGGAGCTCGCCAAGCGCATCGAGGCCGGGCTCTACGCCGCCGAGCGCGTCCGCGTCGCCGAGGAGGAAGGCGAGAAGCTCGCCACCCAGATGCGCCGCGATCTCAAGTGGATCGTCCGCGACGGGGAGCGCGCCAAGAACCACCTGCTCGAGGCGAACCTCCGGCTGGTCGTCTCGCTCGCCAAGCGCTACACCGGCCGCGGCATGGCGTTCCTGGACTTGATCCAGGAGGGCAACCTCGGTCTGATCCGCGCGGTCGAGAAGTTCGACTACACCAAGGGCTACAAGTTCTCTACGTACGCCACGTGGTGGATCCGGCAGGCGATCACCCGCGCCATGGCCGACCAGGCGCGCACCATCCGCATCCCGGTGCACATGGTCGAGGTCATCAACAAGCTGGGCCGTATCCAGCGCGAGCTGCTCCAGGATCTCGGGCGCGAGCCCACCCCGGAGGAGCTGGCCAAGGAGATGGACATCTCGCCGGAGAAGGTGCTGGAGATCCAGCAGTACGCCCGCGAGCCCATCTCGCTGGACCAGACGATCGGCGACGAGGGTGACTCGCAGCTCGGTGACTTCATCGAGGACTCCGAGGCGGTCGTCGCGGTCGACGCCGTGTCGTTCACGCTGCTGCAGGACCAGCTGCAGTCGGTGCTGCAGACGCTGTCCGAGCGGGAGGCCGGCGTGGTCCGGCTGCGGTTCGGCCTGACCGACGGCCAGCCGCGCACTTTAGACGAGATCGGCCAGGTCTACGGCGTGACCCGGGAGCGGATCCGCCAGATCGAATCGAAGACGATGTCCAAGCTGCGGCACCCGTCGCGGTCGCAGGTTCTGCGCGACTACCTGGACTGACAGACTTCCTCACGAGCCGTGGCGACTCCCCTGCCGGAGTCGCCACGGCTCTTGTTTTGGGCGGGTTACCCGGGGTCGACTCACTCAAACGGGTGAACTGGTCGCGCCGGCCGTCCCATTGTTGGTTCTTCCCCCTCTAACCCGGTTGAGTGCTGCACACCGCGCATGGGCAGGGCTCCTTGTTGGGTATTCAAAGCAGGCCCGGTCGCAAAGCCCCCCGAGCGACCGGGCCAGCACCCAGTCCTTGGGCGCGAGTCTGACTCCCGTCGATCACCCCGATGGCCGCGGCGCCGTGTCGGCTGAATGGCCGACAGCTGTCCGCCGACCGGCGCAGCGCGTCGGCCATTCACCCGCTGTAGCCGATCCCTCGTTTCTCGCACGCTGTGTGCACAGGAGATGCCCAGGGCGCGAGGGAGGCGGGCGGCATGATCGTTCTGTGCGAGCCCGACCCGGCCGTCGCGGCGGAGATCGCCCGGCGACTGGCCGGCGCGCGGGTGGTCGGCCGGTTCGACGAGATCACCGATGCCGACCTGATCGTGCTCGGGCCTGGCGTCGACCTCGCCGACGCCCTCAGCTATGCGGAGGGCGCGCACACCCCGGTCGTGCTGCTGCGGGACGTCGTCTCGCCCGCGGTGGTGCGGCGCGCGGAGCTGTCGGGCATCACCGAGGTCGTCGCGACCTGCGATGCGTGCACGCTGTCCGGGCGCCGGTCCGGCGAGATCGTGACCGTGTTCGCGGCCAAGAGCGGCAACGGCAAGACCACGTTCGCGACGAACCTCGCGATCGCGCTCAACGACGGCGGCCGCCGCCGCGTGTGTCTCGTGGACCTGGACCTGCAGTTCGGCGACATCGCCGCCGCGCTGCGGCTCGACCCGGCACTGACGCTCACCGACGCGGTCGCGGCCGGCGCCGTCACGACGTTCCGGCCGGGACTGGACTGCGTACTCGCCCCGGTCGGGCCCGGTGAAGCCGAGCAGGTCGCGAACACCGCCGTCGCCACACTGCTGAGCCGGCTGCGCCACCGCTACGACCACGTCGTCGTGGACACCGACGCGCAGTTCACCCCGTACGTCGTGACCGCGCTGGACGCCGCCGACCACGAGGTTCTCGTCACCACGCCGGACCGCCCGGCACTGAAGAACCTGCGGATGACGCTCGACATTCTCGACGTGCTCTCGCGGGGCCGCCGCCCGCGCTCCATCGTCTGCAACCGCGAGGTGCCCAACACCGGGCTCTCGCCGCCCGACATCGAGGCGGTGCTCAAGGCACCGATCGCCTGTCACCTGCCGGCGCATGCGGACGTACCGGCGTCGGTCAACTCCGGCGTTCCACTGTCCCTTGTGGACCCCGAGCACGAGGTGAGCCGCGCCGTGCGCGCGTTCGCCGCCGCACTCAGAAACCCCAGCAAAACCCCTTAGAAAAGGAAAGACCCATGCTCGAACGCATCCAGGAAGCCAGAAAGAACCAGCACGGCTTCACCCTCATCGAACTCCTGATGGTCATCGTGATCCTCGGCATCCTGGCCGGGATCGTGGTCTTCGCGGTCAGCGGGATCCAGGACCGCGGCGAGGCTTCCGCGTGCAAGGCGGAAATCAAGACCGTCGAGGTCGCCGAGGAGGCGTACTACGCGAAGACGACCCCCGGTTCCTACACCGACGTCGCCGGTCTCAAGGGCGCGGGGCTTCTGCGCGACACGCCGAAGTACGTGACCGCCAGCGGGGCCGGCGTGCTGTCGCTGGTCAGCCCGCCCGCCGGTTGCACGTTGCCGTCCTGATCCCCGGGGAGGGCCGCCCCGGCGGCCCTCCCCTTCACCTTGGAATCCCGGAGGTTCTCATGCACGGTCCCGCGCTCGGCGGCACAGTGGACGGCCTGCTCGACACCCTGTGGCAGGCCGGCGGCACCGACCTGCTGCTCACGGCCGGCATGCCGCCTCAGATCCGGGTGCACGGCTCGCTGCACCCCGTCCACGGTCAGCCCACGCTCAGCCCCGACGACACCGATGCCCTGCTCGCCGAAATCCTCGCCCCGGAGCAGCTCGAGGCGTGGCGGGGGCGGCACGAGTACGACTTCTCCTTCAGCTGGCGCGACCACGCCCGTATCCGCGGCAACGCGTTCAGCCAGCGGGACAACACCACCGTCGCGCTGCGCATGATTCCCCGCCAGGTGCCGACGATGGCCGAGCTGGGACTGCCGCCGGTGCTGTCCGACTTCGCGCGCCGTCACCAGGGCCTCGTCCTGGTCACCGGCCCGACGGGCTCCGGCAAGTCGACCACGCTGGCCGCGGTCGTCGACCAGATCAACACCGACCGTGCGTGCCACATCATCACCATCGAGGACCCCATCGAGTACGTGCACGACCACAAGCGTTCCGCGGTGAACCAGCGCGAGGTCGGCACCGACACGGCGTCCTTCCACGACGCGTTGCGTTCCGCTCTCCGCGAGGACCCCGACGTGCTGCTCGTCGGTGAGATGCGCGACCTGGAGTCGATCCGGTTCGCCCTGACCATCGCCGAGACCGGTCACCTCGTCTTCGCCACCTTGCACACCAACGACACGGCACAGTCGCTGGCACGCATCATCGACGTGTTCCCGGCCGAGCAGCAGGCGCAGGTGCGGGTCCAGCTCGCCGCCGCGCTCACCGGGATCGTCTACCAGCGCCTCATCCCCCGTGTCCAGGGCGGGCTGATCGCCGCGTACGAGGTGCTGGTCGCGAACACCGCGATCCGCAACCTCATCAAGGAAGGCAAGACCAACCAGCTGCGCAACACGCTGGTCACCGGGCAGCGCGACGGCATGGTCACGCTGGAGCAGTCGCTGTCCGCGCTGGTCCAGGCCGGCGAAGTGTCCTATGAGGACGCTGTCGCGCGCAGCCTCCATCCCAAGGACGTCGACGCGCGTCCCCGGCTGCGGGCGAGCGTGACGGCATGAGAAAGAAGGCGCGCCCCGAGCCCGAACGGCCGGCGACGATGGCGGGCAACCTGTTCGACCGCGGCACCGTCGACCTCCGCCAGGTCACCCCGGACCCGCAGGCGACTGCGCTCCTGGACGAGCACACCGCGCGCGAGCTGTGCGCGCTTCCGCTCGCGATCGATGCCGGGACCGTGATCGTCGCGGTCGCCGACCCGTCCACCGGGCCCCGGCTGCGGCAGGTGATCGAGGGACCGCTCGCGCTGAAGGTTGCGCCGCGCGCCGATGTGGAGCTGGCGATCGGCCACAGCTACCGCGCGCTGACCGGGATCAGCTCCCAGGTCAAGGTCTTCGAGGCCCGCGACTCGCTGCGCAAGGACAGCGCCCGCCTGGAAACGGCAGGCGCGAGCGACGACGCCCCCGTCGTGCAGGTCGTGTCGCGCGTCATCACGCAGGCGCTGCGCGACCGCGCGTCCGATGTGCACATCGAGCCGCACGCCGAGCGGGTCCGCGTGCGGTACCGGATCGACGGCGCTCTGCACGACGTGCTCGACCTGCCGGGCTCGATGGGCCCCGCCATCGTGAGCCGCATCAAGATCCTCGGCGGCATGAACATCGTCGAGCGGCGGCGCGCGCAGGACGGGCAGATCAGCATGGACGTCGAGGGCCGCGACGTGGACATCCGCGTGTCCACCACCGCCGTCATCGGCGGCGAGAAGGTCGTGCTGCGGCTGCTCGACAAGAGCCGCCCGCTGTACCGGCTCGCGCAGCTCGGCATGCCCGAGGACCTGGCCGCGCACTACCAGACGCTGCTGCGCTCCCCCTACGGCATGGTGATCTGCGCCGGCCCCACGGGCTCGGGCAAGACCACCACGCTGTACGGGTCGCTGGGCGAGATCAACAGCCCGGAACGCAACATCATGACGATCGAGGACCCGGTCGAGTACACGTTCCCGTCGATCAACCAGATCCAGATCAACGACCAGGCCGGGATCACCTTCGCCGGTGGGCTGAAGTCCATCCTGCGGCAGGACCCCGACGTGATCCTCGTCGGCGAGGTGCGGGACGTCGAGACCGCCCGGATCGCCGTGCAGTCCGCGCTCACCGGGCACTTCGTGCTTTCGTCGCTGCACGCCACCGACGCCGCGTCGGCGCTGCACCGGTTGCTGGACATGGGTATCGAGAACTTCCTGGTCGCGTCGTCGGTCACCGCGGTGCTGTCCCAGCGCCTGGTGCGGCGGATCTGCGGGCACTGCCGCACGTCCTACCGGCCCGCCGCCGAGGAGATGTCCTTTTTGGACTCGATCGGGGGCAGGGCACCGGGAAACGGTTTCGTGCGTGGCGCGGGCTGCAACTTCTGTGCCCGCACGGGATATCTCGAGCGGACCGGGGTCTACGAGATGATGCCGGTCACCGAGGCCATCCGGGATCTCGTGCTCGCGCGCGGGTCCCACGAGGAGATCCGCAAGGCCGCCCGCTACGAGGGCATGCGGTCGATGCAGGAGGAGGCGGCCCGGCTCGTCGAGGCCGGCGTGACCACCGCGGCCGAGGTGCTGCGGTCGATCTATGTGGTGGGTGGTTGAGATGGGCAGGTTCTCCTACGTCGCGATCGGGCCGGACGGGCAGCGCACGACCGGGGTCGCCCGCGCCGAGAACCGGGACGCGGCCGAGCTGGCCCTCTACGAGCGCGAGCTGCGGGACATCCAGGTCACCGAGAAGAAGAGCCTCCTGCAGGCCGAGGTGTTCGCGCCGCGGGTCAAACGGCAGGATGTCATGCACCTGTCGCGGCAGCTGGGGGCGTTCGTCCGTGCGGGACTACCGCTGATCGACGCGGTGCACACGCTGGGCAGCGAGGCGAAGAACTCGTCCGTCCGGCGCATGATGGCCGATGTCGAGGACGGTCTGCGGACCGGCGACACGCTGTCCGACTGCATCAACCGGCACCCGAAGATCTTCCCCGAGTTCTATCGCGGCATCCTGCGTTCGGCGGAACTGAGCGGGCAGCTCGACACCGTGCTCGACCGGCTCGCCCGGTATCTCGAACGCGACCTCGAGGCCCAGCGCAAGATCCGGTCGGCGATGGTCTACCCGGCGATCATCGCGGCGATGTCGGTGGTCACCGTGGTGGTGCTCGCGGGGTTCGTGCTGCCGCGCTTCAAGACGTTCTTCGAGGGCATGCACGCCAAGCTGCCGCTGCCGACCCGGATGCTGCTGGCCGTCACGAACTTCCTCAGCGAGTGGTGGTGGGCGCTGCTGGGCGGCGCCGCGGTGCTCGCGCTGATCCTCGCGGCGGTCCTGGCGACGCAGTCGGGACGCCACGCCCGAGACCGGCTGCTGCTGGCGTTGCCCGTGCTCGGCGACACCATCCAGTTCGCACTCGTCGAGCGGTTCTCGCGCATCCTGTCGTCGATGGTCAGCGCCGGGGTCACCCTGCCCGAAGCGCTGCGGGTGGCCACGGAGTCGTTGCGCAACCTGGTTTTCCTGCGCGCTCTGGCGCGCGCCGGCGATGCGATGCTGGAGGGCGAGGGGCTCGCGCAGCCACTCGCCAGGACAACGCTGTTTCCGGCGACCGCCGTGCAGATGCTGCGCGTCGGGGAACAGACCGGCACACTCGACGCGCAGCTCGAGCAGACCGCGCGGTACTACGAGGGCGAGCTGGACTACAAGCTGAAGAAGGTCATCTCGCTGATCGAGCCCGTGGTCATCGTGGTGATGGGCGTGATCGTCGGGTTCGTCGCGGTTGCGCTGGTGTCGGCGATGTACGGCATCTTCCACCAGGTGGACGTGTGATGAGCGCACGCGGCGACCGCGGTGAGACCCTGCTGGAGCTGCTCGTCGCCGTGGTCATCCTGGGCATCGCGGGCGTCGCGATCGCGGGTGGCTTGATCACGAGCGTGCGCGCGTCGGACATCCACCGCAAGCAGGCCACCGCGGGCGCCGCCGTTCGCGACTACGCGGAGACGATCGAGACCGCAGTGGACACCGGCGGCGGCTACGTCGCGTGCGGGACGCCGGCCTACACCTACGCCGCGCCGCCCGGCTTCAGCCGGACGATCAGCCAGATCCAGTACTGGACCGGGTCGGCGTTCCAGTCCGGCTGCACGTCGGACAGCGGCCTGCAGCGGCTGACCCTGCAAGTGGCCAGCAGCGACGGCCGCGCGTCGGAGCAACTCGTCGTCGTGATCCGCAAACCGTGTGGGGGCTCGTCATGCACGTGAGACGCGACGAGCACGGCTTCACGCTCGTGGAACTGTTGCTGGCGATCGTGATCCTCGGCATCATCTCGGTGCCGCTCGCGAACATGGTCATCGGCGTCCTGCACAACACCGACACGACTTCGGACCGGCTGGTGTTGTCGCACGACGCGCAGATCAGCGCGTCCTACTTCGGCGAGGACGTGGCGTCGGCCGGGCGCCACGACTACAGCACTCCGGGCACCTACTCCTTCAAGCCCTACGTCGAGCTGAACGCCGCGTACGACAACGGCGGCATCGTGTGCGGGCCGGTGCCGCTCGCCGTCGTGCGGCTGCTGGTGGACGACTGGCAGAAGACCGGCTCGACGTGGGCCGTGGGCGCCGACGTGGTCGCCTACTACCTGAACGGCACGGAGCTGCACCGGGCGAAGTGCTCGGGCTCGGCAATGCCCTCGTCGGACATCGTGGTGGCGCACAACGTCGATCCCACGACCGTCGCGGTGACCTGCTCCAGCGCCTGCACGGCCGCCCCGGACAGCGTCACGCTCTCGTTCACCGCGCGCCTGGACTCCCAGACCTACCCGGTCACGCTCACCGGACAACGGAGGCAATCATCATGAGACGCCGCGACGACAGCGGGGCCGCGCTCGTGCTCGTGCTGGTCCTGGTGACCGTGCTCGGCCTCGGCATCGCCGGTCTTCTATCCTTTTCGGACAGTAGCATTCGGACGACGGTGGCATTGCGCGACCAGTCCGCGGACTCCTACAACGCCGACGGCGCCATGCAGGCCGCGATCAACGCGATCCGCAACAGCACCTACAACGGCACGTCCGGACAGTGCTTCGGCACCGGCGACACGCTCGGGCTCGACGGGTTTTCGGCCGGCGGAGCCAAAGTGACGTGTGAAACCGAAGCGGCCACGATCCTCGTCCAGTGCCCGTCGCTGACCAACTGCAACCGGCCGGGCAACGCAATCCTTACCCTGGGCAAGGTAGCAGGCGAGGACGGGCTCAACATCCAGCAGAACACCCAGTCGACGCTTCGGGTGCACGGCAACATCTTCTCCAACTCGAACATCCGTGTGGTCAACGGGACGCTCAGCACCAACACCGCCGTGACGGCGCGCGGCGTCTGTACCGGCACCATCCAGAGCAGCCCGGCGGCGAACTGCGGGATCGGCTCGACGGCGAACGCCTCGGGCAACGACCCCGGCTACCAGCCGAACAGCGCCACGGTGCCCACCTACCGGTCGATGTCCGCGCTGAACGCCCAGTGCACGGCGAAGGGGCCGAACTCGGTGATCGTGTTCCAGCCCGGCTACTACGACGACGCCCAGGGACTGTCCACCATGATGGCGGGCAACAGCGCCTGCAAACACAGCACCTGGTGGTTCAAGGCGGGCTCGTACTACTTCGACTTCCACAACTCCGGCACCGGAGCGAACCCGCTGCTGCTCTCGGGCACCAATGTGTGGACGGTCGACGACGGCTACCTGGTGGCGGGAACCCCGGCGAACGGGGCGAGCGCGCCGGCCGTTCCGGCGAGCATCCCCGGCGCGTGCGTCAGCCCCATGGACAAGGCCAACATCCAGAATCCCGTTCCGGGCGTGCAGTTCGTCTTCGGCAACGACAGCCAGCTCTCGGTGAAGTCCGGCCAGGCCGAGATCTGCGGTAGCTACGATCGGAACAACGCACCCGTCGCCGTGTACGGGCTGACCAGCGGAGGCGAGAACACGACCGGCCCGGCGACGCTCAAGCTCACCGGCGCCGCGGCCGGGAACCAGTTCACCAACCCGGCCTTCGCGACCGACCCGGACACGAACTCGGCGACCTGGACGCCGACCGGAAACGGCAACGGCAACAACACCGGCGTCTTGAACGTCACCGGGTTCGTCCCGGCTTCGACGGTGCCCGCTGGCTCGGCCTTGGCGTCGACCCTCACGGTGAACCACATGAACGCCGCGGGATCGAAGAACGACATCCGCACCGTGACGATCACGCCGAAGTCCGCCGCCGGCACCGCGGGCACGCCCATCGTCGTCACGCTGCCCACCTACGACGACAACCTCTGGCACACCGACACGATCGACCTCTCCGGCACGTCGGCGTTCGCGGCTTTCGTGCACGAGAACGGCTACTCCGGCGCGACCGTCTCCTACAGCGCCGCGCTGAAGAACAACGGCACCGAGAGCGTCGACGCGATCCAGCTGTCGCTGAAGTACACGGCGCCGGCCTACCGGGCCAACGCGGGATGCGTGACCGCCGGTCCCTACACCGGCGTCGGTAGCTCGGCGACCTGCGCGATGGTGACCTCGGTCAACAGCAGCGGCAACCAGTTCTACATCCAGGGCACGACCTACGCACCCAAGGCCGCGCTGGACATCACGCTCAACAACGCGGCGGAGCAGGTCTTCCGGTTCGGCGTCGTCGCGCGGACCCTGTGGGTGAAGCTGACCGGCAGCTTCAGTTACACGGGCGTCGTGATCGAGGTGCCGGACGACTCGCCCGGCTACGCCTTCGGTGTCTACCTCACCGCCTACCTGTGCCCGGTGTCCAGCTCCTGCCCAGCATCCCTGCGGTCCAAGGTGTCCTATGTGGACGCGCCGACGGGTCCGGTGGCGGGTAAGCGGCAGGTCGTGGTGCTCAGCTGGGCGAGACCCCGGTGACCAGCCCGAGGTACCAGGCCGCAATCGGCTGGGCCACGAAGAAGGCCAGCACCGCAGCGGTGATCATGAAGGGGCCGAACGGCAAGGCGGTCTTGCGGTCGCCGCGGCGGGCGACGAGTACGGCGACCCCGGCCACCGCGCCCAGCAGGAACCCGCCGAACGCACCGACGATCAGCGCGGACCAGGACAGGTACCCGAGCATGCCGCCGAGGATCCCGGCCAGCCGGACGTCGCCGAAGCCCATCCCTTGTGGATGGATGAGCACCAGCAGGAAGTAGAACGCGAACAGCACGACGCCGCCGATGCCGGCGCGGAGCAGGGCGGCCCAGTCGTGCTGCATTGCGGCTGCGCCGGTCAGCAGCGCCGCGAGCACCACATAGGACGGCAGGATGATCGCGCTCGGCAGGCGGCGGGTATCGAGGTCGATCAGGGCCAGCGAGACGCCGATCGCGGCGAAGTACAGGTAGGCGGGCAACTCCGGCACGCCACCGAGCCACCAGGCGATGGCGGCGAACAGCGCGGCCGTGCCCAGTTCGACGAGCGGGTAGCGGGGGCTGATCGGGGCCTGGCAGTCGGCGCACCGTCCACGGAGGACCAGCCAGCCGAAAACCGGGATATTGTGCCGTGCCCGCACCCCGTGACCACACTGTGGACAGTGCGACGGCGGCGCGACGAGCGACTCGCCGCGCGGCACGCGGTGTACGACAACGTTCAAAAACGACCCGACGGCCAGCCCGAACAGCACGACCAACGGCAGCAGGACAGCCATGAGCCCGGCGCCTCTCGATGAGTGAAGATCTCCCGCTCCGGATGATCCATGCCGGGCCGCCTGCGCCCCAGAGCCGAAAGGCCCTAGGGCGCCCAGGCCGGACGACACCACTTGGACCCTAATTCCGTAAGGCCCCTAACGTCCGCCTCACACCTGCGATTGATGATTCAATAATGTGATCACGAGGGGACCACGAGCATGGGAATCCGAGTCGCCGTCATCGACGGGCATACCCTCACCAGGTATGGGCTGGTGGGTCTGATCGCGCACCACCCGGATCTCGACATCGTGGCCGAGTGCGGGTCGATGGCCGAAGCCGGGTGCCTGGTCGCGACGGTGTGCCCGGACGTCGTCACCGTCGATGTCGCGCTGCCGGACGGGGACGGCCTGCAGCTGGCGCGTGAGCTGCGGGACCGCTACCCCGCGCTCGGCATCGTGGTCCTGACCTCGCACGGCGAGGACGATGTGCTGTTCCGGGCGCTGGAGACCGGCGTGTCGGCGTTCGTGCCGAAGACCGCGCCGACGGCGGAGGTCCTCGCCGCGATCCGGCACGCCGCGGTCGCAGCGTCGTCCTTCACCGCGACCGGGCTCGCACTGGCGCTGGCGCGGCGCCGCCACGCCGAGGAGCGGGTCGCGCTCAGCCCGCGGGAACGCGAGGTGCTGCATCTGCTCGGCGAGGGTCTGTCGATCCCGGGCATCGCGAAGGCGATGTATCTGAGCCCGTCCACCGCGAAGACCTACGTCGCCCGGCTCTACGAGAAGCTCGGCGCGAGCAACCGGGCGCAGGCGCTGATGACGGCGCTGCGCGCAGGCCTGCTCGGGCACGAAGTGAAGACGCCCGCGTGAGCCGTCAGCCGAGCAGCGCGTTGACCAGTTCCCGCGGCCGGCCGGGCTCCGACGGGGTGTTCGTGAAGATCGCCCGGTAGTACAACGGCCCCAGCAACGCATCCGCCGCACGCTGCTGTTCGGGAGCGTCACCGCCACGAGCCCGTTCGCGCTCGAGTATCGCCGCCAGTTGAGCATGCCGGTCCGTCGTGCAGGCCGAGCCACCGGCCGGCCCCGCACCCACCGTCGCGCGCACCAGCGCCAGCACGTCGGGGTCGGTGAGGTCGGTCGCGACGTCACCGACCCAGCGCTCCAGGTCGCCCCGCAGCGATCCGGTGTCGGGCACGACGATGTCGCCACTGAACCGGCTCGTCGCGACGTCGTTGAGCAGCTCCGCGATCGAACCCCAGCGGCGGTAGAGGGTGGTCGCGTGCACTCCGGCGCGCCCGGCGACGACCGGCATGGTCAGCGCCTCGGCCGGCTGTTCGGCCAGCAGTTCTCTGGCCGCGCGGTGCACGGCCGTGCGCACTCGCGCGGAGCGCCCGCCGGGCCTGGCGGTCGGGGTGGTCGCGGACACAAGCTTATTATCGCACCGATCGCTGCGTTCTGGGTTATGGTCGTTTTAACGCACTGATCGTTGCCTTTAAGGAGTCAACCGGTGTCCCAGACCCGCCTCGCCCCGGTCGCTACCCGACCTGCGGCGCGCAGACTCTCCCACCCCACCGCCTTCGCGGCAGTCGCCGCGATCATCGTCCTGTTCCTCGCCGCCTCCAGCGCGCCTTCGCCGCTGTACGTGGTCTACCAGCAGAAATGGCACTTCTCCGCCACCACACTCACCGCCGTGTTCGCGGTGTACGTCCTTGGCATGCTGGGCGCGCTGCTGATCCTCGGCGGGCTGTCGGACCACCTCGGCCGCCGACCGGTGCTGGCCGGCGCGATCGCGCTGGAGACCGTGTCAATGGCGCTGTTCCTGGTCGCCGGGAACGTGCCCGTGCTGTTCCTCGCCCGGTTCCTGCAGGGCATCGCGACCGGCACGGCGACGACGACGCTCGGCGCCGCACTGGTCGACCTCACACCGCCGCACGCCCCGGCGCGGGCGGGGATGGTCAACGGCATCACACCGACCACCGGCCTCGCGGTCGGCGCACTGGGCTGCGGCCTGCTCGTTCAGTACGGTCCCTCGCCGACGCGGCTGGTCTATGCCGTGCTCCTGGCCGGACTGGTGGTGGCCAGCCTGATCGTCGCGGCCATGCCCGAAACCTCCACCCGGCGCCCCGGCGCGCGGTCATCGCTCGCCCCCCGGCTCGCCATCCCGCGTCACGCCCGCACGAGTTTCTACGCACTCGTGCCGATCATGATCGCGAGCTGGGCGCTGGGCGGGCTGTACCTGTCGCTCGGACCGTCCGTGGCGGCCGGAATCTTCGGACTGTCCAACCACGTCGTCAGCGGGCTCGTCGTCACCGCGCTGTGCGGCACCGGCGCACTGACCACGTTCGCGTTGCGGGACCGTCCAACCGGGACGGCGCTCCGCCTCGGCGCCGCCCTGTTGGCGGCGGGCACGGCGGTGACCCTCACCGGGATCGAGACCGCTTCGGTGGTGCTCGCGGTGCTCGGCACTGTGGTGGCGGGTGTCGGTTTCGGCTCGTCCGCGCTGGCGATGTTCGGCGTCCTCGCCCAGCTTGCCCGCCCCGCCGAGCGCGGCGCGCTGTTCGGGGTCGGGTACACCGTGGCCTACCTCGCCCTGAGCATTCCCGCGGTGATCGCCGGGCTGGCGACGACCGCGGCGGGCCTTCGCCCCACCGCGGTCGCCTACAGTTTCGGCGTGATCGTCCTCGCCCTCGCCGCGCTCACCCTGCACCGCGTCCAGGCCAAGGCGACCGTCAGCGCATCCTCACCGAGAAGTCGGTGAGCGTGAACCGCGCCTTGGTGTTGTTGGTCGGGCAGAACTCGATGCCGTACCCGATCTGGTTCACCGTCGGGTTGGCCGGGACGTAGCCCTTGCCGATGGCCCCGGAGATCAGCGCGGGAGCCGAATAGGTCGCGACCTTGTCGCCGTTCGGAACCTGTTTGACATTCTCCGTCCACACCATTAGTTCGGCTACCTGAACCATCGCCGACACCATTGAGCCAGAGGTCGTAGGCGACGTCGCACATGGCTTCAGGAAACTGCGCCCATTAGTCATGGAGGCAGATATGGGCGCCGAGCGCAATGACTTTCCGCGGCGCGGCGGGTCTGTCCAGGTATGACGCAGATCCTGGAAACCACTGAGGCCGGCATCGCCTACGACGTGCGCGGCCCGCTGCCCACGGCGGACGGACGCCCGCCGCTGTTCATGATCGGCCAGCCGATGACCGCCGACGGCTTCAGCACGCTGGCCTCGTACTTTCCCGACCGCACCGTCGTCAGGTACGACCCGCGGGGTCTCGGCCGCAGCACGCGCAAGGACGGTCGCACCGACAACGTGCCGACGGTTCAGGCGGGCGATGTGCACGCGCTGATCGAGGCGCTCGGGGCCGGTCCGGTGGAGATGTTCGCCAGCAGCGGCGGCGCGGTGACCGCGCTCGCGCTGGTGGCGGCGTACCCCGGCGACGTGACGACCTTGGTCGCGCACGAGCCGCCGCTGATCCCCGTGCTCCCCGACGCCGCGGCCGCCGAACGCGCCCGAGCCGGGTTCCGCGACGCGTACGCGGCGAAGGGCTGGGGCGCCGGAATGGCCGCGTTCATCGCGATGACGTCGTGGCAGGGCGAGTACACGGAGGCCTACTTCGCACAGCCCCCGGCCGACCCGGCGGCGTTCGGCCTGCCGCCGGAGGACGACGGCACCCGCGGCGACCCGCTGCTGTCGGACCGTTCGTGGGCCGTCAGCAGCTACCGCCCGGACGTCGCGGCCCTGACCGCCGCGCCGACGCGCGTGGTGATCGCGGTCGGCGAGGAATCCGCCGGCACGTTCACGGCCCGCGCCTCCGGGGCGACCGCCGCCCTACTCGGCCAGACGGCGACCGTTTTCCCCAGCCACCACGGCGGCTTCGTCGGTGGCGATAGCGGCTACGCCGGCCAACCCGAGGCGTTCGCACAGCGGCTGCGGGAGGTGCTGGAAGCTGCTGCGGAGTAGGGAGGATGGCGAGCGGCGGTGCCCGTCGCCCGCGCAGCCGAGTGCGATCAGAGGACCGACCGCATAGCGGCCACGTCACAAGCCAGGTTGCGGCCAGCTAATGGCCCGCTAATGGCCCAAGCTGCGAAAACGGCGGTCCCGAAGATCGGGAACCGCCGTCGTGGTTGTGCCTCCGACCTGCGTCGGAGCGATGGAGCGGGCGACGGGAATCGAACCCGCGTAGCCAGTTTGGAAGATTTCAAGATCAGCCATCGCTAGCGGGCTGACCAGGGCCTGCGGGTGCCCGGCGGATCCCCGTTTGCCCCCCGTTGACCGCGCCTAATGGCATGCGAATGGCACGACGCTGGACGCGGGCAATTGCAACGAAACCATACCAGCTTGCCATTAGATGGTATGGTTTCGCTTCATCGGACGGAGGCGTTGTCATAGGTACGGGGATCACGCTTGCGCAGCTGCCGCCGACGTTCACGACGAGGGAGGCGGAGGAGTGCGGCGTGTCCAGGGTCCGGCTGCTTCGGTTGAAACGTGCCGGTGTCCTGGTCGAGTTGTCGCGCGGGGTCTATCGCAAGGCGGATGCGCCTGAGACGGCTCACGTCGATCTGCTGGCGATCTCTCGTCGCGTGCAACGCGCGGTGGTGTGCCTGGTGTCAGCGTTGGCACTGCACGATCTCACCGATGAAGTACCCGTGGCGTCCCAGTTTGCGGTGCCCCGGTCGGGAAACCTTCCGGTGGTCCGCTACCCGCCCGCCGAATTCGTCAGGTTCGACCCCGCGACCTTCGAGCTGGGCATTGAGACCTTCGAGGTGTCGCCCGGGGAGTCGATACCTGCCTACAGCGCGGCGCGCTCGGTCGTCGACGTGATGCGGCTGCGGCACCGTGTAGGTGAAGGACTGGCGCTTCAAGCGCTTCGCCGCTATGTGACGCGTCCCCAGGCACGGGTGACCGAACTGGTGTCCTATGGTCAGCAACTTGGTGTTGAAGGCCCCGTGCGGAACGCGATCGAGGTGATCTTGAGCTGATGGCCGGTCCGTCCCGTTCTACGGTCGCCGGTGCGGTCTATCAGGACCTACGCAAACTCGCCCGCGCGCAGGGCCGCGGCACCGATGAACTCCTCGTGTTCTACGTGCTGGAACGGTTCCTCTTTCGCCTGTCGTCCTCCCCGTACGCGGGTCAGTTCACGCTCAAGGGCGGTTTGCTGCTGGCGACCCTGGATGCGCGCCGGCCCACTCGCGACGGAGATTTGCTGGCCGAGTTGACTCGCGACGAAAACGTCGTCCTGGACAAGATCTCCGAGATCGCGCGCATCGAGGTCGGAGACGGGGTCGAGTTTCTTCCCGAGGATGTTCGGTCGGAGACGATTCGAGAGGGCGACCTGTACGAGGGATTCCGGGTCAGCATGCCCGCACGGGTCGCGTCAGCGAGGGTGAAGCTGCAACTGGACATCAACTTCGGTGATCCCGTCACTCCTGGCGCGGTGAAAACCGAGTATCCGCAGCTCCTCGCTGGCACCGCGTTCCAGATCAGGGGCTATCCGCTCGCGACCGTGCTTGCGGAGAAGCTCACGACCGCCATTTCGCTGGGTGACGTCAACACCCGCGAACGCGATTGGGCCGATCTGTGGCGGCTGACCGGGCGACACGAAGTCGACGGTTCTGAGGTTTACCGTGCCCTGGTGCGCACTGCGAGCCATCGCGGGCTCGGGCTGGAACCGTTGTCCAGCGCGATCGAGACGCTTCCCGTGCGACGGGCGCAAGCGTTCCGCGCCTGGCGGACACGGCAAGGCGTCGATGGCGAGGAATATCCAGAGTCGTTCGCCGACCTTGTCGCTGACGTCGTAGCTTTTGCTGACGGCCTGCTTGCCGACGACATCGACGGCAAGGTGTGGCACCCGGGTACGCGACAGTGGACCGACAGACGCAGCTGACTGCTTGCACAACTCACGCGGCTGGCACGAAAGCGGACACCTACCACACCCCTCCCACCCCCCGACATGAAGCCGAGAACGCGTCCGGTGGTGCCGGGTCAAGGCACGCTTTCCCGCCTTGACCCGGTGCTACCGGCCGTTGTCATGATCGGCGTCGGGGCTGGTGACCAACTCGTTACGCACGCACGGTAATGCACTGCGGGCGTTGCGCGACATACGTGAACGTGAGTCATCTTCGGCCGCCTGGGGGCGCTGGCTCTGTTGGGAGCTGCGGTGAGCCTGGTGCTGTCTTGTGCGTCGTGGGTGTTCGCCGACCTGGTTCCCGCGCGCCGCTGCCGGCTGCGCTGCCGGGCACCGCGAACCAACGGGGCCACGCGGCTCGGCGGGCGGAGCGGAGCGGTAGCCGGCCGTAAGCCGCGCGTCGGGGACCGTGCCGTCGCCAAGGTGACAGGCCGAGCGCGCCGTCGTCGACAGCGGCGCGCCTTGATCAGGCAGCGGTGGCAGTCAGCGATCAGTGGGCCGACAAGTACGAGTTCACGCCGGACGAAATCCGAGCCTGGGTGGCTGTGAGGGTGAGTTCTGGCCCCACTTACGGACGAGTTGTGGCCCCACCGGCTTGATCGCGGATTTGGTTCCGGCGAGTTCTGGCCCCAGCAAGATCTTCGGAGGAGGATGCGGGGGTTGTTTGCGGTGAAGGAGCCGCGTGCCACGAAGCAAGGTGGAGCTGTTCGCTGCGATCCGGCGGGACTCGAGGATCGAGGGCCTGGCGGTTCGCGCTTTGGCGCGTAAGTATGGGGTTCATCGCCGCACGGTGCGGGAGGCGTTGTCCTCGGCGTGGCCGGCGCCGCGCAAGAAGCTGCCGCCGCGGAAGTCGCGGCTGGATCCGTTCAAGCCCGCGATCGATGCGATGCTGCGCGCGGATCTGGACGCGCCCCGCAAGCAGCGGCATACCGCGAAGCGGGTGTTCGATCGGCTGGTCGCCGAGCATGAGATGGAGGGCATCTCGTATGCGACGGTGTCGGATTATGTGGGCTGGCGGCGGCCGGACATCCGGCACCAGGAGGGCCGGGAACCGGCCCGGGTGTTTATCCCGCAGACCCACCGGCCGGGTGAGGAAGCCGAGGTCGACTTCGGCGATGTGTGGGTCGATCTGGTCGGCGAGCGCATCACGTGTCACCTGTTCACCTTCCGGCTGTCATTTTCGGGCAAGTCGGTGCATCGGGTGTCGACCTCGGGTGGGCAGGAAGCGTTCTTCGAGGGACATGTGCACGCGTTCCGGGTGCTGGGCGGGGTTCCGACCGGCAAGGTCCGCTACGACAACCTGACCTCGGCCGTGCGCCAGGTGCTGGGATTCACCCGTGCCCGGGTGGAAAACGAGCGCTGGGTGGCGTTCCGGTCGCATTTCGGGATCGACGCGTTCTACTGCGAGCCGGGCCTGGAGGGCGCCCATGAGAAGGGCGGGGTCGAAGGTGAGATTGGCCGGTTCCGCCGCAACCACCTGGTCCCGGTGCCGGCGGTCGACTCGATAGCCGACCTCAACGCGAGGATCGAGCAGTGGGACCGCGACGACGATGCTCGCCGGATCGGGTCCCGCCCGCACACCGTGGGCGAGCACTTCGCGATCGAGCAACCCCTGTTGGCGCCGGTGCCCGACGAGCCGTTCGAGACCGGGCGATTGTTCACTCCCCGGGTCGATCGCTTCAGTCAGGTCACCGTGCGGATGAATCGCTATTCGGTGCCGATCCGGCTGATCGGCCGCCCGGTGCGGGTGCTGCTGCACGCCTCGGAGTTAGTGATCTTCGATGGTCGCCACGAGGTGGCACGCCACGCCCGGCTCACCGGCCGGGGTCAGGCCCGCCTGGAGTTGGATCACTATCTGGAGGCGCTGGTGCGCAAGCCGGGCGCGCTGCCCGGCGCGACCGCACTGGAGCAGGCCCGCGCCGCAGGCAGGTTCACCCCGGTGCACGACGCCTGGTGGGCGGCGGTGCGCAAAGCCCGCGGCGACGCCGCCGGCACCCGCGCCCTGATCGAGGTGCTGCTGCTGCACCGCAGCATGGCCCACGAACACGTGGTCGCCGGGATCGCCACCGCACTGCAGGCCGGGGCGCTGACCCCCGACGCGGTCGCGGTCGAGGCCCGCAAGGCCGCCCAGGACGACACGGCGACGACCGGTCAAGACCGTCCCGACCAGCCACGGCGCGCGCCCGAGACGGAACCGGCGGTGCGGTCGCTGACCCGACGGCGCCTGGCGGCGCTGCCCGATGACACCCGGCCCTTGCCATCGGTGGCCGTCTACGACCAACTGCTGCGGCGCGGCCCGCCGCGATCCCCACCCACCAGTAAGGAACAACGATCGACATGACCGCTCACCGCACCCGCGGCCTCACCGAGCAGGCCGCCGACGCCGCCATCGACACCGCCTGTCGCTCGCTGCGACTGCCGACCATCCGGGCCCAGTTCACCGCCGCGGCCGACGCCGCCGAACGCGAGCAACTGACCTACCGCGGGTTCCTGGCCGAGCTGATGATGGCCGAATGCGAGGACCGCGATCGCCGCCGCTGCGATCGCCGCATCAAGGCCGCCAGCTTCCCCCGCCAGAAGTTGTTGAAGGACTTCGATTTCGACGCCAACCCCCAGGTCGAACCCGCCGTCATCCACACCCTGGCCACCTGCGAATGGGTCCGCAAAGGCCAACCCCTGTGTCTGATCGGGGACTCCGGCACCGGCAAGTCCCACCTGCTGATCGCGTTGGGCACGGAGGCCGTGCTAGCCGGCTACCGGGTGCGCTACGTGCTGGCCGCCAAGCTCGTCAACGAACTCGTCGAAGCCGCCGACGACAAGCAACTCACCAAGACCATCGCCCGCTACGGCCGCGTCGACCTGCTCTGCATCGACGAACTCGGCTACATGGAACTCGACCGCCGCGGCGCCGAACTGCTCTTCCAGGTCCTCACCGAACGGGAGGAGAAGAACAGCGTCGCCATCGCCTCCAACGAGTCCTTCTCCGGCTGGACCCGCACCTTCACCGACCCGCGGCTCTGCGCCGCGATCGTGGACCGGATCACCTTCGGCGGCAACATCATCGAGACCGGCACCGACTCCTACCGCCTCGCCCACACCCGCGGCCAGCAGACCGTGTCCACCTGACCGATCCGATGCCTGCCTACCAGCCCAGCGAGTTACCACCCGACGACGCGAACTTCGGGCTCCGACCCGACGACATCACCGCCGAGCTACTCACCCTCAGCTGGGAATTCTTCACCCACGCCAGCCCAGCCACCCGGGAAGAGCTCCGCCGATTCCTCACAGCCCGAGGCCACCACCCCACCGCCGGCCTCGGCGCGTTCCTCGACGGCCTACAGTTCACCGCGGACTTCCACCAACACCGCCCTGAACCACCCACCACCTGATCACCCTTCAGATCAACAAGTGGGGCCAAAACTCGTTCCCACCGCGCAGCCTCGCGCGCCACAGGTGGGGCCAAAACTCGTTCCCAGACGGGGCCAAAACTCGTCCGCGAAATCACC
>DATFHB010000075.1:0-11944 GCA_035248845.1 Amycolatopsis sp. | reverse complement strand
TCACGCCCTGCACGGCCTGCTCGCGCGGGCGACGTACCCCCGCTTCGCGGGGACGGCCGTGTTCCGCGACTTCGTGGAGTACCCCTCGCAGGTCAACGAGATGTGGGCCTGGTGGCCGGAGGTGCTCGCCAACTACGCGCGACATCACGAGACGGGCGATCCGCTCCCTCAGGACGTCGTGGACCGGCTGATCGCGTCCCGCAGCTACGGGGAGGGCTTCGCGACCACCGAGTACCTCGCCGCCGCCTTGCTCGACCAGGAGTGGCACCGCCTGGACCCGGAGTCCGCCCGGGTGGAACCCGAGCAGGTGGAGGAGTTCGAACGCGAGGCCCTGCAGAGACTCGGCCTCGCCGTGCCGACCGTGCCTCCTCGGTACCGCAGCGCCTACTTCGCGCACGTGTTCGCCCACGGCTACGACGCCGGCTACTACAGCTACATCTGGAGCGAGGTGCTCGACGCCGACACCGTCGAATGGTTCAAGGAGAACGGCGGCCTGACCAGGGCGAACGGCGACCATTTCCGGCGGGAGCTGCTCGCCCGCGGCGGCAGCCTCGACTCCATGATCGCGTTCCGGGCGTTCCGCGGCCGCGACCCGGAGATCGCCCCACTGCTCACGCGTCGCGGCCTGACCGGGGCGTAAGGCGGTTCACCGACAAGGTTCGTCGAGTCACCAAGTCGCAGATCCAGGCGTTGGACCGGTCGGCGCCGGTGTTGCCGGTGCTGCCGGGATGCCCGAGCCACGCACCCACGACTACGAGTTCGGGTTGCTTCAGGACTCGGCGACTGCTGCCATCCCGCGCCAGGTGACCTCGAGCGCGGCTCGGCACCGCTGGACCGCGGCCGGGTCCGCGGCCGGGATGCCACGGGCCACGATCTGGTAATAGGACACCCCTGCCATCAGGTCGATGCAGGCCTCGATGTCGAGGCCTTCCCGCAACAGGCCTCGCTCAACAGCTGCCTGCAGCGCCGTGGCCAGGACCGCACGGCGCCCGGAGATGTGGTTCTCGAAGTAGGTCTTCTGAAGCCCGCGGTCCGCGAGGCCGACGCGGATCCGCTCTCGGGCACGACGATCAGCCGGTAGCCACGGACCCGGCGGCGGGATGAAGGCGTCCAGGATCGTCTCGCGAAGGTCTCCCTCGAGGGGAAGCTCAGGAACCTCTCGCTCTTGATCGAGCGCCGCAGCAACCAGATCGTCGAGCGAGGGCCATCGCCGGTACAGGGCAGCGCGGCTGACTCCACTGCGCTCGACAAGTCGCGCCACGGTGACACGAGCGCCCTCATCGATCAGCCCGAGGGCGGCGGCCAGGAGCACATCGTCGAGTCCTTCCGCGCGCGGCCGCCCGCGCGGCCGTCGGCCGTCGGCCGACGCCGGGCGCTGCCCTGAGGACGTCTCGCTCACCATTCCGTCACCGTTCGCTCACCACGCCCCCGCGCTCACGGAAGGCAGCGGGGTGCCGTTGACGCCAGTTGCGACCTTGCTGGCAGGCGCCGGGATGAACGGCTTCATCAACTCTCATCAGTACCAGACAAGCATCAGGGAGCGACGGCGCCAACGCGCCACAGGGACCGGGTGTTGACCATGATCACCCATCGTAACGGCGGTGAGCAGCAGATGACTGCGCTGTCGTGGATTGTTCGCCTACCCGTTACTTAGAAGATCGTAGGTCTCGTAAATTGTGGTAACGTAGCGAAGCTTCGGTTGACCCGTCAGCTCCCATACCGAAAGGCCACCCATGCTTCGCCGGACCCTGGCCGGAATCCCGATCGCAGCGTTGCTCTCCACCGCCGCGATCGTGCCTATCGCGAGCCCTGCCGATGCCGTTGTCACCGCGACGCTCGTCGCTGGCCGCAGCGAGGATCGTGCCTCCTACTCACCGTTCACCTCAGCCGAAGCTGACCACGTCGGCGGGAACTGGTCCATCACGTGGACCACTCGCAACTCCGCCCCCGTGACGGTCTGGTCCTCGACCGACGGCGGCAGCTCGTGGCACAAGGTCGCCACCCAGGTGACCTCCGGCCGTGTCGAGGTGGCCTATGACGGCCACGCGCCGCACGAACTCTTCAAGCTGAATCCCCGTCAGGGCGCGCCGCTGACGATCGCCGGCCGACGTATCGAGTTCCAGGACGCCGACATGGCCAACTTCCGTGACGTCGGCGGCTACCGCACCACCAATGGACAGTGGGTACGGATGGGCATGCTCTACCGCTCCAACGCCCTCACCCTCGCCCCAGCTGACGCCCAGGTTGCCGCCGACGAGCTGCACGTCGGGCACGTCTACGACCTGCGGACCCCTCCCGAGATCACCAAGACGCCCGACGTCGTTCCGGCAGGATCCACGTACCAGAACATCAACGTGATCGCCAACCTGCGCTCCGGTGGGCCCTACGCCAACCCGGCAACCCCAGAGCAGTACTTCGCAAACTCGCGTTACGCCTACAACTTCTTCGTGACCAACCCGACCGCGCAGGCCGCCATCGGAGAGCTTCTCACCGACCTCGCTGACTCCAAGGGCGTGAGCGTCTTCCACTGCAGCGCAGGCCAGGACCGCACCGGCGTAGCTTCGGCGCTGCTGCTGTCGCTCCTCGGCGTACCGGAGAAGACGGTCGAGGACGACTACGCGCTGACGTTCCACTACCTGTGGGGCTCGCAGTTCCTTCAGGACTACGACGCCTCCGTGGGAATGTCCCAGCAGCAGCGTGACCTGCAGAAGTACGCCTACACCCACCCCGATGAGTACCAGGCGAGCACTATTCAGCTTGCGCTCGACGTGATCAAGCAGGACTACGGATCAGTGGACAACTACGCCAGCCAGGCCCTCGGCCTCGACCGTGACACCGTCGCGAAGCTCAAGGCCCAGTACCTTTCTCCCGCCAGCGACTGACGCTGTAGCGAGCCCCCGCCAACCGACGGTGCCAGTGCGTCAGCCGACGCGCTGACCGAGCTGCGGGGCGAGGCGAGCCGGCACTGGGAAGCGCACCCGCGCCGCGATCAGCTCATGGCTGACCTGGTGTGTCACCGAACAGCGCTGGCGGCGCCCCGACGTCCCGCTGCGAGAGAAGGCGCTGTGGCGGATGCTCTACGAGTTTGCCAGCCGAGCCGCCGCCCCAACGTCATCCCGCTCGAACCGCTGCTGGCCGGCCCGACAGGCACCGTGTACCTGCGCTACGGGCTCGCCGACGGCACTCAGGCGACAGGCGACGGCTGAAGCCGCAACGTGCGGACCCCTCATGGTGTCCATGACCACGAGGGGTCCGTCACTGCAAGCAGACTCAGATGAGTCCGAGCTTCTGCACCGCGGCGCGCTCTTCGGCCAGTTCGGCGACCGAGGCGTCGATGCGTGTGCGGGAGAACTCGTTGATCTCCAGGCCCTGCACGATCTCGTACTTGCCGTTCTTGATGGTCACCGGGAACGACGAGATCAGGCCCTCGGGCACGCCGTAGGAGCCGTCCGACGGGATGGCCATGGACGTCCAGTCACCCGCGGCGGTGCCGTTGACCCAGGTGTAGACGTGATCGATCGCGGCCGAGGCGGCCGAGGCGGCCGACGACGCGCCACGGGCCTCGATGATTGCCGCGCCGCGCTTGGCGACGGTCGGGATGAAGTCGTCGGCCAGCCACTGCTCGTCGTTGACGGCCTCGGCGGCGTTCTTGCCGGCGACCTCGGCGTGGAAGATGTCCGGGTACTGGCTTGCGGAGTGGTTGCCCCAGATGGTCAGCTTGCTGATCTCGGCGACGGACACGCCGAGCTTCTTCGCCAGCTGCGCGAGCGCGCGGTTGTGGTCGAGGCGGGTCATCGCGGTGAACCGCTCGGCGGGCACGTCCGGCGCGTTGGACTGGGCGATCAGCGCGTTGGTGTTGGCCGGGTTGCCGACCACGAGGACCTTGATGTCGTCGGCGGCACCGGCGTTGATCGCCTCGCCCTGCGGCTTGAAGATGCCGCCGTTGGCCTCGAGCAGGTCGGCGCGCTCCATGCCCTTGCTGCGGGGGCGGGCACCGACGAGCAGCGCGACGTTCGCGCCCTCGAAAGCCTGCTTCGGGTCGTCGAAGATGTCGGTGCCCGCCAGCAGCGGGAAGGCGCCGTCCTCGAGCTCCATCGCGGTGCCCTCGGCCGCCTTGACCGCCTGCGGGATCTCCAGCAGCCGCAGCTTCACCGGGGTATCCGGGCCGAGCAGCTGACCGGACGCGATGCGGAACAGCAGCGCGTAGCCGATCTGGCCGGCGGCGCCGGTTACGGTGACGTTGACGGGGGCTTGGGTCATTGCGCACTCCTGCGGACGGTCTCTTCGCTGATGAGCCGAACTCTATCGGCCTCCGGCCGAGCCGACGCGGTGCGTCGCCTCACGTTCACCTGAACCGATTCGGCGGCGGGCACCTCGAATGCCTTGCCCAGCGCGATGATCCCCTCGTCGAGGCGGCCGAAACTGACGAGCGCCGAGTGCACCCGCGCGTCGTCGCCCTTCCTGGTGAGACGTGTCTCATCGAGGTCGAGGTGCCGTTGGGTGCCGCCGTCCAGTGCCTCGGCCAGCACGTCGAGGTTCGCGGTGAGCCGGTCGACCAGCGTGCTGAGCCGGTCGTCGCCGGCGAGCAGGCCCGGCTCGGCGCGGGCCGCGATGTGCCGCACGCGGAACGAGATGCGGCCGAGGGTGGTGAGCACGTAGCTGCCGTAGTTGCGGCGGCTGGCGAGGCTGACCGGGTAGGTGAGGGGTTCGACCGTGGTGCGCACGGTCTCGATCGACCGGTCCAGCTCGCGCGACAGGTCGATCACGTTGACGTTCTCGTGGCCGGACAACAGCAGTTCGGCGCCGTCGAGGAACTGGTGCAGGTTGTCGAGCACCTTGGCCATGTCCGAGCGCAGCACGGTCCTGGTCCGCACCGGGAGCACCGCGATCGCGGCGAGGATCCCGGCGACGGCGCCTACGGCGGTTTCGGCGACCCGCACCCACAGCACCTCGATGGTGAACGTGCCGAGCAGGCTGTACAGCAGGCCCAGCATGCATGTGATGAAGAACGACGCCACCAGCTGCGACACACGCGAGGTGTAGACGATCCCGAACACGCACAGCAGGAGCAACACGAACGTCAGCGCGGTGTCGCCGTTGACGACCAGTGCGAGCAGCATGCCGCCGAAGATCCCGACGAGGGTGCCGGTGACCCGCCGGAGCCCCTTGACGAACGTCGCTCCCGCGGTCGACGTGTTGAGGAAGACCACGAACACCGTCAGCACCGCCCAGTACCACCGCTGGTGCGACACCAGCTCGCCGCCGAGTACCGCCAGCGCGCCCGCGATGGTCGCTTGGATCGCGCTGCGCGTGCGGTTGTCGTAGGCGAACACCTTTTTTCGTTGTGGCGCTTCGGGTGCCGGCACTTCGGCCTCGGCGGAATAGTCGTTTTCGGCGATCCGCTGGGCGTTGACGTCGGCGAGTGCGAGCTCGGCGATCGCGCGGCGCAGCCCGTCACCGGGCTGCGGTTCCAGCCGGCTGCCCGCGACGAGCATCTTGCTGAACTCGTCGGTCTCGCTGATCACGGGCAGCTCGCCCGGGTCGCGCTCGATGAGCGTTTCGAACCGCACGAGGCTGCCGATCAGCTCGTCGCGAACCTCGTCGGTCAGTTCCTCGGTGTCGGTGCGGCGGGTCGTGATGGACAGCCACTGCGCGGCCAGCTCGACCTCGATCGCGCGGCGGCGCAACAGGTCCGCGGCCGCGGGTTCCAGCACGTCGTCGATCGTGCCGTCGACCATCAGGATCGCCTCGTGGACCCGCGACTCCGCGCGCCGCAACCGGGCGACTCGCCGGTCGGTGCCGTCATCGGCGAGGTAGGCCGCCGCGGCGCGCGTGAGGCCACCGAGCCGGGCACGGAAAGCCCGCCGCACGCGCATCAGCTCGAGGTCCGGGCGCCGGCGCAGCAGTACGAACCGGGCGAACGCGTTCGCACCGACCCCGACCGCGAGCGCCAGCAGGTATGGCGGCAGCTGCGACGGGTGGACCTGCAGGAACATCGCGAAGAAAAACATGAAGAACGCCAGCGCGCCCATCGCGTTGCCGCGCGGCGCGAACCGCTGCGCGTAGACCGCGAAGAAGATCAGCACCACGAACAGCACGCTGTCCAGCGGCGGCAGCGCGGCGCCGAAGGACGCGACCGTCAGTGACGCCGCACCGGAGCAGAACGCCAGCACGAGTGTGAGCGCCTGCGCGCGCGGGGTGCGGTCGTTGACGGTGAACGCCGACTGCAGCGCGGCGATCGCCGCGACGATCATCGTCGGGATGGGCCGGCCCAGCGCCGCGAGCACGGTGATCGCGGTCAGGATTCCGCACACGCCCAGACCCGCCAGCCGTAGCCGCACCAGGCCGGGGTCGGTGCCGACGATCCGGTCGCGGGTGCGCTCCCACTCCGTCGTGAGTCGGTCGATCATGAGGCCAGCAGCTCCCATTGGGCCAGCGAGGGCCGGCGGCCGGTGGATGCTCGCACCCGGAGCCGGTAGTGGCGGTGCGCGGCCGGGCGGGCGAGTGCGAACGGCCGCGTCTGGCGTGCCCAGGTGAAGGTCTCGGCGTCGCGCTCGTCGAGGACTGTCCACGAACGACGGTCCGGCGACGCCTCGAGTGTCCACGCGGTCGGCGTGTCGTGCATGCCCGAGGTGAGCGTGTACATCTCGACCGGCCTGGGCGAATCGTCCACTGTGTACTCGATGACCGGGGTCCGGCTGCGGAAGACGACCTCGGTGCGGCTGGTGTCGTCGAACAACGCGCCCGACGCGCCCGCCGTGATGTCGGCGAGCGGGCGCGGCCACGCGTCGCCCTCGGTCAGTGACGGGGGCGGTGTGCCCCAGTCGGAAGGTTCGGGGCCCAGTACGAAGTCGAGCCGCGCACCGCCGAGCAGTTCCTGGTGGGTGATCCACGCGCGCTCGTGCGGGGTGCCGTTCAGTTGCAACGCCTGGACGTACGGGCCGGTTCCGGTGGTCGTGATCGTCACCTGCTTGCCGTTCTCCAGTCGGATCGTCGCCTTCGGGAACAGGGGAGCGACCAGGACATACACCGGGCTGCCGACCGCCAGCGGGTACAGCCCCAGGGAGGCGAAGACATACCACGCGGACATTTCGCCGTTGTCCTCGTCGCCGGGATAGCCCTGGCCGATCTCGCTGCCCGAGTAGCAGCGCGCCAGCACCTGCCGCACGATGGCCTGCGCCTTCGCGGGCGCGCCCGCGTGGTGGTAGAGGAACGCGATGTGGTGCGCGGGCTGGTTCGAATGCCCGTACTGGCCCATCCGCATGTCGCGAGCCTCGGTCATCTCGTGGATGACCCCGCGGTAGGACCCGGTGTTGCGGCCCGTCTCGGGCGTGGCGAAGTAGGCGTCCAGTTTGGACTGCAGCCCGGCGCGCCCGCCATGCAGGTTGGCCAGCCCGTTGCCGTCGTGCGGCGCCCCGAAGGCCATCGTCCAGCCGTTGGTCTCGGTGTAGTCGAAACCCCAGCGCGTCGGGTCGTACTCCTCGGGCGACCACCGCCGGCGACCGTCCCGATGGCGGCCCTGGAAGAACCCGATGCGCTCGTCGAAGTGGTGGACATAAGTCAGCGCGCGCTGCCGGAAGTACTTCGCCTCGTCCGCACGGCCCAGTACCTGCGCGAAGCCCGCGAGCCCGAAGTCGTTGACACACCCTTCCAGCGCCCACGACATACCCTCCCGTGTGGACAGTGGCGTGAAGCCCAGGAAGATCGACTCGTGCAGGCCCTTGCGCCCGGTTCCGCGGTGCGGCGAGGGGACGGTCGCGTTGCGCAGCGCGGCCTGGTAGGCGGTCTCGACGTCGAAGCCGCGTACGCCCTTGAGGTAGGCGTCGGCGAACGCGACGTCGGAGCTGGTCCCGGTCATCAGGTCGGCGTAGCCGGGCGAGGACCAGCGCGCGATCCAGCCGCCCTCGCGGAACTGCTGGACGAACCCCTCGATCAGTTCGCCGCAGCGGCGCGGCGCCAGCAGGGCGTACGCGGGCCACGCGGTGCGGTAGGTGTCCCAGAACCCGTTGTTGACCGACATCGGCCCGGGGAACACCCGCTTGCGCCGCGTCACCGGGCTGACATGGCGGCCGTTCTCGTGCCCGGAGTTCGGGTACAGGAACAACCGGTACAGGCACGAGTAGAACGTCGTCCGTTCGTCGTCGGTCGCGCCGTCCAGCTCGACCCGGCCGAGTAGTTCCTGCCACTGCTCGCGCGCCGCATCCCTGACCTGCTCGAACGTCGCGAGCGCAGCGATCTCGGCGTCGAGGGTGCGCCGCGCCTGCGCGACGCCGATCAGCGACGTCGCGATCCGCAGCCGGACGTCGGAGGTGTCGAAACGCAGCGCCGTACCCCGCACGCGGGCCGACCGGTCGAACGTGCCGTAGACGTACATCCGTCGCGCCCCGACGGAATGCCACGACCGCACGCTCGTGTACCCGCTGACCACGCCGGCCGCGGCATCGAGCCGCACGCACCCGCGGTTGGTGCCGAAACGCACCTCCGCATGCCCGGGAAACGAGAACCGGAACAGGGCGGCGTGCTCGGTGGGGGCGACATCGACGGTGAGTCCGCTGTCGAAGCGGACGCCGTAGTGGTGCGGCCGGTCGGTCTCGTGCTCGTGGCCGAACGCGAGATCACCGGCGGGTATGACGTGGAACGTGTGTCGGTCGCCCATGTGCGGGCTCGGCTGGTGGCTGAGCGCGAACGCTTCGAGGACGGGGCGGTTCGCGGCGTTGTTGCGGCGGTGGTACTCGTAGATCCACCGCTTCGAAGGCGCGTCCGTCACCGGGGTCCAGAAGTTGAACCCGTTGGGCACGGCGGTCGCGGGAAACGTGTTGCCGCGCGAGAACTCCGGACTCGAGTGCGTGCCGCGGGTGGTGCGCACCCAGTCGACCGGATCGCGCGACTGTGGGGGATGGTCGGCGATGCGGACGTCGTCGAGCCAGCCTGTGCCGCGTTCGTTGGTGAGCAGGATCGCGCGAATCGCCCGGCCGGGAGGCAGCGGGCGCCGCACCAGGTTCCACTGGTCGGGGTAGAGCGCGTGCGGGTCGAGTGAGCCGGGCAGTGTGGTGCCGTCCTCGAGTTCCACGTCGAGCGCGAAGTGCGTGGCTCCGTGGACGTCGTCCGGAGTGGACTCGGGAAACACCAGGTACGACAGTTCGGTGTGGTCGCCGGCCGTGCTGTCGATCTCGAACAGCCGGTCGTGCGTGGGCCCGTCGAACCGCAGCGCCCGCAGCCCGGTGAACCCGACCCCGGTCCGAGCGGTGGGGGACCGGCGCGGACCTGCGCCGACCTGCCCCGTCAACGGCTCGGGATGCCCCTCCTCGAACGACGTGAAGAACACCGGCCCACCGTAGCGGGCCGCGCTACCCGGCGGCGTCCCATACAGGGCGGGATGACCGGATGTCAAGAAAACGGCCCGCCGCCGAGAAACCGCTCCGGCGCGGTGTGTAATCTCCGGAAGCGAAATGGCGACCACTACTGACCCCGCGCCCCAGGCCTCGTCCGGGTTTGGCGGCACTCCTGGGGCGCTCCAGGCGGCGCGTAGGCGCGTGCCCTCTCGCTTCCCCTATCGCACCATCTCGATGGGGACCATCGGCAGCGTGCTGCTCCTGCTCGGCGCGTTCGGCGCCGGCGGCATCCTGATCCGCGACCCGGTGATCGGCACCGGGCCGCTGTCGTGGGTCCGCTACGGGCACGGGCAGATCCTCGCGACCGTGATTCTCTACGCCGGGTTCGCGCTGGTTGTGTGGGCGTGGGTGCGGCTCGGCCGCTACATGCTGGCGGGCCGGATCGGCAGCCGGCCGATCCTGATCGCGGCAGCGTGCTGGATGGCGCCGCTGGTGATCTCGCCGCCGCTGTTCACCCGTGACGTGTTCTCCTACCTCGGCCAGGGCGCGCAGCTGCTGCACGGGCTCGACCCGTATGCGCACGGCCCGGCGGAGCTGACGATCCTGCCGAACGTAGTGCAGAACGTGCACCCGGTGTGGCAGACGACGCCGGCGCCCTACGGCCCGCTGTTCCTGCTGGTCGCGAAGGGGATCGTGGCGATCACCGGCGACAACGTGATCGTCGGCGTGATCGTGACGCGGCTGGTGCTGCTGCTGGGCCTCGGCGCGATGATCTGGGCGCTTCCCCGGCTGGTGCGCCATCTCGGCGGGAAGCTGCCGATCACCATGTGGCTGGCCGTGGCGAGCCCGATGACGGTGATCCACCTGGTCGGCGGCCCGCACAACGATCTGCTGATGCTCGGTTTCCTCACCGTCGGCGTGCTCGCGGCGCTCGAACGCAACCACGCGCTGGCGATCGCCCTGGTCACGATCGGCATGCTGATCAAGCCGACCGCGGCGGTCGCGCTGCCGTTCCTGGTGTGGGTGTGGGCCAACCACCTGCCGGGCGAGAACCGGCTGCGGAACTTCCTGCGCGCCGGCGGGATCTCGGTCGGCATCTTCGCGGTGGTGTTCGTGCTGGGCACGTGGGTCTCGCTCGGCTCGTTCAACCTGGGCTGGGTCACCGGCCTGCAGGCCCCGACGCTGGTCACGAACTGGCTGAACTTCCCGACCGGCATCGGTCAGGCGGTGCACACGGTGGTGCAGCTGGTCATCAACGTGCCGGAGTCGCCGTTCGTCACCATCGCGCGCCTGCTCGCGATGATCGCGCTGGCGGTGTTCAGCATCCGGCAGTGGTGGAAGTCGCGTTTCGGCGGCAACGAGGCCATCTTCCGGATGGCGATGACCCTGCTGGCCACTGCCATCCTCGCGCCGCCCACCCTGCCGTGGTACCTGACCTGGGGCTTCGTGGTCGCGTCGGCCTTCCCGTGGCGGCGCCGGCACCTCGCAGTCGTGGTCGGGGTCGCCGTGTTCCTGGTGATGGCGTACTACCCGACGGGCGAGCAGGCGCTCTACGACTGGTGGTTCGTCGCGCTGACGATCGGCCTGGGGATCTACGCGGCGGCGTCGCTGCTGCGGCCGGACCCGCTGGGCCTGATCGGCGCGTGGCGGCGGCAGACGGGCGGCTCGGTCGCCGAGGGCGGTCAGGTCCCAGCGGCATGAGCGACCGATCGGTCACAGTGCTGACCGATCGGTCAGGTCGCCGACCAGTGCCGCCACACCGTCACGCGAGTCCGGACGACCGGTCCCTCGGGTGGCCGCTCGCGGTACTGCGCGTACTTCGCGCACAGCCAGTCGATCGCGGTGGACCGTTCGGCGCGCTCGGTGTGGATGGTGGCTTGGCCGTCCGCGCGGATCCACCACAGCGCGGTCCAGTCCTCGTCGTAGGCGTCCACCAGGAAACATACCGTGGGGTTGGTCGCGATGTTGCGCAGTCGGTGTAAATCGGTGCTGCGCTTGGGTTTGTGGTCGACCGCGAACACGATCTCGCCGCCGGAGACCGCGAACGTCACCGGCACCAGATGCGGGACGCCGGCGCCGTCCGCCGTCGCCAGCCGGGCCACGCGCGCGTCCGCGAACCGCGTCAGCGCTTCGGAATACCGCATACCCGCACGCAAAGGCTCGCCGTGTCCAGCACTGCCTCGACCCCGAGCGGGAACGTCAGCGCGCCGGCCTGGTGCCCGAACGGCACACCCCACAACACCACCACGGGAGCGAACCAGCCGGTCCGCAGCAGTTGGGTCACCATCCGGTCGACCCGGTATGCCGGTTCACCTACGTCCTCCAGGAACACGATCACGCGGTCGGCGCCGCGCGCGCAGATCACCACCGCCACCTCCGGATCCAGCCGCGCCGCCTGGAAATCCGCCGCCCGTCGGAATCGGCCACCGCCGCACTGTAGTCGCGAAACGGCCTGCGGGGACGGGGTTCACTAGGGCGTGTCCTGTGGATCATGTGACGGGGTCGCGGAGCCAGATTCGGATTGAGGCGACGTCGATGGTGCCCTGGTAGATGCGTTCGCGCTTGTCGTAGCGGGTCGCGACCGCGCGGAAGCCCTTGAGCTTGTTGAAACA
>DATFHB010000074.1:0-18680 GCA_035248845.1 Amycolatopsis sp. | reverse complement strand
GTGCTGGTCGTCCTTTTCCTACCTAATTCTGAGGCTTGCCCGATGCCACTACGCCGGTGTCGTGCAGCCGGCCGATTTCGGTGTCGCTGAGCCCGAGGATTCCGCTCAGCACCTCGCCGGTGTTCTGTCCCAGCGCGGGCGCCGTGGTCGTGTCGCCGTATTCACCGCCCCACCGCAGCGGCGACCGCGCTGAGGGCACGGTGCCGATGCCCGGCTGGTCCACTGTGGACAGCAGCGGGCCGGGATCGGCGACCACCTCGGGCATCCCGCGGTAGCGGCCCCACAGCACACGGGCCGAGTCGAGGTCCTTGCTGACCTTCGCGAGGCTGCGCGCGGCGAACCACGGCCGCAGGATCGCCGCGATCGTCTCGCGGACCCGATAGCGGTCGGCCTCCAGCTTGAGATCCACGTCCAGGGCCGGCTCGAGCGCGTCGAACACGCCCTCGGTGCCGGTCACCTTCCGGAGCGCGTGCCACTGGTGCTCGGTCAGCGCGACGACCATCACGCGCTGGCCATCGGAGGTTTCGAAGTCGGTGCCGAAGCTGCCGTACACGTGGTTGCCGTGCTTGGGCCGCTCCGCACCGCGCAACTGCGCCTCGCCCAGCCAGCCGAGGTTCGCGACGCCCGCGGTGGCCACGTCGGCCAGCGCCACCTCGATGTAGGCACCCCGGCCGGTCCCGGTGCGCTCGTGGAGCGCGGCCAGGACCCCGGTGGTGACCGTCATGCCGGTGACCAGGTCCCACGCGGGCAGCACGTGGTTGACCGGCGCGGCGTCGGACTCGCGGCCGGTGATCGTCGCGACGCCGACCTCGGCGTTGACCGTGTAGTCCACGGCGGGGCGGCCGTCGGGGTGGCCCTGCAGGTGCACGTGGATCAGGTCCGCGCGCCGCTCGGACAGGACCTGGTAGGACAGCCACGGCCTGCCGACCACGTTGTCCACCAGGATCCCGGCCTGCGCGACGAGCGCGGTCACCAGGTCGCGGCCCTCGTCGGAGCGCAGGTTCACCGCCACCGACCGCTTGCCGCGGTTGAGCGCCGTCCAGTACAGGCTCGTGCCGTTCGGGGCGACCGGCCAGCGGTTGTAGTCGGCGGCGCCGCCGATCGGGTCGACGCGGATGACGTC
This sequence comes from Amycolatopsis sp., assembly GCA_035248845.1. Taxonomy (GTDB): domain Bacteria; phylum Actinomycetota; class Actinomycetes; order Mycobacteriales; family Pseudonocardiaceae; genus Amycolatopsis_E. The sequence goes on along the minus strand of DATFHB010000074.1, from coordinate 17,557 downwards.
GGCGCCCAGCTGCGCGAGAGTCATGCACGCGGAGGGCGCGGCGACGAACGTGGCACATTCGATGACACGCAGGTCATGCAGGGGAGTCACTACGACAACGTGCCCTGAGCGGGGGATTTCGGCAAGTGACCTTGAGCACGAGGACCGGGCCCCGTCCGGCCGGGCGGGGCGACAATGGCGGGAATGTCGCAGGTAGGGAGGCGCGATGCAGGAACCGTTGTTCGGCTCGGTCGACGAGGTCGTCGAGCGGCTTGCGGGGGCCGGGTACCTGGCTTCCACCCCCGTCGCGACCACGGTGTTCCTCGCCGACCGGCTCGGCAAGCCGCTGCTGGTCGAGGGCCCGGCCGGGGTCGGCAAGACGGAGCTGGCGCGTGCGCTCGCCGAGGCGACCGGCAGCGAGCTGGTGCGGCTGCAGTGCTACGAGGGCATCGACGAGGCCCGCGCGCTGTACGAGTGGAACCACGCCAAGCAGCTGCTGCGTATCACCGCCGGCCGCGACGAGGGCTGGGAAGACACCCGTGACCAGGTATTCAGCGAGGAGTTCCTGCTGGCCCGCCCGCTGCTCAAGGCGATCCGCAACCCCGACCCGACCGTGCTGCTGATCGACGAGGCCGACAAGGCCGACGTCGAGATGGAGGGCCTGCTGCTCGAGGTGCTCGGCGACTTCCAGATCACGGTGCCCGAACTGGGCACCATCACCGCGGCGCGCCGCCCGTTCGTACTGCTGACGTCCAACGCCACCCGCGAGCTGTCCGAGGCGCTCAAGCGGCGCTGCCTGTTCCTGCACCTCGACTTCCCGTCGCCCGACCTGGAACGCGACATCGTCACGCTCAAGGTGCCCGGGCTGGACGCGACACTCACCGAGTCGCTGGTGCGCGTGGTGGGCGCGCTGCGGGCGATGGAGCTGCGCAAGGCGCCCTCGATCGCGGAGTCGGTCGACTGGGCGCGGACCCTGCTTGCGCTGGGCGCGGACACCCTCGACGAGGAGGTCGTCGAGGCCAGTCTCGGCGTGATCCTCAAGTACCAGGCCGACCACCGCAAGGCGGCCAAGGAGCTACGCCTGGACCGGCTGCTGGACCCGGCCTCGTCGTGAGCGGGCTGCCGCACCGGCTCGTCGAGTTCGTCGGATCCCTGCGGGAGCACGGGATTCCGGTCGGGCCGGGGGAGACCATCGACGCGGCCGCGGCCGTCGACGTGCTCGGGCTCGCCGACCGCGAGCAGCTGCGCGCGGCACTGGCCGCCACGGTGCTGCGCCGGTCCGGGCAGCGCCAGACCTTCGACATGGTGTTCGACCTGTACTTCCCCGTCGCCGTCGGCGCGGCCGAGACGGCGGCCGAAGAGCAGCATCTCGAGTCGCTGCGGGACTCGATGGTCGCCGCGATGGGCGAGGGCGACAGCGGTGCGATGCGGTCGCTGGCCGCGGCCGGGGTCGACGGGTTCGGGCAGTACGGGTCCTCGGGCGGGATGAGCGGCTGGTCGGCGTACCAGACGCTGACGCGGGTGCGGCCGGACGCGCTGCTGCAACGGGTGCTGGCGGCGATCCGCGGCGAGAGTGACCAGGGCGACCGGCTCGACGGGCTCGGCGAGGCGGTCGCACGGCAGGAGGCGCGCTCGCGGATCGCGGAATTCCGCCGGTACGTCGAGGCCGAAGCGCGCCGCCGCACGGCCGAACTCCGTGGCAGGGAACGGATTTCCCGGCACGCCGTGGCGCCACAGACCGACCTGGTGAGCTTCACCGGCGCCAACCGCGACCAGATCGCCGACCTGCGCCGTACCATCCAGCCGCTGTCCCGCAAACTCGCCACGCGCCTGTCCGCGCGGCGCCGCCGCACCCGTCGCGGGACGATCGACCTGCGCCGCACGTTGCGGCGGTCGCTGGCGACCGGCGGGGTACCGATGCGCCCGGCGATGCGCGAGCGGCGCCCCGGCCGGCCGGAACTGGTGCTGCTGTGCGACATGTCCGGCTCGGTGGCCGGGTTCGCGCAGTTCACCGTGCTGCTCGTGCAGGCGCTGGCCGACCAGTTCGCCAAGGTGCGCAGCTTCGCGTTCGTCGGGCTGACCGACGAGATCACCGACCTGGTGACGGCGGGCGCCGCCGATCCGGAAGGGCTCGCGCGGCGCATCATGACCGAGGCGCGGCTCACGAAATGGGGCACCAACAGCGACTACGGCGACTCGCTGCGCAGCTTCGTCGAGGAGTGGCCCGACGCCGTCGGGCCGCGTACGTCGGTGCTGATGCTGGGCGACGGCCGCACCAACGGCGGCGACCCGAACCTCGACGCGGTCCGCCGCATCCGCGACCGCGCCCGGCACGTGTACTGGCTCAACCCCGAGCCCCGCTACAACTGGGGTACCGGCGATTCCGCCGCACTGGAGTACGGCCGGATCGTCCAGATGCACGAATGCCGCAACCTGCGCCAACTGACCCAACTGGTCACGGACCTCCTCCCGAGCTAACCCCACCCGCGCGAGTTGAGGTTTCCGGTCCCGCGAGTTGACGTTTCCGTGCGCCCGAGTCGCGCGTTGCCTGCGGCGACTCGGGCGTGAACGCTTCGCGCTACAGCCAGCGCCCCAGGTCCGGCCCGTCCACGGTGCCGCGGCCGGCGAGCCACCGGGCCAGGTCCGCGGCCTTGCCGCGCACGACGCGGCCGTCCGAGCCGATCCGCCACTCGCGGTCGCGGTCGTCGGGGCGCAGCACGAGTGCCGGGCCCTGGCCCGCTGAGTCGCGGATGCCCGCGATGTCGGTGATCAGCGTGTCGACGAGATCCGCCGGGAAATCGGTGAAGTCCAGCCCTGTCCCCAGATCCACGCCGTGGATCCACAACTCGCGTACGCGCATCCACGGGATCTCCGACGCCGGCACCGACCTGCCCAGCCGGGGGCGCACCTCGGCATCCCAGTCGGTCACCTCCGTCAGCTCGACGCGCAGCTTCTGGTCGGCGTCGAAGGCCAGTGTGCGCAGCTCCGTCGGGGACAGATGCGATCCGTCCTCGATCTCCTCGTCGCGCGCCTCGGGGCTCTCGTACATCCGCGTCTCTTCGCCGGTCTTCGCCCAGTGCACGAGGCGCGACAGCCCCCGCGCGTTGTACCCGACGTGCGCCACGAGGTGCGCGTTGGTCCACCCGGGCAGCGTGCCGGGGTCGGTGAACGCGCTGTCCGGAAGCTGCTCGAGGTGGTCGAAAAAGACGCGCGAGCCCTCGTCGAGCCACGCCAGCCGTTGCTTCAGCTCGGTCATGACCCCAGCCTAGGGCAGCGCGTCACGACTAGTCCCCAGGCGGCGCAACGCGTACGGTCGTGACCAGGAGTTACGCGAGCGGGAGGGCCGGCGATGCGATCGATGTGGAAGGGATCCGTGTCCTTCGGGTTGGTCACGATTCCGATCCACCTGTACGCGGCCACCGAGAACAAGAACGTCTCGCTGCGTCAGGTGCACGCCAGCGACGGCGGCCGCATCCAGTACCGGCGCTACTGCTCGATAGAGGACGTCGAGGTGGCCTACGCCGACATAGCGAAGGGCTACGAACTCGACGACGGCGAGATGGTCGTGATCACCGACGACGACCTCAAGGAGCTGCCGCTGTCCAGCTCCAACGTGATCGACGTGCTCGAGTTCGTGCCGTTGGAGGCCATCGACCCGCTGCACTACGACAAGCACTACTACCTCGAACCGCAGAAGCCCGCAGTGAAGCCGTACGTGCTGCTTCGCGACGCGCTGCACAAGTCCGGCAACGTCGCCATCGCCAAGGTCGCGCTGCGGCAGCGGGAGACGCTCGCCCTGCTGCGTGTGCACAACGACGTGCTCGTGATGACCACGATGCTGTGGCCCGACGAGGTGCGCACCCCCGACTTCGGCTTCCTGGCCGACGACCCGCCGCAGGTGCGGTCGCAGGAGCTGGCCATGGCCGGTTCGCTCATCGACTCGCTGTCCGAGCCGGTGTTCGACCCGGACAAGTACACCGACGGCTACCGCGAGGCGCTCGAGTCGATCATCGAGGCGAAGGCCGAGGGCAAGGAAACCGCGAAACCGCGCAAGCGGGCCGCGAAGTCCGAGGTGGTGGACCTGATGGCGGCGCTCGAGGCGAGCGTGTCCGAGGCGAAGAAGACCCGCAAGCCCGCCGCCCGCAAGACCCCGGCGAAGAAACCCACGACCACCAGGCGTTCTTCGAAGAGCGCCTGACGGACCGGCGTGTCCTCCCCGCCTTCCGCGACCCCGGGTGATACCAACGGGAGTTACCGGAATTCCCGCGGAAGGTGTCGATCATGGAGTGCCTGGACTGCCTCGCCGACCTGGACCATTGCCACGGCACGCTGATCCAGCACGAGGACACGTTCGCCGAATGCACCGATCCCGGCTGCAGCCACCTCGACGTGGTGCGGCACCGGCTGACCCTCGCCTGTGCGGAGATCGGCTGCGCCTGCACGGCCACGCTGGAGATCGTGGAGTTCGCCAAGGCTTCCTGACAGCCCGTCAGTCGAGGAGTCAGCGAACGGTCAGCGCCCTCGTCGAGTCTCGGATTCATCGAGACGACGAAGGAGCCGGCCATGTCCACCAAGAACATCCACATCTCCGGCGCGAGTGGCAGCGGCACGGGCGGGCCTTGATCGGCAACTTGATCGACCTACCGCATCCAACTGCGATCAGTAGGCTTCAAGACTGATCGCAGTTGCGGCTTTGTGGATGGGCTCGACGGCCTTGGCCATGATGCGGTCCTTGCCCGGCAGGCGCGCCATCAGTGCGAGCATCTTCATGCCGAACCAGACCTCTCGCTTGCTGCTGAGCACCATCCGCTTGATATTGGTCGGCCCGAGCTTCTGGTTCTGCTCGACGAAGTGCCGCATCCGCCGCTGATAGCCGTCGAATCCCCGCTGGTGGTCACCGCCTGCGGCGGCGAGTTCTCCGGCCAGGACGTACGAACCGACCAACGCCAGGCTGGTTCCCTGCCCCGACGCAGGCGAGGCTCCGTAGCCCGCGTCGCCGACCAGCGCTACCCGGCCATTGCTCCACCGGTCCATCCGGACCTGGCTGAGCGAGTCGAAGTAGAAGTCGGGCGCAGCGTCCATGGCTTCGAGCAGGCGCGGCACCTCCCACCCTTCTCCCGCGTATGCCTGCGCCAGCAGCGCCTGCTGCTGGGCCCGGTCGCGGTGGTCGTAGGCCAGCGGTTCGGCGGAGAACAAGAACATGGCCTTGGCACCCGCGTCCCCGGCCGTGCTGTAGACCAGCGCTGTTCGGCCCGCACCGACGTAGGTGAGCTCCCACCGGTCGAGGTTGAGGTGGTTGGGCACGCTGAAGATCGAGACGTAGTAGCCGAAATCGCGGACGAACTCCTGCTCCGGGCCGAACGCCAGCGTGCGGGTTTGGGAGCGCATCCCATCGGCACCCACCACCAGGTCGAACCGGCGCGTCCGGCCGCTGTCGAAGGTGACCTCGACCCCGCCTCCGGTCTCCGCGAGCGCGGCGATGGAGTCGCCGAAGAGGTACTCCACCTCATGCTGGGTCTGCGCGTGAAGCAGACGGTTGAGGTCGCCGCGCAGGATCTCGGCGTCGGAGTGCTGCCGCCCGCCGAAGGTGTCGGCGTCCATGCTCGCGACCCGCCGACCTGCCGCGTCGACGACCGATCCGCCCCGCACATCGGTGCGCCGGGCGTGGATCGCCTCCAGCAGCCCCATGCGCTCGACCGCCTGCAGGGCGGCACCCCGGATGTCGACCTTGTAGCCGTCGCCGCGGATCGACGGCGCCCGCTCCACCACGGTGGGGGCGAACCCGTGACGATGCAGCCAGTAAGCCAGCGCGGTACCCGCGATACCGGCACCCGAGATCAGGATTTTCGGGGTCTGCACGGAAACCTCCTTCACTGTGAACTGCCGACACCCTACCCACGATTTAGACAATTGTGCAAGACGTTCGTCTTAATCACCTGTGTCAGACGCTGGTAGGTTTACGACATGGGCAACCGCGAAGACCTGCTGGCCGGCGCTCAGCGCTGCCTGCACGAGAAGGGGTACGCCAGGACGACCGCCCGCGACATCGCTGCCGCTGCCGGGGTCAGCCTCGCCGCCATCGGCTACCACTTCGGGTCCAAGGAAGCGCTGCTGAACGCGGCACTTCAACAAGCGATCGAGGAGTGGGGCGAAGGGCTCGAAGCAACCCCGGCAACCCGTGCCGACGGGGATGCCGAACCGGCGGAGCAGTTCGAGGCGGCTTGGGCGAAGGTGCTCGATTCGTTCGGCACCACAGGGCGTCTGTGGGCCATCCAGTTCGAACTGCTCGCCCATCTGGAACGAACCCCGCAGCTGCGAGAGACGTTGCGCGGAGCCAACCAACACGCCCGCCGCGCCCTGGTCGAACTGTTCGGCAACGCCGACGAGCACGAAGCCGCCGCAGTCGGAGCCTTCTACCAGGCGTTGCTGATCGGCGCGGCCGCCCTGTGGCTGGCCGAGCCGGAAACCGCACCGACCGCACGCGACCTCGTCGCCGCTGTCCAAGTCATCGCAACGCACACCAATCCGGCCAACGACAACTGACGTGGAAATAGCTCATGAAGCCCGAACTCACCTGCTGGCCCAAGGTAGCTGGGCCCGCCGGAACAACACGGTTCACGCAGCTTTGGGCGCTCGGGATCAGATTGTCACTGCACGCAGACTTTCTTGCGGTGCACAGTCGATGGTGATCATGCCAGTTCGAGTGTCATGCGCCTCACGCTAGAGCAGGCCACCGACAATTCCGTGATAACCGGATGCGGCCCTGGGGTGGGTATTGACTACGCTGTGCCGAACGAGTATCAGCGCCACCGCGCACCCCGAGGAGCACCCCAGTGATCACCAGGATGTCGTCGTTGTTCCTTCGCACCCTGCGTGAGGACCCGGCGGACGCCGAAGTGCCCAGCCACAAGTTGCTGGTGCGCGCGGGCTACGTCCGCCGCGTCGCTCCGGGCGGCTACTCCTGGCTGCCGCTGGGCCTGCGGGTCCTGCGCAACATCGAGTCCGTGGTGCGCGAAGAGATGGACGCGATGGGCGCGCAGGAGATCCAGTTCCCCGCGCTGCTGCCCCGTGAGCCGTACGAAAAGACGGGCCGCTGGACCGAGTACGGCGACGGCCTGTTCCGGCTGAAGGACCGCAAGGGCGGCGACTACCTGCTCGGCCCCACCCACGAGGAGCTGTTCACGCTCACCGTGAAGGGCGAGTACAGCTCCTACAAGGACTACCCCGTCACGCTGTACCAGATCCAGACCAAGTACCGCGACGAGGCACGTCCCCGGGCCGGGATCCTGCGCGGCCGCGAGTTCGTGATGAAGGACTCGTATTCCTTCGACCTCGACGACGAGGGTCTTTCGCGGTCCTACCAGGCGCACCGCGACGCCTACATCCGGATCTTCGACCGGCTCGGCCTCTCCTACGTCATCGTCGCCGCCACCTCCGGCGCGATGGGCGGTTCGGCGTCGGAGGAGTTCCTCGCCGTCGCCCCCACCGGCGAGGACACCTACGTCCGCAGCACCGAATCGGGCTACGCCGCCAACGTCGAGGCCGTCACCACGCCCGCGCCGCCCGCGCAGCCCCTTGACGGCCGGCCCGTCGCGCAGGTGCACCACACGCCCGGCACGCCCACCATCGCGACATTGGTCGACTATCTCAACGGCCCGGCCGACCTCGGCCGCACGTTCACCGCGGCGGACACGCTGAAGAACGTCATGGTCAAGACGCGCCGCCCCGGGCAGCAGAACTGGGAGATCCTGGGCATCGGCGTCCCCGGCGACCGCGAGGTCGACCAGAAGCGCCTGGCGGCCGCGCTCGAGCCTGCCGAGGTGGCGATGCTCGAGGAGGCCGACTTCGCGGCCAACCCGTTTCTCGTCAAGGGCTATATCGGCCCGAAGGCGTTGCTGGACAACGGGATCCGCTACCTCGTCGACCCGCGCGTGGTCACCGGTACGGCGTGGGTCACCGGTGCCGACAAGGCCGACCACCACACCGTCGACCTCGTCGCCGGCCGCGACTTCACGCCCGACGGCACCATCGAGGCCGCCGAGGTGCGCGAGGGCGACGCGTCGCCGGACGGCCAGGGCACCCTCGTCGCCGCGCGCGGCATCGAGATCGGGCACATCTTCCAGCTGGGCCGCAAGTACACCGACGCGTTCGAGGTCGATGCGCTCGGCCAGGACGGCAAGCCGGTCCGGATCACCATGGGCTCCTACGGCGTCGGCGTGTCCCGCCTGGTCGCGGTCATCGCCGAGCAGTTCCACGACGAGCTGGGCCTGGTGTGGCCGCGCGCCGTCGCACCCGCGGACGTGCACGTCGTGATTGCGGGCAAGGACGAGACGATCTTCGCTGGCGCGGAGAAGCTGGCCGCCGAGCTGGACGCCGCGGGTGTGCGGGTGCTGCTGGACGACCGCAAGGCCACGCCGGGTGTGAAGTTCGCCGACGCGGAGCTGATCGGCGTGCCGACGATCCTGGTGGTGGGCCGCGGCCTGGCCAACGGGGTCGTCGAACTGAAGGACCGCGCCTCGGGCGACCGCGAGGAGATCCCCGTCGACGACGCCGTGACGCACCTGGTCAAGCTCGTCCGCGGCTAACCCAGCACTGCCTCCAGCACCGCGGGCGTGTCGGACAGGTCGGCAAGCACGGTGTGCGCCCCGGCGTCGCGGAGGTCCGCGGCACTGAAGCGGCCCGTCGCGACGCCCACGGCAATCGCATCGTGGGCCAGCGCGGCGTCGATGTCGTGCGGGGTGTCGCCGATGACGATCACCTTCTCCGCCGTGAATCCGGCCCGGTCGACGGCGTAGGCGACCAGGTCGGGCCGGTGCGCGGACAGCGAGCCGTACCCGCCGATCTCGAAGTCCAGGTGCCGGTGCAGGTCGAACGCGGCCAGCTTGTGCCACGCGACTTCCCGCAGGTTCCCGGTGACCAGCGTCTGCACCGCCTGGCCTGTCAGCGCGGTCAGCGCTGCCTCGGCACCCGGTAGCACGACGCCCCGCGAGGTCAGCGTCGGGACGGCCCGCTCGGCGGCGACCACCAAGCCCGCCCAGACCTTCCGCACCGTCGCCGCGTCGGGCTCGATCCCGTGCAGCCGCAGCACTTCCGACGTGATCGCCAGCTCCGTGCGCCCGAAGAACGGCGGCATCTCACCGAAAGCCACACCGGTGACCTCCGGCACCACCTGCGCGTACCAGTCGCGCCCGGCGCCGCGCAGGTCGATGAGCGTCTGGTCGATGTCCCACAGCACTAGCCGCACGGCTCGACCCTACCGGCGGTTTATTCAACAACCGTTGACTTCGTCCGCGACGACGGCCTACCGTCTTCGCTAAATTCAACGCATGAAGAATATCTGGAGGGAAGCGATGAGGGGAAAGCCGTTGTGGCCGCTGGCGGCGCTCGCGGCGCTCGCCGGTGCGGTGGTGGCCATCGTGCTGGGCCTGGTGACCGTGGGCGTCCAGGCGACGGTCAGCCCGCACGGTCTGCCGGTCGCCGTGGCCCTGCCCAACCAGGCCCCGGCACAGGTGCGCGCGGCGGCCGAGCACGTGTCGACGCAGGGCGGCAGCGCGCTTACCTGGCGGGTCACCACACCGGAGCTGGCCCGGACCCTGCTCGACGACAAGGACGTCTACGGGATCCTGGAACTGGGCAACCCCGCCAGGATTGTGGTGTCGGGCGCGATCAACCCCGCGGGCACGCAGGTCGTGCAGCAGGCCCTCACCACCGCCGCGAACGCGGCCGGCACACCGGTCCAGGTGGAGACGGTGCACCTGGCCAGTGCGGCCGGACGGACCGCGCCGCTCGCTGTCAGCACCCTGGCCTGGCTCGGCTCACTCGTCGCGTGCGTGGTGGCGCTGCTGCTGACAAGACGTGCGGGCCACACCCTGAATCTGCCCGCACGCCTCGCTCGCGTGCTCGGCACCGCGGTGCTGATGACGGCGGTGGCCGCCGGATTCCTGAAGCTGTGGGACCGCACGCTGCCGATGGGCTGGCACGTGCTCGGCTTCATCTTCCTGGTCACGCTCTCGTTCGCCGGCCTGCAGGGCGCGCTGGTGCGCCTGCTCGGGGTCGGCGCGATGAGCGTGCTCGGCCCGCTCTACCTGCTGGCGCCCGCGGTCGCCGGCCAGGTGCCGGAACTGCTCAACCCGGCGTACAAGGTCGCGCTGTGGTCCTGGAGCCCGTTCCGGTTCTCGACCGAGGGACTGCGCAGCATCCTGCAGGGCACGCCCGGGGCGCCCGACGTGACGGTCGCGCTGTGGGTGCTCGGCGCGATCGCCGTCGCCGGGATGATCGTGCTGGTCTGGCCGGGCCGGCGGTCAGCCCGCCAGGTAGCTGAACCGGACGCGGCGCACCGGGTTGTCGAGGTTGGTGTCGACTAGGCAGATCGACTGCCACGTGCCCAGCGCCGGCGTCCCGCCCAGTACCGGGACGCTGGCGTAGGGCGGCACGAACGCGGGCAGCACATGGTCGCGGCCGTGGCCGCCGCTGCCGTGCTGGTGCCGCCATCGGGTATCGCGGGGGAGCAGCTCGTCGAGTGCGGTCAGCAGGTCGTCGTCGCTGCTCGCACCGGTCTCCAGGATCGCCAGGCCCGCGGTCGCATGTGGCACCCACACGTGCAGCAGCCCGTCGCCGGCGCCCGCCTCGTCCAGGAACGCCTCGGCGTCCCTGGTCAGATCGCGCACCACGGGCTTGCCACCGGTGCGGATCTCGATCTCCTTGGAGTACATGGCCCCCACCGTAGTTTCCTGCGCGCCGACCTGGTGAACTTGACTCCGTTGGCGGGCTGGATCTTTCCGGTAAAAACTGGGACTATCCGGCGTCCGCACTGTGGCAGGAGGTTGCGCGTGGTCGATACCGAACCGTTGACGGTCGGCGTCGTGCGGGAGTCCCTAGCGGGGGAGCGCCGGGTTGCGCTCGTCCCCAAACTCGTCGAGCGCCTGGTCAAGCGTGGCCTTCGCGTCGTCATCGAATCCGGTGCCGGCGCGGGAGCGCTGATCGCCGACGAGGTGTTCGAGGAAGCGGGCGCCCAGGTCGGCGATGCGTGGGACGCGAAGATCGTGCTGAAGGTCAACGCGCCAACGCCGGAAGAGGCCGAGCGGCTCAAGCCGGGCACGATCCTCATCGGGTTCCTCAAGCCGCTGTCCGATGTGGACGGGATCACCGCGCTCCACCGGGCGGGCATCACCGCGTTCGCGGTCGAGTCGATCCCGCGTATCACCCGCGCGCAGGCGATGGACGCGCTGTCGTCGCAGAGCAGTGTCGCGGGCTACCGGTCGGTGCTGCTGGCGGCCCAGCGGTTCACCCGGTTCTTCCCGATGCTCACCACGGCCGCGGGCACCGTGCCGCCCGCGAAGGTACTCGTGCTGGGTGTCGGCGTCGCCGGGCTGCAGGCGCTCGCGACGGCCAAACGCCTCGGCGCCCAGACCACCGGCTACGACGTCCGCCCCGAGGTCGCCGAGCAGGTCCGCTCGGTCGGTGCGCACTGGCTCGACCTGGGCATCGAGGCGGCCGGCGAAGGCGGTTACGCGCGGGAGCTGACCTCGGACGAGCGCGAGGAGCAGCGGCGCAGGCTGACCGAAGCCACCACCAGGTTCGACGTCGTCATCACCACGGCGCTCGTGCCGGGGCGCCGCGCGCCGAAGCTGGTGACCGCCGAGGCCGTGCGCGGCATGCCCGCGGGCGGCGTGGTGGTGGACCTGGCGGGGGAGGCCGGCGGCAACTGCGAGCTGACCTTGCCGGGCCTTGAGGTCGTCCATCACGACGTGACGATCTGCTCGCCGCTCAACCTCGCCGCCGAAATGCCCGGGCACGCGAGCGAACTGTATGCGCGCAACCTGACCGAGCTGGTCGAGCTTCTGGTGGACAGCGAAGGCAGGCTGGCCATCGACTTCAGCGACGAGATCGTCGCCGGTGCCTGTGTCGCCGGGTATGAGAAGGGAACGGCCTGATGCTGATCGAAAGCCTGGCGATCCTGGTACTGGCCGGGTTCGTCGGTTTCGCGGTGATCTCCAAGGTGCCCAACACATTGCACACGCCGCTGATGTCGGGCACCAACGCGATCCACGGGATCGTGCTGCTCGGTGGCCTGATCGTGCTCGGTCTCGGTGCCGAGGGGACGCTGAACAAGATCCTGCTGGTGGTCGCGATCGCGTTCGGCACGATCAACGTCGTCGGCGGTTTCCTGGTCACCGACCGGATGCTGTCGATGTTCAAGGGTAAGAAGAAGGAAGACGCCAAGTGACGAGCCTGATCGGCGTTCTCTACATCATCGCGTTCGCCTTGTTCATCTACGGCCTGATGGGGCTGACCGGTCCGCGCACCGCGGTGCGCGGCAACTGGATCGCCGCCACCGGCATGGGCATCGCGGTCGTGGCGACCCTGCTGACGCCGGGCATGAGCAACTGGCTGCTGATCGCGCTGGGCGTCGTGCTCGGTGCCCTCATCGGCGTTCCTGCGGCGCGCAACGTGAAGATGACCGCGATGCCGCAGATGGTGGCGCTGTTCAACGGCGTCGGCGGCGGCGCGGTGGCGCTGATCGCGTGGGTCGAGTTCCGCACCACTGCCGGGTACGACGGCGAGCCGCGCTACATGGCGATCGCTTCGCTGTTCGCGGCGATCATCGGCTCGATCTCGTTCTGGGGCTCGCTGATCGCCTTCGGCAAACTGCAGGAGATCCTGCCCGGCCGCCCGATCACGCTTCGCCAGCTCCAGCAGCCGCTGAACCTGGCGCTGCTGCTGGCCGCGGTCGGCTGCGCGATCGCGGTCGTCGCGGGCGCCGAGGCGGAAGTCCTGATGATCGTGCTGCTGGTGGCGGCCGCGGTGCTCGGGCTGATGGTCGTCCTGCCGATCGGCGGCGCCGACATGCCGGTCGTCATCTCGCTGCTGAACGCGTTCACCGGGCTGTCGGCCGCCGCGATGGGCGTGGCGCTGCAGAACACGGCGCTGATCGTGGCTGGCATGATCGTCGGCGCGTCAGGTTCGATCCTGACCAACCTGATGGCCAAGGCGATGAACCGGTCGATCCCCGCGATCGTCGCCGGCGGGTTCGGTGGCACGACGGCGATCGCGGCACCGGGCAGCACGGAGGCCCGGCCGGTGCGCAGCACGGGGGCGGCGGACGCGGCGATCCAGATGGCGTATGCGAGCCGGGTCGTCGTGGTGCCGGGCTACGGCATGGCGGTGGCACAGGCGCAGCACGCGGTCCGGGAGATGTCACAGTTGCTGGAGGCCAAGGGAATTTCGGTCGAATACGCGATTCACCCGGTGGCGGGGCGGATGCCGGGGCATATGAACGTGCTGCTCGCCGAGGCCGACGTGCCCTACGAACACCTCAAGGAAATGGAAGAGATCAACTCGGAGTTCGCGCACACCGACGTGGCACTGGTGATCGGGGCCAACGACGTCACGAATCCGGCGGCGCGCACCGATCCGAACTCGCCGATCTACGGGATGCCCATTCTCGACGTCACCGCGAGCCGTTCGGTCATCGTGCTGAAGCGTTCGATGAACTCAGGTTTCGCGGGAATCGACAACGACCTGTTCTACGACCCCAAGACGGCCATGCTCTTCGGTGACGCGAAGGCGTCGGTCGGTGAGATCGTCGAGGAGCTCAAGACGCTCTGAGCTGGGGTTCCGGCCCAAATTAATGCCCCTCCTTCCCGATTGCGGAAGGAGGGGCATTACTGTGCTCGGATTGGTGACGAACGGCACAGTAGCGTCGCGGGATCAGTCCTCGGCCGCGGAGAAGACGACCGGCGGAGCCTTGCGGGGCGCGCGGCGCGGGGCCTTCTCGGCGGACGTGGTTTTCTTCGTGGTCGCGGGCTTTTTGGCGGTGGCCCGGCCACTCTTCGCGGCCGTCATTTTCGTCGCCGCGGTCTTCGCGCTCGCGGTCTTGGCGGCCGTCGACTTCGCCGCCGTGGTCTTCGCCGCCGGTTTGGCCGCGGTCGTTTTCGCGGCCGCGGGCTTGCGCGTGGCCGGCTTGGCGGCCGTGGATTTGGCGGCCGTCGTCTTCGCAGCGGTGGCCCTCGTGCCGGTGCCCTTTGCCGCGGTGCCCTTTGCCGCGGTCGCTTTGGCCGCGGTCGTCTTCGTGGCGGGAGCCTTGGCCTTGCTCGCGGGCGCCGTCCGGGTGGCGGCCGCCGTCTTCGTGGTGGCGCGTTTGCGGGTGGTGGTGGCCTTCGGCTTTTCCGCCGGCGCGGCTGCTTTCGCGGTGCTCGCGGTCTTGGCCGCGGCGCGGGAAGACGTGGCGGTCCGCCGGCCACGCTTGGGCGGGGCGAGCCGGTGCGGCGCGCGCTTGCGCCCACCCGTGCGGCGCCCGTGTTCGACGTAGCGCGCCAGAATGTCGCGCAGGCTTTCGGCGTTGTCGTCCGAGAGGTCGATGTCGTAGTCGACACCGTCCAGACCGAACCGGACCTGCTCCTGGGCCGGCTCGCCGTTCAGGTCGTCCAGTAATTGCACCGCGGTGTTCTTGGCCACCAAAACCTCCCGTACTCGCAGACGCTGTGGTGAGAATACCTCCCCGGCTTGCGTGGCGTGTCTGCCTGGTGTGCGCTGGCGGTATGACCGAAGACGTTTATGACGTAATCGTGATCGGCGGGGGCCCGGTGGGCGAGAACGCGGCCGGTCGGGCGGTGCGCGGCGGGCTGAAAACCGTCCTGGTCGACCATGAACGTTTCGGCGGCGAATGTTCGTTCTGGGCCTGCATTCCGAGTAAAGCGTTGTTGCGCCCGGGAAACGTGCTCGCCGCCGCGAGACGGGTACCCGGCGTTCCGGTCGGCGGCGCACTCGATCCGGCCGCCGTCTTCGAACGCCGGGACGCGTTCACGCACAAGGGCGACGATTCGAGCCAGGTCGACTGGGCGCACGGTGCCGGAATCGAGACGGTGCGCGGGCACGCGCGGATCGCGGGCGACCGAAAGGTCACTGTGGACGATGATCGGGTGCTGCGCGCGACGCACGCGGTCGTCGTGTGCAGCGGCAGCGTGCCGAGGACGCCGGACATTCCGGGGCTCGCCGGGGTACCGACGTGGACTTCGCGTGACGCGACGTCCGCGAGCGAGGTGCCCGGCAGGCTCGCAGTGCTGGGTGGCGGTGTCGTCGGGGTGGAAATGGCGCAGGCCTGGGCGAGGCTGGGTGCCGAGGTGCACCTGATCGCGACGGGCCCGCGGCCGCTGCCGAGATTCGCGGACTTCGTCGGGGACGCCGTCGTGGCGGGTTTGCGCGCGGATGGGGTCCACGTGCACCTGAATTCCGGTCTGGACAAGACCACTGCGGCCGGCGGTGCCGCGCTGCTCGAGCTGAGCGACGGGCGGACGCTGACCGCGGACCGGGTGCTGGTGGCCACCGGCCGCCGACCGAACACCGACGACCTGGGGCTCGACGCGATCGGCTTGCCGCCCGGTGCGCCGTTGGCCGTCGACGACACCGGTCAGGTGTCCGATGTGGACGGCGGGTGGCTGTACGCGGCCGGCGACGTGACCGGGCGCGCCCCGCTGACACACCAGGGCAAGTACGCCGCCCGCGCCGCCGCTGACGCGATCATCGCGCGCGCCACGGGGCAGCCGGTGGACACCGCACCGTGGAGCGGCTTCACCAGCACGGCGGATCACCACGCGGTGCCACAGGTCGTGTTCACCGATCCGGAGGTCGCGTCGGTCGGCCTCGCCGGCCCGGTCGACGGGCACCCGCACCGGATGGTCGACCTCGATATCGCGGTCGCCGGTTCGTACCTGCACGCCGATGGCTACGACGGCAAGGCGCGGATTGTGCTGGACACCGAGCGCGAGGTGCTCGTCGGCGTCACGTTCGTGGGCCAGGACGTCGCGGACCTCGTGCACGCCGCGACGATCGCGATCGTCGGCGAGGTCCCGTTGCGCCGGTTGTGGCATGCGGTGCCGGTTTTCCCGACCATCAGCGAAGTGTGGCTGCGGCTGCTGGAGGAATACGGCCTGTAGCTAGGACAGCGGCATGGCCGCGGCGGCGCGGGCCGCGGTGAGCAGGTCCGGGTCGGTGGTGCTCGAACTCGCGTCGAGCCACGCGGCGAGCGCCAGCCGCACCACGGCGCCCTGCACGGTGCTCACGTAGGCGGCCCCGTCGAAGCTGGGGGTGCGCGGCCACCTCGCGGTCTCGACGGCGAGGTCCGTGACGCCACCGCCGCCCGGGTTGTCCGCGACCGTCTTGAACGCGCGCGCCGCGTCGTCGTTGGCGAACGTGATCACCGCGAGCGTCACGGCGACCGGCCGGTTTCGTACCGTCGCCTCGTAGCTGCCGCGCCGGATCGCGACGCAGCCGGTGCTCAGCAGGCTCGCCTGCGCGTCCCCGAACGCGTGCGCGGCGCACTCCGAGTCGGCTGCCGATGCCCGCTGCGCGAAGGTGATCCCGTTCACCACGACCTGGGACGAGGGTGCTGCGGCGGACCGGGTGGGGCTGCCACCAGAGCCCGTCATGGCGAGCACGATCGCGGTCACCAGCAGGACCGTGAGCAGCGCGATCGCGCCCAACGGGAGCCACCGCACGGTGCGCGACGGCCTGGCGGGCAGTGGCGGCCGGACCGGCGCCGCGGCCGTCACGCGCGGCACCGGCGTGGTGATCTCGATCGGCGCGGGCGGCGGCGGCTTCGGCGGCGCCGCGGGTACCCGGGGCAGCGTCACCGTGCTCGCCTCCGCCGCGAAGCCCTCCGCAATGAGCATCTCGTCGGTGATCTCGGGTGCGTCCGGCGCGAGGATCTTCAGCAGTGCTCGGGCGTCCTCGATCGAACACGGTTTCGGTGCCGACGCGAGCGACACCGTCGCCGCCAGCATGCTGGTCGCGGTCGGGTGCAGCACCCGCACCATGCCCGCCATGTCGGCCGCGGGCTGGTCGACCTTGCCGACGAACGGTCCGACGGCGAGCACCGTGCCGACCGGCACGCCGGTGGGCTTGAGGTGTTCGCGCAGCGACCGGGCCAGCGCCAGCTTGGCGATCGCGGGGTTCACGGCGTCATCGGGCGTGGCCAGCGCCCACCCGTCGGCCTTCCACGGCGCGGTCAGCGGCGCGTCCAGCCGCATCGCCGGCTCCGGCAGGTCGACGCCGTGCACGATCAGCAGGCCGCGCGGCAGCACGACCACCGCGTCGAAGGTGTGCGGGCCCGGCAATGGCCGCACCCCGGCCAGCGCGATCCCGCCCGCCACCTCCTTGCCGCGGCCGAGCGAGGCCAGCGCGGCGCGGATGTCCTCGGCGACCCGGGACGGCTGAGGCGCCAAGCGCACGAGTCGCACCCGAAACCTCCTGTCTTGTGCTGCGCATACGCTAGCGTGCCCCCTGCCCCGGTACCCCCGACAGTGTGAAATTCACTCGCAGTTCCCACGCCTTCGCGGCAGCTGACACGTGAGACACCTGAGGTTCATGTGGCCAAACGGGTGATCACGGTGCACAATGTGACCAGTCGCGTTGCGAGTGCTCCGGCAGCCGGGCTGACGAGGTCGTAGGGGAAGACGCCCCTCGTCGAGCAGCGGAGGTCAGCAGTGAGCACCCGTGGAAACACCCGTGGCGTGGTGTACGTCCACTCGTCGCCGTCTGCGGTATGCCCGCACGTCGAGTGGGCCATTTCGGGCACCCT
>DATFHB010000073.1:0-59994 GCA_035248845.1 Amycolatopsis sp. | reverse complement strand
ATCGTCAAACGCGCCATCTCCAAATACCAGGCCCGCGGATCGAACATCGACCGCACCAGCTACAAGACCACCGTCAGCATCGACATCCTCACACCAGCAGACCCTTGACGATCACCACGACCGCTTAACTACACGGCCTTGCTTCTAGCTCGGCTGGCCTCGCTGGTAATACCCGGTTATACTCGGGGCATGAAGACTGCCATTTCGGTACCCGACGACACGTTCGACGCGGTCACGCACTGCGCCGCCGAGCTCGGTGTCAGCCGGTCGGAGTTCTTCACGATGGCCGCGAAACGGCTCATGACCGATATCCGGCACACCTCTGTCACGTCCGAGATCAACGTCGTGTTGGACCTGGTGGAAGCCGATGATGACCCGGCCGAATTCGCGGTCGCGGCCGGCCGCGCGGTGCTGGCGGCGGGCGACGACGACTGGTGATCGAACGTGGGGGGATCTACTGGGTCGACCTCGGCCCGGCGGTGGGGAGCCGTCCGGCGAAGCGCAGGCCGGTGCTCGTCGTGCAGTCGGCGCCCTACAACGAAAGCCGGCTGGCCACCGCGCTCGCGGTCGTGATCACGTCCAACACGGCGCTCTCGGCCATGCCGGGCAACGTTTTCCTGCCCGCCAAGGTGGCGGGCCTGCCGCGTGACTCCGTCGTCAACGTCACCGGCGTGGTCACTGTGAACAAGAAGGACCTCAGCGGCCGGGTGGGCGCCATATCGGGGCATTTGCTGCGCGAAGTCGAGGACGGCCTCCGGCGGGTGTTCGGGCTCTGACGGCCGCCGCGGGAATCTTCCCGGCGAGTGCCGCGTTGGACTTGAGCCGATCAATCAGTTCGAAGCGAAAGTGGGTTGCGTCTTGTCCGTGTCCCAGCAACGGGAACCAGACAACGGCACCGACGACCTCGTGGGGGAGCAGGACTATGTATCGATGCTCTACCGCAAGCTCGACGCCGAGCGGGAGTCCGCGCAGCGCCGGCTGACGGGAGCACTGGAACAGACCGGGGGAACGCCGCAGGCCCGCACCGAACGCGACGTCGCGACAACGGCGTACTCGGAGCGCCTCGCGCAGCTGTCCTCCGTCGAGCAGGGCCTGTGCTTCGGCCGGCTCGACTTCCACGAGGGGGACACCGCCTACGTCGGCCGGCTCGGCCTGTTCGACGAGGACGGCGACTACGAACCCCTCCTGATCGACTGGCGTGCCCCCGCCGCGCGCCCGTTCTACCTGGCCACCGCTGCCTCGCCGGACGGTGTCCGGCGCCGGCGCCACATCCGCACGCTCAGCCGGAAGGTCGTCGCCCTCGACGACGAGATCCTCGATCTGGGCGCCGACGACCAGGGCCACGACCTGGGCCTGGCGGGCGAGGCGGCGCTGCTGGCCGCCCTCGACCGGCGCCGCACCGGGGAGATGGGCGACATCGTCGCGACCATCCAGGGCGAACAGGATCGCATCATCCGCGACGAGCTGAACGGTGTGCTCGTCGTGCAGGGCGGCCCGGGCACCGGCAAGACCGCGGTGGCGCTGCATCGTGCCGCCTACCTGCTCTACACCTACCGCCAGCAGCTAGCGACCCGCGGCGTGCTCGTCGTCGGCCCGAACAGCACGTTCCTGCGCTACATCGGCCAGGTGCTGCCCTCGCTGGGGGAGACCGGAGTGCTGCTGTCGACGGTCGGCGAACTGTTCCCCGGGGTCCGCGCGACCGGCCGGGACAGCCGCGAAGCCGCCGAGATCAAGGGCCGCGCCGCGATGGCCGAGGTGCTCGCCGCAGCCGTCGCGGACCGCCAGCAGCTGCCCGACGGCGTCCTGGAGGTGGAGTTCGACGACAGCGTCCTGCACCTCGACCGCGAGACCTGCGAGCGGGCGCGGGCCAAGGCACGCGGCAGCCTGCGCCCGCACAACGTCGCCCGCCGGGTCCTGCACGACACCCTGCTCGACGCGCTCGCCGACCAGGCCACCGGCCGGTTCGAGGTAGACCTGTTCGAGGGCGTGCCGGATATCCCGCTCGGTGACGGCGAAGACCCCGGCAAGCCGGTCCTCGACGCCAGCGACCGTGCGGAGATCCGGGCCGAGCTCGCCGCGTCGGAGACCGTCCTGCGGGCGCTGGACACGCTGTGGCCGACGCTCACCCCCCAGCGCGTCCTGCGCGAACTGCTCAGTTCCGCGGAGCAGCTCGTGTCCGCCGCCGGCGGCACGCTGACCGACGCCGAGCGGGAGGACCTGCTGCGGCCGGCGAAGGCCCGCTGGACCCCGGCCGACGTGGCGCTGCTGGACGAGCTCGCGGAGCTGCTCGGCGACGACGACTCGCAGCGGCGGGCCGAGCGCGAGCGACGGAAACGCGAGGAGCGCGCCTACGCCGAGGGCGTGCTGGACATCCTCGAGCAGGACGAGGAAATCATCGACGAGGAGATCCTGCGGGTCGGCGACATCCTCGACGCCGAGCTGTTCGCCGAGCGTCAGCAGCGCCGGAGCGAGCTGACCGCCGCCCAGCGCGCGGCCCGCGACCGGAGCTGGACCTTCGGGCACGTCATCGTCGACGAGGCGCAGGAGCTGTCCCCGATGGACTGGCGGCTGCTGATGCGCCGGTGCCCCAGCCGCTCGATGACGCTGGTCGGCGACGTCGCGCAGACCGGGGCGCCCGCGGGCGCGTCGTCGTGGCACGACGTGCTCGACCCGTACGTCGGAAACCGCTGGCGGCTGCGCGAGCTGACCGTCAACTACCGCACGCCCAGCGAGGTCATGCGGGTCGCCGCGGCCGCGTTGGCGCAGGTGGATCCCGCGCTGCGGGTGCCGGCCTCGGTGCGGGAAACTGGTGTGCCGCCTTGGAATCGGCATGAAGCTGAAGTCCACTTGAAGTCCGTTGTGGACGACGAGCTGGCGGCCGCGGACGGCGGCACCGTGGCCGTGCTGGCGCCGCCGGAGCGGCTCGGGGAGCTGCGGGCCGGTCTCGCCGGCCCCGAACGCCTGGCGGTGCTCACCGTCGCCGACGCCAAGGGCCTGGAGTTCGACGGCGTGGTCGTCGTCGCGCCGGAGGAGATCGTGGCCGCGTCGCCGCGCGGGTGGAACGACCTCTACGTCGCGCTCACCCGGGCGACGCGGCGTCTCGGCGTCGTCTACACGGGACGGCGGCCGGACTTTCTCGTGGGTGCCGGATAAGGACTGGTCAGCGCCCGGATATGGTGTGCGCCATGCGTAAGCCTGGCAAGATCATGATCGTGGTGGCCGCCGCGCTGACCCTCGCCGCCTGCTCGCCCCACCAGGAGCCCTCGTCCTACCCGGCCGGTGACGGGCCGACCTACCCGGCGCCCAACCCCGTCGCGGCGGCGTCGTCGTCCGCGGCCGCGCCGACCGGTCAGCAGCAGCACGAGTGCACGGCCGACGACATCAAGGTGACCGGGGCGTTCGGCAGCAAGCCGACGATCACCATCCCGGACACCTGCACCGCGCCCACGAAACTGCTGACCAAGGACCTCGCGCCGGGCACCGGCGCGACGGCCAAGGCGGGCAGCGCGCTGCAGATGAACTACGACCTGGTCACCTGGTCGGACAAGGTCGACCAGCAGAACTCGTTCTCGTCTCAGCCGTTCACGATGACGCTCGGCCAGGGCACCGTCATCGAGGGCTGGGACCAGGGCCTGGTGGGCATCAAGCAAGGCGGGCGCAGGCTGCTCGTCGTGCCGCCGAACCTGGGCTACGGCGCGCAGGGCCAGAGCACGATCAAGCCCAACGAGACGCTCGTGTTCGTCGTCGACGCGGTCAGCGTCAGCGGCTGACACATGGACGTCCGCGGTGCGGTCGCGGTGGTGACGGGAGCGTCGTCGGGCATCGGCGCCGCCACCGCACTCCGCCTGCATGAGGCGGGCGCCCGCCTCGTGCTGCACGGCCGCGACGCCGCGCGGCTGGCCGAGTTGGCCGAGCGGACGGGCGGGGTGCCGGTCGTGGCCGACCTCACCGACCCGGGCGCGGCCGCGGAGATCGCGGCCCGAGCCGGCGACGTGGACATCCTCGTCAACAACGCCGGCATCGGCTGGGCCGGCCCGTTCACCGAGATGACTGCCGAGGACGTGCGCCGGCTCGTCGACGTGAACCTCACCGCGCAGATCGAGCTGACCCGGGCGCTGCTCCCCGCGCTGCGGACGAAGCCCAGGGCGAGCGTGGTGTTCGTCACCTCGATCGCGGGCCGGACGTCGGTGGCGGGAGAGGCCGTCTACTCCGCGGTGAAAGCGGGAGTCGACGCCTTCGCCGAGAGCCTGCGCTTCGAACTCGCGGGCACGGGCGTGCGAATTGGCGTCGTGGTGCCCGGCGTGGTGGACACCGAATTCTTCGAGCGGCGTGGGATGCCGTACCAGCGGCGCTCACCTCGGCCAATTTCCGCCAGCCGCGTCGCGGAGGCGATTTATCACGTCATCGTGCGGGAACGCGCCGAGGCCTACATTCCCCGGTGGCTCCGGCTGCCAATTCTGGTGCGGGGCGTCGCGCCTGCGGTGTACCGTGCGTTGGCGACTCGATTTGGCGGTTCCGGCTGAGGCGGCGGAATCTTTTCGGTATGGGGAGCGCTGCAATCTGACGTGTTGATCCCGGTCGTCCTCGGGTTCGTCGCGGCCTTTCTGTTCGCCGCGTCGGCCGCACTCCAGCGGAGTGCGGTGCTCAAGGTCGCCGACGCCGACGTCGAACACCGGGCGAGCCGGCACCGGATCCCGATCCTGTATCTGATCCGCGGGCTGCTGCACCGCCGTGTCTGGCTGGCGGGTTGGGTCACCAACCTCGGCGGCTTCCTGTGCCAGGCCGCCGCCCTGCACTACGGCTCGATCGCGCTCGTCCAGCCGCTCCTGGTCACGCAACTTCTCTTCGCACTGCCGATGGCCTCGGCGGCGATCCGGCAGTGGCCGGCGCTGCGCGACTGGCTCGCCGCGCTCGCGATCAGCGGCGGCGTCGCGGTCTTCCTGACGGTCGAGGGCGCGGCCCCCCTTGAGGGTTCGCCTGACCGGGGGAGATTGCTGCTGGCGGTCGCGGTGGCCGCCGCCGCGGTGGTGACCCTCGTGCAGGTCGCGCAGGGCCGCGGGCCGCTCATGCACAGCGCCCTCATCGCGAGCGGCGCCGGTGTCTGCTATGCGATCAGCGCCGCGATGATGAAGGTGACCACCGACGATCTCATCAACCGCGGGGTACTGGACACCGCACTGGACTGGCCGGGTTACGTGCTCGCGCTGTCCACGCTGACCGGGTTACTTCTTGGCCAGCAGGCCTACGGATCGGGATCGCTGTCCGCGGCCATCGCGGTCATGTCGATCGTCAACCCCGCGGTCAGTTACGCACTCGGCCTGCTCGCGTTCCACGCCGTCCTGGCTGTCACTCCGGCGCCGCTGGCCGCTTCGGCGGGTGCGGCGTTGCTCCTGGTGCTGGGTGTGTTCGGGCTGGCACACTCACCGACGGTGCAGCAGGAAACGACGAGAACGGCAACACACGGCGTTTACCCACACGCTGATAGGTTGCCCGCCGAAGTTGCGACCCCCGCGCAGCCGCAGGACACTTGTCCCCAGGAGTGATACAGCCCCGTGCAGCAGCCCACCACGAAACCCGCCGAGCCCCGACACCTGGTCATCGAGATTCCGCATCTGCGGAGGACACTGGCAAGGGCGTTCGTCCTGCTCGTCGAAACCGTGATCGTGCCGAGCGTCCTGCTCGCGCTGCTGCTGCACTTCGCCGGCCTGGTACCCGCGATGGGGGCGGTGCTCGGCTGGGCCGCGCTGGTGATCGGCGCCCGGCGCCTGATGCGGCGCGACATGCCGCGCACGCTCCTGCTGTGCACGGCGATGCTGGTCAGCCGCGTGATCGTCGCGCTGATCATGTCGAGTGCCGTGGTGTACGTGCTACAGCCCGCGCTGGGCTCGGTGCTGATGTTCCTGCTGTTCGTGGGCAGCGCGCTCCTCGGGCGGCCCATCACGGCGAGGCTCGCGCGGGACTTCGTCCGCCTGCCCGCGGAACTGTTCGCCCACCGCACGGTCAACCGCGTGTTCATCGAGGTGGCGTTGCTGTGGGGCGGTTCCCGCCTGATCGACGCCGCGATGACCGTCGGCTTCCTGCACTGGGGCGTCGAGGCCGGCCTGCTGTCCCGGGGTCTGCTCAGCGGCCTGCTCACCACCCTCACCGTTGCTATCTGCGCTGGTCACGGCTGGCGCAAGCTGAGCCGCGTCCCCGGATTGACGCTACGCATGCGGTGGCACTCGGCCCCTGCGTGATCTTGTAGGCGAGCGCGCCTGAGCGCTTCCGTGCTATATGACGGAGGTGCTCACAGTCAGCTCGTCAACCAACACTGCGTTAACGGTGAGGCACGACACCGGGGCCGGCAGGCAACGGCCCCGCTGGTGGAGCGAGGTGCTGGCGGGCCTGGCGGTGTTCGGCATCTATCTGCTGATCGAGGCGCACCCTCTGCCGGTCCGCGAAGCGCGGGCGCTGGGCGCGGGCCGGTCGATCCTCGGTTTCGAGCGGGCCCTGCACCTGGACTTCGAGCTCCCGATGAACCGCTGGCTCGCGGGCCAGACGTGGCTGCGCACACTCGCGAACTACGAGTACGCGATCACCTACGTCGTCAGCGCGCTGGTGCTCCTGTTGTGGGTCTACCGGCGGCATCCCGGCCAGTACCGGCGTGTGCGCACGTCGTTCATCTGGGTCAACGTACTTGCGCTGGCCTGCTTCTGGCTGTTTCCAGTGGCACCGCCGCGGATGCTCGAGGGCGCGGGGATCGTCGACACCGTGCGGCTCGGCCACACCTGGGGTTCGTGGGGCTCGCCGATGGTGGACAACGCCAACCAGCTCGCCGCGATGCCGTCGTTGCACGTGGGCTGGGCGCTGTGGGTTTCGGTGGTGCTGGCCCGGATTTCCGGCGGTCGTCTGGTGCAGGGCGTGAGCGCCGTGCACGTGGCTGTCACCCTCGCCGTGATCCTCGCGACCGGCAACCACTACTGGCTCGACGCGGTGGGTGCTGTCGTAGTGGTGGCCGCTGGTGTCATGATCGCGGATGTGGCGAGACAACGAACGGACCGGGTACCCGCGTCGGACGCGTTCTTCCTGCACGCCGAGCGGCCGTGGTCGCCGCAGCACGTCGGTGGCCTCATCATGCTGGACACCTCGCACGCGCACGGCATGCCGACGCACGAACTCGCGCGCGCGGCGATCACGGCGAAACTCGACGAGCTGCCCCGGTTCCGGCAGCGCCTGTCCGAGCCGTCGGCGTGGCGGCGACAGCGGTGGGTCGAGCATCCCGAGATCGACTGGTCCTGGCACGTGCCGGTGTTCGACCTGGCCCGCCCGGACGGCACGCCCGGCGGGATGAGCGCGCTGCACGCGCTCGTCGCCGAACTGGCCGGCACGCCACTGCCGCGGGACCGGCCGCTGTGGCGGTTCTGCCTGGTGACGAACATCGAGGAGAACGTCGCGGCGGTGGTGTCGCTCGTGCACCACACGATGGCCGACGGCATCGGCACAATCAACCTGATGCTGCGCCTGTTCGACTCGCCCGACCTGACCTCCACCCTCGGCGAGGTCAAGATGCCGGGCCCGCTGCGCAAGCTGGCCGGTGGCGTCGTCGGCATCGCGCAGCTCGCGACCGACCGGCGGCCCGGTTCGAAGCTGCCGACCGCCGAGGCGTCCGACCGCGTCTTCGGCACGCTGAAGCTGGATCTGGAGCCGATGAAGCAGCTCGCGCGGGAGCGCGGCGTGCGGGTAACGGACCTGCTGCTGGCGGGCACGGCGGCGGCGCTCCGGCGGGTCGCGAAGGGGACGCTGCCGCCGAAGCTGCTGGTGTCGGTGCCGCTGATGGCGGCGGAGCCACGTGCGGATCTCGCCGGCAACTCGACGGCGGCGGTGATGGTCGAGGTGCCGACCGGCGACATGCCGGAGACGGAACGGCTCGCGGCGGTCGCCAAAGCGAGCAAGCGGCTGCGGGGCGGCACGCGGGTGATCGCGTCCCGCTTCGTGATGCACACGGTCGGCAACCTGATGCCGCCGTGGCTGCACGGCTGGTTCTCGCGCAACGTGTACGGCGGCCGGTTCTTCCACGGCACCGCGTCGAACATGCCGGGCGCGACGTGGCTGGCCGTGTTCAAGGGCTTCCCGCTCATCACGGCATTCCCGATCATCCCGATCGCGCCGGGCACGCCGTTCGTGGTCGGGGTGCTGGGCTGGTACGGCACGTTCTCGATGAGCATCGCGGCCGAGCCGGTCTTCGTCGACGACGTCGAGCGCTTCTTCAAGGAGTTCGAAAACGCCTTGGACGAGTTCAGTTAGGTTCTTCCCCGGGCAGGCCCCAGGCGAGCGCGAGCGTCAGGCGCCGCCGGTTGTCGGGGTCGTCGAGGCTGTCGCCGAACAGCTCCCGCAGCTGGCTGAGCCGGTAGCGCACGGTCTGCGGGTGGATGTGCAGTTCCTCGGCCACCGCGCGGCGGTCGCCGAGGTGGCGCAGCCACGACGCGAGCGTCTCGCACAGCCGTTGCCGGGTCACCGGGCCGAGGTCGGCCAGCGGTGCCAGCGCCTGCGTGCGGAACGCCTCCAGCAGCCGCGGGTCGCGGTGCACGATGATCGAATCGAGCTGCTCGTCGACGAACACCGGATCGTCCTGCAGGACGCCGGAGCGGCGCAGCTGCGCCGCCGACTCGGCGACATGCAGACTCGCGGGCAAGCTCTCCAGAGGCACCGCGTGCCCGACGACCGCGCCCGCACCGCGCAACGCCGTCGCGAGCCGTTGCCGTCGCTGCGGGCCGTCCGGATCGGGCACGATCGCGCACACCATGCGCTGCCGCCGGACATGCAGGCACGAGTGGTCGAGCCGGGCCAGCAGGGCGCTGCCCACGGGATTGTCGGGTTCGACCAGGATGACCGCGGCCTCGCGCGGCAGCGGCCAGTCGACGCGGGCGGCGGCGGCGCGGATGGCGGCGGAGTCGGACCGGTCCGACAGCAGCATGTTGCCGAGTTCGTCGCGGAGCCGTTCGCGTGCGGCCGCGGCCTCGGACTGCTCCAGCACGTACCCGCGGGCCGACGCCGACGACAGCTGGTCGATGAAGATGAACACCGCTTCTGCGAGCGAGGCGAACACGTCGCTGGGTACGCCGACCTCGAGCGCGACTTCGGCGACGTGATGCCACGCCACCCGCGCGCCGATCTGGTAAGCCGACAGCAGGCTCGTCAGGTCGCGGCCCTGTTGCCACTGCGCCCGCCCGATTTCCTCGAACAGCGACTGTTCCCCGAACTGGTCACCGTCCTGCGCCGTCGCCCCCGACAGTTCCGTGATGTCCCATTTCGCCATGCGCATCAGGCGGTGCAGAAACATGTCGGCCGCCATCAGGACCTCGTCGCGTTCGGTGACGATGAAGTCGGCGTAGTCCGGCCAGTGCGGGTTCAGCAGCCTGATGACGTCGTCGAGCATCTGCGGCAGCCTGCCCGCTGTCGCCGTGGCGAGTTCCTCGAGCTTCGTCTCGTTCGTCTCGGGTCTTCTGACCACGATGGTCGTTGCCTCCCGCTCGCCGTCACAGGTCCTTCGTTCGGGTCAATACTGTCCGCTCGTGACAACCCGTGGTTCCCGGAATTTGTTTCCCGTGCGAAGAAGCCCGGGTCCTTCCCAGTGGATTATGGGCCGATGACACCAGCACCGTCAGGTCGCGACACGGTCGGTGACCACGTGCTGCAGAGGTTGTTACCGTCCCGTTCGCTCCTGGCGGAAAAACAGCGCGCGGAGAACTTTCCGGTCGCGCTGCGGATCCTCCCGGCTGCGCTGCGCCAGGACCTGGGTGCCTTGTATGGCGTGGCGCGGGTGATCGACGACCTCGGCGACGAGTCGGCCGGTGATCGCACGGCCGCGCTGACGGCGTTCCGGGAGGACCTGGCGCGGGCCTGGGGGGGCGAGCCCGAGGAGCCCGTGTTGCGCGCGCTGGTGCCGGTCATCCGGCGCCGCGGGTTGGAGCGCGAGCCGTTCGACCGGCTGGTCCGGGCCAATGTGCAGGACCAGGTCGTTGCGCGCTACGCAACGCAGGCCGAGCTGGAGCAGTACTGCGAGCTGTCGGCGAATCCCGTCGGGCGGATCGTGTTGCGCATCTTCGGGGTGCGGTCGGCGGAAGCCGAAAGGCTGTCGGATCTGGTCTGCACCGCGCTCCAGCTCATCGAGCACTGCCAGGACGTCGCCGAGGACTACGGCAATGGCCGGGTGTACCTCCCACAGGAGGACCTCGACCGGTCCGGCGTCACCGAGGCCGACCTCGGCGCGCCCCGCGCGAACGGCGCGGTGCGCCGCGCGGTGGCGCTCCAGATCGGCAAGGCGTCCGACCAGCTCGCCGAGGGCCGCGCGCTCCTCGGCCTCCTGCGCGGCTGGGCCCGGCTCGCGATCGCCGGCTACCTCGCGGGCGGCCTCGCCACGATCGACGCGCTCCGCCGGGCGGGTTGGGACTCGCTGTCCGCCACCCCGCGTCCGCGCAAGTGGGACGTGCTGCGCCACCTGTCGACCCTGCTGCTGAGAGGAGGCCGCCGGTGACGGACGTCGAGACTGCCTACCGGACGTGCGAGCAGATCACCAGGACCGAGGCTCGCAACTTCTACTACGGCATCCGGCTCCTGACCCGGCAGCGCCGCTCCGCGCTGTGCGCGGTGTATGCGCTGGCCCGCCGGGTCGACGACATCGGCGACGGCGACCTGCCGATCGAGGAGAAGTCGGTCCAGCTCGAGAACGTCCGTAAATCGCTGGCCGGCATCGACCGCTCGACGGATCCGGTGCTGATCGCGCTGTCCCACGCGGCCAAGCACTATCCGATCCCGCTCGCCGCGTTCGACGAGCTGCTCGACGGAGTGTGGATGGACATCGAGGGCCGCAAGTACGCGACCTTCGACGAGCTGACCGAGTACTGCCGGTGCGTGGCCGGGTCGATCGGGCGGCTGTGCCTCGGTGTGTTCGGCCACAAACCGCATCCCGACGCCGCCCGCTACGCCGACGCGCTCGGGATCGCGTTGCAGCAGACCAACATCCTGCGCGATATCCGCGAGGACCTCATCAACGGCAGGGTGTACCTGCCGACAGCGGACCTCGAGGCGTTCGGGGTCGAACTCGCGCTGGACGAGCGCGGGCACCTCGTCGACACCGACGGCGGTCTGTCGGCGCTGATCCGGCACAGCGCGGCGCGGGCGCGCGAATGGTACGCCGACGGGTTGCGTCTCGCGCCGCTGCTCGACCGCCGCAGCGCCGCCTGTTGCCTCGCGATGGCCGGGATCTACCGGCAGCTGCTCGAACGCATCGCCGAGACACCCTCGGCCGTGTTCGACAAGCGGATGTCGTTGTCCGGCAAGGAAAAGCTGGGGGTGGCGGTGCGGGCGCTGTCGGGTGGGCCGTCGTGACCGAGCGGGTAGTGGTGATCGGCGGCGGCCTGGCGGGCATCGCCGCCGCCTTACGCTGCGCCGACGCCGGTCTCGAGGTGACCCTCCTGGAATCGCGGGGCGTGCTGGGCGGGCTCACGCACTCGTTCCGGCGGGGCGAACTCGACGTGGACAACGGGCAGCACGTGTTCCTGCGGTGCTGTACGGCCTATCTGGACCTGCTGCGGCGGCTCCGGGTGCTGGACAAGGTGTTCCTGCAGCCCAAGCTCGCCATCCCGGTGCGATCGCCGAAATTGGGCGAGCCGGTATGGTTGCGCCGCAACGCGCTGCCCGCGCCGCTGCACCTCGGGGACTCCGTGCTCAAGTACCGGCCGCTGGCCATCCGCGACCGGCTCAGGTTCGCGAGCGCCGCGCTTGCGTTGCGCGGGGTCGATCCGGCGGCCCCGTCGTCGGACGCGATGTCGTTCGCCGACTGGCTTTCCCGGCACGGGCAGAGCGAACAGGCGATCACGAAACTGTGGGATTTGGTGGGAATCGCCACCCTGAACGCGCCCGCCACCGGAGCCTCGCTCGGCCTGGCCGCCACGGTGTTCCAGCTCGGCCTGCTCACCGACTCGGCCGCGGCCGACATCGGCTGGTCGAAGGTGCCGCTGCGCGAACTGCACGGGGATCCGGCGAAGGCCCGGCTGACCGAGGCGGGCGCGGAGGTGCTGCTGGGCAGCAAGGTGACCGGTCTCGAACGCGACGGTGCACGGTGGCGGGTCGTGACGGGCGACAGCGCCCTGGTCGCCGACCGGGTCGTGCTCGCCGTGCCGCCGCCGGCCGCGGCGAACCTGCTGCCCGAGGGCAGCGTGGCACTGCCCACCGGATGGGCGACCGATCTCGGCAGCTCGCCGATCGTGAACGTGCACATCGTGTACGACCGGGTCATCATGGACGAGCCGTTCTGTGCGGCCGTGGACTCGCCCCTGCAATGGGTCTTCGACCGAACCGGACAGTCCGGTTTGGACAGTGGCCAGTACCTGGCGGTGTCGATGTCGGCCGCCGACGACCTCATCGACGTCCCGGTACAGCAGATCCGGGAGGAGATGCTGCCCGCACTGAGGGCAGTCCTGCCCGCCGCCGCGGATGCCGGAGTGCGCGACTTCTTCGTCACCCGCGAGCGGCACGCGACGTTCCGCCCGGCGCCGGGGTGCGGGGCGTTGCGCCCGTCGGCCCGCACCGCGGCCGAGGGCCTCGTGCTCGCCGGCGCGTGGACCGCCACCGGGTGGCCCGCGACGATGGAAGGCGCCGTCCGTAGCGGCAATGCGGCCGCCGAAGCCCTGCTCGCCAGCGAAGGAGTATCCGCATGACCGCTGTTCTCGACTCATTGGCTCAGGGCCGTCAGGCGATCATGCCCGCGATGCGGGCGGCGCTGGAGCGGCTCGACCCCGCCAGCCGTGCCATCGCGCACTACCACCTCGGCTGGACCGACCTGGACGGCAACCCGACCTCGGGCGGTGGCAAGGCGGTGCGGCCGGCGCTCGCGCTGCTGTCCGCGGAGGCGGGCGGCGGCACGCCGGATGTGGGCCTTCCCGGCGCGGTCGCGGTTGAACTGGTGCACAACTTCTCGTTGCTGCACGACGATCTGATGGACGGCGACACCGAACGCCGGCACCGGCCGACGGTGTGGGCGGTCAAGGGCGCGGCGAGCGCGATCCTCACCGGCGACGCGATGCTTTCCCTTGCCCAGGAAGTCCTTCTCGACGGCGAGGGCCCGTGCGCGATCGCCGCGGCGCGGCTGCTCGCCGAGGCCACCAACGAGCTGATCCGCGGCCAGGTGTTGGACGTCGCGTTCGAGCAGCGCGACGACGTCTCGCTCGACGAATGCCTCGACATGGCCGCGGGCAAGACCGGTGCGCTGCTGTCGGCCAGCACCGCGATCGGCGCCGTGCTGGCCGGCGCTCCACAAAGGACGGTTGACGCGCTGGCCGGGTTCGGCGCCGATCTCGGGCTCGCGTTCCAGCTCGTGGACGATGTGCTCGGCATCTGGGGCGACCCGGCCACGACCGGCAAACCGGTGTACTCCGACCTGCGGGCGCGTAAGAAGAGCCTGCCGGTCACGTATGCGATCACGCACGGCGGCGGGCTCGGCCGTGAGCTCGCCGACTGGCTCGCCCGGCCCGACACGCCCGGCGAGGAATCGGTGCGGCACGCCGCCGACCTCGTCGAGCAGGCGGGCGGCCGCAAATGGGCGCTGGACGAGGCTTACCGGCGCATGGCAGCGGGACGGCAGAAGCTCGAAGACGCGCGGATTCCCGACCGGACAAGGGAGGAACTGCTTTCACTGGGGCAGTTCATCGTCACACGGGAGGCTTGATGACCATCGCTGACACACGGGCCGATGTGCGGACCCCGTCCGCCGCGCTGGACGGCGCGGTGGCACACCTGAAGGGTCTGCAGGAGCGCGGCGGCTGGTGGAAAGGCGAACTGGAAACGAACGTCACGATGGACGCCGAGGACCTGCTGCTGCGCGAGTTCCTCGGCATCCGCACGGCCACCGAGACCGCGGAGGCCGCGCGGTGGATCCGGGCGCAGCAGCGCGAGGACGGCACGTGGGCCAACTTCTACGGCGGGCCCGGAGACCTGTCCACCACGATCGAGGCCTGGGTCGCGCTGCGGCTCGCGGGTGATTCGCCCGGTGCGCCGCACATGCGCGCGGCGCAGGAGTTCGTGCTGGCGCAGGGCGGGCTCGAGCGCAGCCGGGTGTTCACCCGGATCTGGCTGGCGCTGTTCGGGTTGTGCTCGTGGGACGACCTGCCGAACATGCCGCCGGAGCTGATCTTCCTGCCGTCGTGGTTCCCGCTGAACGTCTACGACTGGGGCTGCTGGGCGCGCCAGACCGTGGTGCCGCTGACGATCGTCGCGACGCTGCGTCCGGTGCGGCCGCTGCCGTTCGGCGTCGACGAGCTGCGCACGGGCAAGCGTCCGAAGCAGACAGTCCGGCCGTGGACGTGGCCCGGCGCCTTCCAGTTGCTGGACAAGGCGCTGCACACCTATGCCAAGCTGCCCGTGAAACCGTTGCGGGGCCTGGCGATGCGGCAGGGTGCGGAGTGGATCCTGGCCCGGCAGGAAGCCGATGGCGGCTGGGGCGGCATCCAGCCGCCGTGGGTGTATTCGTTGCTGGCACTGCATTTGCTGGGCTACTCGTTCGACCACCCGGCGATCCGGGCCGGTCTCGCGGGCCTGGAAGGGTTCCTCGTCCGCGAGGAGACTCCCGACGGTGTGGTGCGGCGGCTGGAGGCGTGCCAGTCTCCGGTGTGGGACACCGGCCTGGCCGTGACGGCGCTGCTCGACGCGGGCGCGCCGGCCGACGATCCGGCGGTGCTCAAGGCCACGGACTGGTTGCTGGGCGAGGAGATCCGGCAGGCCGGCGACTGGGCCGTGAAGCGCCCGGAGACTCCGCCGGGGGGCTGGGCGTTCGAGTTCGCCAACGACCTCTACCCGGACACCGACGACACCGCGGAGATCGTGCTGGCCTTGCGGCGTACCGCGCATCCGGATCAGCCGCGGCTCAAGGAGGTCGTCGAGCGCGCCGTCACGTGGGTGCGGGGCATGCAGTGCGCGGACGGCGGGTGGGGCGCCTTCGACGCCGACAACACGCGCGAGCTGATCCTGCAGTTGCCGTTCTGCGACTTCGGCGCCGTGATCGACCCGCCATCGGCCGACGTCACCGCGCACGTCGTGGAGATGCTGGCCGCCGAAGGGCTCGCGGGCGGCACCGAATGCCGCCGCGGGGTGCAGTGGCTGCTCGACGCGCAGGAGGAGGGCGGGTCCTGGTTCGGACGGTGGGGCGCCAACCACGTCTACGGCACCGGGGCGGCGGTGCCGGCGCTGGTCGCCGCGGGCATCGAGCCGTCGTCACCCCCGATCCGCCGCGCGGTGACATGGCTGGCCGAGCACCAGAACGCCGACGGCGGCTGGGGCGAGGACCTGCGCTCGTACGACGATCCGTCGTGGATCGGCGTCGGCGAGTCGACGGCGTCGCAAACGGCGTGGGCGCTGCTGGCGCTACTGGCCGCGGGGGAGCGGGGCTCGTCCACTGTGGAGCGTGGGGTGCGGTGGCTGGTGGAAACCCAGCGCGGTGACGGGACCTGGGACGAGCCACAGTTCACCGGCACCGGCTTCCCCGGTGACTTCTACATCAACTACCACCTGTATCGGCTGGTTTTCCCGATCTCGGCACTAGGACGCTATCTGGAGGCCTCATGAGCGGTGTGGTAGCAGCGCCGATGTACCTCGAGGCGGCCGCGTTGCGGGCGCCCGGCCTGCGGGTGCTGCACACGGGAATGGGCCCGCGGCGCGCCGCGGAGTCGGCGAGCCGCTTCAAAAGCGACACGCCGGTTCTGGTCGCGGGGGTCGCCGGCGCGGTGACCGAGCGGGTGAGCCCGGGGGACATCGTTGTCGCGACGGAGATCGACGGTCCGGACGGGCCGGTCGCGCTGCCGTCGGCGCCGCTGCTTGCGTCGGCGCTGCGGCGGGCCGGACTGACCGTCCACTTGGGACCGATCGCGACATCGGAGACGATCGTCGAGGGTGTCGACCGGTCTCGCATCGCCGGTCGCGGGGCGCTGGCGGTCGACATGGAGTCCGGGCAGTTCGCCACCGTGCCCGGCCCGCTCGCCGTGGTTCGGGCCATTGTGGACACTCCCGAGCACCCGTTGCTGCGCCCCAGCACGGTGTGGCGCGGGATCGTGGGGCTGCGGTCGCTGCGGACGGCGGCCCCGGTGCTGCGGGAATGGTGTGACGCGGCGGGCGGCGGGGAGATCCAGCTGGCCAGCCCGCGATCCTTCTGCGCCGGTGTGGACCGGGCCATCGAGATCGTGGAGCGCGCAGTGCAACGGTACGGCTCGCCGGTGTATGTGCGCCGGCAGATCGTGCACAACGCGCATGTCGTGCGGCGGCTGGAAGGCATCGGCGCGGTGTTCGTGCAGGAGGTCGAGGAGGTGCCACGCGGGGCCACCACGGTGCTCGCCGCGCACGGCGTCGCGCCTGCGGTGCGCGAAGCCGCCATGCAACGGGACCTGCAGGTGATCGACGCGACGTGCCCGCTGGTCGCCAAGGTGCACAACGAGGTCCGGCGCTACAGCGCGCGCGGCGACACCGTGTTCCTCATCGGCCACGCCGACCACGAGGAGGTCGAAGGCACGGTCGGGGAGGCGCCGGAGCGGGTGATCGTCGTCGAGGACGCCTCGGCGGCCGCGCACGTGCATGTGCCCGACCCCGGCAAGGTCGCCTACGCGATGCAGACGACGCTCGCCGTGGACGAGGCCGAGGAGATCGCTTCCGTGCTGCGCGAACGGTTTCCCGCGATGTCCGCGCCGCGGCGGGACGACATCTGTTACGCCACCACGAACCGGCAGCGCGCCGTGCGGGCGGTCGCGGACAAGGCCGACCTGGTCCTGGTGGTCGGCTCCACGAACTCGTCCAACTCGAAGCGGCTGGTCGAGGTCGCGCAGCGGCAGGGTGCCAGGTCCTACCTGGTCGATGATGTGTCCGAAGTGGATTTGCGCTGGCTGATCGGGGCGCGCACGATCGGGATCACCGCGGGTGCTTCCGCACCGCCGCATCTGGTGGAGGAGCTGACCGCATGTCTTGGCGGGCTCGGCCGCGACGTGGTGCGCGACAGCCCGGTGGCCGAAGAAGACGTCCGATTCACATTACCCAGGGAGGTGGGGTAGACATGGGAATGCCACTACGGCAGTCCGTCCGGTTGGGCATGTTCCTGGCCAAGCAGAAGCTGCTCCGTAAGGAAAAGTACGCGATCCTGGTCGAGCTGGAGCCGCTGTTCGCATGCAACCTCAAGTGCGGTGGCTGCGGCAAGATCCAGCAGCCCGCGCATCTGCTCAAGCAGCGGATGCCGGTACAGCAGGCGGTCGGCGCGGTGGAGGAGAGCGGCGCGCCGATGGTGTCCATCGCCGGCGGCGAGCCGCTGATGCACCCGCAGATCGACGAGATCACCCGGATCCTGCTGGAGCGCAGCAAGATCGTGTTCCTGTGCACGAACGCGCTGCTGCTGCCCAAACACATCCACAAGTTCAAGCCACACCCGAACTTCGCATGGATGGTGCACATCGACGGGCTCGAGGACAAGCACGACGCGTCGGTGCGCAAGGAGGGTGGCTTCGCCGAGGCCGTCGAGGCGATCAAGCTGGCGAAGGAAAAGGGCTTCCGGGTGATGACGAACACGACGTTCTTCAACACCGACAGCCCCCAGGACGTCATCGACGTGCTGGACTACCTCAACGACGAGGTCGGCGTGGACAACATGCAGCTCTCGCCGGGGTACGCGTATGAGAAGGCGCCGGACCAGGAGCACTTCCTGGGTGTGCAGCAGACGCGCGAGCTGTTCACGAAGGCGTTCGGCGACGGGCGCCGCAAGAAGTGGCGCCTCAACCACTCGCCCGTGTTCCTGGACTTCCTCGAGGGCAAGCGGGATCTCGAGTGCACGCCGTGGGGTATCCCGTCGTACTCGCTGCTGGGCTGGCAGCGGCCGTGCTACCTGCTCGACGACGGCTACGCCAAGACGTGGCGTGAGCTGATCGAGGAGACCGAGTGGGACAAGTTCGGCCGGGGCAAGGACCCGCGCTGTGCCAACTGCATGGCGCACTGCGGTTACGAGCCTACCGCTGTCATCGCGACCACCACGTCCCTGAAGGAGACCATCCGCGCCGCGATCAACGTCTGAATATCGTGCGGGACCCCCTCATGCGCGTTATGCGCGGTGAGGGGGTCCCGCACGGCAGTTCACGGGAGCAGGAGGAGTTTGCCCGTGGTGCGGCGGGCTAGCAGGTCCTCGTGGGCCTGACGCGCCTCCGCGAGCGGGTAGCGGCCGCCGACGCGGACCTTGAGCGCCCCGTTGCCGACCGCCTCGAACAGTTCCCGCGCGCGCCAGTCCAGCTCGTCGCGGGTGCGCACATAGTGGCCGCTGGTCGGCCGGGTCAGGTAGACCGACCCCGCCGCGTTCAGCCGCTGCGGGTCCACCGGCGGGACGGGCCCGCTCGCGGCCCCGAACAGGACCAAGAAGCCACGCACGCGCAGGCTGGCGAGGCTGCCGTCGAACGTGGTCTTGCCGACGCCGTCGTACACCGCCGCGACGCCCTCGCCGCCGGTCAGCTCGCGGGTCGCCTCCGCGAAGTCGGTCTCGTCGTAGCGGATCACCTCGTCCGCGCCGGCCTCGCGCGCGAGCTTCTCCTTCTGCTCGGTCGACACAGTGCCGATCACGCGCGCGCCGCGTGCCTTCGCGAGCTGCACCAGCAGCAGGCCGACCCCGCCGGCCGCCGCGTGCACGAGGATCGTGTCGCCGTGGCGGACCTCGTAGGTGGAGCGGACCAGGTAGTGCGCGGTGACACCCTGCAACATCGTCGCGGCGGCGGTCTCGTCGGACACGCCGTCGGGCACGTGCACCGCGATGTCCGCGGCGACGAGGGCCTGCTGCGCGTAGCCGCCGAGCTGCCCCTGCCACGCCACCCGATCGCCGGGCTTGAAGCCGGTGACACCCTCGCCCACGGCGGCGATCGTGCCCGCGCCTTCCATGCCGAGCGTGACCGGAAGGTCCAGTTTGTACAGACCGCTGCGGTGGTAGGTGTCGATGTAGTTCACGCCGGCGGCGGCGACATCGACGAGGAGCCGCCCCGGCCCGGGTTCGCCCAGCTTGACCTCGGCGACCTCGAGTACCTCGGGGCCGCCGTTCTGCCGGATCCGCACTGCCGTGGGCATGGGTTCCTCCTCGTCGGTTAGTTGCTCTGCACCCGTACCAAGTCTCACACCCAGCCGGATGTTCCGCGTCTCTAAAATGCGGTTGTGGCTGACAACAGCGAGGCACCCTCGACCGACGACACCCCGACCGCGAAGCAGCTCAGGGCCGCGCGGCAATTCGTGGCCCAGCACGGCACACAGTCGAAGGCCGTCGTGGAGAACATCGGCCGGAAGGGCGCCCGCGTGGTACTCGTCGGCGCGGACGGCGCCCTCGGCGACGTGCTCGTGGCGAGCCCCGCCGCGGGGGAGACCCTCGTCGAGTCCGTGGCGGACCTGGAACCGGCCGACTGGGACGCCGAAACCGTCGGCGCGACGCTCATCGGCCCTGCGCACCGACGCCGCATGGCGGACCGGCAAGCGTAGTTCCGGGCCGAGGTTCCGGTTAGAACAGGCCGAGCACGAGCTTGAGCGCGCGGTCGATTTCGGCCTGCTCGCCGGCGTCCACCCGGCCGACCTTGCGGCCGAAACGCTGCTCGGGATCCACCGCTGTCATCTGCTCGATCAGCACCCGGCCGGGGCAGCCGTTGAATTCGATCTCCACGTGAAATGACGTCTCCCAGGAGCCGGTCGTCGTCGGTGCCGCCAGCACGGTGGACAGTGGGAGCGCGTCGGACTGCAGGACCACCGCGTAGCGACGTCCTTTCTGCTCGTGGCCCTGAGCGTGCGTGTTCGCCTTCAGCTCGTAGATGTCACCACGCACTGTCCGCGCCCATGTCCACTCGGGCCGCGCGAACCTCGGCCTGGTATGCGGCATCCTGGCGAAGAGTCTCGGCCTCGCGGTGCATTTGTTCGTACACGGCCTCGCGATATGCGCGATGGATGGCCGAAGTGATGACAGCGTTGCGTGAGGTGCCGGACTTGGTCAGCTCGGCAAGCTCATGCTCAGTCTGTTCATCCACCCGGACGGTCAACGTCGTCGACATACCTGAAATTGTAACACGGAATGTGTTACAAATCGTGTTGCGCCGGATTGAGCGTACGGTCAGGCGGCATTCACCCGCTTGGCCGCGATCCGCTCCGGACGGGGCCACCGGACGTCGCGCGCCCAGCGGACCTTTTCGAACATCCAGATCACCCGTGCCGACACGTCGACCTGACCGCGCAGCACGCCGTGCCGGGCGCAGGTCGGGTCGGCGTGGTGCGAGTTGTGCCACGACTCGCCCATCGACAGCACCGCGAGCGGCCAGAAGTTCGCGGCGCGGTCACGGCTGGCGAACGGGCGGTTGCCGACCATGTGGCAGATCGAGTTGACCGACCACGTGACGTGGTGCAGGAACGCGATGCGCACCAGCCCGGCCCAGAAGAACCCGGTGATCGCGCCCCACCACGACCAGCTCAGCAGCCCGCCCAGCGCGGCGGGCAGCGCCAGGCTCAGCACGATCCACAGCGCGAAGAACCGGTTGACCAGCTGCAGGTCCCGGTCGGACACCAAATCCGGCGCGAACCGGTCGTAGTTGGTGACTTCGCGCTGGAACATCCAGCCCATGTGCGCGTGCCAGAACCCGCGGACCAGCGCGGCAGGGGAGGTGCCGAACAGCCACGGCGAGTGCGGGTCGCCGTCGCGGTCGGCGAACGCGTGGTGGCGGCGATGACTGGCGACCCAGAAGATCACCGAGCCTTGTACGGCCATGCTGCCCGCGATCGCCAGCGCGATCCGCAGCGGCCGGGCGGCCTTGAACGCGCCATGAGTGAAGTACCGGTGGTAGCCGACGGTCACGCCAAGGGTGCCCAGGGTGTAGAACACGACCGCGAGAACGATGTCGAGCCAGTTCAGGCCCCAGCCCCACGCGAGCGGCAGCGCGGCGATCAGCGCGGCGAAGGGGATCAGCAGGAACGCCTTCAGCACGATCATCTGACCGGCCGAGCGGCGATGCGAGATCAGCGGCTTCGCGCTGGTCGGCGCTTCGGTGGTACTCATTCGGGGCTTCCTTACTCCGTTGGGGATCAAAGCGGACATTCCGCCCTCCCCCTTGCCTGAGCGTAGTGCCCGGGTCTGGCGCTCACACCGCTATGGCGTTACGGCCGAATGACCGTCGGCCGACCTCAGCCTGTCGTGGTCAACTTCTCGGCCTCCGTCGGGGCGTCGCCGAGCGTCGCGGGCACGCCGCGCTCACGGGAAGCGCACCACAGGGCGGAGGTCGCGATGATCACCAGCGCGGACCCGAGGACGTGCAGCGACACCAGCGCCTCGGGCACCCCGAGCGCGTACTGCACGGACCCGAGCACGCCTTGCGCGAGCGCGACGACCCACACCGCGGCGTAGCGCTGCCATACCCGCTTGGGGGTGCTGCCGCGCAGCAGCGCGAGCCCGAACATGACCAGCACGAGCAGGTACGCCACGAGCAGCCCGCCGTGGATCTGGGCGAGCGTCTGGATCGGCGCGTCGAGCCGGTGGGTGTTGGGGTCGCCGCCGTGCGGGCCCGCCCCGGTGACCGTGGTGCCCGCGATGAGGATCGCCCACATCGCCACGACGAGCGCGACGAGCAGCCTGCGCGCGAGCGGCGGGACGAGCCAGCGTGGCGGCTCGTCACCTTCGCCGAACGCGTGTAGCAGCAGGACCGCGAGCCAGATCAGCGGTGTCGAGACGAGGAAGTGGATCGCGACGGTCCACCATTCGAGCTTCGCGAGCACGGTCATGCCGCCGACGACGGCCTGCAGCACCACCCCGGCGGGCAGTGTCCAGGCGAGCGCGACCAGACGGCGCCGGTGCGGCTGCGCCATCTTCACGCGCCACGCGGTGACCACGGCGATCACGGAGATCGCGATGACCAGGCCGGTGAGCATCCGGTTGCTGAACTCGATCCACTGGTGCAGGCCCGCGAACTCGGGGTGCTCGACGGGGATCATGCTGCCCGGCTGGCACTGCGGCCAGGTGCGGCAGCCGAGCCCGGAGCCGGTGACGCGGACGACGGATCCGGTCACCCCGATACCCGCCTGCGCCACGATCGCCGCGATGCCGACGACCCGCTGGGCCGTGCGCGACGGGACAGGCAGCCGGGCGACGAGCGACGTCAAAAGCACGTGTCGAGGATAAGACCGGGACCTAGGTCCTGCCGGCGCCGGGTCAGGTCAGCCGGGTGGTGCGGGTGGCGAGCAAGCCGGCCGCGGCGCCCCAGCCGAGCAGCACCACCACCGGTTCCCACGCGAGCGTGCCGTTCACCAGCGCTTCGCGCAGGCCCTCGGCGAGCGCGCCGGAGGGCAGCAGTTCGACGATGGTGGCGGCGCCGGAGGGCAAAGTGGACGGTGCGAGCAGGATGCCGCCGGCGAGCAGCAGCACGAACCACACGATGTTGGCCAGTGCCAGCACCGCCTCCGCGCGCAGCGACCCGCCGAGCAGCACGCCGAGCGCACCGAACGCCAGCGTGCCGAGCACCAGCAGCAGCACCGCCTCGGCCAGCCCCGCACCCGACGGCGACCAGCCGAGGATCGCCGCGACGATGCCGAGCACGACGACCTGCAGCAAGACCACGACGAGCGCCGCGACCATCCGCCCGGCCACCAGCAGCCAGCGCGGCAGCGCCGTTGCCGACAACCGCTTCAGCACGCCGTAGCGGCGGTCGAAGCCCAGCGCGATCGCCTGGCCGGTGAACGCCGAGGACATCACGGCGAGCGCGAAGATCCGCGGCGTCACCCAGTCCACCTTGGGCACTGCGCCAAGGTCGCCGCTGGGCAGGATGTTCAGCAGCGTCAACCCGATCAGCAGCACGAGCGGGATGATCAGGGTGAGCAGGATCTGCTCACCGTGCCGCAGCGTGAGCGATGTCTCGACCCTGGCGTGGGTCAGCAGCATCCGCCCCCGCCTGCCGACGCCGGGCTTCGGGGTGAACGTCCCCGGAGCAAAGGGTGTCATGCGCCCTCCTCGACGGACGCGGCGAGCCGCGACTGTGTTGCCACGTCGGCCAGGCATGGCGCTGATGATTCGGACCTGCAAGCAGTCCTCGCAGCCGATGATTCGGACCTGCAAGCAGTCCTCATGAGCGCAACTCCCGCCCCGTCAACTCCAGGAAGACCTCTTCCAGGTCACGCTTGCCGACGTGCAGTTCCTCGGCCAGCACGCCCTGCTGGGCGCACCACGACGTCACGGTGGACACCACCTGCGGGTCGACGTGGCCGAGCACCCGGTAGGCGCCCGGCGTGGCCTCCTCCACCTGGTAGCCCTCGGGCAGTGCGGCCGCTAGCAGGTCGGTGTTCAGCCCTGGCCGGGCCTTGAACCGCAACTGTGCGGCGTCACCGTTCTCCGCGGTGAGCGCGGAGGGCGAGCCTTCGGCGATGACCGTGCCGTGGTCGATGATGACCACGTCGTCGGCCAGTGCCTCGGCTTCCTCCATCAAGTGTGTGGTGAGCAGGACGCTGACGCCGTCCGCGCGCAGGGCGCCGAGCAGGTCCCACACCAGGCGCCGGGCCTGCGGGTCCATGCCGGCGGTCGGCTCGTCGAGGAACACCAGCTCGGGCCGTCCGACCAGCGCGCACGCGAGCGAGAGCCGCTGCTGCTGCCCGCCGGAGAGGCGTTTGAACGGGGTGCGGTGGGCGGCGTCGAGGCCGAGCGTCGTCAGCAGCCAGGCCGGGTCCAGCGGCTCGGCGGCACACGAGGCGACCAGGCCGAGCATCTCCGCGGCGTGCACGCCCGGGTACGCGCCGCCGCCCTGCGGCATCACGCCGATCCGCGGGCGCAGCGCGGAACCCTCGCGCGCCGGGTCCAGGCCCAGCACCCGGACGGTGCCCGCGTCGGGCCGCAAGAAGCCTTCACAGATCTCGACGGTGGTGGTCTTGCCGGCGCCGTTGGGCCCGAGCAGCGCGAGCAGCCGGCCGCGGTCCATCTTCAGGTCGAGGCCGTCAACGGCGGTTTTCGGGCCGTACCGCTTCACCAGACCGGTGATCTCGACGGCAGGTGTGCTCACGACGACCAAGCGTACGACCCCTGCTCAGCCCTTCTCGCGGCGGAGCAGCATTGGTGCGGCGCGCCTCACCACGAGCAGTGCGACGGCGAACACGACGATCGCCGCGACGTAGGCCTGGGGGATCACGTAGGCGCGGCCGCCGAACGTGCTGCCGGTGGGCGGGTAGAGCAGAGCGACCACCGCGCTGACGATCGTGGCGGCGTTCCGGAACCGTGACGTGCCCGCGGACGCGGCCAGCGGGATCACCGCCCACAGCAGGTACCAAGGCTGCAGCGAGATCATCAGCAGCGCGGTGACGCCCAGCGACACGCCGAGCCCGATCATCGGCCGGTAGCGCCAGCGGAAGCAGTCCCACAGGAACTTGATCGTGATCAGCCCGCTGATCACGTAGCCGACCGTGCCGAGGATCGCGACGAGCGCGCCGGTGTGGTTGCCGAGGCCGAGCGCGATGCCGAGCAAACCGCCGACCTGCGCGAGTTCCGTGACCGGCGATGTCCAGCTCCACACCGTGCCCGCGGTGCCGAAGAACGCGCCGACCCAGCCGAAGCCTAGCCCGGTCGCCAGGCACACCACGACCGTCGTCGCCGCGCCGATGGCGGTCATCAGGACGGTGGCGCGAACCAGGTCGACGATCCGGCCGTGCCAGCGCCGGGCGATCATCACCCCGAAGAAGCCGAGCGCCCACAGCGCGTTGAACTTCACCATCGCGCCGAGCGTGATCACCACGGCGCCCAGCACGATGAACTGCAGTTCGCCCCGCGCCAGTGGTGGTGGGCTGTCGCCCGCGACGCGCACCGGCAGCCGCCGCACACCCAGTTCGAGACCCGCCATCATCAGGCCGATGCCGAGCGCGTCGTTGTGCGCCCCGGCGACGAGGTGGAACAGCAGCAGCGGGTTCATCGCGCCCAGCCACAGCGCGGTCGCGGGTTCGACACCGAACCGCCGTGCCAGCCGCGGCAGCGCCCAGACGATCAGCACCACGCCGACCAGCGCGAGTGCCCGCTGCAGCAGCACCCCGGCCACGACGTTCTCGCCGACCAGGCCGGAGATCCAGCCGCCCAGCCGGAGGAACAGCGGGCCGTACGGCGCGGGCGTGT
This sequence comes from Amycolatopsis sp., assembly GCA_035248845.1. GTDB lineage: Bacteria > Actinomycetota > Actinomycetes > Mycobacteriales > Pseudonocardiaceae > Amycolatopsis_E. The sequence continues at coordinate 34,856 of DATFHB010000073.1, read as the reverse complement.
CCCGCCAGATGTTCGGCACGCCGCTGGTCAGCGGGTCGCCGACACCGAGCGCCTGCGCGGGTCCCAGCGCGTACGGGTCCAGCCCGCGGTGCACGATCTCGCTCTGCGCCAGGTAGCTGTAGACGTCGCGCGAGAACATCGGCGGGACGAACATCAGCGGCGTCAGCCACATGATCAGGGTGCGGGTCACCTGCGCCTGCGTGACCATCCGCGTGCGGCCCGGCCGCGCGAACCGGCCGACCAGCAACCAGCCGGCGATCAGCATCAGCATGCCGGTGAACGCGATGGCCAGCGAGACCGTCGGGATCCGGGAGAACAGCCGCAGTACGGGGATGTCCTGCACCGGGTTGAGCACCGGCGCGGCCCCGGCGCCCAGCGAGCCCACCGCCAGGAACAGCGCGCCCACAGTGCCGAACCGCCGCGTCACGTCCAGCGCGCGTAGCTCGTCTTTCGCCAGGGGGTCGGCGTCGGGTGGCCGCACGGGCGACACGACGGGTCGCTCCTCGGTGCCCGGATCGCCAACTACCACGCACAAAGACTATCCGCGCCGCAAACCGGCTCCGTTGAGGGCGGTGGTGGGGACGTGGCCGGCCCGGTCGGGAGGGGGTCGTGGTGACTCCGCTCACTGGTGAATGAACTGTCTTTGCCCTCGGGCCGGAAATACGACACACTTATGTTGTGAAAAACGACGGTGCACTCCCCACGCCGGGGTTCACCGTGCCCACGCAGCTGAGCACGGAGGGCCGGACCCGGCACGAAGTCGCCCGGCTGCTGCTGGAGGACGGGCCGATGACCGCGGTCGTGGTCGCGGACCGGCTGGGCATCAGCCCCACGGCGGTGCGGCGTCACCTCGACGCGCTGCTGGCAGACGGGGAGGCCACCACCCGGGACGCGCCCCGGCGCGGACCGCGGGGCCGCGGCCGTCCGGCCAAGCTCTTCCTGCTCACCGAGGCGGGACGGGCGCGGTTCGGGCACGCCTACGACGACTTGGCCGTGTCGGCCATCAGGTTCCTCGCCGAGCACGCGGGCGAGGACGCGGTGCGCGCGTTCGCGGAGCGCCGGGTCGCCTCACTGGTCGAGCCGCACCGGGTCGCGGTCACCGAGCCGGCACAGCCGGCGGGACGTGCCGAGGCTCTTGCCGCGGCGCTGACCAGGGAGGGTTACGCTGCGTCGACACGCCACGTCGGCAGCGGCGAGCAACTCTGCCAGCACCACTGTCCGGTTGCGCACGTCGCAGCTGAGTTCCCGCAGCTGTGCGAGGCCGAGACGGAGGCCTTCGCCAAGCTGCTCGGCACGCACGTGCAGCGACTGGCGACCATCGCCCGCGGCGACGCCGCGTGCACCACCCACGTCCCCGCGGACATGCCGCCGGGGCAAGCACGGACTCTTAAAGAGGGAGGGACAGGCGAATGACTGCCGCTGCCGAGCAGCGCAATCCCACCACCGCGCCGATGACCCAGGAAGAGACCATCGACTCCCTGGGCACGTACGCGTTCGGCTGGGCCGACTCCGACGCCGCGGGCGCCAGCGCCCGGCGCGGGCTCAACGAGGATGTCGTCGCCGACATCTCCGGTAAGAAGTCCGAACCGGAGTGGATGCGCGAAGCCCGACTGAAGGCGCTGCGGCTCTTCGAGCTCAAGCCCATGCCGAGCTGGGGCGCGGACCTGTCGGGGATCGACTTCGACAACATCAAGTACTTCGTCCGGTCCACCGAGAAGCAGGCCGAGAGCTGGGAAGACCTGCCCGAGGACATCAAGAACACCTACGACAAGCTGGGCATCCCGGAGGCGGAGAAGCAGCGCCTGATCGCCGGTGTCGCCGCCCAGTACGAGTCCGAGGTCGTCTACCACCAGATCCGCGAGGACCTGGAGGCCCAGGGCGTGCTGTTCCTGGACACCGACACCGCGCTCAAGGAGCACCCGGAGATCTTCCGGGAGTACTTCGGCTCGGTCATCCCCGCCGGGGACAACAAGTTCTCCGCGCTGAACACGGCCGTGTGGTCGGGCGGCTCGTTCATCTACGTGCCGCCGGGCGTGCACGTCGACATCCCGCTGCAGGCCTACTTCCGCATCAACACCGAGAACATGGGCCAGTTCGAGCGGACGCTCATCATCGTGGATGAGGATGCCTACGTCCATTACGTCGAAGGCTGCACGGCGCCGATCTACAAGTCGGACTCGCTGCACTCGGCCGTGGTCGAGATCATCGTGCGCAAGGGCGGTCGCTGCCGCTACACGACGATCCAGAACTGGTCGAACAACGTCTACAACCTGGTCACCAAGCGCGCCAAGTGCGAAGAGGGCGCGACGATGGAGTGGATCGACGGCAACATCGGTTCCAAGGTGACGATGAAGTACCCGTCGGTCTTCCTGATGGGAGAGCACGCCAAGGGCGAGGTGCTGTCGGTCGCGTTCGCGGGCGAGGGCCAGCACCAGGACGCCGGCGCGAAGATGGAGCACCTGGCGCCGCACACGTCCTCGACGATCGTGTCGAAGTCGGTGGCGCGCGGCGGTGGCCGCACCTCCTACCGCGGTCTGGTCAAGATCGCGAAGCGGGCGCACCACTCGCGCTCCACGGTGAAGTGCGACGCGCTGCTGGTGGACAACATCTCGCGGTCGGACACCTACCCCTACGTCGACATTCGCAACGACGACGTGTCGATGGGGCACGAGGCCACGGTCTCGAAGGTGAGCGAGGACCAGCTGTTCTACCTGATGTCGCGCGGCCTCACCGAGGACGAGGCGATGGCGATGGTGGTTCGCGGCTTCGTGGAGCCGATCGCGCGCGAGCTGCCGATGGAGTACGCGCTCGAGCTGAACCGCCTGATCGAACTGCAGATGGAAGGAGCCGTCGGCTGACATGACGGTGGCAAGCAACAACGTCGCCTCGAATACGGCAGCTGCGGCCGAGTCCATCATCCCGGCCGGGTCCCGCGCGGAACGCTTCACCGGCTATGACGTCGAGGCCTTCGAGGTTCCCCGTGGTCGCGAGGAGAACTGGCGGTTCACCCCGATGAAGCGGCTCCGCGGGCTGCACGACGGGTCCGCGATCGCGAGCGGTGAGGTCAAGGTCGACGCCGAGGCCGCACCCGAGGTGCGCGTCGAAACCGTCGGCCGGGAGGACGCGCGCCTGGGCAAAGCGGGCGAGCCGAGCGACCGGATCGCCGCGCAGGCCTACTCGTCGTTCACCTCCGCGACGATCGTGACGGTGCCGCAGGAGACGCGCGCGTCGAAGCCGACCGTGATCCGGCTGACGGGTCCGGGCGAGGGCAATGTCGCGTTCGGACATGTGCAGGTGCGCGCCGAGGCGTTCGCCGAGGCGGCCGTCGTGCTCGACCACGTCGGGTCCGGCACCTACGCCGACAACGTCGAGTTCGTCATCGGCGAGGGCGCGAAGCTGACCGTCGTCAGCGTGCAGGACTGGGCCGACGACGCGGTGCACGTGTCGGAGCAGCACCTCGCGCTCGGCAAGGACGCGGCGCTCACGCACATCGTGGTCACGCTCGGCGGCGACCTGGTGCGCATCTCGCCGACCGCGACCTTCGGTGACCGTGGCGGCGAGGTCGAAATGCTCGGCCTGTACTTCGCCGACGCGGGTCAGCACCAGGAGCACCGGCTTTTCGTCGACCACGCGGTCCCGGGCTGCAAGTCCAACGTGATGTACAAGGGCGCACTGCAGGGCAGTGAAGGACAACCCGAGGCGCACACCATTTGGATCGGCGACGTGCTGATCCGCGCCGAGGCCGAGGGCACCGACACCTACGAGCTCAACCGGAACCTGGTGCTCAGCGCGGGCGCGCGTGCCGACTCGGTGCCGAACCTGGAGATCGAGACCGGCGAGATCCTCGGCGCCGGGCACGCCAGCGCCACGGGAAGATTCGACGACGAGCAGTTGTTCTATCTGCAGTCGCGCGGGATCGAAGAGGAATCTGCGCGGCGGCTGGTCGTGCGCGGGTTCTTCCACGAGATCCTGATGAAGATCGGCATCCCCGAGGTGCGCGAGCGTCTCGTGGCGGCGATCGAAACCGAACTCGAAGCCGTCGGCAGCTGACTCCTCCACCACGAACGACGAAAGAAACCTCATGGCCACTCTGGAAATCAAGGATCTGCGCGCCGGTGTCACCACCGACGAGGGGCGCAAGGAGATCCTCAAGGGCGTCAACCTGACCATCCGCGCCGGTGAGACCCACGCGATCATGGGTCCCAACGGCTCCGGCAAGTCGACGCTGTCCTACGCGATCGCCGGGCACCCCAAGTACGAGGTGACCTCGGGTGAGGTGCTGCTGGACGGCGAGAACGTCCTGGACATGACCGTTGATGAACGGGCTCGTGCTGGGTTGTTTCTTGCCATGCAGTACCCCGTCGAGGTGCCGGGCGTGTCGATGTCGAACTTCCTGCGCACCGCGGCCACGGCCGTGCGCGGCGAGGCGCCGAAGGTGCGGCACTGGGTCAAGGAAGTCAAGGAAGAGATGGCCAAGCTCGAGATCTCCCCGGAGTTCGCCGAGCGCAGTGTCAACGAGGGCTTTTCCGGCGGCGAGAAGAAGCGCCACGAGGTCCTGCAGCTGGCGCTGCTCAAGCCGAAGGTCGCGATCCTGGACGAGACCGACTCGGGCCTCGACGTCGACGCCCTGCGCGTCGTGTCCGAGGGTGTCAACAGCTACAAGGCATCCAGCGACGCCGGCATTCTGCTGATCACCCACTACACCCGGATCCTGCGCCACATCACCCCGGACTTCGTGCACGTCTTCGCCGACGGCCGGATCGTCGAGTCCGGCGGCAAGGAACTGGCGGACGAGCTGGAAGAGAACGGCTACGTCAAATACGCCGGCAAGCCCGAGACCGCCTCGGTCTGAGCCCGGCCGAACTGACAGCAGGAAGGAGTTGGCGGGCATGACCGCGAGTTCTGACGCCAACACGACGGCGTTGTCCCTGGATGTCGCTGCCCTGCGCGCCGACTTCCCGATCCTGTCGCGCACGGTGCGCGACGGGAAACCGTTGGTGTACCTGGATTCCGGTGCGACGTCACAGCGACCGCGGCAGGTGCTCGACGCCGAACGGAAGTTCCTGGAGACCTCGAACGCGGCCGTGCACCGCGGTGCGCACCAGCTCGCCGAGGAGGCCACCGACGCGTACGAGTACGGGCGGGCACGCATCGCCGAGTTCATCGGCGCGGACACCGGCGAGGTGGTGTTCACCAAGAACGCCACCGAGGGCATCAACCTGGTCGCGTACGCGATGAGCAACGCGGCCACCGATCCGACGCGCGGTGCTGCGTCTTTCGCTGTCGGGCCGGGCGACGAGATCGTGATCACCGCGATGGAGCACCACGCGAACCTGGTGCCGTGGCAGCAGTTGTGCCAGCGCACGGGGGCCACGCTGCGGTGGTTCGAGCTGACCGAGGACTTCCGGCTCGACCTGTCCAATTTGGACGAGCTGGTGAACGAGCGGACCAAGCTGGTCGCTTTCGTGCATCAGTCCAATGTGCTCGGCACGGTCAACCCGGTCGAGCCCATCGTGCGGCGGGCGCGTGAGGTCGGCGCCCTGACGGTGCTGGACGCGTGTCAGTCGGTGCCGCACCTCCCGGTCAACCTGCACGCGCTGGGCGTGGACTTCGCCGTGTTCTCCGGACACAAGATGCTGGCCCCGAGCGGCATCGGTGTCCTTTATGGACGGCGAGAGCTGCTCGAGGCGATGCCGCCGTTCCTGACCGGCGGGTCGATGATCGAGCTGGTCACGCTGGAGCGCACTACGTTCGCGCCGCCGCCGCAGAAGTTCGAGGCCGGGGTGCCGATGACGTCGCAGGCGGTCGGGCTCGGCGCGGCCGTGGACTACCTCAACGGTGTCGGCATGGACCGGATCGCCGCTCATGAGCACGTGCTGGCCGAGGCCGCGCTGGCCGGGCTGTCGGAGATCGAGGGCGTGCGGATCGTCGGGCCGTCGGAGGCGAAGGCCCGCGGCGCGACCGTCTCGTTCGTCGTCGACGGGGTGCACCCGCACGACGCCGGGCAGGTGCTGGACAGCCTGGGGATCGCGGTGCGCGTCGGCCACCACTGCGCGTGGCCGCTGCACCGGGTGTGCCGGGTTCCCGCCACCGTGCGGGCCAGTTTCTACCTGTACAACGACGTGTCCGAAGTGGATGCTCTGGTGCGCGGGGTCCGCGAGGCGCAGAAGTTCTTCGGAGTGGCGCCATGAACCTCGAGAGCATGTACCAGGACATCATCCTCGACCACTACAAGAACCCGCACGGCCACGGCCTGCGGGAGCCGTTCGACGCCGAGTCGTTCCAGGTCAACCCGACGTGCGGGGACGAGGTCACGCTGCGGCTCAAGCTCGACGGCGAGAGCGTCCAGGACATCTCGTACGAAGGTCAGGGCTGTTCGATCAGCCAGGCGTCGGTCTCCGTGCTCACCGACCTCGTCGTGGGGCACACTGTGGGGGAGGCGTTGAAGACGATGGACGCGTTCGTCGAGCTGATGCAGAGCCGCGGCCAGGTCGAGCCGGACGAGGACGTGCTGGAAGACGGCGTCGCCTTCGCCGGGGTGGCCAAGTACCCGGCTCGCGTGAAATGCGCGCTGCTCGGCTGGATGGCGTTCAAGGACGCGCTGGTCAAAACCCAGGGAGTGAACGCATGACCGAGCAGACGCAGACGCGCGAGGGCCGTACCGCCGCCGACCTGCCCGAACAGGCCGTGAGCGCGGAGGCCGGGGACGTGGCCAAGGTCGAGGACATCGAGGAGGCCATGCGCGACGTGGTCGACCCCGAACTCGGCATCAATGTGGTGGATCTCGGCCTGGTGTACGACATCCGGGTCGAGCCGGACAACACCGCGACGCTGGACATGACGCTGACGTCGGCGGCGTGCCCGCTGACCGACGTCATCGAGGACCAGACGGCGGCCGCGCTGGTCGGCAGCTCCGGCGTCGTCAAGGACTTCCGCATCAACTGGGTCTGGATGCCGCCGTGGGGCCCGGAGAAGATCACCGAGGACGGCCGCGAACAGCTGCGCGCCTTGGGCTTCACCGTCTAATTTCTCAAGAGGGTGCTGTGCGGGACCTCGCTCCGGCGGGTCGGGCACGTTTTCGGGTGGGTTGTCACCACGCCAGTGTGGCCGTCAGGCGGGCTGGCTGACCCGTTCCCGCCGTTCCGCCAGCGCGTGCCGGCTGCGCCCGCGCAGCACCTCGACGCGTTCGCTGTCCGGGCGGCCCAGGACCCAGCTCGAACCGGGCACGGCTTTCGCGCGCTTCTTCAGCGGCGCGAGGCGGTGTGAGGCCTCGCGGTAGGAGCTGATCGACGAGGTCGCGCACATCAAGGTGGCCAGCGACACCGACACCGGCATGCCTTCCGCCGACCACGGCGTGTCCAGCAAGGCGCCCGCGATCGTGCTGATCTCGTCCACGTCGCAGGCGATCAGGAAGTCGTCGCCGCCGACGTGGCTGACCGTCATCCGGGGCAGCCGTGAAGCGAGGTCGGTCAGGGTGCGCCCGAGCGCGCGGATCAGATCGTCACCCGCGGCGAAACCGGCGGTGTCGTTGACCGTCTTGAACGAGTCGACGTCCAGCCACGCCGCCACGAACGGCTCGCGCGCGGCGACCCGGCGGTCCACGTCGCGCGCGACCGTTTCGCTGCCGGGCAGGCGGGTCAGCGGGTTCAGTGCGGCGGCCTCCTCGACCTTGGCCTCCGCGACACCGCGCACGACCTCGGTCACCAGCACCACGCCCAGGCACCGCCCGGCATGGTCGACCACGACCACGTCGTCGCCGGTCCGGCCCCAGTCCGCGTCGGTGACCAGTTCGAGCAGTTCGAGTGCGCCCGCGTCGGCGTGGATCACGTGCGGCGAGTCCGCGAGCCGGGCGGCCGACCGCTTCGCGTGCAGCGCGTGGCCGTACGGACCCGTTACGGCGACGAGGAAACGCGTCCGGTCGATCGACCACTGTGGACGGTTGTGGTCGTCGACGCCGATGATGCCGGACGGGCCGTCGCCGGAGGCGAGCGCGGTGCGCACGTCGTCGCAGGTGGCCGTGTCGGGCAGCGTCGTCGCGGGGCGGAGGAAATCCCGCACTTTGGGCGTGGTGAGCGGGCCCGCCGTCACGCGCTGGCCGGGATCGGGCAGCGCGGGCGTGAGCAGGTGCGACCAGTTGACGGTCTCACCCGCGGGCGCGAACAGGTTGCCCTGTGCGATGCGGATGCCGAGCTTGCGCACCGTGGTCAGCTGTGCCTCGGTCTCCACACCCGTCGCGACCAGCCGGTTGTTCGTGCGCGACGCGTAGTGCAGCAGCGACTCGACGACCGCGATCGAGCCGGCATCGCGTGGCAGCGCGTGCAGCACGCTGCGGTCGAGTTTCAGCACGTCCGCCGGCGCGGCGGCGAGCAGCGAGAACGGCAGGTCGGCCCGGCCAAGACCGTCGAGCGCGATGCGGAAGCCCAGTTCGCTGAGCCGGTGCAGGCCGGCAAGGAGTTGCTCGGGCCAGACCTGGGTGAACGGCGGCCCGACCTCGAGCACCACTTCGCGCGGACGCCTGCCGACGCGGGCCAGCGCGTCGAGCAGCGGGTCGAAGACCGCCTCGGGGGCGGCGGCGGTGGTGGCGGTCAGGTTGAGGTGCAGCGGAAGCAGGGTCTCCTGGTCGGCCTCGGTGCGTGCCGCCTGCGCGGCGAGCGCGACGTCCACTTCGGGCAGCCGGCGCTCGCGGCGGGCCAGGTCGAGCATCTCGTGGACCGAGCCCTTGCCGGGGCGGGCCAGTGCTTCGAGCGCGACAATGCCACCGGTGTGCAGGCTGTACAGCGGCTGGAAGACGAAACGGACGGTGTCAGTGGACGCGCGCACGTGCTGATCCTCGGTGGTCCGGCGGTGATTCTCCAGAGATGTCGACTGATGTTCATTCTCGCGACGTCCGACATCCCCACAATGGGGTAGCGCGGCCGGACAATTTCTCACCATGCGAGACGGGCCCGGATCCGCCAGGGTGCGGACCCGAACATCACGGTCATCGCGGCGGCCGTTCCGGTGACGTCGGTGCGTCCCGAGGTGAACGCGCGCTGGAGTTCCGGGGGGAGGCGGAAGAACAGCTCGAAGAACTCGGGCACGCTCTCGCCGGGCAGCTCGCCGATCCCGCGCAGCCCGAAGCGGCGCAGGGTGTGCACCGCGCGCGCGGACGGCGGCCACACGACGTGCCGGGCCGCGCGCATCGCGTGGTCGGCGCTGGTCCGCAGGCCCTCCCGCAACGCGGCGGCCACCTGCGGCGCGAGGCCCAGCGCGGTGGCGACCGAGTAGCCGGTGGCCGGATGGATCATGCCCGCGGCGACACCGAACGCGAGCCGGCGCGGACGCGGCAGGTCGAGCGGAATCCGCACGAATTCTTCACGTCCACGGAGTGGGAGGCCGGCCGCGGTGAGCCGGTGCCGCAGCCGCGCGGCCAGAATGTCCATTGCCAACCCCGGCCTGCGGGCCAGGCAGGTTTCCTCCAGCAGCACGCGGTCGCCGCCGACAGGGATCGCGTACAGGAAGCTCGGCTCGCGCGCCCGCCGGGACCAGTCCATGAACAGCGCCGTGCCGGCCGGCACCAGGCGTTCTGCGTCGGCGGCGGGCACCACCAGCCCGTAGGCGGTCTGCTCCATGCCGTAGCGGCCGCGGACCCCGCCGGTGGCGTCCACCAGCACCGGTGCCCGCAGGCTGCCGCCGCCGGCCAGATGCACGGTGCCGGTGCTGAACCCGGCGACCCGGCCCTCGACCGCGGTGACCCCGGGATGCGCGAGCGAGCGCCGCAGCCCGTCGTTGTCGAGCACGAGGTAGGAGCGGTCCAGCCAGTGCTCGGACGTGCCGATGGCCAGCGTGCGCGCGGGCGCGGCGGCGATCGCGCTCGACGGCAGGTCCGGCACCTCGTCGCGCCACCCCGCATACGTCGGGCGCCACCGTGCGTGCGGCTCGGGTGCGACCAGCGAGGTCTCGAGCCCCTCGCCCGCACACGCCGACGCGAGCGCCCACCCTGCCGGGCCGGCGCCCGCCACGACCATGTCCGCCATGTCCTCATCCCAGCACAATCCAGCCGTTACGGTGGGGCCATGAAGCACGATCTCCGAGCGTCCCGGCGCGACGGCGCGGCGGGCGCGGGCACCACTGGGTCCGACCTGGCGGATACTCCGTTCCGGGTCGACCGGGACCGGATCGTCGTGTCGCCGTTCTTCGCGCGGCTCGGCGGCGTGACGCAGGTGGTCAGCGCCGCGGGCTCCGGGCTGCTGCACAACCGGCTCACGCACACGCTCAAGGTCGCGCAGGTCGCCAGGGCGATCGCGGACCGGCTGCTGCGGCCGGCCGACGCCGCGGAGCTGATCGCCAAGCTGGGCGGGCTCGACCCGGACGTCGCCGAGGCCGCGGCGCTCGCGCACGACCTCGGGCATCCGCCGTTCGGGCACCTCGGGGAGCAGGTGCTCGACCGGATCGCGCGGCACCGGTTCGGCCTCGCCGACGGGTTCGAGGGCAATGCGCAGACGTTCCGGATCATCACGACCACCGACGTCCGCGGCCGCTTCGCGGTGGGCCTGGACCTGACTGCGGCTGTGCGCGCGGCGGTGCTGAAATACCCGTGGGCACGCCTGCACTGCCCCGATCCGCACCCCTCGGCGATGCCGAACCCGCCACGTGGCGCCGCCGAACCACCCGACGCACCCGGCACCGGCTCGGCCAAATTCTCCGCCTACACCACGGAACTCGACGACGTGGCGCAGGCGCGCGCGCCGTTCGCGGGCCCGGTCGACCCGTGGCAGCAGACGGTCGAGGCGTCGGTGATGGACACCGCCGACGACATCGCCTACGCCATCCACGACCTGCAGGACTTCCACCGCATCGGCGTGCTGCAGCACGCGCCGGTCGCCGCCGAGCTGGGCCAGTGGCTGACCCGCGCGCTGGAGCTGGCCGAAATGGACAGTGCCACCCTCGCGGCCGGCGCGCGCCGGCCCGGCCACGCGCTCGAGCTGCTGCGCCGCCGCCTGCACGCGCGCGACGCGTGGATCGTCGACGACGACGCGTTCGCGAGCGCGGTCTCCCGGGTGCGCACCGAGCTGGTCGACGGCCTGCTGGCGGATGCGTTCGACGGGTCGATCGAGGCCGAGCAGGCCACCGCCGCGTTCTCCGCGAGCTGGACGTCCCGGCTGGTCGACGGCATCGTCGTGCTCGAATCGCCCACCCCGCGCTCCGGGCACGTCACGCTGCGCACCGCGCAGTGGCACGAGGTCGCGGTGCTCAAGTTCGTGCACCGCCATTTCGTGCTGCTGCGGCCCGACCTGGCGCTGCACCAGCGCGGCCAGGCGAGTCTGCTGACCACCCTGGTCGACGCGCTGGACGCCTGGCTCGTCGACCGCGACGAGGTGTCCCGCCTGCCGCGCCGCCTGCACGACCTGGTCGAACTGGCCCACGCCGAGTTCACCAGGCTGGCCGCCACCGCGCCGGAACTGCTGGTCGGCGCCACCGGGGAGGAGGTGACCGGGGCGGACGCGGTCACCGGGCTCGCCCGCGGCCGGGCGGTGATCGACTTCGTGTCGTCGCTGACCGACGCGCAGGCGGTGTCGCTGCTGGATGCGCTGTCAGGGCGTTCGTCGCAGCCCTGGTCGGATTCGTTCGTCCTGTGAGCAAGGCACGGGAAGCCGCGGGCGGCGGGCGGGTAGTGACCGTGTCGCCGGAGCGCCTGGCCGGGTGGTTCGACCGTTTCGCCACCCGCAACGAGGGCATCCGGGAGACCAGCGCGACCGACGACACCGTGGTCGTCACGGCGAACAACGGCACCACGGCGACGGTCGCCGTCCCGTTCCCGCCCCTGACCGGGTCGGGCCCGCCCACCATCCGCCTGTCCATCCACGCCAAGCAACCCCGGGCGGTCGGCCTGCTGCTGGTCCGCCTGGGCGCGCACAGCGTCGGGATCGCCGAGCACGGCAAGGTCGTGGTGTCGCGGACCGACCGCCACCACGTGCAGGGCCGGTCCGCCGCAGGCGGCTGGTCACAGCAGCGGTTCGCCCGGCGCCGCGCCGGCCAGGCCAGGGTCGCGCTGGCCGATGCCGCGGACGACGCCGTCGACGTGCTGGGCCCGCGGCTGGCGGAACTCGACGCGGTCGTGCTGGGCGGGGACCGCCGCGCACTGGACGAGCTGCGTCAGGATCCCCGGCTCGAACCCGTCTTCTCCCTTGCGTTGCCGACGATCCTGGACGTCCCCGAGCCCCGCCGGGCGGTGCTCGACGAGGCGGCCGAGCGGGCGCGCGACGTGGAGATCGTCGTCCGGGACCGGTGAGCCTGCCCACGGGGTGGGAACCGGGTGGACGTCGATTTGTACACTGATCTCGTGGACATCCTCCTGGAGTAGCCTCGCCCCGGTCGCCTGCCGACCGGCGCCTCGAGCTGTCCACTCGTCCACCCCCGTCTCCGGGAGTTCCCTTGATCACGGCCACCGGCCTTGAACTGCGCGCCGGTTCGCGCATCCTGCTCGCCGACACCACCCTCCGCATCCAGCAGGGCGACCGCATCGGTCTCGTCGGCCGCAACGGCGCGGGCAAGACCACCACGCTGAAGGTCCTCGCCGGCGAAGGCCAGCCCTACGCGGGCGAAGTGCGGCATGGCAGCGAGCTCGGCTACCTGCCACAGGATCCGCGGGAAGGCGACCTGTCGGTCACCGCGAAGGACCGCGTGCTCTCCGCGCGCGGGCTCGACGCGTTGCTGCGCGACATGGAAAAGGCGCAGACCGCCATGTCCGAGCTGGTCGACGAGACTGAGCGGGACAAGGCGATCCGCCGCTACGGCACGCTGGAGGAGCGGTTCGCCTCCCTCGGCGGGTATGCGGCCGAAAGCGAAGCGGCGCGCATCTGCGCGAACCTCGGGCTGGCCGAGCGCGTGCTGGCGCAACCGCTGAGCACGCTCTCTGGTGGGCAGCGGCGCCGCGTCGAGCTCGGGCGGATCCTGTTCGCCGCCTCCGACGTGGGTGCGTCCGGCCGCTCCGACACGATCCTGCTGCTCGACGAGCCGACCAACCACCTCGACGCCGACTCGATCACCTGGTTGCGCGGCTTCCTGAAGAACCACGACGGTGGCCTCGTGGTCATCAGCCACGACGTCGAACTGCTCGACGAGGTCGTCAACAAGGTGTGGTTCCTGGACGCGACGCGCGGCGAACTCGACCACTACAACATGAACTGGAAGCGCTATTTGGAAGCGCGTGCGACCGACGAGAAGCGCCGCCGCCGGGAACGGGCGAATGCCGAAAAGAAGGCTTCGGCGCTGCAGCAACAAGCCGCCAAGCTGGGCGCGAAGGCCACCAAGGCCGTCGCCGCCAAGAACATGGCCCGCCGCGCCGAGCAGATGCTCGCGAGCCTCGACGACACGCGCCAGACCGACAAGGTCGCGCACATCAAGTTCCCCGCCCCGGCGCCGTGCGGCCGCACCCCGCTGACGGCCGAGGGACTGTCCAAATCGTACGGTTCGCTGGAGATCTTCACCGGCGTCGACCTCGCCATCGACCGCGGTTCGAAGGTCGTCGTACTGGGGCTCAACGGCGCCGGAAAGACCACACTGCTCCGGTTGCTCGGCGCCATGGAGCGGCCCGACACCGGCGACGTCGTCAAGGGACACGGGCTGCGCCTGGGCTACTACGCGCAGGAACACGAAACGCTGGATCACGAAGCCAGCGTGTGGGAGAACATCCGGCACCTCGCGCCCGACACCGGCGCCCAGGAACTGCGCAACCTGCTGGGTTCGTTCCTGTTCACCGGCGAGCAGCTCGACCAGCCCACCGGAACCCTGTCCGGCGGCGAGAAAACCCGCCTGGCGCTGGCAGGTCTGGTGTCCAGCGCCGCCAACGTCCTGTTGCTGGACGAGCCGACCAACAACCTCGACCCGGCCAGTCGCGCGCAGGTGCTGGACGCCTTGCGCAGCTACAGCGGCGCGGTGGTCCTCGTCACGCACGATCCCGGTGCGGTGGAAGCACTCGAGCCCGAACGCGTGATCCTCCTTCCCGACGGAACCGAGGATCATTGGTCAGCCGATTACCTGGAACTCGTCCAGTTGGCGTGATCTCAACGGACCTCACGTTGCTTAGTTGTTGAAGGCAACCACAACACCGTAATGGCCCAATATCATCGATTCGGGTCAGGTTTTTCGCTCCCCGTCTGGCATTCCGGCGTTCCGTGTTCGATCATTGCGAGTGCGGGACCGCGCCGGGCCCGTGACACACCTCTGGAGGAAGGCGGAACGAGGTGCCTGACCTGAAGAAGGGCGCGCGAATCACCGGCAACACGCGCGACAAGCTGGCCGCTGACCTGAAGAAGAAATACGAGAAGGGGGCGAGTATTCGCGCCCTCGCGGAGTCGACCGGACGCTCGTACGGTTTTGTGCACCGCGTCCTTTCGGAATCGGGAGTGCAGCTGCGCGGGCGCGGTGGCGCTACCCGCGTGAAGAAGAAGTAGTACCAAGAGGAGTTTTCTCTTCGGCACGGCGAAAACACAGCATCGCACCGAGCAGGACGAGCGGATACACCAAATATCCGTAACGCGTCGCCGGGGTGAGAAGCGTGAACGCGCCCAGTCCGACGGCGATCCGCAGCATCGCGTCCGAGCCTGTCACGGGGGGCCGGCGCAGCAGCCAGACAAGGATCGCGAGTGCGGCGGCTCCCAGGAGCGTGAACGCGAGAGCCCTTCCGGCCGCGCCGGTGCTCGCGATCAGGTAGCCCGGAAGCGGGCTCGCCGCGGGCGAGGTGACCACGCCGAGTCCCGCCGGAAAGCGGATCACGTGCTCGATGAACGCGCTCGGATCGACCAGCAGCACGGGGACAGTCAAGATCGCGCCGGCCGCCACGAGAGCGGCGAGAAAGCGTGCGAGTGCACGTGTGCCGAGGCGGGCGGCGATGAGGGCTGCCAGCACGACGGCGGCCGGTGCGACGATGAGTTTCGCGCTCACCACGACTGCGAGCACGATGCCCGCCGCTACCGGCCGGTCGCGCACCGCGAGCACTCCCGCGACCAGCAGCAGTCCGACGATCGCGAGATCCGGTCCGGCGACCGACCAGGTGAGCGCCGTGAGCGGGCATGCCAGGGCGAGCTGCGCCGCGAGCACCGGAATCCGTGGCCGGCCCATCAGCCGCCACGTGATCCACACGCACACGGAGGCGGTCAGCGCGAACATCAGGCGTGCGTCGGTCAGCGCGTCGGCCACCGGCGTGCCGCCGAACAGCGCGCGCGGCAGCCCGAACAGCGCCATGACCGGGCCGTACGGGGTGTAGTCGTTGACCACCGGAGCGCGGCCGAGCCCGGTGATGTCGACGTACGGCGTTCCGTGCTGCAGCAACAGGTTCGCGGACCGCTCGATCACCCACACTTCCGGCTGCGCGCTCCACGACCAGGGCGTGATGAGCCAGTCGACGCCGGTCAGGCGCCGGATGACGAGGAACACCAGTGGCACCAGCATGGCCAGGACGCCGATGGCGGCCATGCCGACCCAGCGCGAGTGCCACCAGTCGCGCTGGGTGCTCGGCGTGCGTTGCGTGAGCAGCCAGGCGCTGTGCAGGGCCGCCAGCCCGTAGCCGGCGGTGGCGAACGCGCCCCACATCCGGAATCCGTAGAACTCCGAGGTGAGCGCGGCGGCGATGGCGTAGCCGCCGAACGCGACATACAGCGCAAGGTCCAGCGCCGGCGGCGGGGCGGTCGGCCGCCGGGTGCGAGCGCCGGTGGAGTTCAACGCGTCGACACCCATGGGAGGCAACATTACCGGGGCGCGTTCACTGGCCGGAAAAATGACCTGGGAACCTGGGAAGGTTCGTCTAGAGTAGCGCGTTGTCCAGGTCATCTGCGGCATAAAGCTTGAGTAATGTAGAGGGTTGGGTGGGAGGGCTTCGTGGACAACACATGGATGATGCTGAGCTCGGCGATGCGCCGGGCGGACGTGCCGAAGGGGCTTGCACCGGGCACCGTCAAGCGGGTCGCGGCCTTCGCCCGCCCGTACTGGCGCGGTCTCGTCGTATTCCTGGTGCTGACGGTCGTCTCGGCCGTGATCGCGGTGACCACGCCGCTGCTGGCGGGCAAGGTGGTCGACGCGATCGTCGCGCGCAACGGCGCCGGCATCGTCATCGCGCTGGCGATCGTCGTGGCGGTCCTCGCGGTTGCCGACGCCGGGTTCGGGCTGGTGGAGCGCTGGCTGTCGGCACGCATCGGTGAGGGTCTGATCTACGACCTGCGCCGTGCGGTGTTCGAGCACGTGCAGCGGATGCCGATCGCGTTCTTCACGCGCACCAGGACCGGGGCGCTGGTCAGCAGGCTCAACAACGACGTGATCGGCGCGCAGCGCACGTTCACCGCGACGCTGTCGGGCCTGGTCACCAACGTGATCCAGCTGGCCCTCTCGCTCGTCGTGATGATGACGCTGTCGTGGCAGGTCACCGTGCTGGCGCTGGTGCTGCTGCCGGTGTTCGTGCTGCCGGCGCGCCGGATGGGGCGGCGGATGGCGGACCTGCAGCGCGAGTCCGCGCAGCTCAACGCCGGGATGACGACGCAGATGACCGAGCGGTTCTCGGCGCCCGGCGCGACCCTGGTCAAGCTGTTCGGGCGGCCGAAGCTGGAGGCCGCCGAGTTCGGCGGCCGCGCGGGACGCGTGCGCGACATCGGCATCCGCAACGCGATGCTGACCCGCTGGTTCATGACGAGCCTGACCCTCGTGTCGGCGCTCGCGCAGGCGCTCGTCTACGGGCTCGGCGGCTGGCTCGCGATCCGCGGGCAGCTCGAGCCGGGCACCGTCGTGGCGCTCGCGCTGCTGCTGACCAGGCTGTACACGCCGCTGACGGCGCTGGCGAACGTGCGGGTCGACATCATGACCGCGCTCGTCTCGTTCGAGCGGATCTTCGAGGTGCTCGACATCCGGCCGATGATCACCGAGAAGCCGGACGCGCGCGCCGTGCCCGACGGCGGGGTGGCGGTCGAGTTCGAAGACGTGCGGTTCGGCTACCCGCCGGCGAAGAAGTTCTCGCTGGCCTCGCTCGAGGATGTGTCCACTTTGGATACCCGCGGTGGGGAAGAGGTGCTGCACGGGGTGAGCTTCCGTGCCGAGCCGGGCGAGATGGTCGCGCTGGTCGGCTCGTCGGGTGCCGGGAAGTCGACGATCGCGTCGCTGGTGCCGCGGCTCTACGACGCCGACTCGGGCACCGTCCGGTTGTCCGATGTGGACGTGCGGGACCTGAGCTTCGGCGCGATCCGGGCGACCGTGGGTGTAGTGACGCAGGACGGGCACCTCTTCCACGACACGATCCGAGGGAACCTCGAGTACGCGCGGCCGGGGGCCGGTGAGGACGAGATCTGGGACGCGCTCGAGCAGGCGCGGCTGTCCGAGCTGGTCCGCGGCCTGCCCGACGGTCTCGACACCGTGGTGGGGGAGCGCGGCTATCGGCTGTCCGGCGGCGAACGGCAGCGGCTCACCATCGCCCGGCTGCTGCTCGCGCAACCTCGGGTGATCGTCCTGGACGAGGCGACGGCGCACCTGGATTCGGAGTCCGAGGCCGCCGTCGGCGAGGCGCTCACGTACGCGCTCGAGGGCCGGACGGCGCTGGTCATCGCGCACCGGCTGTCCACGGTGCGGGCCGCCGACCAGATCCTGGTGGTCGAGTCCGGCCGGATCGTCGAGCGCGGCACGCACGAGCAACTGCTCGCCGCGCACGGCCGCTACGCCGAGCTGTACCACACTCAGTTCGCGGAGGAACCCGCGGCGGCGTAGTGAGCTACTTTTGGTCGGATTGGTAACCCAGTGGGCAACGAGCTCGCCTCGCCGAGGAGGGACGCATGACGCTGTATACCGACATTCCGACGCGCTCCGAAATCGACGCGCTGTGGCAGACCGACGCTCCCGCCGCCGTGTCGATCTATCTGGAGACGATGCCCGAATCGCCGGGCGACGCGGAGCGGATCGCTTACAAGAACGGGGTCCGGGACGCGCTGGCGCAGCTGGGGGACGTGGACAGGGGGGTTCTGGCGGGGCTGTCGGAGCAGCTCGCCGTGCTGGAGGACGACGATTCCGGGGGGTTCTGGCGGCACCAGGCCCGCAGCCTCGCGGTGTTCGCCACTCCGAATTCGCTGCGGAGTTTCCGGCTGCCGAACCGGCTGACGCCGGCCGTCGTCAGCGGGACCCGGTTCTTCGTCAAGCCGCTCATGCGCGCGGTGACCTTCCCCCAGACCGCGTTCGTGCTGGCGCTCGCCCAGGGTTCGGTCCGGCTGCTGGAGACCGTGCCCGACGCTCCCGCGCGTGAGGTGAGCGTGCCGGACCTGCCCGCGGATGTGGCGAGCGCGGTCGGCAAGTCGTCGATCCGCGACCGGGCGCCGATCCGCCGGGTACAGGGTTCGGAGGGGCACAAGCTGCGTATGGCGCAGTTCTCGCGGCTGGTCGACGCCGCCTTGCGCGAGGTGCTGCCCGGGCACGGGGTACCGCTGGTGCTCGCCGCGACGGAGCCGCTCGACAGCATCTTCCGCGTCCACTGCCGGTATCCGGACCTCGTGCCGCACAGCGTGCCCGGAAGCCCGGAGGGCCGCAGCGACGGCGAACTGGTCGCCGCTGCCCGAGACATCCTCGACGGCTGGTACGCCGATCGGCTGGAACGGGAGAAGCAGATCTTCGCCGAACGTTCCCAGCAGGGTCGCACGTCGCTCGACGTCGCGGATCTGGCCCGTTTCGCGACCCGCGGCGCCGTCGACACGCTCTTCCTCGACGTCGACGTGGGAGTCCGGGGCGAGGTCGACGAGCGTGGCGAGGTGACGTTCACGGACTCGGTGGGCGGCGCGGGTGGTGTCGTCGACGAAATCGCCCGCCGGGCGTGGCTGTCGGGCGCCCGGCTGCTCGCGGTCCGGCACGAGGACGTGCCCGGGGGCGCGTCCGTCGCGGGGACCCTGCGGTACGCGCCTGCGGCGTGAGTCAGCGCAGCGCGGGAACCCGCGGTCGGTAGCGGGCGAGCAGCGCGACGTTCGCCTCATCCCCGCCGGGGATGTTGGAGCTGCGCCACAGCGGTACGTCCACGTCGGCGATGATGAGCAGGTGCGCGAGGGCGGCGTTCCAGAGGGCCGCGTTGAGCACGGTGGACAGCGCGGCCGTGCGGGGCTGCCCGGGCGGAAAGCTCGCGTCGCCGGGCCGGACGCCCGTGTCCACCACGATGTCGGCGTGGTCGAGCAGCGTGCTCGCCGCGCGGCGGGGCGCGGCGGCCACCGAAGCCCGCGACGTCACGGCGATCACGGGTGCGCGGGCCCCGGCTGCCAGCTCGACGGGGTACGGGTTGGCGCCCGAGTTGGAGAACACAACCAGCACGTCGGCCGGTCCCGGTGCCGCGTCCCGGAGCACCTGCGCCGCGAGCCCGCTGCGCCGTTCGGCGGCTGTGCTGCCCTGCGCGCCGTGCAGCGGCAGCAGGTCCGCGTGGTACAGCGGATACACGCAGGCCAGCCCACCGGCGCGGTAGAACGTCTCGGCCACGGCGGCGAGCGAGTGCCCGGCGCCGGCCGTGTACACCAGCCCGTCCCGCCGCAGGCACGAAAGCAGGAGGTGGGCGGCCTGGCCGAGCTCGGTCTTGTTGTTCGTCTCGGCGTCTCGCACCGCCTGAGCCACCAGATCCGCGATCACGTCGGAGACCCTATCCGGAAAGAATTCACGGCCTCGCGCGTTGATCCGTATATGACGCCGAGCCTTGGCACCTGGGCTGCGCGGGCTCCGGTCCGTGCGGTGGCGCTCGTGCTGCACGGCGGCGCCGAAGCCGGACTGTCGCAGGTGCGGCCGCGGAACCTGGCCTACCTGCGGATGGTCCCCGTCGCTCGTGCTCTGCACCGCGCCGTGGCGCCGCACGGCGTCGAAGTCCGGCTGCTGCGCAACCGGGTCCGCGGCTGGAACGAGCCCGACCTGCACCCCGTCGAGGACGCGCGGTGGGCGCTGGAGCGGATCCGCGCGGAGCGGCCGGGCGTGCCGGTTTACCTGGTCGGCCACTCGATGGGCGGCCGCGTCGCACTGCGGGTCGCCGACGACCCGGCCGTGACCGCCGTGTGCGCGCTCGCCCCGTGGACCCCGCGGGACGAACCGGTCGAACCAGTCAAAGAGCGCACCGTGGTCATCGCGCACGGCACGCGGGACCCGGTCACCAGCCCGGCCGAGTCCTACGCCTACGCAGCCCGCGCACAGCACGTCGCGGCCCGGCTCGCCCGGTTCGAAGTCGGCTCGGAGCTGCACGCGATGCTGCTGCGGGCCGGCACCTGGAACCGCATCGTCCGCGAGTTCGGCCTCGACGCGGCGGGCGTGTCCCCGCTCACAGTCTGGGACACCGATCCGGACCAGCGGTTACGCCTGCCGAGGTGATCCGGCACAACCCTTTCGGGGTGCTGAACGTCCCCCTTGTCGAGGTTTGCGGTTCACTGGGCACCGCAGCCGAGTCGGGGACAGGTGAAACGGATGAGTTACGGCGGCGACTACCCACCGGGCCCACGAGGGCCCCGGCAGCATCAGCGGGCGCAGATGATGCCGCTGCCCGGCCGGCAGGCAGCGCCGCGCCCGCAGACGCGCGCGATGCCCGTGCGGCCGGACGGTCCACCGCCTGGTGACGGCTACCCGCCACCGCCGCGGCCGCGCCGCAAACGCCGGTTCGGCATCGGCAAGATCCTGCTCGCGCTGCTGCTGGTCTTCGTCGTTTTCTGGGTCGCCGTCTGGATCTATCTCGACTCCTCGATCAACCGGGTCGCCGCGCTGTCGGACTACGCCGGCCGTCCCGCCGCGGCGTCGGGAACGAATTGGCTGGTCGTCGGCTCGGACAGCCGCGACGGGCTCACGCCCGAGCAGGAGCAGCAGCTGTCCACCGGTGACAGCGCTGCCGCGGGCGGTGGCTCGCGCACCGACACGATCATGATCGCGCACCTCACCGACAACAGCACCAAGCCGACGCTGCTCAGCCTGCCCCGCGACTCGGACGTGGCGATCCCCGGCCACGGCCGCGGTAAGATCAACTCGGCGTTCTCGATCGGCGGGCCGCAACTGCTGGTCAAGACCGTCGAGCAGGCCACCGGGCTGCGCATCGACCACTACGCCGAGATCGGCTTCGGCGGGTTCGCCAACATCGTCGATGCGATCGGCGGGGTGGACATGTGCATCCCCGAGGCGATGCACGACGACTACACCAACATCAGCATCCCGGCCGGCTGCCAGACCCTCGATGGTGCGCACGCGCTGGGCTTCGTGCGGATGCGGCACAGCACCGCCACGCCGCGGTCGGACCTCGACCGGGTGGAGAACCAGCGCAAGTTCATCGGCGCGCTGACCAGCCAGATCGCGACGCCGGGTGTGCTGCTCAACCCGTTCCACTTCTTCCCGCTGCTCTCGTCCGCGCCCGACGCGCTGACCATGGACAACGGCGACCACCTGCAGACCCTGCTGGCGCTCGCCTGGGACATGCGCGGCATCTCGGACGGCGGCGTGGTCACCACGACCGTGCCCGTCACGTCGGCGTCGGCGGAGAACTGGGACAAGGCCAAGTCGAAGCAACTGTTCGACGCGCTGCGCTCGGACGCACCGATCCCGGACAGCATCATCAGCAATTAGGGTGCGCCCGCGGCTTCGTTCCGGCGATGATGGCGGGATGGAGCCCGCCGAAGCCCTGACCGACGGTCCGGTACGGCTGCGCCGCTGGCGCTCCGACGACGTCGCGGACCTGCACGAAGCGGTGAACGACTCGCTCGAGCACCTGACGCCGTTCATGCCGTGGGCTGTCGGCGGCTACAGCGAGGCCGACGCCGCGTCGTTCCTCGCCCTCGCGCACACGGAATGGCGCGACGGCACGGCGTTCTCGTACGCGATCCTCGGCGCCGCGGATACGGTCGCCGGATGCGGCAGCATCATGCGGCGTATCGGCGAGGGCGGCCTGGAGATCGGCTACTGGCTCGCCGACGATGCGACCGGCCACGGCGTCGCGACCAGGGCCGCGGCACTGCTGACCGCCGAGGCATTCCGCGTCGGCGCCCGGTTCGTCGAGATCCACCACGACCCGGCCAACGTCCGAAGTGGACTCATCCCGCGACGCCTCGGGTTCACCCGCGTCGGGCGGGTGGTCACGACACGGCCCGGTGGGACGGCGGGGACGGGCGAGTTGGTCGTGTGGCGTCGGAGTGCCGGCGGTTGCGCGTAACGCAACAAATACCTGCGCACGGTCTGGTGGTCTATACTTACCTCAGACTCAATAGCGAGCTGACTTTGTCTTTCCTCTTTGAAATCCATTGAGTTGTGGTGACTCGTATTTTCACGCATGGATCGGAGCGGAACGCATGGGTCGTGGAGCGCATATTGTCGGTGTCGGGATGGTGCCGTTCGCCACGCCGAGGAAGGCCGATCCCTACGACGTGATGTCGGAGCGAGCGATCAAGGCGGCGCTCAAGGATGCGGGCCTCGACTACGGGCAGGTGCAGCAGGTCTACGCGGGCTACGTGTATGGCGATTCGACCAGCGGACAGCTTGCGGCGTACCGGGTGGGTATGACGGGAGTGCCGGTGATCAATGTCAACAACAACTGCTCCTCCGGCTCGACGGCGCTGTGGCTCGCGCGGCAAACGGTCGAAAGCGGCGCAGCCGAATGCGTGCTGGCGCTCGGCTTCGAGCAAATGCGCCCGGGCTCCCTCAACAGTGTCTGGACGGACCGGCCGGATCCGATTTCCCACATCGACAAGGTCATCGGCGCGAAGCGCCCGGGCTATGATTCCGCCCCGCCGACGCTGAAGTGGTTCGCCAAGGCGGCCGATGCCTACATGGAAAGGTACGGAGCCAAGCCCGAGACTTTCGCCGCAATCTCGGTCAAGGCGCGCAAGCACGCCGCGCACAACCCCTACGCCGTGTTCCGGGACTCGGTCACGCTGGACGACGTGCTCGACTCGCCGCGCGTGTGCGGTGTGCTGACCAAGCTGCAATGCGCGCCACCCACCTGCGGCGCGGCGGCTGCGGTGCTGTGCAGTTCGGAGTTCGCTCGCCGCCACGGGCTCCGTGCGGACGTGGTGATCAGGGCGCAGGCGATGACCACGGATACCCCGGATTCACTCGAGCGGGACAGGGACGGCTGGGCTTGGACCGGCATCGTGCGTGACGCGGCGCGACGGGTGTACGAACAGGCCGGCGTCGGCCCCGAAGACATCCCCGTGGTGGAATTGCACGACTGCTTTACGCCCAACGAACTGCTCACCTACGAAGTCCTGGGACTTACCGAGGAAGGCACTGCCGAGAAGTTCATCGCAGATGGGGATAACACCTACGGAGGCCGTGTGGTCACCAACCCGTCGGGGGGCCTGCTGTCGAAGGGACACCCGCTCGGCGCGACCGGACTCGCCCAGTGCGCAGAACTGACGTGGCAGCTGCGCGGTCAAGCGGGTGCGCGCCAGGTGGACGGCGCGACGCTGGGGCTGCAGCACAACGTCGGTGGTGGAAGTGCCGCCGTCGTGACCCTGTACGAGAAGCTCTCCTGACGGTGGCTCCAGGGGGCGGCGCTGCTGCGATTGCAGAAGCGCCGCCCGTCCGCTCGGTTACGCGACCTGGGACTTCGACCCGGTCAGCTCGCTCGCACGGGGCTTTCCGATGTGGTTGACCTCCGACCACCGGTGGCAGGCCACGAGCGTGTTGTCGGGAGCGGCCTCGAGCGCCGGCCGCTCGGTACGGCAGCGGTCGATCACGTGGGGACAGCGAGTCGCGAACGGGCAGCCGACCCTGCCGGCGGCCGTCGACGAGGGCGCCGTGGTGTGCTTGTGGCGCTCCTCGCGGCGCTTCTTCTGCTCGGCCGGCTCCGGCACGGGGGCGGCGGCCAGCAACGCCTGCGTGTAGGGGTGCAGTGGCCGCAGGTAGACGGCCTCCGAGGGGCCCTGCTCCATGATCTGGCCGCGGTAGAGGACGACGATGCGCTGCGACAGGAAGCGCACGACGGCGAGGTCGTGGGCGATGAACAGGTAGCTCAGCGAGGATTCCTGCTGGAGTTTCCGGAACAGGTTGAGCACCTGGGCCTGCACCGACAGGTCGAGGGCGCTGACCGGTTCGTCACAGATGACGAGCCGGGGCTCCGAGATCAGCGCCCGGGCGATGGCGATCCGCTGCCGCTGACCGCCGGAGAAGTGGGCCGGATAGCGCGCGATCGCGGAGCGGTCGAGCCCGACCTTCTCGAGCTGGACGACCACGCGCTCCTCGGTCTCGGCGCGGGAGTACCGGTGGTGCACGCGCAGGGTCTCCGACAGCGTCTGCCCGATCGTCCTGGCCGGGTTCAGCGAGCTGTAGGGATCCTGGAACACCACCTGGAGGTCCCTGGACAGGGCGCGCCGCCGCTTCCAGCTTGCGTGGGTGATGTCGTCGCCCTCGAAGAAGACGTTGCCCGCGCTCGGCTCGGTCAGGCCCAGGACGGCGCGGCCGATCGTCGTCTTCCCGGAACCCGATTCGCCCACCAGGCCGACCGTTTCGCCTTTCGCCACGGCGAGGTTCACGTCGTCGACCGCGCGCAGGGGGGTGCGTTGGCGGCCGCTGTCGAAGACGACGTTGAGGTTCTTGACCTCGAGTAGTGGGTGCTCGGGTGCTGTAGTCATGCGTCGCGACTCCCTTGTCGGCGGGCGCTTGCCGGTTGCCCAGGTCCGGCCCTGCACACAAATGCAACTTCAATTTCAGATAGTGACATGCGTTCGGTCGTCGGACAACCTCCACCGCACCACACCGCGCTCATATCAGCGGGATCCGGCTGTCGTCTGTGCCGCCGCGACCAGTGCGGCGAGGCTGGGAAGCCAGCGCTGCCGCACGTTGGGAGCAACGACCCAGCGTACCGGCAGGTGTCTCGCGGTCAGCGGTACCGGGATTGCCGTGCCACAGCCGAGCAGCCTCACGCCGTCGGGCAGATCGGCGGCGTTGAGCACAAGCCCGTTGGAGTCGGCCAGGAACACCCACGTGCCGGGATCGAGTTCGAGGACCGGCCCGCGCGTGTCGTGGCGACACAGGTAATCCAGCACGACGCCGCCGGTGGTGCGGGCCATCGCGAGCGCGACCATGTTATGACCCAGTACCAGGCGCGGAGCGTTCTCCTCCTCGTTCACCGTCCAGCCGAAGTGCTCGCGGTAGCCCGTAGTCCGCATGATCCTCCTCGCCGGGGCCGCTACTGCGGCTCCGTCTGGTCACATCACTGGACGACTGCTTGTTAGATAAGAAAATCTGTATGAACGAAGGGTTGGTCAGCGCAGCGGTCCGATATCGGCCAGGAAAGCGTTGATGCGCCGTGCAAGCAGGGGTGTCCGCTCGTGCCGCAGCCAGGCGGCGACCTCCTTGGCGGACAGCCCCGGCGGCGGAACCGGCAGGCAGTGCGCGGCCAGTGTCCGTTCGTCCGGGCGCAGTTTCTCGTACGTATCGCGGGTCCAGCCGCCGTTGTCGGCGACGATCTCCGCGGTGTGCTCGGTCATGAACGCGTAGTGAGCGAGCAGTCCGCCGACCGGTTTCCGGCACAGCGGCCGCAGTCGCAGGCTGGGGTCCGGGTACCGGATTTCCGGGGCGGCGGGATCGCGTGTCGTTCCGGTCGCGCTGGCCAGTGCGAAAAGGCACCCATAGGTACCGAAGTTGGACCGGCGCGTGTGTGTCACGAGGTCCCGTGCGCTCACGGCCGGCGGCGGCCCGTCCGGCACTTCGGCGGCGATTCCCGCCTTGATCGTCTCATAGGAGTCCGCTCGCAGGATGGCCTCGACTGTCTTGCGCTGGATACCGGGGCGCCCGTAGAAGAGGTTCCCGGCGGCGACATGCGCCAGCCAGCACACCGGGAACAGGTCCGAGGTGGCCTCCTCGGCCTGGTCGAACAGGGCGAGGAGGATATCGACGACCGCCGGGCTGGCGAGGAGTTCGTCGTGGACGAGCCCGTGTTCGTGCAGGTAGCCGACCGTCAACGACGACGCGTGCCGGAGGCGCTCGGCGGCGTTGCGCACCACATCGCCGTCGATATGCGCGGCGCGCAACTTCCGCTGGCCGGCGGGCAGCATGCGCTGCACCGCGTTGTTCATCCTCCGGCGCGTGAACGCCTTGCCCAGGTTGTGTGCCTCGGCGTCCGCGAGCGCCGGGTCGACGTAGTCGCGCAGCAGCGGCCCGAAGCGGCTCGCGAGCACGGCGAGTTCGAGCTCGTCGGGCCGCAGCGCCAGCTGGGTGGAACGCGAGTTGCGGCGCTTGAACGCCAGGAACGCGTTCTCGAGTTCGCCGGGCATCCACTCCAGCAGCAGCTCGGAGTCCAGGATCTTCTGCCGTAGGTCTCGAACCTCCAGCATGAAGTCGCCCTCGCTGGGGAAGCCGGCGTCCCGCAGGATGGCCAGGAAGTCGTGGTTGTCCGCAAACGCCAGTCTCGCCAACGGTACGTTCGAGTTCCGGTGCCGACGGTCGCTGATCACCGCGTGCCCGTCGTCGTCCGCTCCGACGAGCACTCGCAGCTGGTCGCCGCCACACGAGACCCACCGGCCGTCGGGGAACCACGGCGGTCTGACGCCGAGTGCGGCCAGTATCGCCGTGACCCGCTGCTGTCCGTCCACAATCCACCACTGAGCGTCGGATGACGCCTGGTAGCGGCCCTGTGGCGGGGGAGTGTCACCTTCGGGTTCCCACAGCAGCAGGGCGCCGAGGGGGATGCCGTGGACAAGCGAGTCGACGAGGTCACGCACCCAGGCTTGGTCACGATTGAAGATCCGCTGGAACTCCAGCACGTCGAACTGGCCCCGCTGCACGCGCGAGATGAGCTCACGCACCTTGATCCGATCCGGCTTGTCGGTCACCGCGCACCTCCTAGGTGATCCAGTACACACCACCAGACGTCGTAATGAAATCACGATTTCACTGTGGAGTCCATCCGTGGATGCGATTTGGCAACCGCGTGCGTTCGATGCGCGCTACGATGGCGCCGACAGCTTATTTGAGCGCTCACGGTAGCGCCTTGTCACGCTGAGTCGGCGCGGAGGACTGAGTTGACCACCACAACGCACCTGGCCGAGGCCTTGCCGAGGTTGGACCGCGTGCTGACCGATCCCACCCGGCTGCTGATCGCCGCGGCGCTCGTCCGGCCTGCGTCGCGGCGTATCGACGAGGTCGCGGACACGGTCGAGGTAGCGCAACCCGAGCTTCAACGCCACCTCCGGCGCCTGCGCGAAGTGGGCTACATCGAAACCCGCCGCGACGAGCAGCGGCATGGCTGGGTGTGGATCACGGAGGAAGGCCATGAGCGCCTGCTCGCGCACCTGCGGGCGCTGCGGTTGGTGCTTGCGAAGGTCGACACGCTCGTCGTGTCGAAATGAGTCAGCGCGCGGATTCCGCCATGGTTTCGACCTCGCCGTAGTCGACGTACCGGCTGCCGCGGAGGAAAAGGGCAATGAACAGAGCGCCGGCGAGCAGTACGCCGGTCGCGCACGCGGACGCGATCGCGTAACCGTGCGCGATCGCGGCTGTCGTCTTCGGATCCGTCGCGTGAGCTGTCACTGCCACCGCGACGGTGCTCAAGGCGGCGGTACCGAGCGAGGCGCCCATCAGATTCGATGTCTGGAACAGACGGTCATCCGGCGACGCCATCAGTGTTGTGGCCGGTCGAGCAGTCTTCTCAAGAAATTCGACGATGATCAGCGACCGCAAGAAGACCATGTCCCGGCCAGCAGCCGGAGAAGGCCAATTCCGCCTTCCCAGCCGCCGGCTCGTCAGCTGAAGAGGCCGAGCTTCACAGTGAGCTGCGTCGCCGTGGCAAGCAGCGAGCGCAGGGTGCGCAAATAGGTGTTCACCTCCGTGGGTGTGACGTGGCTGTCCCGGCTGGTCGGAATGTCGAGTTCGCGGCTTCGTCGCCGTAGGAGCTCGATTTGGGCGAACTGGTGGCCGAACTGGGCGGTCACCGCAGTTCCCACGACATGGGCGGCTGCGTTGGCCGACGCGCGCAGGCCCTGCTGACCCAGCAATGCGGATCCGATCAGCTGCGCCGCCTGCGCCAGCAGGATGAACGTGGAATCGGGCGCCTGCTCACCGATCCGCTCGGCCGAAGTGATGTGCTTGGCCGCCAGGTCGAGGAAGGGCTGGCCGTTCGCGCCCGGCCCGCCGACCATCTCCAGTTGTCCGGCCCGGATGAGATTGTGGATCTTGTCGCGCCCATCCAGCTCCATAGTGGACGGACGAGGTGCGGTGCGCGGCCGGATCGCCGCGACTTCCACAACTGGGTGGCCCGGCCGTTGGTGGGGGATGCGCAGGGTGTCGAAATCGCGGTCAAGGGTCACGGTGGTGTGTTTCAGTGGTCGTTTCAGACGCTGTTCGGCGCGCCGCGCCGCGACGCCCAGCGCACTCTCGTCGACGGCCTTGCCCGGCGGGATCGCGATGAGGAGTTCGATGCTGTCCGGCTCCGGGCCAGGGATCCCCGCGAAGCGGGCGGCCCAGGTGCCGCCCAGCACAATGCGGGCTACGCCGGGCACCGCGCCGAATTCCTCACCCAGGATCTGCGGTACGCCGTAGGTCACGCGCATCAGCTCGGTGAGTGGACCGATCAGCGCGCCGTGATGGTCGGCCGCTCGCATCAGCCGGATCGTGCCGTCGCGCCGGCTGGTCAGGAGCCCGGCTCGCTCGAGGAGCCTGTTCTCCTTGTCGACGGAAGCCAGCGACGCTCCGGCACGCTCCGCCAGCTCGGTGAGGCTGAACGATCGGTCAGGGTTGAGCAGGATGGTGGCGAGGATGCCGCCTTGGACCCTCGAGCGGAACACCGGCAGCAGCGGCGGAGTGCCTTGTGCACGTCGCGCATGGCCCGCCGCGGCCGGCGCGTTCTCGGTCACGACGGCGTGCCCGAGACGGCTACGCCTGCGCGCCGCGACGGCAGCGATGTCCAGCTGCTCACGGGGGATCTGCAGGACGACGGACAACCACTGCCGCGTGCCGGCACGGGGAATCTGGTGGCCGCGCTCCCAGCGGGCCACGAGATCGCGGGTGATGGTCGGCCGCCCCGAGATGGTGGCAAGCTCGCTGGCCAAGGTGTACTGGCTCAGCTTGCGCTCGCGTCTGGCTGCTCGGATGACTTGCGAGATCGGCTGGTTGCGGTCCACTTCCATAATCGCTGCGACTCCCTCTTTCACCTCGTCGGGACTCCGACGGTAGCGATGTAACTGGCCTCCGGCTGTACGTTTCGCGCACGGTTTTGACCTATCTGCGCATGATGATCTTCACGCTGAGTCCGGCTGTGGGAGCCGGAAAACTCCCTGAAACAACGGCGCAAACGCCGTCTTGTGTTCGAATGACACCAGCGAGAGCTTGTATAAGCGCCAATAGTGGCGAATTGCCCAGGATGGCGGATATTGGCGGCTGTCCGGTTGCCTGAGCGCGAATTTCGGCGCTACGCTCGCGACGTTATTGGCGAAGGTGTTGTCCCGATGATGTCGGCCCACTCGTAGAATTCGTCTGAATGAGGCCGATTTCGAGCGACATTGCGGTTGTGGCGGCGGACTTTTGTGCTGTCATGCAAGACATTTGATGCGGCAACATCTGCGCTGTTATTGCTGGATGTCGGATCACGAGGGAGCATTGTGCAAGGGCAGGATTGGGACACGGTCGCCAAAGTCATCAGGGACCGGCTCGAGGAACTCGGTATCGGGCAGCAGGATCTGGTGAAGCGATCCGGGGTCTCGGCGGCGACCATCAGGGAGTTGACCTACAACTACAAGCCGCGGCGCCGGTCGGCCCTCACGCTCGGCGCCGTTTCGGCCGGGCTTGGCTGGCCGCCGGACCATCTCGACTCGGTGTTGCACGGGAGGTCGGCGGAAGAGTCGGCGGCGGCTGCCGATGCCGCGGCGGCCGGGATCGGCGTTGAATCCAAAGCAGTCTCCGCGCAACTGGCCGTGGTGCTCGAGCATCTCGAACAGATCTCCGCCGACGTGCGCGAACTGAAGCAGATAGCCAACGAGCGCGAAGCTCGGTAGGTTGGCGCGAATATCGGCCAGAACCGGATAAGTCACCTTGGCGACGGCTCTGCCCTGCTGCCTCGAGCTGGTAGATTCGCGGGTATCACCTACTGGAATGCAACTTTTATATTGCCTCAAGGGGAGAGGCGTCGGTGCTGGGGAGGTCGCATGTGTGATTCGAGCCGCCGGCTGTTTGCCGCGGGTTTGCGTGAGCTGATCAGGCGATCCGGCCTGACACTCGACCGTTTGGCCGCGCGCTTGGAAGCCAATTGTCCTGAGGTAACGCCGCAGCGCCTGAGCGATTGGCAGCGCGGGACGAACGTGCCCAGCTCCTGGAAGGTAGTGAAAGCCCTGATCTCTGCCGTGGTCGCCTATATCGACGGGCACCAGCGACTCCCGCCCGTGCCCGGCGAATTGCGGGACCTGGCGCGGTGGAGGCGGCTCTGGCGTGCGGCCGCCAACCGGGTCGGGCGGAAGCCGTGCCCGACGGGCGACGATCCGGCAGCCGACGACAACTGCCGCATCGGGTGTCGGGTAGCGATGCGGGTTTCGGTCACCGATGTCGACAGCGTCGTCGTAGTGCTGGGCATCCTTCAGCGCTTCGACGCGATCGCCTTCAGCATCCTGGCCGAACGGTGCGGTCGGCGGCGCGTGGACGATGTGCAAGCATGCACGCGCCTGGCAGCTGAGCTCGAAGGGCTGGGTGCCGACGACGCCGCGGCGACCCTCGCACATCGGATCGCCTGCAGCCGTGGGTAACACCCGGCCGGTTCCGCGTTCAGCGCAGCAGAGTGAGCCGATCGTGGTGGATGCAGCGCGTCTGGTGCTTGGGCGCGGGTGTCTCGAGCGGGACGGCCGACTCGATACAGGCCTCTGTCCGGTAGCGACACCGGGGGTGGAAATGGCATCCGGTCGGCCACTGCCCGGGTTTCGGCACAGTGCCATGGATTGCCGGCAACATCCCGGTGCCCTCGCCGGGCTCGGTGTTGTGTGGGTTGGCGGCGAGCAAAGCCTCGGTGTAAGGGTGCAGCGGCCCGTGGACGATGGGCGACAGGGCCGCCTGTTCGACGACCTGGCCGGCGTACATGACGACGGCACGGTCGCAGAGGTCGGTGGCCACGCCCCAGTCGTGGGTGACGAGCAGGATCGCCATGTTGCCGGTCAGCTGCAGCTCGCGAAGCAGGTCGAGGATCTCGGCCTGCACGGTGACGTCGAGCGCCGTGGTCGGCTCGTCGGCGATGAGCAGCTTCGGGTCACCGGCCAGCGCACGCGCGATCGCGACACGTTGAGCCATGCCGCCGGAGAGCTCGTGCGGGTAGCGGCTGGCGACCATTTCGGGATCGGGCAGGCGAACCAGGTGCAGCAACTCGATGACTCGCTGCTTGACCTGGTGCCGGCTGAGCTTGGGGTGGTGTGTGCGCACCGCTTGGGCGAGTTGCCAGTCGACCCGGAACACAGGGTTCAGGCTGATCATCGGTTCCTGGGAGACCAGCCCGATCTCGCGCCCGCGGATGCGCTCGAGTTCCTTGTCCGGCAAGGAAGCGAGGTCCTTCCCGCCGAAGGAGATCCGGCCGCCGTTGATCCGGCCGGTACCGGGCAGCAGGCCGAGCACCGCCATCGCGGTGATCGTCTTCCCGCAGCCGGACTCGCCGACCAGTCCGACGGTCTCGCCATGCCGGAGCGCCAGGGTCACGTCATCGAGAACGCTTACCGGCCCGGTCGGCATGTCGAAAACGACATTGAGGTTCTCGATCGACAGCAGCGCCCCGGTAGCGGGCTTGGTGGTTGTCGCTTTGGCGCGGTGCTTCGTGCGGCGCGCGGGTGCGGCGGCCCAGCCTTCGGCGCTGGCGTCGCGGACGACGTCGCCGAGCAGCGCGAGGACAAGGATGGTCAGCGCCGTGATGATCCCGGGCGGCCAGATCAGCCAGGGCTGCAGCTCGATGTTCTGGATGCCGTCGCCGATCATGCCTCCCCAGGACGGCTCCGGCAGCGGTGTGAGGAGGCCGAGGAATGCCAGGCCGGTCTGGGCCAGGAGGGCGACCGCGGCGAGCAACGAGGCCTGCACGATGATCGGTCCGGCAACGCGGGGGAGGATGTGCCGGAAGATGATGTAGGTCCGCGACAGGCCCGATACGCGGGCCGCGGCGACGTAAAGCTCTTCCCGCACAGGGAGTGTTGCCGAGCGGACGATGCGCATCAGCCCCGGTGCGACGATCACGCCGAGCGTGATCATGGCGGCAGCGGTGTTCTGCGGGAACACCGACAGCACCACGAGGATGATGATGATCGCCGGCATCGAGAAGGTCAGGTCTGCCAGCCACCCGACGACGCGGTCGACCCGCCCGCCGACGTAGCCGGCGATCAGGCCTATCGGTACCCCGAGCAGCAAGGCGGTGGCCAGCGCCTCGCCCACGCCGATCAACGTGACCCGGGTGCCGACCAGGAGCCGCTCGAGCACATCGCGGCCCAGCGAGTCGGTGCCCAGCAGGTGTGCTGCGGATGGCCCCTGGCTGGCGGAAAGGAGGTCGCCGGCGAACTGGCCGGCGACATCTGGCATGACGATCGGCGCGATGATCGCAATGGCTGTGATCACCGCGAGAAACACCAGGCAGACGATCGCGAGCTTACGGCTCAGCAGCCGGCGCCAGAAGCGCGGCGACTCGACGGCCGCCATCGTGCTGCTGCCCGTATCTACGACAGAGGTAACAGTCATGAGGTGCGCACCTTCGGGTTCAGCCACGTGTAGGCGATGTCGACGATCAAGTTGATCACCACGACGAGGAGAGTGAAGTAGATGACGATGCCCTGAATGACCGGCAGGTCATGCTGCGCGGTACTGCTGACGGCGAGCCCGCCGAGGCCCGGCAGCGCGAACACGTTCTCCACCACGACGGTGCCGCCGAGCAAGCCAACGGCTTGCAGGCCGAGGATGGTGACCACGACAACAGAGGCGTTCTTCAGCGCGTTGATGAAGACGATCGAGTGGTAGCGGATGCCGTTGGCCCGTGCCATCCGGATGTACTCGCTGGCGAGCACATCGAGCATGGCCTCGCGGGTCTGCTTGGCCACTGCCGCGATTCCGCTCAGTGCCAGCGCGAACACGGGCAGGACCAGCGAGCTCGCCCAGTCGCTCGGGGAGTCGGTGAAGTTCACGTAGCCCGTCGGCGGCAACCAGCGCAACTCGACCGCGAAGATGACGATCAGCATTGCGCCGACCCAGAAGTTCGGCAGCGCGAATCCCAGCAGTCCCAACCCGTCGACGGTCCGGCCGAGCACCCCGCCGCGGACCGCTGAGAACACACCCAGTGACACGCCGACGATCAGCGACACCAGGAGAGCTCCTAGCATGAGCGAAAGCGTGACCGGCAGCCGTTGGGAGATCGCGTCGGTGACGGTCTGGCCGGAGAACAGGGATGAGCCCAGATCACCGTGTATCGCGTGGGTCAGCCATTGCCAGTATTGCTGGTACAGCGGCAGGTCCAGGCCCAAACTGTGGCGCAACGCCTGGTATTGGTCTTCGGTTGCTTGGGTACCGAGGATCGCCCGAGCGGCGTCGCCGGGGATCAGCGACACGAGGACGAAACTCAACATCGAGATAACCAGCAGCAGGGGCGCTGCGATCAGCACTCGTCGGACGATCACCCGCAACAGGGGCTGGCGGATCAGCGCCCCGAGCACTCCTCGCGACGCGGATTGCCGGGCACCTGCCCCCGTCGCAATGACACCGTCAGTCATGCCGCTCCTTGCTCATCATGCCGACCTCGACTACAAACAAAACTAGTGTTTCACAATAGGCGCTGACGGAGTGGTAAGGAAGGACGTCGGCAGAGGAGGTGGATCAGATCAACCGTGTGCCGGCATCCAACTGCACGGTGGTGGCGTTGAGATAGCCGTTCGAGACGATGTGCCTCACCAGTTCGGCGAACTCGCGGGGTCGGCCGGTTCGGTGTGGAAAGAGCGCCAGGTTTTCGATGCGCTGCGTCACCTTCCTGGGCAGGCCGTCGTACATGCCTGTGTGGAAAGGGCCTGGTGCGATGGTCATGACCCGGATTCCGTACTCAGCCAGATCGCGTGCAGCCGGGAGCATCAGGCCGACAATACCGGCTTTGCTGGCCGCGTAGGCCACTTGTCCTCGCTGACCCTGGTCCGCGGCGATCGACGCCACGTTGACGATCACGCCGCGCTCGCTGGCGTCGCCGGGAGCATTGTTGATCATCAACTCGGCGGATCGTCGCAACACGTCGAACAGGCCGATCAAGTTGATCGAGATCGCCCGTGTGAACTCGCTGAGAGGGAGTGCCTGCCCGTCCTTGATGACCTTGCCCGACGTGGCGACTCCGGCGCAGTTCACGCAGATATGGACCGTGTCGAAGTTCGCCTTGATGAGCTTGAAGGCGCGATCCAGTGATTGCTCGGACGAGACGTCAGCCTCGATCTCAAGAAGTTCCCCAGGGCCTCGATGACGTGCGGGGTGCTCGCCGGAAGCATCCCTGTCGATCAGCGCGACGTGCGCTCCCGCGTCGAGCAACATCTCGACACTGGCCGCGCCGAGTCCCGACTGTCCACCAGTCACCACGGCGACTCGGTTCTTGAGATCCATGTACTTCTCCAGTCGGGCAGCTTCAATCTTGGATTCACTCAATGGAATTCATAGTTCAAAATACACTCGGTGAGGTGTATGTCAACTCGCGTGCGCCGCTGAAATTCGCCATCTGACGTCGTCTTGGGGCGGCGGAGCAGGCTCGACTTGTGACCTCCATCGCCGCCGAACCGCCAGACCTCCGCCCCGTCCGTACGCCTTCTCGTCCTGCGCCGGTGGATCAGCCGTTGTGGAATGCGCAGCGGGGTTCGTCGATGCCGTTTCACCGGTATCGGCCGTGGTATCGCCTCGTGGAGGACATTCGGCTGCCGGATCGGACGTGGCCGGAGCGGCGGGTCGAGCGGGCACCG